>CAYJKJ010000001.1:0-262920 GCA_964370715.1 uncultured Faecalibacterium sp.
ACAGGCGGAGATTACTTAAATTAGGAACAAGACCTCAATCTTTAGAAATACTGCGGTTTTTGCGCCACCGGCGCAAAATGGCGAGCGAAGCTCGACAAGCAGTATTTCCAATAGCTCCGCCACAGGCGGAGATTATATTGTTTTTGCAGCTGTTTCTTTTTGAGGTTCAACCACAATTTTTTTATCAGAATTTTTGTCTATTCGTATCTTTGCTTGTTCCATCGGAATAGCATATTCCAAAACCTCGGATATAGTCTCGACAGGGATTATCTTCAAAGCATCCTTAACCTCTTTTGGAACATCTTCAAGGTCACAGATATTTGTTTTTGGAATAATAACCGATGTCATCTTTTCTTTATATGCAGCGATTAGTTTTTCCTTTAACCCACCGATGGGCAAGACGTTTCCTTTAAGGGTAACCTCCCCTGTCATCGCAACATTCTTTCTAATTGGCGCTGAGATTACAGCGGAAACAAGCGACACCATGAGTGTTACACCGGCGGAAGGGCCATCTTTCGGAACTGCGCCTTCGGGAGCATGGATATGAAGATCAAATTCCGAAGCGAGCTTTTCCGGAACTTTATACTTCCCTGTTAACGTCCTTGCTAAAGAAACCGCTATCTTTGCGCTTTCTTTCATTACGTCGCCAAGGCTTCCGGTTATTTCAACCTTGCCGGTTCCGTTAACCGCTATCGTTTCAATAGGCAACAGCGTTCCGCCAACCGACGTCCAAGCAAGACCATTTGCCACGCCAATATCAGATTTTGTGTCAACAAGGCTTCCCTTGTTCTTTTTTGGCCCTAGCAGTTGCTCAAGGATTGGGTAGTCGACACGGATATGTTCGAGCTTTCCTTCAACTATCATTCGAACCGATTTTCTTATAAGCTTTGCGAGTTCTCGTTCAAGCGAACGAACACCGGCTTCCGCAGTGTAGTCGTCTATTAACCCGAAAACCGCTTTGTCGGTAATCGTGAACTGTTGTTTCGTTATACCGTGTTTTTTAAGTTGCTTTTCCAAAAGGTGAAGTTTTAAAATTTTATACTTTTCATGCCTTGTATAGCTTGATAGCTCTATAACATCCATTCGATCATACAAAGGCTTTGGAATTGTGTGTGGATCGTTGGCCGTTGTTATAAACAAAACCTTGCTAAGGTCATATGGTATATCTAGGAAATGATCTTTAAACGTGTTGTTTTGTTCCGGGTCGAGAACTTCAAGCAACGCCGACGAAGGATCACCCTTATAGTCGCTACCCAGTTTATCTATCTCATCCAGTAATATGAGCGGATTTGAGGTTTCTGCTTGCGATATTGCGTTGATAATTCTGCCCGGCATCGCCCCAACATATGTTTTGCGATGTCCTCTAATCTCGGCTTCGTCACGAACTCCGCCGAGCGACATTCGAACAAATTTTTTGCCCATACATTCAGCAATCGAACGAGCGATAGATGTTTTACCAACTCCGGGAGGGCCTACAAGACAGATTATCTGAGCATTTATCTCGTCGGTCAAGCTTCTAACTGCCAAAAATTCTAAAATTCTGTCTTTAACTTTATCAAGACCGAAATGCTCTTTTTCAAGAATTTTTTTCGCTTTAGCAAGATCAAATTTATCTTTGGAATATTCCCCCCAAGGAAGGTCGACTATAGTGTCGAGATATGTTCTTATAACCGCAGCTTCCTGCGAGCTACCCGACATCATTGATAGTCTTTCAACTTCTTTTAAAACTTTTTTGCTATATTCGGGAGCGAGTGGGAGTTTTTTTATGGTTTTTTTATATTCATCTATATCGCTTATTATATCGCCTTCTTCGCCAAGCTCGGAAGACAAAACTTTTATCTGTTCTCTAAGGTAATAGTCTCTTTGGTTTTTGTCGATTTGGTCACGAATTCTGTTGCTGACATCTCGTTCGATTTCAAGAACATCGTTCTCTTTGATAAGAAGTTCGAGCAACATATTGAGCCTGTTAAAGCTTGAGTTTTCCGCAAGTATTTCTTGTTTCTTTTCGAAATCAAACGGCAACGCAAATGTTATATATTCAACAATTCTTTGAGGATCGTTTGTTCCGAAAGTTATCTCGATGATGTCTTCAGAAAGCCTTGGAACGTTTGTGGCATATTCGTCTATCTGTTCTCTAATCGCACGAATAACCGCTTCTGCTTCATTCATTAAATCAGGTGTAATCCCTTTGATTGGCGCTTTAACAACATCTGCAAAATAACAATCTTCATGTTCATAAAACTCAACAAGTCGACCTCTATATTTGCATTCGACCAAAACTTTTATAACTTCATCCGAAAATTTTAAGAGCTGCTTAACAGTAGCAACAACGCCATGTTTATAAAGATCTTTCTTTTGCGGATCTTCGGTCATAATGTCTTTTTGCGCAAGTAAAAAGACCGGGGTTCCGTTTTTGAACGACATCTCAAGTGCTGTAATTGTTTTTTCTCTACCAGCATCAAAATGGTTAATTGTATCAGGAAAAAGAACTACACCACGCATCGGAACGAGGGGCATATTCATTATATTGGGGTTTTGGACGCTAACTTTTGCAATCATATCTACCTTCTAACTTTGCAAAAAATCTATAAGATTAATTGCCTTTCACTCAATAAACTAATCAGTTTAGAAAGCGAATAATGCGAAACAACTATATAGTCGAATACTATACAGGAGAGATTAATAAAAACTATCTATTCACTAAATCTTTTTTACTAAGTCCATCATATATCAATATAATTCAATTGTAAAGTATTTAGTAACTAATTTACATTTATTTGAAGTTATTAATAAAATTGTTAACAAAATCATAACATTTGTTACAACAATTGTCAATTATAAATTTGAATATTTTTACACTATAATCAATACATTTTTAAAGAGTATTTGAAGATATGGCTAGGCTAGATAAATAGTATTATTTGTCTTTTTTAATATCCGACAATGTTGCTCCGATAAATTCTACTAAAGTGTTTGGGTTAATAATTATCTGAACCCCTCTAGAGCCTGCACTGATTGCGATTTCTTGTTCTTTAAGTGATGACATTTCGATAAAAGTATTGTAGTCTTTTTTCATGCCAATCGGAGAACATCCCCCCTTTATATAACCGGTTAATTTCAAAAGATCCCCGGGAGGTACCATCTCTATTTTTTTATTTCCGCTAACCAGTGCTGCTTTTTTTAAACATAATTCTTGTTCGAGAGAAAGGCAGAATATTGCAACCCCCGTCTTATCCCCTTTTGTAACGAGGGTTTTAAAGATGCTTTTATCTGCAAAACCTATCTGTTTTGATATAACCCCTTCGGTAACATCATTTTTGTCGGGGATAAACTCAGCTGTACCGTATGCAATTCCGGCTTTATCCAAAATTCTCATAGCGTTTGTCTTGATCATCCTATCCTCCACATTATAGCATTTTAAGTTTAAATCTAGTTAAAAAAAGTCTTATTTACATATTAAACGGGAGGGCATCTAAGCCCTCCCCTAAAATTTATCATGCTTTTTATACGTTTATAATGCTTGGTTAATTAAGCGATGTTTGCTTCTGTTTTTTTCAAAACATATTTCGGTTTTGCGCCATTAACGGTTTTTTCCGAAATAACAACTTTTTTAACATCGGGTTTTGAAGAAACTTCATACATAATGGGGATTAGAAGTTTTTCCATAATAGCCCGAAGCCCTCGAGCTCCGCTTTTGTATTCGATAGTTTTAACCGCAATCTCTTTAAGAGCGCTGTCGTCAAACACAAGATCGATGTCGTCCATTCCCAGCAGATGCTGATATTGTTTAACTATCGAGTTTTTGGGTTCAACCAAAATCTTAACTAGCATCTCTTGATCGAGCGAATCAAGCACCGAGATAACAGGAATTCTTCCAACGAGTTCGGGGATAATCCCAAACTTAACTATATCATGTGCCGAAACTTGTTTAACCAAAGCTTCTTTGTTGTCTTCGGTTTTTTCTTTAAGTTTTGCTCCAAAGCCAAACGAAGAAGTAGCAACTCTTTGTTCGATTATCTTTTCGATACCATCAAAAGCTCCGCCACAGATAAACAAAATATTTGTAGTGTCTATCTGGATAAACTGTTGTTGGGGATGTTTTCTTCCGCCTTGCGGAGGAACGTTTGAAACGGTTCCTTCTAAAATTTTAAGCAAAGCTTGTTGAACGCCTTCGCCGCCAACATCCCGAGTTATCGAGGGGTTTTCGCTTTTTCTCGTTATCTTGTCGATCTCGTCGATATAGATAATTCCTCTTTCTGCCTTTTTTATGTCAAAATCGGCAGCTTGGATAAGCTTCAAAAGGATATTTTCAACATCTTCGCCAACATATCCGGCCTCGGTCAACGTTGTTGCATCGGCTATTGCAAACGGAACATCAAGGGATTTTGCAAGAGTTTGCGCAAGATAGGTCTTTCCTGTTCCGGATGCACCTAAAAGCAGAATGTTGCTTTTTTGGAGTTCAACATCGTTTTTGTTTTTATTGTTAAGTATCTTTTTATAGTGGTTGTAAACCGAAACAGACAAAACAATCTTCGCATCTTCTTGACCAATAACATATTCATCAAGGATGTTTTTTATTTCACGGGGCTTAAGGAGTTTAAAAGAATCTGTTTCTTTTTTCTTCTTTTGAAACATCTTCTTATCTTCAAAATCAATCTCTTCATCGAAGGTATCATCTAGGAGAGAATAGCAAAGCAGAACACATTCGTTGCATATATAAACGTTGGGCCCTACTAGCATTCTTTCAACTTGATCTTGATTTTTACCGCAAAAAGCACAATGGATTGTCGGTTTTTTTGTTGCCATATATTTATCCATTCTTTTTTAATAATTAGATTTTGTTGTTTAAGAAATGTTATCTCTTTTCAAAAACATTATCAACAAGCCCATATTCCTTTGCTTCATAAGCATCCATAAAATTATCTCGCTCAGTGTCTTTTTCAATCACCTCAAGAGGTTGTTTAGTTACTTCCGAAAGAATTTTATTTAGTTTGTTTTTAATTTTTATTATTCTATCGGTATGGATTTTAAGATCGGTTGCTTGTCCTTTAAATCCGGCCAACGGTTGGTGGATCATAATTTCGCTGTTTGGCAAAGCGCTTCTTTTTCCGGGCGCTCCGGCAGACAGCAAAAACGCACCCATCGAAGCCGCCATTCCGACACAGATCGTTGCAACATCACATTTAATATACTGCATCGTGTCGTATATTGCCATGCCGGAAGTTATCGAACCGCCGGGGCTGTTTATATAAAGGCTGATATCTTTTGTTGCATCCTGCCCTTCAAGATAAAGCAGTTGGGCAACAACAAGGCTCGCCGTTACATCGTTGACTTCATCCGAAAGCATTATTATTCGGTCGTTGAGCAAACGAGAAAAAATGTCATACGACCTTTCACCTCTGTTTGTTTGCTCTATAACCATTGGGACTAAACTCATTATTAGAAACCTCCGAGTTAAAATTGTTATCTATGCTTTATTATAAACATAAAACATAGATAAAAATGTCGAAACTAAAGTTTTTTTATAGAACTATTTTTTCTTTTCGATTGTTATTTTTGCGTTGTCTCTTATGAAATCAAGCGCTTTTGTTGCAGCAAGATCGCCTTTTAGCTCTTTTTCCATAACAGCCTTTTTAATATTATCTATTTCCATATTGTATTTTTCAGCTAGTGTTTCATATTCTTTTTGAACATCTTGATCCGAAATAACAATGTTTTCAGCACGAACAACCGCTTCAAGAGCTAGACGAACTTTAACTTGGCTCAAAGCTTGGTCATCAAAAGTTTTTCTGAATTCTTCTTTTTCTTGACCCATATATTTCATATAAGTTTCAAGATTTAATCCTTGAGATTGAAGACGATATGCAAATTCGCGCATAAGTTCTTCCGCTCTGTCGTTTATCATAGCCTCGGGAACTTCACCTTCGAGTTGTTCCGAAACAGCTTTAGCGATCTCATCTTCAACCCTTTGTTTTGCGAATTCCTCTTTCGACTCGGTCAAACGTTTTGTTATATCTTGTTTTAGTTCTTCAAGAGAGTTGAATTCGCTAACATCTTTCGCAAATTCATCATCAACTTCGGGGAACTCTTTAACTTTAAGTTCGTTTAGTTTGCATTTAAATGTAGCGTCTTTTCCGGCAAGTTCTTGAGCGCCGTATTCTTCGGGGAATTTAACTTCAACGTCAAATTCTTCGCCGATATTTTTTCCGACAACTTGTTCTTCAAAGCCGGGAATAAATTGACCTGAACCTAGCGTTAGGTCGAATTTTTCGCCTTTTCCGCCGTCGAAAGCAACGCCGTCAACAAAGCCTTCAAAATCGATGTTTGCGATATCGGCATCTTGAGCAGCTCTTGCTTCTACCGGAACGATTCTCGACGCTTTATCACGGAAACTGTTGATTTCTGCTTCGATATCTTGTTCAGAAACTTCAACTTCCGGTTGGGTAACTTCGATGCCTTTATATTTTTTAACGGTGAGTTCAGGGCGAAGTTCAACTGTGAACATAAGATTTGCGCCGTTATCGATATCAACCGAAACAACTTTAATATCGGGTCTTCCGATAAAGCTTATTTCGCTTTCGTTGATAGCAAGATCGAAAGCTTCCGGCAAAACAATGTCGATAGCATCATCATAGAAAACTGTGTCGCCATACATTTTTTCAACTACTGCTTTAGGAGCTTTGCCTTTTCTAAAACCTTGGATGTCTATCTTGTCTTTAGCTTTTTCATAAGCTTGTTCGGTCGCTGCCTTAAATTCAGCCGCATCAATATTGACCGACATTTCATATTTATTGCCTTCTGTTTTTGAGTGTTGTGTAACTTTCATGAGTTATACTCCTTAATATTTTTTCAAACTATTTTATTATATCATACAAAAATGTATAAATCTATAATTTTTACCCATTAATTAATAATAAATTAACAAAATGACGAGACTTTTTTACAACAATACAAGCAAACTTAGCGCCATAACCGCCATACCCGCCATCATTCCATAAATCGAAAGGTGGCTTTCGCCATATTCCCTAGCGGAAGGAAGCAGTTCATCAAGGCTTATAAACACCATTATTCCGGCAACGCTTGCAAAAAGGAACCCGAACATAATGTCGTTGAAAAAGCGGTATAGCAAAAAGAATCCTATAATTGCGCCGACAGGTTCCGAAAGACCCGACAAGAAAGACAGTTTAAATGCTTTTTTTCGATCACCCGTTGCATAAAATATCGGAACGGCAACCGCTATTCCCTCCGGAATGTTGTGAATAGCAATGGCGATAGCGATAACAAGCCCCGTTTGGGGATCGTCGAGCGCCGCCGTAAACGTTGCAAGACCCTCCGGAAAGTTGTGGATAGCGATTGCAACAGCGGTTAAAACCCCCATTCGCATAAGCTTATTTTTATGTTCCTCGCTGTTTCCGTCGAGTTCTTCAACGGTGTGGACTTCGTGTGGGTTACCCATCGAAGGTATAAACTTATCGATAACCGCAATTAGGATCATTCCAAAGAAAAATCCCCCAACCGTTAGCCATGTTCCAAGCGTTTCGCCCAAAGCCAGCGTTAGCGATTCGTTTGCTTTTGCAAAGATCTCGACAAACGAAACATAGATCATGATGCCGGCAGAAAACCCCAACGCTACCGATAAAAACTTTGTGTTGGTCTTTTTGGCAAAAAGAGAAAGCAAACTTCCTATTCCTGTTGACAGCCCTGCAAACAGCGTGAGAGAAAAAGCAAATGCAATCGTTGAAAACTCCATAATAGCCCCTCCGTTTAAAGACAATATTTTTAAAATAAGAATACAGATTAATTGTTAATCATTGCTGTGGGCGAGATCTATTAGTTCCTTTGCATTTTTTAAAGAGGTTTCGGTTATGTTGTCCCCCGAGATTATCCTTGCAAGTTCATGAATTGTTTGTTCCGAATCAAGCAGAACGATGTCGGTGTAGGTTTTGCCGTCCGAAACATTTTTCTCGATCTTCATATGGCGTGTTGCATACGACGCAACCCCTGCCGAATGTGTGACACAGATAGTCTGTCGAGCGTTTGAGACTTCGAGAAGTTTTTTACCAACTCGGTTTGCGGAAACTCCGCTAATCCCCGTGTCGATCTCGTCGAAAATCAAGCTGTCGATGTCATCTTTATCCGCTAATGCGTTTTTGATAGCTAGCATAATTCGAGAAAGTTCTCCGCCGGAAGCTATCTTTGAAAGCGGTTTCGGCGGTTCTCCGGGGTTGGTTGAGATCAAGAATTCAACCTCATCAATGCCATCAATGCTGAGTTTTGAGCCAGTAAACGAAACAGCAAACACAACTCCCGGCATATTCAAGAATTGCAGTTCGCCTATTATCTTTTCGGAAAACACGATGCTTTTTTGCTTTCTGTTTTCGCTTAATGCCGCCGCTTTTTCCGAAACTATCGCAAGCAACTGTTTATATTGTTGTTTAAGCTCTTCTAAACGATCGTCGCTACCATCTATTTGAGAAAGTTCGGTTTTTTGTTGCTCGAGATTTTGAAGAATCTTTTCTATCGTGTCGCCATATTTTCTTTTAAGCGAATAGATAAGGTCAAGTCGTTCTTCTATCTGTTCGAGTTCAAAAGGATTAAATTCAAAATTTTCTGCCATGTCGGAGAGTTCCCCCGAAATATCTCGAACGGTGTAGTATGCTTCGTTTAATCTTGAGTATACATCCCTTAGCGCCTCGGAACTTTCCGAAACCTTTTCGATTGAATTAACGGCAGAATATAAAATATCGCAAGCGCTTGTAGATTGATCTGAATTTGAAAGCAGTTGATGTGCGGTTGAAACTGAAGAGATTAAATTTTCAAAATTTCTTGAAAGATTTCTTTTTTCAACCAGCGCCGCTTCCTCATCGGGTTCGAGATCTGCTTTTTCAATCTCGTCAATCTGATATGTTAAAAGCTCTTTCATGCTCTGCTTTTGTTCAAAATTGGTTGAGAGAAGTTCAATCTCTTTTTTAATCGCAACCAACTTTTTAAAATCAACTTGATAGTCTTGTTTTTGTTCAACAAGTTCTGCAAATCCATCAAAAACATCGATGTGCTTTTCCGGATTAAGTAAAATCTGATTATCGTGTTGCCCGTGGATGTTTATAAGCTTTTCGCAGACCTCTCGAACAAACGCCGCTGTAGCCGGTCGGCTGTTAACTCGGCAGATGCTTTTTCCGTCTGCCGTTATCTCTCGATAGATAAAAAGTTCATCCTCTATAGGATATGAAGACGTTTCAAGAATGGTGTCTATTAACTTGTTATAATCCGAAAACGTTGCCCAAATCGTTGCCTTTTGCGCACCGTTTCGAACAATTTCTTTTGAGGTTCTGTTTCCCAAGATAGCGTTTATAGAATCGATTAAAATAGATTTTCCGGCGCCTGTTTCCCCTGTTAATATATTAAGCCCTTTAGAAAATTCAACGGTTGCTTTTTCTATGACCGCAACGTTTTCTATGTTGAGTTGTTTTAACATACAAGCACCCTCCTATTTCCCGAGCATTTCATTATTAAGTTTATCCAAAAGCTTTTCAGCAATAGATTGATCCTTAACCGCAACGAATATAGTGTCGTCCCCCGCAATGCTTCCTACAACCTCTTCAAATCCCATTGAATCAAGGGCGGCGCAAGCGGCGTTTCCCATACCTACCATACATTTAACAACCAAAAGATTTCCGCAAACCGCAAGCGAAACAACCGATTGTTTAAATATATTTATGAACTTTTCGTTGTTGCTAAATGTCTGTTCAGAACCTACAACTCGATAGAAATAGTTCCCCGTTGCATCAAGCGATTTTCCGAGCCTTAGTTCTTTTATATCCCTTGAAACGGTAGCTTGCGTAACGTCGAAACCATTTCGTTTGAGCAAGCTTTGAAGCTCTTCTTGCGTCGAGATTGCGTTTTCTTTTATGAGTTCAAATATTTTCAGATGTCTTTTAGTTTTCAAAATCTACCCACCTTTTGAAATTCTCGTTCTTAACATTTTATAATAATCCCTTTTGGGAGAACAAACAATTTTAACGTGTTTCTCGCTTTTCTTCACGATAATATCATCCTTTATCGACACGGGATCTTCGCTATCCCACGACACCAAAAGCCCCTCTCGGTTTGCCGGCTTTGGCCTAATCGTTATCTCTTGGGTTGCGGTTATCGCTATGCTTCGAGAAAAAAGAGAATGAGCGCAGATTGGAGTTAAAAGTATAAGATCTATCGAGGGTTCAACTATTGGCCCTCCCGCTGAAAGAGAGTATGCAGTAGACCCTGTAGGGGTTGAAACTATCAAACCGTCTGCCCTATATTCTGCAATAGTTTTGTTTCCGCAAATAACAGAAAACTCAGTCGTTTTGGAGGTTGAGCCTTTATAAAACGTTATATCGTTAACTGCATATCCTTCAAAATCTAAGCGACCGCTGTTTGTTTCAAGAAGCATTCTTTGTTCGATGTATAATTTTTCAATATCTTCTGCAGTTATATCTTCGATTGTCTTTGCTTCAAAAGCGCAAAGAAAACCAATTCTGCCGGAATTTATCCCAACAATCGGTTTGTTTGCGGCTATAGCTTTTTGAGCATTGTTTAAAAACGTTCCGTCGCCACCAATCGACACCATCATATCGCAAAGCGTTTCACATTGGCTGCTGTTCAAAAACTCGATATCTTCAAACGCAATATCTTGTTCAAACGATTTGTCAGAAACAACTCTATGCCCAAGACTATGAAACTTTTTCGCAAAAATTTTAAAATAATCTAGGTTTTTTATATTGTATTTTGGGTTAAACAACAAATAAAAAGTCATTATACCTTTTCCTTTAAATCTTGATGCGCTTGTTCAACGATTAAATTGATGTCGATCTGTTCGCTTTGGGATTGTCTTGAAATCAAAACTAGATATTCTATATTCCCTTCAGGACCTTTAACGGGGGAAAACGAAAGGCCTTTAACAAAAAAAGAATTGTCGCTTATATAAGAAAACACATTTTCAATTACTTCGATGTGAATATTCTTTTCCCGAACAACGCCGTTCTTTCCAACCTTGCCCTTTCCGGCTTCAAACTGAGGTTTAATAAGGCAAACGCCAAAGGCATCGTTTGAAACAACGTTTGCTATCGCCGGCAAAATAAGTTTTAGCGAAATAAATGAAACGTCTACGCTGAAAAAATCTATCTGTTCCGGGATGATTTCATGGGATATAAAGCGAGCGTTTGTCCTATCCAGAACAACAACTCGATCGTCGCTTCGAAGTTTCCAAGCCAGTTGACCATATCCGACATCAACGGAATACACCCTTTTTGCTCCGTTTTGAAGCATACAATCGGTGAACCCGCCGGTTGAAGCCCCAATGTCGGCGCACGTCTTGTTTAATAGATTAATCTCATAAAGCTCCATCGCTTTTTCAAGCTTTAAACCTCCACGGCTAACATATTTCAACGGATTGGATTTTATCTCGATAACCGAAAGTTCCGAGCATTGTTCCCCCGCTTTATCGGCTTTTTGTCCGTCGACAAAGACAACGCCCGCCATAATCAAAGCTTTTGCTTTTTCTCTCGATTCGGTCAAGCCTTTTTCAAAAAGCAATATATCAAGTCTTTTCTTCAATTAACGGTTCCTCGAATCCTGTTATAGATAGCCTCGCAGTCTAGCCCTAAGTTGTTAAGCGTTTCGGCTACCGATGCTTGTTTAACCGAAACCTCATCGATAGCAACTAGATCAAAAGTTCCGTCAAACCTATTAAGTCTAGACATTATCTGCATACCGATGCCGCCGTTTTTAATACCTTCTTCGATAAATAGAATTTGTTTATAGCTATTTATTTTTTCGATAACTTTTTCATCGATCGGCGAGACAACATTAAGTTTGATTATATCAACATCAATTCCATCGTTTAATAATTTTTCTTTTGCTTTAAATGATTCAGCAAAACATCGACCATACGTTACTATCGCTATATCGCTTTGTTTTGAGCTTTTAATAACATCAAAGCTTTCTCCCGTCGCTTTGTAGTCACATATTTTGAAATCTTCGGTTCCTCTAGGGTATCTTATAGCTCTAGGCGCCTTCATTTCGACAAGCTTTTCAAGCCAATATTCAAGCTCGGAATAGTTAGACGGGCTAACAACAAAAAACCCAAGCTGGCTTAAAAACGCCGCATCAAATATCCCTTGGTGCGTTTCGCCGTCGTCCCCTACTATTCCTGCACGGTCAACACACACAAGCATATCAATATCATCAAGCATAATGTCATGGAAAAGTTGGTCGTAGCCTCTTTGCAAAAACGTTGAATACACCGCAAAAACAGGTTTATATCCGCCCTTCGCAAGTCCTCCGGCAAACGTTATTGCGTGACCTTCGCAGATACCAACATCAAAAAATCTTTGCTTAAATGCTTTGTAGAAGAAGCCTAGCCCCGTTGCATATTTCATGGCGGCGGTAATGGCGCAGATCTTTTGGTTTTTCTCCGAAAGTTCAACTAGTTTTTTCCCGAAAACGTTTGAAAAACAATCGGTTTCGATTATATCGGGGTTTCCAAATTCCAAATCGAAGTTTGAAACGCCGTGGTATGCCCCCGGGTTTTGTTCCGCATAGGCATAGCCTTGGCCTTTTTTCGTTTCGATATGGATAAGCATCGGCCCATCGATGCTGCTGTTTGCGTTGTTTAACATACGGTTAAGTTCCGTTATGTTGTGGCCGTCTATTGGTCCGAAATAGTTGAAACCCAGTTCTTCAAACAGCTCGCCATGATACATAGCACGCCTTAAGTTTTGTTTGAATTTTTTAAGTCGTCCCGAAATTCCAAGCCCGATATTCGGTACGCTTTCAAGCTTTGTTTCGATAAATCTTTTTAGGCTTGAATAGTTTGAAGCAGTTCTTAGTTTAAAAAGATATCTCGAAACTGAACCGACATTTTTTGAGATCGACATCGTGTTATCGTTCAGTATGACAATAAGGTTTTTAAGGCTTTTATCGATGTTGTTCATCGCTTCATAAACCATTCCGTTTGTAAAAGCTCCATCACCGATTAAAGCTATAACCTTTGAATTATCCCCCGAAAGTTGTTTTGCTCTTGCAATTCCGATAGCGCTTGAAAGCGAGGTGCTGCTATGCCCTGCAATAAACGTGTCATATTCGCTTTCGGTTGGCCTTGTGAACCCCGAAATTCCGTTTGTCTTTCTAAGGGTGTTAAACTTTTTATTTCTACCCGTTAAAAGTTTATGGGTATAGCATTGATGCCCAACATCAAAAATAAGGGTATCTTTTGGGATATCGAAAATATAATGAAGCGCAACGGTTAGTTCGACAACGCCAAGGTTAGAGGCAAAATGCCCACCGTTTTCCGCAACGGTATCTATGAGTTTAACCCTTATTTCGGAACAAAGTTGTTCAAGTTCTTTTACAGAATATTGCTTTATATCTTTAGGTGAATTGATATCATCCAATATATTAGTAGCCATGGTTTACCCTCCGAGTCAAAACGTTTAAAAAAATAAATTTTCAAACAGTGATTCTTTTTTCATTTTTTTCTAGTTTGTTCGGCTGTTTAACTTTTTTGCAAAACTGCAAAGAAATAGAGATTTTTCGCCAAATTCTTTTTCAAGCGTTAAAACAGCGTTGTTTGTTATGTCGTCTGCTTTTTTCTTTGATTGTTCAAGCCCATAAATCGAAACAAACGTTAATTTGTCGTTGTCGATATCGCTGTTAATCGGTTTTCCAAGCTGTTGTTCCGTCGAGGTGCAATCGAGTATATCATCAACAATTTGGAAAACTAGCCCGATATCCTTTGCGAAGCTATCAATAATTTCGATAGTCTTTTGGTCTGCATCTCCGCAGATAGCCCCCATTACAGCGCTCGCTTGGATTAGTTTGCTTGTCTTGTTTTGGTGTATATCTTTAAGCAGTTGTTCGTTTTGAATATGCTTTGTCAACTTTAAATCCAACTCTTGTCCCCTAATCATTCCGAGAAAACCGGCATTCACCGAAAGAGTTCTGGCGCATTTTCTCGAATGTTCGCTATTCGGTATATTGGAGATCATCTCAAAAGCCATCGTTAAAAGAGCATCCCCCGCAAGAAGAGCGGTAGGCTCGCCAAACTGAATGTGGCAAGAAGGCTTTCCCCTTCGCATATCATCATCATCCATACAAGGCAGGTCATCATGTATTAGCGAATAGCAATGAAGCATCTCGACCGCCGCCGCCGCCGGTATCGCTTTTTTATAGTTTCCTGAAAGCATCTCGCAAACCGCCAAAACCAACACAGCACGGACACGCTTTCCTGAACCTAAAAGGCTGTATTTCATCGCCTCATGAACAACCCATTCTTTTTGTTCGAGTTGATATGTATCTAAAATAAAATCAAGATAGCTTTCTATCTCGTCTCGATATCTGTCAAACGTTGTTTTAAAGTCCATTTTAAAAACCTCTGTTAAATTTATTCTGCATCTTTTTGTTTTGGTTTTCTCGTCTTTGGTTTTTCTTCTTGTTGCAAAGGAAGCTTTGTCGCCTTTGAATATTCCTCAACCATTAAACGAGCGGAATTTATATAGTCGTTGCTTCTAATCGCAAGCTCGGTAGCTTCTTTATAAAGCGCTATTGAATCATCAAGCGAAATCTCTTGCTGTTCTAAAAGCGTTGATATCTGTTCCATTCTTTTAAGTGATTTTTCGAGATTAAATTCAACTTTAATTTTTTTATCCATCTTAAAACCCTTTCAAAAACTAAAAATTAGTTTTCGGCTTTTATGTCGTCGACGGTGCAAACCAGCTTTCCATCCGACATTATAACCTCTATATTATCATTTTTTTTAAGTTTAAAAACTCCTGCCATTCGCTTTCCATCTTTAGTTACAGCGGCATACCCTCTGTTAAGCGTTTTAAGTGGCCCTAGATCATTAATTCTATTGTTAAGAAAACCTAGTCTTTCGATCTTCTTTTGAACAATAGTCTCAGCCAAAACGTTGTTTTTTCTGTGGTTTTCTTGAACAGTTTGCAGTATTATATCTATGTTTCTCTCAACTTTGCCATATATTCCATCTAGTATGGGCTTTGTTTGGCTTTGAAGATGTTCGAGTTTTCGATTTAGGCTAGCTTTATTTAAATATCGATATCCTTCTATAGTGTCAATTATGACATCAATATCCGGAACAGCAATTTCGGCCGCCGCCGATGGAGTTGGAACTCGAAGATCGCTTGCGTAGTCTAGCAAAGTTTCGTCGATCTCATGTCCCACTGCCGAGATGAACGGAGCTTTAAGAGTAGCCGATTTTCGAACGATCAATTCGCTGTTAAAAACAAAAAGATCCTCTTTCGACCCTCCGCCCCTCGTTATAATAACGGTGTCGATATCCTTCATATTATTGACGGTGTCGATAGCCTCCAATATGCTTTGTTCCGCAAAAGCGCCTTGAACGCTAGCGGGAACTAAAACCAATTTAACTATAGGATATCTTCTTTCGATAACGTTGACGATATCTTTAAACGCCGCCCCGCTATTGCTCGTTATAACCGCAATTTTTTTTGGAAACTTTTCGATAGGGCGTTTTTTAGCTTTGTCGAAATATCCTTCTTTTAAAAGTTGTTCCTTAATCTTTTCAAGTTTTGCGTTGATTTCTCCAATACCTTTTGGAACGATATCCGAAACGATAACTTGAAACGTGCCATCTCGTTCATAGAGCGATACCGAACAACAAATTAGAACCTTCATTCCGTTTTCCGGAATAAATCTTATTTTATACGAATTCCCTTTAAACAGCACGCAACGAACCGAAGCCTCGCTATCCTTCAAAGAAAAATAGGCGTGTCCTGATTTATAGTTTAAAATATAGTTTGAAATTTCGCCCTCTACCCAGATGTTTCGTATCTTGTCGTCGGAATCGAGCAAAAGTTTAACGTATCTATTTAGTTGTGAAACCGAAACTGAATTTGTCATATCTTATTATAACTTTTGAAGGCAAGCACAGCAACCCCAAAAGCATTATCAGCGGAAAAAGAAGGGCCAGCAAAATATGCCGAAATACCGCTTTTCATAATCCTTTCTTTGATAGTTTCGCTACACATAACCCCTCCGGCAAACACTACGGGGATATTGTCTTTATTAATGAATTTTGTCATCTCGATAACCGCATCTGCAATGCTTAAAAGGCAAAATTTCGAAACATATTGTTTTGTCTTCCCTTGTTCCAAAAGCTTTATACAACGGTTTTCTATCCCCGAAAGGCTGCAACTACCGTCTTTGATAAATGGTTTTAGGATTTTTATGTCGTCATGGCATAAAAGCGCCGCCGCCGAAACTTCGGGTCCACACGGGAAATCGAAACCTAGCTTTGCGCCTATCCTGTCGACAAGTTGCCCTGCATACAAATCAAGCGAACAAGCTTTTTGGTTAATCTTTCTTTTGTCAATATCGTTGAAGTCGGAGCAAAACAAAAGGTCGGTTGTTCCCCCCGAAACGTGGAAACAAAAAAATTCGTCTAAGCTAACTTTTGCGTCAAATGCCGCCGCCGCTATATGCCCTAGTTGGTGGGTGAATTCAAAACATTCAACCCTTAAGCTGTTAGCTATCGTTTCAGCAAAGCTTTTTCCGGCAACAAAACAAGGCATATAAGATTTTTCGCCATCTCGTGGTTTTGCCGAAACGCCGACAGCTTTAATGTCGCTCATGTCGATTTTGTCGCAGAGTTTCGAAAAAAGCTTTGGAAAATTTTTTATATGCAAAAAAACAGCATCGCTTTGTCTCAAACCAATGCTATTTTCTTTTACCTCTAAAAACTGTTTTAACATCAACAACGGCGAATTGGAGTTTGCATCATAAACAGCAACGCTCGTTGCATAGTTGCTGGTGTCGATACCTAAAAACAAATTATTGTTGCTCATTATTTATCAAATCATTTAGTGTTCTTAAAGACCCGTTGACAAACACATAGTCATCATCGCCGCTGAATTTTTTTGATATCTCAACAGCTTCGTTAATGACGACGCTGTCTCCTATATCCTTCATATAGCAAAGTTGCGCTACGCTTATTCTAAGCACCGCTAGAGAAACTTTTGGAATTCTTAAAAGC
Organism: uncultured Faecalibacterium sp.; assembly: GCA_964370715.1. Classification (GTDB taxonomy): domain Bacteria; phylum Bacillota; class Clostridia; order Oscillospirales; family Ruminococcaceae; genus CAYJAY01. The sequence goes on from CAYJKJ010000001.1 coordinate 17,048, forward strand.
TCCCAACCTTTAAGGCTTTGCTCTATTAGGTGGTCAATCTCGCTTAGATGTTCGCTTGTTAAGCAAAACAGTTGCTCCGAAAATTCATCAAGTTCAATTTCGCCCTGCTGTTTAACATCTTCAATATATTGTTGGTGGGAAACGTTTTTATGAAATTGGCTTGAAAAAACCATTTTAAACGCCGCTTCTCTTGATTTTCTTCTGTTCATATAAATTCCTTTAAAACAAAATACCCTCCAAAAAACAAAGGAGGGTTATTATTTTTGCATTAAACCGAAACTTCTTGTTCCGAAATTCCGCACACTATGACATCAACGTTTGAAACAGCAAGCCCTGTCATGCTTTGAACAGAACCTTTTATGTTTTGTTGAACCGTTTCACAAACTTTCGGAATGTCACATTCGCCATCAACTATAACCGAAATTTCGATAGTTAAAACATCGTCTTTAAGATCTACTTTAACCGGTTTTTTTTGATTAACTTTGTTAAGAATTCCGTTCATTCCAACTTTGGTTGTCGAAACAGCCGAAACACCGTCTATCTCAAGCGTTGCAAGCTTTGCAGCAGTCGCTATAACATCCTTCGATATCTTCATGCTGCTAAAATTTTTGTCGTTATATGAGTTAATGTTGTTTTCCTTTTCCATTGTATGCCCTTTCAAGTAATCGATTAATGTATATTGCATTTGATATTATACCATTAAAATTAAAATTTAACAACATTATTTTACTTCTACAACACTAATATTGCTCGGAACAATATCAGTTTCGCTAACTATGACCTCAACAACCTTTGAAACCGATGTTTCGTCTAGCTCCCCTTCGTTCATAGCAACAATAACTTTCGCCTTATCTTGATTTAGGAAAACAACACAATCATAAAAATCTTTTGCAACTATAATGCTTTCTATGTTGCTTTCGAGTGTCGTGTTCTTTGTTATTTCGGAAAGTTGATTTGCCAGCGGTTCTCTTTGTTCTTGGGTTATTTCGGGTTGCATGAGCGCTTGATTTGCAAGCTCGATAGCGGCATCCCTCGCTTCCGAACGGCTTATTCTTGCGCTTTCAAAAAATTCGCTTTTGCTAAGGTCTGTCGAAATCTTTGAAACAAACTCGGCGTCGCCATAATTTTTTGCTATCTCTTCATGTTGGTCGTTTTGTTCAGTCTGTAGTTGGTCGACCGTTTCGGTCTCGACCGAGCTTGAAACTTCGGAGGCTATTAGCCCTTTAAACTGTTCGTCGGTAAACCTCCAGTTTAGGTACATTGCAAGAGCCAGAGCCACAAACAACGTCGCAAGAGTAACTACTCTGCCGGCGGTTGTCTTTTTTTTCATAAAAAAATATCCTTTCGTTTTTATATATTCTATGCGAGGTGTATCTATATTAATTCATCTTTATTACGCTAATTCTGTTCGAGCCAATACCCAAGACCGATTTTGTTGCATCAATGACCGAGGATTTAACCATAATATCGTCTGCACCTTCGCAAACTATCGCAACCCCTTGAACGATAGGTTGGTTTATCTTTATCGGTATTGCGGATTTTCCGTCCTGCCCGTCCACTAGTATTATGTTGGTTTCGCTATCCTCTTTATAGGAACTGTCGTCGCTCTGGTCTACCGCCTTTTTTTGCTCGCTTGCATAAACATATTCAGCAGACGACGAAAGGGTTATCATAACTTTTATCTCACCTACCCCCTCAACCGAACTTAAAAGATCACAAAGTTTTTGTTCCATTAGCAAAACGGTTTGATTATCTTGTTCGGCTTGGCTTAAAGGCTGCGGTTCAATTTGATCGTCGCTTGCTTCAAAGTTCAAACTTAAAAGAATTAGCCCAAGCGCTATTACACCCAAAACCAGCTTATATTTTTTCGCCTTTTCAACATATTGATTAACTATCTCTTTATATCGTTCGGTCATAGTTTTTTTCCTTTTTATACATATATATTAGAATCAATTAAAAATATTCCATCTATTATATTTTTAGCTTGAACTTTTTGTTGTTCATTTAAAACTCTAATCGAAATATCAGACAATTTAATTAAATTATCGTTTCCGGTTACAACCGAAACATCTATTTCAAAATAATCGATTCCCTCATCATTAAGCGCTTTTGAAATAAGCTCTTTCGTTTTCAAAACAGCATTTTGTTCCGTTATATCCTTAACTTCATCGCTGATTTCGAAATATTCGAGATCCAAATAATAATCGATGTTATTTGAAAAATCCTTTACCTCACCTATTAGCGGAAACAAAATAAACGAAAAGAAAGCTACCGAGACTACCGCCTTAACAATATTATAGCTACTGCTGTTTTTTCCGATCATCAGCAGAACCGTTAGCATTATAGTTGCAGTCACAATAGATATTCCATAGGTCGAAAGATCCATATTTTGTTCTTCCTCATTTTTAAGAATAAAACGAAACAACCGAAGATATCGAAAAAATAACTATCAAGAAATATGACACAATCAATGCAATGTTTATTTCGACAGCACTTCTTATCGCCGACAGCGTTCCGTTTATGGCGTTGTTGGAAACAGAAAACGCAAGGCCTTCACATATTTTAAGGGAAAACACCAACACTATTCCTTGGATAATAACCGGCAAAAACAACGAAGACACTATCGTTATCCCTGTTATGCCTACCCCGTTTTTTGCGGTCACAAGCCCGCCGGAAACGGTTCCCATCGCCCCCGAAACCGACGAGCCTATAATCGGAATAGCGGTTCCAACGATATATTTCCCTGCTTTTATGCTTGCTGTGTCAACTGCGGAAGAAACAGAGATTTGAAGTTTTGCAACCGCTATTACCGCCGCCGTTAAAATCGATATTGAAAATATAACAAGTTTTTTTGCCGCCTGCGTTATATTAGTTAGCCCTATTTCGTCTGAACCTTTGGCAATCGATACGCCAAGCATAACGCCGTTTAAAGGAGAGATTATCGAAACTATAATAACCGAAAAAACTTTAGAGGCTATTAACAGTATCGATCCGAACATAGCCGACGTTGTGACTGCGCCGGCGGAGATTAAAACGCCGGAATAGACCGCCAAAAACTCTGTAGTAAATCTATTGGCTTGGTCGATAGTAGTTTTGACTACCTCGAAAAAATCCCCAAGACACACAATAACTATCGAAGCAGTAGCAAGAGAATAGACAAACCCAACAACACCGCTAGAAACCGTGTTGCCCTCAAATGAGCTTAACGCAATACTCAAAACAACAATACCAACAACCGAACTAACAAGCCTTAAAGGGGCGTTCATGTTTTGTTTTAAATCTTCTATCGAGTTTTCAAACACCTGTTTTAGGTTTAAGAATATATTTTGCTCGGCTTGTTGCTGTCCGTCGCTTAAAACTTGATCCTCAAAAGAATTAGGCATAATATCTAAAGTTTGCTCGTTTGCCGTTTCATAAAGCCGGTTTGATAAATCTATATCCGAAGCGTTAGCCAAAGGACAAAAATATATCAAAAACGCAAAGACGAAACAAAACGAAACAATAATACATTTTTTCATTGACCCACCAAACCTTGAACAAAGATTAATATAGAGTTGAACAACGGAATAGCAACTATAATAATTGTAAGTTTTGCTGCAATCGCTATCTTTTTAGCGTTGGCGGTCTGTCCGGTATCTTGGCATATACCTTCCGCAATGTCGGCAATAAACGCAATCGCTATAACCTTTAATACAATGTCGAAGTTGTCAAAAGCAATAGTTTCGCTAAGGGTTGCAACAAACTCCAAAACCGGCGAAAGTAATTCAATTATCATAAAAACAATAATCAAACATCCGGCAATCGCCATAAGCAAACCAAATTCATAGTTTTGTCGACCTACAAACGCTATTAGAATTGAACACACAACCGCAAACGCAACAATTAAAACAAAGGTTCTTTCCATATCGCTACAGCCCGAAAAGGTCAACGATAGTTTCGAACAACCTGTTTATCTCGGGGATTATCAGCATAAGCACAAAAACAACCCCCGAAAGTGTAACCAAAAATGCTTGTTCTTCTTTTCCGGCTTTAGCCAACACTTGGTTTAATATTCCGATAACGATGCCCATTGCCGCCATTTTAAAGATGAAAGAAATGTCCATAATTTTTATTGTCCTTTATAAAAAGTTTTAAGTTAATTGTTTATATTAAAACAAGCGTTATAACAACCCCAATCAGAACACAGATAGTTTGATAATAGTTGTTTTTATTTTTGAGAAATTCTCTTTTAGCCTCAAGCGACTTTTTAAGTTTAACGATCGAATGTTCAAGCTTTTTTTGTTCAAGTTCCCCCTCCTCGTTTCCAAGCGACGAAAGAATGTTTTTTGCTATCTCGATTTCGGGGGGTAAAAGTTTTTTTGAAAATTCGCTTTGTTCAAACTGCGTCAATATTTTGCTGTTAAGCTGTTCACCTTCACATCCATCTAACGTCGATATATTAAGGAAATCAGCCGCTTGAAACCTTGTATCGGTTGAATATTTAAGCAGGATATAATACATTGGTATCGCCAAAAAAACGATGTCGGTTTTGATATCTTCAAACAAAGATATCAAGATTTCGATAGCTATAATCTCTTGTTTTTTTAAGCTATGTATCATCATCCCCAACATAAAACAAGCTGTCATTACCGTTATAACACCTATAATTTTCATAAAATCTTTCTGCCTCAACTATTTCTTTTATCTGCCCCGGAGAATAAGTTTTTTCAAGCACACATATATAATCAAAACACTTGTTATAGATAAGTTCCCTTATGTTTGGATTAAGCATAATGTCGGCTAGATCTTTTGCATGAGCGGAGGCTATCACATCAATTCCGCTGTGTTTAGCCTTTACTACGGCGCTAACGTCATCAGGCGAGCCTATCTCGTCGCAAGCTATGATATCGGGAGAAAGGGTTCTTGTCGCTATCTCGAACCCCTTTTTTCTTGAATAACCGTTTAAAATATCGGTGTGTATTCCAAGGTTCATCGTTTCAACCCCCTTATAACACGCCGCAATCTCGCTTCTTTCATCTATGACCACAACCTTTTTCATAAACTGTTCCGAAGCTAACGCTCGAACTAGATCCCTTAAAACGGTAGTCTTTCCCGATAGTGGCTGTCCTACTATTAGGGTTGAAAAGCATCCTCTTTTAACTAAAGTTTCAGAGAGCTTTAAAGAGCATCCTAGTTGTTGCCCCGCAAGCCTTATGTTTAATCCGGATATAAATCGAGGGCTTTCCTTTGCATAAAGTGTTCCGACAATCCCTACCCTATGTCCGTTTTTAATAGTTATAAATCCGTTTTCAATCTCTTGTTTAAAGCTATAAACCGAGCTTTCGCATAGCTTAATGAACGTTTCTTGGATCTCTTTTGTTGAAACAACGATGTTTTGCATCGAATCGATGTATGATTCACCCATCAAACAAAGATAGAACTTCTTTTTAAATGTTTCTATTATAATTGGTTTTTCCGCTCTAAGGCGGATTTCGGTTGCTGTGTGTTTTATGTCGTTTGAAACGTTGTCTAGCGCTTGAATTATTCTTTGTGGAAGATATCTTGAAACATCTTCAAACCCGCTTGTCCTCATTTTTTCAGTCCTCGTTATATCAATTTATAAATTGTATTACCATCTTTTTAAATTTAGAACTAAAGACTTCAAAAAAATATAGTGTTATTTTGGGCTTTTTATTGACTATAAACAATGTTTTGATGTATATTAAAGACAACAATAAAAATAAAGGATGCTCGTATGATAACAGTTAATAACTTTTCAAAGAAATACGGCAATTTTTTGGCAGTCGACAACATCTCGTTTTCTGTAGAAAAAGGGGAGATTTTTGGTTTTGTCGGAAAAAACGGAGCGGGTAAAAGCACAACTATAAGAGCTATGCTCAACATGATTTTCCCAACAACCGGCGAGATAACGATAGGCGGTTTAAGCAGCGTTAAAGACACAAAAGAGATAAAAAGCTTTGCTTCTTATATGCCCTCTGAAACAAGTTTCTATGAAAATCTTAAAGCAAAAGAACTTTTAAAGTTTGTTGCAAACTTTTCGGAGGTTGGAGAATTTAAGATTAAATATCTTGCGGATTATTTTGAACTTGATCTATCAAAAAAAATATCCGAAATGAGCCTTGGCAACAAAAAGAAAGTCTCTATCGTAGCGGCGCTTCTTAAAGATTCCAAACTATTAATCCTCGATGAGCCAACAAGCGGACTTGATCCTTTGATGCAAAACAAATTCTTTGAACTCATCTTAAAGCTCAAGAAAAAAGGTGCAACTGTTTTTCTTTCAAGCCACAATCTTGTTGAGATCGAAAACTATTGCGACAGAGTTGCGATAATTAAAGACGGCAAGATAATCGATGTTGTTGATATGAAAACGGTTACCAAAAGCAAAACAAAACAAGTTTCTCTTTCAACCGCCGAAGGAAAACAAAAATCATTTGATTTCGAAGGCGATGTGAACGACCTTGTCAAAACTCTTCACAAGCTTAATTTAAAAGATGTTGAGATTAAAACAAAAACGATAACCGAAGAGTTTATAAAATACTATAAGGAGGGCGAAGAGCAATGAAAAACTTTCAACCTTTAAACATAGTTAGAATAATTAAATTCGACCTCAAAAACCACACTAAACCTATATTGATTTGGTCGGCTATTATGTTTTCGTTCATGCTTTTATACATGAGTTTATTTCCGAGCATAAAGGATATGGCGGAAGTTAAATTTGATCTCATGCCAGTTGAACTGATGCAGTTTTTTAACATCCAAGACCTTTCAAGCATGGATAACTATATAAGCTTTTTTGGAATGATATTTAATCTTTTGCTTATAGCTATTAGCATTTTTTCCGCAACATTTGCCGCTTCCCTTGTTCAAAAAGAAGAAAAAAACAAAACCATTGAATTTTTAAATGCGCTTCATGTTAGCCGAAACGAGATATATTTTGCAAAATACATAGTGTTAATGATATCTACTGTGTTTATTCTTTTTTGCGCTCTAGCTTGCTCATTTGTGCTTGGATTTATCGTCGGCGGCGACACGTTTAATGTAACCAACTTTCTTTCGATAACAAATGTATCAAGCCTCTCTCCCTTCTTTTTCGGAACATTAAGCTTTTTTCTATGCGCAATCACAACAAAAATCCCTGTCGGCTCGGTTTCTTCCGGCATAGTGTTTGCTAGCTATATGCTAGGGTTTTTATCAAAACTTTTATCAGAAAACGGAGAGATGCTAAAATACTTTAGCCCTCTAGATATGTTTTCGCCCGACAACGCAATAGCTTTTGAAAATATAACCGCTGTTTCTTTTTTTGTTTATATTTGTTTGACGATAGTTTTGTTTGTAGTGGGTATTCCAATTTATAAAAAACGAGACCTTAATATTTAAAATTTTTTAAAACAATCGCAAAAAAATGGGGTGAACGCAAAACGGTTCGCCCCTCTTTTTTATTTTCAAGATATTATTTTTTAGTTGACAGCAAAATTATCAAGCTGTATAATAAAAAACAATACGTAAATAATATCTATTGTCTTGATTAGTTTATTATATCCCTTAAATAAAAAGGACCGTTTGAATTTTTCAAATACACTGCTGTTTTATAAATAAAAAAATAAAAGGATAGGATGTTAATATGTTATATAGAAAGTTAACAAAACAAGGACCGCCCGTTTCGCTTTTGGGATATGGTTGCATGAGGTTTAAAAGCAAGGGTTCCGCAATCGACAAAGAGCTAGCCTTTAGCCAGATGAAACTTGCCTTTGATGGCGGCGTCAACTACTTCGACACGGCGTATTTATACCATGGCGGAAAAAGCGAAGGGTTGCTTGGCGAATTTATCAAGAGATATGATTTAAGGGACAAAATCTATATAGCGGATAAACTCCCTATCTTTTTGGTGTCAAAATCATCTCAGATTGAAAAATATTTTGAAACACAGCTTAAACGCCTTGATACCGATTATATCGACTATTATCTTATGCATATGTTGGTTAGTTTTTCGGATTGGGAAAAGTTAAAAACTTTAGGAATAATAGATTTTATCGAGCAAAAGAAAAAATCAGGACAGATTAAACATATCGGTTTTTCGTTCCACGGTGATGGTGATGAATTTTTAAAGATAATCGAAGACTACGACTGGGATTTCTGTCAGATACAATATAACTATCTCGATGAATATAACCAAGCAGGCCTTCGTGGGCTTGAAAAAGCAAAGCAACTCGGAATCGGTGTCGTTGTTATGGAACCGCTCAGGGGTGGCGACCTTGCCGCAAACGCCCCCGACAAAGTCCAGGATATATTTGCGAGCTACAGCGAAAAAAAAAGCCCCGCTTATTGGGGACTTCGTTTTGCGATGAACCACGACGGAGTTGCAACCGTTTTAAGCGGAATGAACGAAAGCAACCATATACTGGAAAACATCGATGTCGCCTCCACCACAACCGAAAATTCTATGTCTTTGCAGGAACTTGAGATCATCGAAAACGTTAAAAAAACGTTTTTTGAACTTAACAAGGTTGGTTGCACCGGCTGTGGCTATTGTAAACCCTGTCCTTTTGGTGTTGATATTTCAAACATCTTTAACGACTACAACGGTATTCATTATTTCCCAAACAAAAAAAGGTTTATCAAAACTCAATATATAGGTAAAACAACAGGTTTCCTCGGCGATAAATGCGGAGCAAATCTTTGCACAAACTGCAAAAAATGCGTTAAACATTGCCCTCAAAACATCGATATTCCGTCTAAATTAAAAGAAGCGCATAAACAGCTCGATATGCCGTTCATAAGAACCGTTGCCGGAATAGTTGCAAAGATTATGGGAAAAGGAAAAAAGTAAAGTAAAAGCATTTATATTAAAGCAACAACCCCCACAGCGAAAGTGTATAACATTTCGCTGTGGGGGTTGTTTAGGTGAGTATTTTTTAGATCGTTATTTCAACCAAGTTCCCTTCGGGATCCTTTGCGCAACTTTCGAAATATCCGTCTCCCGTTGTTCTAGGCTCGCTTGTTATTTTGTATCCATCGTTTCGCAGTCTTTTTGTTAATTCAATAACTCCTTCTTTGCTTCCAACACTAAACGCAAGGTGGATATACCCCGAACTTTTATTGTTTTGTGACCGCTCTTCAAGCGTTGGTATATTCATTATTTCAAGCCTAGCTCCGCTTTCAAACGAAAGAAAATAGGATTTAAACTCGGTAAATTTATTATGGTATAGTGTACCAGATTTTGCGTTAAAATATTTTTCATAAAACGTTTTTGTTTTTTCAAGATCATTTACGTATAACGCAATATGTTCGATTTTCATTTTTTGTTTCTTCCTTTTTAAAAAAATTATTGTTTAACCTTTTTAAGCATGAGTTCATACATCAAAAACATCGCAACGAGTATTAATCCGATGTAAAGCGGATATATATTAAATCCGATGTTGTTTCCGATTAAACCAAAAACTGCGGGCATTATAAGAGTGCCTGTATATGCCGAAGCCATCTGCACCCCTGTTATAGCTTGAGAATTTTCTTTGCCGAAATTATAGGGGGTTGCGTGTATAATACAAGGGAAAACCGGCGCAGAACCCAGCCCAATCAAAGCAAGACCAACAAAAGCAACTATCTCGCCCAGCGGCAATAAAAGCGTTATAACCCCCGTTGCCATTATTATAATACCTGCTCTAATCATCTGTTTATCGTTATATTTCATAGCAACAAAACCGCTTATACCTCTACCAACCGTTATGCCAAAATAAAACAAAGCGGAAAACCCTGCGGCTATTTCGGGGGATATGCCTCGGTTAAAAACAAGATAACTGCTAGCCCAAAGCCCTGTTGTGTGTTCGATTGCGCAAAAACAAAAGAACGCTACCGCTATTTGTTTAACACCCTTTATCTTAAATATTTGTATTAACGTTAAAGACTTTTTTGTTTTGTTTTCAACATTGTTCTCAATATCGCTTGATTTAAGTTTCCAAACAGGGCTACTTATAAATATAACAACCGAAAGAAGCGCTTGAATTGCAAACAAGATTATATATCCAGATCTAAAGCTCAAGCCATTTGTTAGCGCCACCCCCATTATATATGGACCCATCGTTGCGCCAACCCCCCACATACAGTGGAGCCAGCTCATGTGTTTGCTCTCGAAGTTGACCGCAACATAGTTGTTAAGCGCTGTGTCGACGCTTCCGGCACCCAAACCATAAGGAACGGCCCAAAGACAGAGAACCAAAAAAGAAGGGCTACTTGAAAACCCGAACAACGAAACAGCGGTTAACAAAACGCTTAACGCCGTCACTTTATGCACCCCTAGTTTGTCGATAAGCTTAGTGCTGTTAAGGCTTGAAACAATAGTTCCCGCCGAAATAATTATCGAAACTATTCCCATATTTGAAATAGCAACGCCAAATTCCTCGCTGACAAGCGGCCAAGCAGATCCTAGCACCGCATCGGGTAGACCCAAACTGATAAAAGAAATATATATAAGCGCCAATAACAAACTAACCATCGAGATATTGCCTCCTGAAATGTTTTATGATATGATTATATCTCAATATTTCTTAAATTTCTATTAATATTTCGTTGTATTATATGATTATTTCGCCCAAAGGAGCTATTATGATTAATTCCTCTTGTAATATAATTTTGGATAAAACCAACAGAGAACTAAACGTTAAAGGAACTGCTGAGTTCCCTGTCGCCATATATTATGATGATTTAAAGGAAGAACCTGTCCCCTATCATTGGCATGAAGAAATAGAGCTTATCGTTGTGGTCGAAGGCGAGATGGAACTTGTTGTCGAACTTGAAAAGTTCATATTAAAACCGAATGACGGAATATTTATAAATTCCGGTCGGCTTCATTCCTGTATAGACTTTGACGATTCAAACTGTAGGCTTAAATCCTTTGTATTAAGCGCAAAGTTTCTTTTCGGAGAACAAAACAGCGTTTTATACCAAAGATATTTTCATAAGCTACTGGGGGAAACTGCTTTAGATTATGAAATGTTAAACGATAAACAATGCAGCGATGTATTAAAAGCTTTTCATATATTCACTAAGGAGCAGTTTGGGTTTGAATTTGAGATAAGAACATTGATTTCAAATATACTGCTACCCATTATAAATTCGAACAAAAACCCTTGTGGAAAAATTGATGACAAAAGAATAAAACAGTTAAATCGTTGCAAAAAGATGATGTCGTTTATACAAAACAACTATAACAACGACATAACTCTTTCGGATATTGCAAACAGTGGGGGGGTAAAAGAAAGCGAGGCTTTAAGATGTTTTAAGCTGGTTTTAAACACCTCTCCTATAAAATATTTAAAAACCTATCGCATTGAACAAACAGCGCTACTCCTTAAAACCTCCACTCTTCCAATAATCGATATCGCTTTTAGCTGTGGGTTTCACGAGATAAGCTATTTTTCCAAAAGCTTCAAAGAAATGTTTTTGTTAACTCCAACCGAATATCGAAAAAAGCATTTTATTGCAAGCAGTTAGAACTATTAGGTGTGGACAATTGCGGTGACAAAATTTTTGTATGCTTGTTGCTCAACTCTAATTATCCACTCTAGAAATATTAAAAACGCAGTGTGAAAATGAACCTTTCTTCACACTGCGTTTTTTTATCTTTTTGAATAGATTAAAATAACAACACCTTCCGCTATGCTGTAGCTGTCGAGATGTAGCGATATGTTGGGGTTGTTTTCAAGAAACAGTTTTCTCCCGTCCCCTAAAACTGTTGGAATAACGCCAACGATATATCGGTCGATTGCGTTTTGTTTTATAAAAGGATCTATTATTTTTCCACCACCAAAAAGGAATATATTTTTGCCTTCCCTTTTTTGCTCCTCCAAAACAGCGACAATATCCCCATTTATAAAATGAAGATTGTCTCGGTCTTTTTCGGGTTTTGATGTAGCTATATAAACGGTTTTATCTTTATATTGTGTATAATCTTTTTCAAAACCTTGGCGGTAACATTCCCCACCCATAACTATTATATCTATGTCGGTCAAAAACTCTGAAAAATCAAACGGAGTTTTTGTGTCAAGCGTCTTGTCGCCGTCGCCAGTTATCCATTCGAACCCTCCGCTTTTGTCTGCTATATATCCATCTAGGCTAATTGCAAGGTTTAAGATTATCTTTCCGCTCATAATAGTTCCTCATTTCTTTAAATATGTATAGATTATTGTTTTAGAAAATTCCCCCGTTAGTTTTTCTTAAAACAACGAAACCTGGCTTTCTTTTGGCATATCTCCGAGCGCCCCAACTTGTTCAAGCGTGTCGAGAAGCGAAGCGGAAATCCCTTTATACGCCAACATCTCGTCTGCCGCTATGAAATCTCTGTCGTGAGCTGCTTCAAACAAACATCTTGCGGCATTTTCGCCGACCCCTTTTATTGCGATAAACGGCAATCTTATACCGTCGGGTTCTATAAGATATTTCGTGGCATCGGATTTTTTTAGGTCTACCGTCAAGAATTTGCAACCTCGAGCTAGCATCTCACAGGTCACTTGAAGAGCAACATAGGTATCTTCATCTTTTGCGGTTTTTTTGACTACATCCCTCATTCTCATCTTGCATTCGTTGAGTTTTCGTTTTGCAACCTTTAGCCCACCCATTGCGGCTTCGATATCGATATCGCTTCCACGAACGGTGAAATAAGCCGCATAAAACTCAACAGGATGATAAAGTTTAAACCAAGCAATACGAATTGCCGACGTTACATATGCCGCCGCATGGGCTTTTGGGAACATATATTTTATAGTCTTGCAACTTTCAATATACCATTCCGGCACATTGTTTTCCCTCATGCTTGATAGAATTTCGTCGTTGAAAAGCCTTGAAGCGTTCCCTTTTCTTGTTATCTCCATGATAGTAAACGCAAGCTTTGGTTCAACACCTTTTTTGATAAGGTATACCATGATGCTGTCCCTCGTTCCGATAACCTCTGAAATTGTGCAGGTTTTATCGGCTATGAGGTTTTGCGCATTGTTTTTCCAAACGTCGGTTCCGTGTGAAAGCCCCGAAACTTGAATTAAATCGGAAAAACACGAAGGATTTGTTTCGAGCAAAAGATTAGCGACAAACCCGGTTCCCATCTCGGGAACCCCGAGCGTTCCTATCTTGTTGTCGATATCTTCGGGAAGTATTCCAAGCGGCTCGGTCGAGGTGAAAAGTTCGATGATTTTGGGATCGTTCATCGGAACATCGTTGACCGAAATGCCGGTGAAATCTTCGAAATATTTATAAAGAGTTGGAACATCGTGGCCTAGAATATCTAGCTTCAACAACGTGTCATGTAGCGAGTTGAAATCAAAATGTGTCGTTATAACTCCGCTATCTTTTGAATCCGCCGGATGTTGCGCCGGTGTGAAATCGGTTATTGTGTAGCCTTGAGGCAAAACGACCATTCCGCCGGGATGCTGTCCCGTTGTTTTTTTAACCCCTGTGCAACCAACTGTCAGGCGGTTTTCCTCCGCTTTGTTTAGAACGAGCTCGTTTTGTTCGGTATATTTTTTAACATACCCATACGCAATTTTGTCTTTTAGCGAAGAGATAGTTCCCGCCTTAAAAACCCTGTCGCTACCGAAAATTTCTTCGGTGTATCTATGCGCATTGGATTGGTATTCCGACGAAAAGTTAAGATCGATATCGGGGGCTTTGTCCCCCTCGAAACCTAGGAACGTTTCAAAAGGTATGTCGTGTCCGTCGCCATAAAGTGGCGTTTTGCATTTTGGGCAATCTTTATTCGGAAGATCAAAGCCACTCGCAACACCCTCTTGAAACTCTAGATACTGACAGTTTTTGCAGATATAGTGTGCCGGCAACGGATTAACCTCGGAAATTCCGACAAGATTTGCGATAAACGAAGAACCAACCGAACCCCTTGAGCCAACATGATACCCATCAAGTTCCGACTTTGCAACAAGCTTTTCCGCTATAACGTAAAGCACCGCAAACCCATGCTTTATAATAGAATTAAGCTCTTTTTCCGCTCGGTCAACTATGAGTTTTTCGGGGTTTTCGCCGTATATTCTTTTAAGATTATCATATGAAAGTTGTTTTAACGTTTCTTCCGAACCCTCGATAGTTGGGGTGAACGTTCCGTCGGGTATTGGTTTCAGACTGCCGTCTATCATATCCGCAATTTTGTTTGGATTAGTTACAACAACTTCAAAAGCCTTTTGTTCACCAAGATATAAAAACTCCTCCAACATCTCGTTTGTATTTCTAAAATACAAATTAGGTTGCATCTTTGCATCACTGAACCCTTGGGCTTCCATCAATATCTGGCGATATATCCCGTCTTTTTCATCTATAAAATGTGAGTCGCAAGTTGCAACTACCAGTTTACCCAGCTTTTCCCCCAAACGAACTATCTGCTTGTTAAATTCTTTTAGCTCCTCATCGTCTTCGGCTTTCCCCTCTCGAACAAGAAACCGGTTGTTGCAGATCGGTTGTATCTCCAAATAGTCGTATTTTTCGGCGATGTTAACAAGCTCTTGCCAACCTCGCTTTTCAAGCACCGCTTTAAAGAGATCCCCTTGTTCGCAAGCAGACCCAACAACCAAACCTTCTCGATGTTTCATAAGTTCGCTATGCAAAATCCTCGGGCGTTTATGGTAGTATTCGAGATGTGATTTTGTAACGAGTTCATAAAGATTTTTAAGCCCGACTTTATCTTTCGCAAGTAGTATTATGTGGTTTGGCTTTGGTTGTCTAAAGTTAAAAGTTTCGTCTGTATTGCTATCATCAACATAATAACCTTCGATACCGTATATAATCTTAAACTCGGTTTCTTTGTCACCTTTTCTTATCTTGTTAAGGGTTGACGCTGCGTCGGGAAACGCTTGAACCACGCCATGATCGGTTATCGCTATCGCTCTATGCCCAAATTTATACGCAAGCTTAATAACTTTATCGATATCGCAAAGCCCATCCACCGCCGACATCTTGGTGTGTAGATGCAGTTCAACTCTTTTCTGTTCGCTTTTATCTTTTCGTTTTTGCCGTTCAACCGTTATTATATCATCGGGGGTTAAAATAAAGTCTCCGCTGTATTTATCAAACGTTACATCTCCCGAGACAACGACCGACATCCCGGAAGAAAGCTTTTCAAGCTTATCCGAAAGTGCATTTTTCATGTCAAATATTTTAAGGTTAATTGAACCTGTGTAGTCGGTTATCGAAATAGTCGTTATCTTTCCGCCGTTTTTTGTTGTGAAATCTTCTATTGCGAAGATATCGCCCCATATAACCTGTTTTCCGTTTTCGCTTCCGGCATCTGCTATCGTGCGAACCTTTGAAAGCTGCGGTTTTTTTCCAATAATTATTTGGTATTCGTCGTTTTCAAGGTCAAGATTTTCGCTTATATTCTCGGCTATCTTTGCCTTTGTGTTCCCGCTAGGGGCGGCCACAGGTTTTATCGGGGCTGGGGTTCTTGCAACAAAGTTTTCAGTTTGTTTTTGTTTAACCTCTTTTATGTCCTCGATATATTTTATCTCTCGTTTAATACCAAAATATTCATTTAATATTTTAGAAAAATGCATCTCAAAATTAAAATTACCAATAAAATCTTTTGTAACATTTCTAAGCGTTATCGTTATTTCACTCTCGGTTATCTCAACAGGGCAATCATGAAAAAAACCATTTAACGGTAGTCCGTTTAGCTTTAATCGCTCGATTAAAAAAGAAAAAGCTTTTTGATCAAACCCTTTTGAAAAAAAATAATCCGTTTTAATTTCAAACTTTTTAAACCTATCTTCGAGATATTTTTCAAAAGCTATAACAAAATTTTCGTTAAAATGCTCACAAAATAAAGACAAGTTGATAATCTCCTTGTCTTTATCTATAGTCACCTCTCGAACTAAACTATTATGATGTTCGCTATTAAAATCAGAGAACAATTGTGTTAATGGTACCGCCATCTAATCCCTCAACATAACCTTTATTTCATCCAAAAGCTCGTCCGCAATGTTGCCGGAAAGCTTTCTTATTGTTTCGCCCTTTTTAAATAAAACAGCGCAATCTTTCCCCCCGGCAATTCCGATATCCGCTTCCTTTGCTTCGCCGGGTCCGTTAACAACACAGCCCATGACCGCAACTTTAAGCGGTTTTTTTATATGTTTTGTTTTCTCTTCAACCTCTTTTGCAATCGAGATTAAATCGATTTCGGTTCGTCCGCAAGTTGGGCAGGATATAACCTCGACCCTTTCGACAAGCCCCAGCGCTCCCAAAATCATGTTTGCAGCTTCAATTTCTTTTATCGGGTCGTCGGTCAACGAAACTCTGAGCGTTGCGCCTATGTTATCCAAAAGAAGGCTTCCTATGCCAATAGATGATTTAACAAGCCCATTTAGATATGTTCCGGCTTCGGTTACCCCAAGGTGTAGCGGATAGTTATACATCTCGCTAAAAAGTCGATATGCTTTGGTCATAACCGCAAGGTTGGAGGATTTTATCGACACAACAATGTCGTCGAAATCGCTTTTTTCAAGCAGTTCAACGTGTCTTTTGGCGCTTTCAACCAAAGCCATAGGGCAAACGCCGCCATGTTTTTTCAAGATATCTTTTTCTACCGAACCGGAATTAACCCCAATTCGAATAGGGATGTTTTTTTGTTTGCAAGCGTTTGCAACCGCTTTGACATTAGAAAAATCCCCTATGTTGCCGGGGTTAATTCTAATTTTATCAACGCCGGCTTCAACAGAAAGCAGCGCAATTTTATGGTCGAAATGGATATCCGCAACTATAGGAACCGAAACGCTTTGTTTCAGTTTATATATAAGCTCTACCGATTTTTCGGTCGGAACCGAAACTCGGATTATCTCACATCCCGCTTTTTCAAGCGCAACCGCTTGCTCAACGTTGCCGATAACATCAAGGCTGTGAGCATTAAGCATCGATTGTATTGCGATAGGGTTGTTTCCGCCTATCGCAATGTTTCCTATTTTAACCTGTTTTGTCAAACCGTTATCACCCCATAAAAAGTTTTGTTACATCGTTGTAGGTGACGAAAATCATTAATGTTAAAAGCAAAATAAGTCCGCCTGCATGGATATACCCTTCATATTTTGGGTTTAATTTGCGCTTGGTTATTGCTTCAAAGATCAAAAACACAAGTCTGCCGCCATCGAGTGCCGGAAGAGGAAGAAGATTCATAACCCCGAGGTTAATCGTTAAAAGCGCCATTATATATATAATGTTCTTAACTCCGTTTACAACGGCATCCGATATTACATTAACTATTCCAACGGGACCTGCGAGTTGATTTATCGGAACGTTTCCGGTTACAAGATCAACAACCGAAACGAACACCAGCTTAACCATCGAGATTGTTGCATAAAACGATTCTCGAATAACGTTGAAAAATGTTTTTTCGACCGCATACACCTTAAAGTCTAGCACAATTTGGTCGATATCGGCTTCTTCGTTGTAGAACGTTTCGAATGTTACGCCCGAAACTTCAACCCTTTCGCCATCTCGCTCGACAATGAAATCCGCCTTACCTTCTTTAACTCGGAAAAGTTCATACAAAATATCATCGATATTATACATTCTTCTGCCGTTAATCGAGATGATTTTATCATCAACTTCAAGCCCTGTTTCATATGAAGAAGCGTTTTCTTCAAAGCTATGGATAGTCGTTGTCGCTATTGCGCCGCTCCATATTGTCAACGTCATCATAAGAAAAAAGCCAAGAATAAGGTTGAATATAGCGCCCATCGCAACGGTCAATATTCTGTTTCCTACGGGGGCTTTTCCGAAAGATCCTATTTCGTCGCTGTCTTCGTCTTCCCCCTCCATGCTAACAAAGCCTCCAATCGGAAAAAGCCTTATAGCATATACCGTGTCTTTGCGTTTCATTTTCAGAATAGTAGGGCCCATTCCGATAGCAAACTCGTTTACCTTAATCCCCGAAAGTCTTGCCGCCAAAAAATGTCCCAGTTCATGGATAAAGATAATTATTCCAAAAACAAAAACCGCCGCAATGATCGTTATAATAATTTGCATATTAATGATTGTTCCTTCCATAATAAGATTTTGTGTTGGTTTATTGCTTTGTTTTCAAAGCAATAAATCGGAGCGATAATCGCCCAAAATCACAAAACCCAAAGTTTGAAAAACCTATTTCAAACTACAAACTAAGATTTCTCACCGTGCCGATTTAAACTCCCTCCGTCAGGCTATGCCTGCCACCTCCCTCATGGAGGGAGGCTTTTTTGCATTTCTACAACAGGAAGCTATATTTTCGCACAGTTCCGTAAATTTAAGTGGTTTTGGCTTTAGCCAAAATCGTGGCGCCGTTTGCCACGAAACTTAAATTTACAATTTGAAAAATTTATTTTTCAAATTTATCTACAAACTCCCTTGACTTAATATCGGTATCTATTAAATCATCAAGAGTATAGTTATCAATAATATCGATACTTTCGACCGCCGCCAAAACTGCTTTTCCGATATCCAAAAACTCAATCCTTTTTTGAAGGAACAGTTCAACCGCTCTTTCGTTTGCAGCGTTGACGATACAAGTCGCCGTTCCGCCTCGTTTCGCCGCTATTATACACGCTTTCAAGCATATAAACGTTTCGATATCGGGACGTTCAAACGTTAGGTTCGCCATACTTTCGATGGTTAACGGCTCAACGGGACAACTAAATCTTTTTGGATATGTCAAAGCATATTGAATTGGTATTCTCATATCGGGTAGCCCCAGTTGAGCTATAACCGATCTATCCTCAAATTCAACCATCGAATGAACTATGCTTTGTCGATGCACCGTTATGTCGATGTTGGAGGGGTCTATGTCAAAAAGGTGCATAGCTTCGATAAGCTCTAGCCCCTTGTTCATAAGCGTTGCGCTGTCAACCGTTATCTTTTTCCCCATCGACCAGTTAGGATGTTTAAGCGCATCTTCAAGCGAAACATTTTCAAGCCTTTTTTTAGTATACCCAAAAAACGGTCCACCCGATGCAGTTAAAAATATTTTGCTAAGCTTGTTTTCTGCTGAACCTTCAAGGCATTGAAATATAGCGGAATGTTCGCTATCAACCGGAAGCATCTTAACCCCATTTTGTTCAACAAGGTTTGTTATAAGCTTTCCGCCAACTACTAGAGTTTCTTTGTTGGCAAGAGCTATATTTTTTTTCGCTTTAATTGCCTCGATGGTCGGTTCAAGACCTGCAACGCCGACAACAGAATTTAAAACGGTGTCGCTTTTGTCGTTCACCGCTATATCGATTAAACCCTCTTTCCCAGACAAAACTTTTATGTTGGTATGTGCAAGTTTTGTCTTAAGGCTTTTAGCCGCCGTTTCATCAATCACACAAACCGTTTCGGGTCTATGCAAAAGCGCTTGTTGCTCCAACAAATCGATGTTGGAATATCCCGAAATTGCGGTGACTTTAATCGAAAGATCTTTAACAAGCGAAAGCGCTTGCGTTCCTATTGAACCGGTTGAACCAAAAACCGCTAGTTTTTCTGTCATACACTACACCACAATCGTTTGAAGAAACAACACGCAAACATAAGTTAGGGGTATTGTGAAAAGAACGCTGTCTATTCTGTCGAGCGCTCCGCCATGACCCGGCATGATGTTCCCAAAATCCTTTATCTTGCATTCTCTTTTTATATACGAAGCGAACAGATCGCCGAAAATTCCGGCGATAGCGCCCAAGAAACCAATCAAAGCTATAACAAAGTATCCTAAGATCGGTATTTCACCAAACATTGATCGGCTGTCGCCAAATGTTGCATACACTGCGAAATATATAACCGAGAATATAACGGTTGCAACAACTCCGCCTATTGCACCTTCAACGGTTTTTTTAGGGCTTATTTCGGGAGAAAGTTTGCGCTTTCCGATAGCTCTACCAAACAAAAAGGCAAAGGTATCGCAAAGCCAACCCAGCGCCATTGCGAAGATAGTTATAGCAAGCGAATCGCCATAGAAATCGCCAACGCTGAACTGTTCTCTAATTAAAAGACAGGTTCCAAATCCGAATATTATCAAAAGACATTCAAGCAACACCGCAGCCGTATTTGCAAATAATATGTGTTTTTTAGAAATAATTATCAATATAGCAAACACAATTAGATACAAAATTGCAATGTATATACCAAAGCTAAACATCAATTTTGTATCTAAAAAACAAACCATCGCCGCCGGAATTAAACTGACATACCAAAACGGAACTTTAAATGCTTTGTGTATCTCGTATATCATCAACAAAAGCATTAAGAATGCCACAAAGTTTGCGTATAAAGTGTCGTAGAAAGCCAGTGCGCTAAAAAGCAGCGCCAAAGCCGCTATCGCTGAAATAACCCTTGTTTTCATGTTGTCCTCATCTAATGTAATAAAATTTATATTCCGCCAAATCTTCTAGAGCGTTTGCAAAAAGCTGCGATAGCTTTATCGAGGTCTTTAGGTGAAAAATCGGGCCACAATACATCCATATAGACAAACTCGCTATAAGCAGATTGCCAAAGCAAAAAGTTTGAAATTCTTTGTTCTCCGCTTGGGCGAAGAATTAAATCAACCGGCGGGCTGTCTTTTGTGTATAGATATTTTTCAAAATCCTGTTCCGTCAAGTCTTCAATGTCAACCAGATTTTGCTCTGCGAGTTTTGCAATCTCTTTTGTTGCGTTAATAATCTCATCTCTGCCGCCATAGTTGATAGCAACATTAAGCTTTAGCCCTGTGTTATCTTTTGAAACTTGTTCAATTTCATGCATTAGTTTAACTATATCGTCGTCTAGCCTTTGCCTTTCTCCGATAAAAGTTATCTTGATATTTTCCCCTTTGAACCCAAAAGCATCTTTAAGGTATTTCCTTAAAAGATTCATAATAGATTCAACTTCCGACAAAGGGCGAGACCAGTTTTCGGTTGAAAACGCATACACCGTCAACGCTTTTACGCCGATTTTTTCGCAATGCCTTGTTATCTTTTGAAAAACTTCGGCACCCTTAAAATGACCGGCGGTTCGAGGCAACCCTCGTTTTTTCGCCCATCTTCCGTTCCCGTCCATAATAATAGCTATGTGGTTTGGAACTGTCTGTTGATTGTTATCCGACATAAAATTTAGATCTCCAAAAGCTCGTTTTCTTTTGATTTAATCATCTCGTCAACCTGTTTTGTGTGTTTATCGGTAAGCTTTTGAATTTTATCTTCAAATTGCTTTAGATCGTCTTCCGTTATCTCGCTTTTCTTTTTAAGTTCTTTCATCTTTTCGATAGAATCTCTTCTAATCGAACGAACCGCAACTTTTGCTTCTTCGCCATAAGTTTTAATCTGTTTAACAAGATCTTTTCTTCTGTCTTCTGTCAAGGGCGGGAAAACAAGGCGGATAACTCTGCCGTCGTTGGTTGGATTAATCCCTATGTCGGATGTTTGAATAGCTTTTTCGATAGCTTTGATGGTAGAAGCATCCCATGGTTGGATAACCAAAATGCGAGCTTCCGCAACCGAAACCGCCGCCATTTGATTTATATGCGTCGGCGTTCCGTAATAGTCTACAACCAATTTGTCCAAAACAGCAGGATTTGCCCTTCCGGCTCTTACCGAGGCAAGTTCTTGGCTCAAGGCATTGATAGATTTCCCCATTTTTTCTGTAGGTTTTGCAAAATAGCTTTCCATATTATTTTTCCTCCATTATAATTGTTCCGATATCGTCGCCTTTGATGGCTTTAACTATATTTTCAGGGTCTTCTATGCTGAACACCAACAGCGGTATGTTGTTTTCTCTGCAAAGAGATGCCGCCGCCGCATCCATAACCATAAGGTTATCGCTTAGAATTGTTGTGAACTGCATATTGTCATATTTAACCGCATCTTTATTTTTCTTTGGGTCTTTGTCATAGACACCGTCTACCATAGTTGCTTTTAAAACGATGTCGGCATCTATCTCAATAGCTCTAAGCGCCGCCGCCGTGTCGGTTGAGAAAAACGGATTTCCCGTTCCGCAGCCAAATATAACTACTCTTCCCTTTTCAAGGTGTCTTATCGCTTTGTTTCTTATATAAGGTTCTGCTATCTGTTGCATCGGTAGCGCTGTTTGAACACGAACTGTCACCCCTTGTTGTTCAAGAGCATCCGAAATTGCAAGCGAGTTTAAAACGGTTGCAAGCATTCCCATATGGTCGGCACGAACCCTGTCCATATCGGGGTTTTCTCTGCCCCTCCAAAAGTTTCCGCCACCTACAACAATTGCAATCTCAGTTCCCAGCTCATTTGCGATCTTAATCTGTTTGCATATACTATACACAACGTCGTAGTTTAGCCCAAAACTGTTGTCGCCCGCTAGCGCTTCTCCGCTTAGCTTAATCAAAATTCTTTTATACTTTGGCCGTTCCGTCATTAAAGAATTCTCCTTAGTTTTATTATTTTCATATCTATTATATTTTAACTTATTAACGCTATTATGTAAATAACAAAGTTAGCTTTTGTTTAAATATTTGTTAAATAATAAAATAATACAAACTTAAATTCAACTTTAAATCTTAAAATTTAATTGAATTTTCTTTGAAAACTCTATATTATGTTATATGTGTGATAGAAATAAAATAAAGGTATTTAAAAGATGAAACATTTTTTTAAAAGCGATTATTTGATAAAATATAAAAAAAGAATAGTTTCAATATTGGTATTTATCATTCTAATTGCGTTTTTTCATGTTGTTAAACACAATAAAGATCTCGTAACTTTCTATACAACAAACATATCAACCCCTCTTAAATCGACAGTCGCCGGTATTTTGTCATTTTACAGATATTCCGTTGCAGAGATAATTGTTTATAGATTTATCTTGTTTATAGCGGCTTATATATTATACTATATATATAAGGTCTTTATGGTCATTATAAAAAAGAACAGTTCGAAACCCTTCTACAGTTTTTTCATTAATTCAACTTTTATAACGCTTTTAATCTTTTTTTTGTTGACATATCTTTGGGGCGCAAACTACTACAGCAAAACTTTTGTAGAGCTTTCCGGAATAAAACCTTCCAGCTATTCGGTTGAACAGCTCTATAACACGACGGTTTTGTTCGCAGATGGTTTAACAAAAGCTAGCACAAACATTTCTCGAAACGACGACGGAACCGCCGATATCGATGTTGAAAAAGCTATCGACGACAGCCAATATATATATGATAATATCGAAACTGTTTTTCCGTTTTTAAAGGGACATCCGCTCAAAGTTAAACCATTATATTTTTCGGTTATGCTAAGCTTTATCAACACAACCGGAATAATGTTTCCTTTAACGGGGGAAGCAAACATCAACAGCCATGCGCCGCCCAGCACCATTCCGGCCACTATCACCCACGAAATATCCCACCAACGAAATATTGCCAGCGAAGATGAAGCGAACTTTGTTGGAATATTGGCAGCTATTCTTTCGAACAATCCCGATTATGTCTACAGCGGTTATCTTTCGGGCTACACATATCTTTCAAACGCTTTATATCGAGAAAACCCAGAACTTTTCGCCGAAGTTTTCGAAACTCTCCCCGCAGAAGTTGTTGCGGATTTACGATATATCAACGAATATTGGGACAGGTTCGACACCGCTGTTTCCGAAACAAGCGAACAGCTGTATGATGATTTTTTAAAGAGTTACGATCAACCTCTTGGAATAAAAAGCTATGGAGCTGTTGTTGATTTGTTGATAGAATATTTCGTAGTTTTAGTATAAGAAAGGCAGAACAAAGGAATATATGAATTCATTTAGATTAAACAGAATATTAACGGTGTCGCTACTTATCGCTATCGAGGTGTTGCTTTCAAGATTTCTTTCGATTTCAACTCCTCTTGTTAAGTTTAGTATCGGCTTTGTTCCGATTGTTTTAATAGCGTTTTTGTATGGCCCGTTGTATAGTTCTCTCGCTTGGGGTCTAGCTGATTTTCTTGGAGCAAACCTTTTCCCGATAGGAGCTTATTTTTTTGGCTTTTCTCTAACTGCTTTTTTAGCGGGGCTTGTGTTGGGTTTTTTTCTCTATCAAAAAAACATAACGTTTCTTCGAGCCTCAATAGCTTCGCTAATAGTTTGTTTTCCGATTCAGTTTTTTTTAGATACCGTTTGGTTAACCTTAATTTTAGGAAAAGGTTTTGTCGCTCTTGCGCCGTTAAGGTTGGTAAAAGCTTTTGTTATAATGCCGATAATGATAGCGGCAATTTTATTTATATCGAAAACTTTTTCAAACATTTTGTATCAAAGATCAACCCTTTATTTCGAAAAATCCGTTGTTAGAAAAAAAGCTAAACTTTATCTTTCGGGTGAATTTTTAAAAAACAGAAAAACTATAAGCGATAAAATTTGCGAAAAAATCATTAACAGTAAACAATATCAAAGTGCAAACGCAATTTTTTGCTACTATCCAAAAGAATACGAGATAGATGTTTTACCGATAATAACCGATGCACTAAAGCTTGGAAAAACGATTTGCGTTCCGCTGTGTATAAAAAATCGAGAGATGTTGGCAAAAAAGATATCAAGCCTTGAGGATTTTTCCAAAGGTAAATACGGGATTATGGAACCTTTAGAGTCTGCCGATACAGTTGATCTGTCTACAGTGGAGCTTGCTATCGTTCCGTCGCTTTGTTGCGATACAAAAAAGCAGCGCATGGGGCATGGATTTGGTTATTATGACAAGGCGCTAAAGCATAAGAGTATCTATAAAATTGCGGTTTGTCCTTCAAATTTGTTGTTTGAAAAACTCCCTTCAAATTCTTTTGACGTGAAAATGAACAGCATATACACAGAACATCAAGATTTGATTTTTGGATAAAATCCTATCGGGTTTATATAATTATTTATAAATGAGGAACAAAATGGACGAAATTATAAGACAACTACTAATAGTCTGTCCCTTGGTATTTTTAGCAGGTTTTGCCGATTCAATCGCCGGCGGCGGCGGCATCATCTCGGTTCCGGCATATCTTTTTGCCGGTCTTCCGGTTCATCTTGCGTATGGAACAAATAAATTTGCAATGAGCCTTGGAACGATGATTAGTTCAATCAAATATTATCGCTCTAAAAACATAAATATGAAAACAGCGCTTATTGCGGCGGTTGGCGCATTAATCGGTTCAAACTTTGGAGCGAGACTTGCTTTGATGTTAAGCGAAAGATATCTTCAGATATCTTTGATGATCTTGCTCCCTGCTGTTGCAATATTTTTGATGTTTAATAGAGGGTTTGGCAAAGAAAGCGATGTTCCAAAAAAAGAGCTATCTAAAAACAAAGAAATATTGTTTTCGCTTTTAATCGGTTTAACAGTCGGTTGCTATGATGGCTTTTTCGGTCCTGGTGCCGGAACTTTTTATGTTCTATTGTTCACAGGGCTTCTAAACTACAGTTTGTTAATTAGCTCGGGCAACGCAAAAATCGTCAACCTAGCTTCCAACATTGGGGCGCTTGTCGCCTATCTTTTGGGCGGAAAAGTTTTGTTTATAATCGGCATTCCGGCGGCTATTTGCGCCGTTGCCGGAAACTATCTCGGTTCTTCGCTTGCAATTAAAAATGGATCGAAATTTATTCGACCCATAATCATGATTGTTATCGTGTTGCTTTTTGCAAAAACCATATTCGATATTATTAGCGGATAGTTGGAGGATTAACTCTATTCACCCTTTCGAAGCCCTCGTTATTCTTACATCATAAAATTCATTACAAAATAAAACAACAATCCAATACAAACCAATAGAATTAAAAGCACTATCGATTTTAAAATGTTTAGTGCTTTTCTTTTTGTCTTTTTTTTAGAGTTTCTCGAATTACGATAGTTGGATTTATTATTGTTTGTCTTCAACCCCAATATTTTTCTGCGATAAAGTTCGAGAGGATCGGTTTTGTTTATAATTCGATCATGAAACTGCTTTAACCAAACGACATCTTGTTTGGTGCATAAATTTTTCTCGCTGACGTTATTATCATGAACTATTTGATTTCGTATATGTCGGTAAGTTTTAAGCTTTTTATATTCGGTTAAAAAGCCTCTATCTTTAATCGCTTCAAGGCGGTTTATATAGGTAGTCACGCCGGTTTCGCTGTTTAAAACTTGTTTGCAAAGATTGTCTAGCCTTTTATAATTTTCGATAAACCCCACTTTAGACCTCCTGTTTTAAACTTTCTCAAAGCTAAATTTAAATAACAACTTTTTAAATAACTGAGATATTAAAATATCAAAAAAACAAACGCAAAATAAATACCAGTTAACACAATAAATATTCCGGATACTAAATAACAATATCCATAAAAATTCAAGCCTCTGTTGAAATAATCCTTCGCTCTTGCCAACATAAATGCAGCAAACGAAACAAAGAGTATCGTTCCGGGAATTTCATAATTAATGCTATCGATGTTTATCAAAACCAAGCTAATAACTAGCCCTATGCCGGAAACAATCATAACTATATTTGCCATTAAAATTATTCGCTTTCCAAAATTAATTTTTATCTATTATAGCACAAAATGCGGTAGAACACATTTGTTTATTTTAAAAATTCTTGATTGGCTTAACTTATAATATACCTTTTTTTACTTAGCATAGTTGTTAATAAATTGTGAAAAATTCAGACTATATATTGAAAGTAAAAAGGATGATTTGGAATAAACTAGATGCTATTGTCATCTGATGATAACGAAATCATAAAGCTATAGAATAAAGTCTTCCGCTTGCCACGGAAGACTTTATTCATTTTGTCATTTATTTATCTGTCAACAGCCCTGTTTAACACCTTTCTAATTAAAGTTTGGACAATGCTGCTACCGTTTCAATACGTCACGATAGTATAGAATGTATATAATAGTTAATTTACTATATTTTCTACATTCGATTTTTTTAAAAGTTCAAATTTTTTCTTAACATCATCAATCAACTTATCTTCGATATAATAAGCTGCCGCAGCCTTTCCGATTGCAGAAGTTCCTGCAAATGCTACTCCGGAGCTAACAAAAGACCCAGTAGCCGGCAAAACTCCATTTATAAATTTAGACGCTTGTTGTGCTACTAATCTAAATGCAAATCCTAATCCTGCTACACCACTTAAGCTAAATATAAATTCTCTTGCAGTTTCTAATGATACATCTCTACCGCTTAAAGCGGCAATTAAGGAAACCAAGATCGACTGGATAACAAGCAATATGTATACATCGGAAAGAGGTATTGGTGTTAGTGCAACGGTAGCAGATATTCCTGAAAATATAGTAATCAAATGATTGACAAATACATTTATCACTTCATTAAGTCTTGCAGCCATCCTTAATCCCATTTTCGCTTCATAATCAAGGATGGCTTCTTCCAAAATATCAAGTAGTTCCTCTATTTTATATCTTCCATCAAAAGCAATTTGCAGATTATCAATATCGGATTTTGGCAAATTGTTTATACAATCAGCATCTACTTCCAAGCCGTCCGGTGTTTGCCAGTCTATTAAGGATGATACAGCTATAATATCATCAATTTTAAGTCCGTTTTTTACTATGATTCCTTTATAATACTGTACTACTTCATTAATCTTCTCAATTTTATTTATTGGATATTCAGTTGGCGTCTTAAATCGTGTGGGCGCCATCTCATCACATTTATTCACTACAACAACGATCGGAAGTTTTTGCTTGTTTGTATCAGCATAATTTTTTGCAACTTTTTTTAGAAAATCAACATCTGAATTTACATCATCTCTATGTGTGCAGTTTAACATTAATATTGCAACATCCGGTGAAAACTCATTTATTTGAGCCATCAACATATTTTCAGCTGAAATTGTATCATTTATGTTTTCCGATTCTGCGATACCTCTTGTATCTAATATTTCCATTAAAACTCTTTCAGCATCTTTACATTCGTAAGCGGTAGCACCTGTTGTGCAACTCCTTATATCGCTAACCGGAGCGACATAAGCGCCACATAACGCATTGATTAAACTGCTCTTTCCAACCCCTGTTCTTCCAATTAGAAATATTCTTGGAGGTCTTTGAACATCTATTCCTTCCATTAATCGCTTTAGATCTTTATCCCCTAAAACCTTATCTTTAATAATTTCTCTTGCTTTTTCAGGGATAGCTTCAGGTAGATTATTGATCAGTTTTTCTGCCTTTAAATAGAAATCTCTCATATTATTTAGCCTTTGTTCGATTTTCTTTTTATCGTCTTTCATGCTGTTCTCCTTTAATTTATTGAATTTCATAATATGATATGTATTTTTTGCGAAACATAGTAATTAAAAATCTATAGCTCCTCCATCTTTATTTCCACTTCAATATAATGGTCGACATTAAGTTTGGACAATGCCGCTACCGTCTCGACATGGGTCGTTCTTGGGAACATATCCACGGGCACAATCTCGTCTACTTGATAGCCCTTTTCGCAAAGTAGCTTTAAGTCTCTAGCCAATGTCGCTGCGTTACACGATACCATGATTATCTTTTTTGGATTAATCGAAACTATCGCTTCTATTGTATTTTCGTCGCAACCTTTCCTCGGAGGATCGGTTATAACAACATCTATTTCAATGTTTTTTTGTTTAATCATGTTCGCTACTTCGCCTGCGTCGCCCTCGAAAAACTCGGCATTTTTCGCTCCCATTGCTTTGGCGTTTTGCTTTGCATCGGCGATAGCTTGCGGAACAATTTCAGCTCCATAAAGATATTTTGCTTGATCAACAAGCGATAGCCCTATTGTTCCGGCTCCGCAAAAAAGATCAAGAACGGTTTGGTTGCCGTCTAGCCCCGCTAATCTTTTAACCTGTTGGTATAAAAGCGTTGCAGAACCGTTGTTAATCTGAAAAAATGACAATGGCGAAATTCTGGTTTCAACCCCCGACAGTATATCTGTAATAAACCCTTTTCCGAAAATAGTTTCACACCGCTCCCCCATAATAACGTTGGTGTTTTGTCGGTTGATGTTTAGCACAACGGTAGAAACGCTTGGGAATTTTTCGACTAGGTTTTTGGCAAAAAGTTCGCTAAAAGCAAACTTTTCTTTATTAATAACTAAGCACACCATAATTTCGCCGTTATAGTCGCTTTTTCTCAACAGAACATGGCGAACGACACCGTTTCCATTCGTTTCATCGTAGCATAGGATATTATTTTGATCAAAAAATTCTGCACAAAACAAAGCAATATCGTTGATAATCCCCGGTTGCAAGATGCAACCCTTTTTTATTGGCACAATCCTGTGGCTTCTTGGGGCGAAAAAGCCAAAACTTACGTTGTTATCGATTGTTTTAAACGGAAACTGAACCTTGTTTCGATATTCCTCTTCCTTTGGCGAACCGATTATTTGGGATGCTTTTTGTGTTATCCCCCCAATTCTTTCAAGGGAATATGACACAAAATTTTGCTTTTGTTCAAGCTCTTGCTTATAGGTCATCTGCATAAACGCACAACCGCCACATTTAGTGAACAGCTCACATTTCGGCTCA
Organism: uncultured Faecalibacterium sp.; assembly: GCA_964370715.1. GTDB lineage: Bacteria > Bacillota > Clostridia > Oscillospirales > Ruminococcaceae > CAYJAY01. The sequence goes on from CAYJKJ010000001.1 coordinate 46,471, forward strand.
ATTCTGCTTTCACTTTGTTTGACTAACTCTAAAATTTTCCCAAAACAAAAGCTTTTGTTAACTTTAACGATAAGCGCTTTAACAGTGTCGCCTACAACGGTATACGGCACAAACACAACAAAATCGCCCTGCTTCCCTATTCCGTTTCCATCGCTCGACATAGCGGTTATTTCAATTTCGATTATTTCATTTTTTTTAAGCATCGGTTCTCCGTTTTGTTAGTTGTATTTTTTAAACATATCAAAGCAATGATTTCCAATAGATCTGTAAATTAAAGATTATAAACTTATTTTAAATATTTATCGCTCAAAACGCAAGTATATCAAGTAAATTAAATATAAATTTATTTTCTTTTTGATTTATAGCCTAACCAACAGTTTGTTTAAAAATCTTTCAAAAATATTATACGGAATATTCTTGACATAAACTGTTTTTAAAGTATAATAGAAACTACGAAAAAACACAATATATAGTGTTTGGCTCAAATCCAAACAACAATATGCTGTTTTGTTAGTTTAATACTAAACAATTAATAAATTTGTCAGGGGTAGTTAAAAATGCAGAAAATCAAAAAAATTAAAAAAAGAGACGGAAGATATGTTGAATTTAATATAGATAAAATAGCGGAAGCTATATATAAAGCTGCGCAGGTTTTGGGCGGCAACGACTACGAAATGGCTTTATTGCTTGCTAAAGAAGCCGAGAAACATCTTATTGACGATCTAAATGTAACAACCCCGACTGTTGAAGAAATTCAAGATACCGTAGAGAAAATTCTTATCGAAAACGGACACGCAAGAACCGCAAAAGAATTTATACTTTATCGAGCCGAGAGAACTCGTATTCGAGAGATGAATACAAGGCTCATGAAGATATATGAGGATCTAACGTTTAAAGACGCAAAGGAAAACGACATCAAACGAGAAAACGCCAACATAGACGGCGACACCGCTATGGGAACGATGCTCAAATACGGTTCGGAGGGTGCAAAGCAGTTCTACGAGATGTTTGTTCTTAATCCCAAACATTCCAAAGCGCATATCGAGGGCGATATCCATATCCATGATTTGGATTTTTTAACGTTAACAACAACCTGTTGTCAAATAGATATCGAAAAACTTTTTAAAGATGGGTTCTCTACCGGACATGGTTTTTTGCGAGAGCCTAACGACATAATGAGCTATTCCGCATTGGCGTGTATCGCTATCCAATCAAACCAAAATGACCAACACGGCGGACAAAGCATACCGAATTTAGACTACGGTATGGCAAACGGAATAAGAAAAACTTATAAAAAGCTATATATAACAAACGTAGGTAAGATTATAAATATCCTCCATAATGTTGACGACGGCGTAGCTAAGACAAAATTAATGTTAAAAGAGATTGAAAAAGATTATGAAGTTTGCCCCGTAATGGCTAACGACAACGATTATATGGAAAAAGAAAAAGAACCTCTCGCCAAACTTCTTGGAAAACAACCCCAAGACGATGAAGTTAAGCTCATTCAAGAAAGAGCGAAAAAATACGCCGATTCCGAGATAGAGCGAATCGCCTATCAAGCGATGGAAGCGTTTGTCCACAATCTTAACACAATGCATTCAAGAGCCGGAGCGCAGATACCTTTTTCCTCGATAAACTACGGAACCGACGTTTCTATGGAGGGACGGCTCATTACTAAAAGCATACTACTTGCTATGGAGGCAGGGCTTGGAAACGGCGAAACCCCTATATTTCCTATTAATATATTTAAAGTCAAAGAAGGTATAAACTTTAATCCAGGCGATTTGAACTATGATCTTTTTAAACTTGCTTGCAAAGTTTCCGCAAAAAGACTTTTCCCAAATTTCTCATTCTTGGATGCTCCTTTTAACCTTAAATTCTACAACGAAAACGACCCCAACACCGAAGTAGCGTATATGGGTTGCCGAACGAGAGTTATGGCTAACGTTCATGACGAAACAAGGCAGGTTGTCGGAGGCAGAGGAAACTTGAGCTTTACCTCTATTAACCTACCTCGTTTGGCGATAAAAGCGGGCGGTAATGTTGATGTGTTTTTTGAAGATTTGGGAAGAAATCTCGATCTAGTTATAGAGCAACTTATGGAACGATACAACATTCAAGCAAAGAAAAAAGTCAAGAATTTTCCGTTTCTTATGGGACAAGGGATCTGGCTTGATAGCGACAAACTTTCTCCCGAGGATAACATAGGCGAAATATTGAAACACGGAACGTTGACAATCGGATTTATCGGGCTTGCGGAAGCGCTCAAATCATTAATAGGCGCCCACCATGGCGAATCGAAAGAAGCGCAAAACCTAGGGCTTGATATTATAGGCTATATGCGGAAAAAAGCAGACGATGCCGCCGCATTAACTAAGTTTAACTACAGCCTAATTGCGACGCCGGCGGAGGGGCTTTCCGGACGTTTTGTCAGAATGGACAGAGAAAAATTCGGAGTTATCGAGGGAGTTACCGATAAGGATTACTATACAAATTCTTTCCATATTCCGGTATACTACGATATTTCTGCTTTTGATAAAATAAAGTTGGAAGCTCCATACCATAACTTGACAAACGCAGGGCATATCTCGTATGTCGAACTGGATGGCGATCCTATTAAAAATTTAGATGCATTTGAAAAAGTCGTCAGATGTATGAAAGAGAGCGGGGTCGGCTACGGCTCAATAAACCACCCTGTTGACCGAGATCCCGTTTGCGGATATACCGGCGTTATAGATAACGAATGCCCAAAATGTGGTAGAACAGAGGCGGATGGGAAAGGCGAATTTGAGCGAATAAGAAGAATAACCGGCTACTTGGTAGGAACTGTAGATAGATTTAACAATGCAAAAAGAACGGAAGAAAGAGATAGGGTTAAACATTTTGTCGGTGGGCAGTTGGAGGAATTATAAAAAAAAGGACTTAATCGAAACGGGTGTTTTTCTTTGTATTGCCGGTATTGTTCGGGAATCTATTGTTGATGGACCCGGATTGAGGTTGACGGTTTTTGCGCAAGGTTGCCCCCATAACTGTATTGGTTGCCATAATTCTCAGACACATTCGTTTGACGGCGGAAAATCTTGTGACATAGGAAAAATACTAAGCGAGATAGACGGCAACCCGCTTTTGGATGGAGTGACGTTTAGCGGTGGCGAGCCTGTTTGCCAGAGCAAGGGGTTTTGCTTTTTGGCTAAAGAGATAAAGAAAAGAGGGCTGAATATTGTTTTGTATTCCGGCTACACTCTAGAAGAGCTTACCGAGAAAGCAAAATCCGACGGCGATTTAGACGAACTTTTAAGAACTATCGACTATCTTGTTGACGGACGATTTGTTTTAGAGCAAAAAGATTTGACGCTTCCGTTTAGAGGTAGCAAAAACCAACGATTTATCGATATGGTAGCAACAAGGGAAAAACAGATCATCGTGTTGGCGAAATAGCCAGCAAGAAGCCACAATAATATACAATCGCCTTGTGTTGGCAGTATCTATGCAGATGCGTAGAATACCGTTAACACAAGGCGATTTAACTTTTTATAAAAATAATTTTGATTGCCTATTGACAATATCGATATTCGATGTTAGAATACCGACATAAGCTTATATCGAATATCGATATTTGGAGGAACAGTATGCCAAGAGAAAAATTCAGCACGCTAACCGAGCAGATGTTTTATATTCTTGTTTCCCTAACCGAAGAACAAAGCGGTGTAGACATTATGCGCAAAGTTGAAGAGATAACAAGCGGTCGGGTTAAGGTTGGCGCCGGCACGCTCTATACCCTTCTTGAAAGCTTTCTTAAAACCGATATGATTAAAGAGACTTCGGTCGAGGGGCGAAAACGAAACTATATTATAACGGAACTCGGGATAAAAACCCTTAAAGATGAGAAACAAAGGCTTGAAACGCTTGTCGAGGATTTTAATAATTATTTCAAAGGAGCTAAATAACATGAAAACTGTTAAACGCGAATTTTTTGATAACCATCTTTTTTATGATTCAACCGGTATACAAGACCACCTTTCCGAAATGGCGAAAAATGGTTGGATATTTGAAAAAGCAACATCGTTTTATTGGCAGTATCGAAAAGGCGAACCTCAAGATCTTCAATATACCGTGACATATTTCCATGAAGCTTCCGAATTTAACCCCTACCCCACCGACAACCAAAGCACGTTTTTGGAGTATTGCGAAAGTTCGGGTTGGAACTTTGTTGCGCAGCTTGCCCAGATGCAGATCTTTTGTTCAACCCAACCTAATCCAACCCCTATAGAGACGGATGATAAGTTAAAACTAAAATCGATCCATCGTTCGATGAAAAAGAATTTTTTACCATCTCAAATTTTAATTCTAGTTCTAGCAATTTCTCAGTTGTTGATGAGGGTATATGATTATTTTAATCGACCTCTTTATCTCCTTTCCGACTATACCTCCCTTTTGGTATCTTTACTGTTTTTAGTTTTGGGAGCATACACAATTTATATAATTGCCGGATACTACAATTGGCAAAAGAGAGCAAGGAAATCATTAGATAATGGCGGAGATATTCCAAGACCACGCAACAGCTCATATTTAAGGTTTGCCGTTTTGTTATTCGCATTATCTATTCTATTAATATGGTGTGTCGTGGCAACACAAACATTTTCTTATATGTTTATTGTAGGATATCTTGCGTTCATGGTCTTTTTGTTTGTGCTAAGTTTTAGCGTGAAGAACTTTTTAAAGAAAAAGAAAGTTAGTGCGAAAAAAAGCCGTTTTATTGTTTTAGTGATACTACCGATAATATTGACAATTGTGATTATAAATTTCGTTTTTTTACTCATAATGACTGAAGTAAGCTTTTTTCAACAAAAGCCTGTCGAAGTTATTCCCTCAGACACTCAAGAAGGGCGTGTATTTGAGTTTGAAGTGTACAAAGACGACATTCCAATTAAGTTAGAAGACTTCACCGAAATAACAGACACAACATATTCCTATGAACTTATCGAACAAACTGAAACTTTTATTTTAAAAGTAACCCATGCCTCGCAAAATGGTGGCTTTACTACAGAATCGATAAAAGAATTTCAATATAAAATAGTCGATGTAAAGATTCCGTTTTTTTATGAAGTTGCTTTAAACGACTTTATCGAAAGATTTCACTATGAACAGGATGTTGATATAGAGTTTAGAAGAGTGTATAAAGAAGTTTCAATACCGGAGTTTTGCGCAAACAAGGTCTATCAACTGCACCGAGGAGATGAACCGATAGGCAACGATTTTATTGTGTGTTATGACGACAAGATAGTTGATGTGTATTTTGACTTTGATGTAACAAAAGATGAGATAGCAAGGCTTTCGGAAAAACTTTTGTCGTTGTAGTATATTGTTTGGGAGTGGATAAATAAATTTGATTTAGATCTCTCCCCCGCCAAAGGCGCTAACTTCGGCGAGGGAGATATAAATAATCCGCAGGATTAATTTATATTGCGCATCTGCCTTTGGCAGGCGCATTTAGATTTTAAGACGCCGTGGAAGAACCACATGGCGAATTTAATATAATATTTGGGACAAATATTATATAAATAATCCGCAGGATTATTTATATTGCGCATCTGCCTTTGGCAGGCGCATTTAGATTTTAAGACGCCGTGGCAGAGCCACATGGCGAATTTAATATAATATTTGGGACAAATATTATATTAAAAACCACATCAACGCAAATGTCCACACCCATTGTATTATTTTGGTTGAATAAAATTTTTAATAGTGTATAATAAATATATCGTATAAAGTTTTAAAGCATAGGGTAACTATATGAATTATTCTATTTATGAAATACAAAACAAGGTTATGCCGATAGCGCAAAAATATAATATATCAGAAATCTATCTTTTCGGCTCTTACGCAAGAAACGAGGCAAACGAAAAAAGCGATGTTGATTTAGCTATTAATTCAAATTCGATACATGGACTTTTGCAATTAATCAGCTTTAAGAACGATATTAAAGAAGCGTTATCTTTGCCCGTTGACGTTCTAACGCTCCGAGCTATTGAACAAGAGAAAAACAATCCTCTTAAAAAAGATTTTTTTGAAAATTTTTTAAACGAAAGGATACGTCTTTAATGTCTGATAGAAATGTTCTTGAGTATATTATTAAATATTGCGATGATGTTGAAACAACTATTAAACGATTTGGAGATGGTCTTTCAGTTTTTGAAAACGATGTGGATTATAAAAATTCTATATCTATGAGCATTATGCAGATAGGCGAGCTTACAACTCACCTTACAGAAGAATTTAAAAAAGAAACGTCAAAAGATATTCCGTGGAATTTAATTAAAGCTATGCGAAATCATTATGCACATGGATATTTTTATATGGATAATAAAGAAATTTTTGAAACTGCTGTTGTTGATATCCCGAACTTGAAAGAAAAATGTCTTGAAATTTTGAAAAATATTTAACATGAGGATAAAACTTTATGAAAAAAATTGTAGCAGGTATAGGCTTTGAAATAACCGGGCTTATGATGGTTTTGTTCTCGTCTTTAAACGCAACTATAGGTATGGAAAAAACGACAGAATGGAACACGGAACTCGGAAGATATTGGCAAACGGTCTTTGATTTGGGGTTGTTTCCGATTTATTTGCTGGGCGTTGTTCTGCTTATCTCCGGCATAGCATTTTCATTATGGGGAGTTTTTTCTAAAAAAGATTAGAACAAAGAGATATCGGAAAATTATCAAGAAATTGTCCTAGATTTTTTACTTGCCGAAACGTTAAACCCATGATATAAGTTGAAAACCAGCAAAATGTACCGACCCCAAAAAGTTAGTTTCTAAGTCTAACTTTTTGGGGTCGGTATTTTCATCTCATAATGATACTATTTATAACCCAAATTCTCTCTTGCATAAATGCTATTCCATTTCCGCAGTATGTGCAAGACTTTGTTTTTAACGAAGTAATCGGAGCTCCGCAATTTTTGCAGTTAAAGAAAACCGCCTCATCCTTGCTTTTAAAAAACAACGTGTATTCCGTCTCATATCTTTCTTGATTAAGTTTGTCGTTTTCCTTGATTTCAAACGAAGTCTGAAACTTAATCGTTGCGCTTTCGGTTGATTTTATGTAGTTTGATATCGCTGTATTGTGTATTTTAAGAGCGGTTATCGTTCCGCTATAGTGTGTCAACAGTTTTTGCGCCGAAGTCTTTGCTTTTCCTTTAAGTTGTTTTTCATCAGTGAATATTAGTGTTATGCAGTTTTCAATTTCGGCTTTCGCTTTTTCAACATCAAAATCCGGATAATCCCTTAAAATTTGAGGTAGAAAAATCCTATCCCCTCCGCTTATCGATTTTGGTGTCGTGTCATACTGTATTTCGGCATCCTTAACCATCTCAATAATTTCGGCAATACCGCTTCTTTTTATGCTGTTAATAACGTGTCTTATCGTTAATCCAACAACTGAAACTATTGCTAGAACTATCGCTGATGTAATTATTATTTCCAAATTTCATTTCTCTCTATTCCATATTTTTTATTATTATACCATTCATTTAGTATGATTTTCAACTCTGCATAGGCAAATAACAAGTCGACAACAATCAATCTATTTTGGTTAGCATATGTTATTCATATTCCCTCTCATTTTTCAAACTGTATATTAAAAATTACAAAACTGAAAAAACGCTATAATAAGTTAATGGTTTTCTCGATATTCTCCCACACTATCTTTCCAATCTGAGATTTATATACATTTGTTTCGCTTATACTTTTATTTTTTACAAGTTCAAACCATTTGTCAGGCGATATTGGTAATCCGTTGACAACGCAATTCGCATTATTATTAAAAAAACCCTTCTTAATAGCACAATCCAACTTCTCCATATTTTCTACTGAATATGGCAAATTGCATACTTCAGTATGATTTTTATTTAATACTGTGAGTCCGCCCTCTGCCATCATTAATGGAAAAAGAATAATTTTATCCTCGTATTCTATTACATCTCTTGAATACGGTGCAATCGATTTGCATATTCCCTTTTTAACAGTTGAACAAGCATTTTTCTTCATATCGTAACTATACAAGGAATCAGAAAATGTAAAACTGAATAGTAATTTTTTATTAGTTGCAAAACAAGACCTAATTAAGCATTTTGTTTTAATTCCTGCAACTTTAAAAAGATCGATAAGCTTCATATTATTCGTTTCATGCATTTTTTCCCAATAAATCAACAACCCATCTTGATTATTTACTACCCACAAACTGTCATCTTCTTTTTTAATAAATGGAATATCTTCAAATAATAACCCCTTAGGTAAATTAAAGTATATTGAATCGTTTTTCTCATCGATTAATTTAAGAGTTGATGTATCTTTTTCGTATAAAAAAACACATCCATCAAAAACACCTATATACTCATATTTTTCAATATTTTTCTCTTTTCTGCAAACAAAAGTCTCCATTTCGATAATATAATAATAGTCTTTAAAATTGCATCGAAAAACAGCCACACTGTCTTCAGTCACTTTTGCTGTCATAAACTGATGAGTTGAAAAATCCTCTGTTTCTATCTCTACATATTTTATTTCATTTGTAACTATATTAAAAAAGACGACATATCTTTTCGTTAAAGGTAGCAACACAAGCCAGTTTTTAGATTTACCCATCACAAAAAATAGCGCTCTATCAAAAAAATCGAATTTTTCTAACGTTGTTACATACGTGACTTGTTTTGTTTTAAGATTAAATTTCGAAATAGCATTGTAATTCGAGTTAAAAAACCAAACATAATCTTCTGATACTGTCAGACCTTTGGCGCTATATAATGATTTTGAAATTTCCCAATTTCGTTCAAATTCATCCGGTATAATGTAAACTGGCTTTCCTGTTTCTTTATATAACCTAATAACGGAACTTTTTTCAGAGCCAATATAACCATCCGAAATCATAATGCTACGATTCAAATCGGATGTATCATCATAGATTCCGTTTGAAAGGAGATTGAATTCCTCTATTTTTTCTTTGTATTTTATTAAAAGCTCTGAACTATCTTGAAAAGATTTAAGCGTTTGTTGCATAAGTGGGTGGGGTCTCCAAAGCACAACAATACCTTGATTTTTAAACATTAGCTCCATGATATAGTCTAGCATATCAAAGAATTTATTCGGTTCGATCATAACACTGGTTAAGTGCGTATTAAAGAAAAAAACGGTTTTTCCTTCTATCTTTCTTTTCCATTCCTCTGGAATATTCGCTGTCTTTGCATTAAACAGCGAATCTAGTTTAGGGCTACCAAGAGGCAAAACCTTTTCTTCCGAATATTTTTCAAGATACTGTTTAGCAACTTCTGGTTGAACCACTATCCTCCAAGCATTTTTAACGCCCGGCATATCTAGCATATGCTCCATTGTTCTTTCTCCGGCAAAATAATATGGAACATACACGAGATGCGAGGTTATTTCTTTTAAATTTCTCGAGAAAAATTCTGGATGAACACAGGTAATAAGATTAAAATCATCATATGGATTATGATAAAAAATCAAATCAGGTTTCAAATCTTTAAGCGAACACTCTCTATAATCTATTAATGGCAAGTCTTTTGGAAACTGTTCATATTCATATGTATCTGAGATTGGTTTTCTTTGTTTGTTAAATGAATAATAAGGGACTGGCATAACGTAAGTTTCCCAATCATCATTTTTCATAGCTTCACGACAAATACTTTCAAGGCTATCCCACATTGAAGCCATATATGGAAGAAACACTACAACTTGTTTTTCTTCCGGAATATCCGAAACAATCTTCTGCTTTACTTTATTAATATTAACATTACATATTTCGAGCAAACGAAAAAAAGTAGCGGAATGCATCTGCTCAACACAACTGAGGTAAAAAATATTCTTACAATATTCTTCAAATCGCACACTTATTCGTTTCACAATGTCAATTTGTGGCTCGTGTTTCTCAATTGTATCAACTATCGACATCGCCAGATTCTGACACAGCTCTAACACCTCCAAAATCTGTCCTCTGTCTTCAAGGGTTCTAATAACTAAGTGGCATTCATCAAAAAGTGAGGCTGACTCAAGAACCTTTTTTTTTAAGTTTACCTTCATAATCTATTTTCAATCCTTTCGTATAAAAACAAAATCCAGCTAGTACATTATTTTGGCTTAATATTCTTATCATATTCAATCAACAATAATTTACAAAAACAAATAATCATATATTAAGAATTAAAAAGCTGTGTGCAATATATTCATATCATCTTCTGAAAAAGGGTTTACTCGCTCTGGGTGCCACATATGTGCGCTTATTTTATATTTTTGATGCTCAACAGCCTCAACTGTTCCATCTTCGCTAACTGCAGCAACCCGCAAACCATTTTTCGAAATGTTTTCGAGACAATAGTTATGATATGAATTAACGGTTAACTCCTCGTTTTTAATCATTTTAAAAAGATTAGACATTTTATCAACATTCAATCTATGTTTAGATGCAACATGCCTATCACATTTCCTTATTGAAAGCCCAAAGAATTCGCCGATTACTTGCATTCCACGGCATACTCCGAGAATTGGTATATCGGTTGATATCGAAATGTCAATCAACTTTTTTTCAAAAACATCTCTCATTCTATTTTCTGCTGTATTGTTCACGCTTGCAAGATCATTTCCTCCAGTTAGCAAAATACCGGCAAATGCAAAATTTTCAAAATACATTTGAGGGTTTACAGTTGCACTCAACACAACCGGCATATATCCACACTTTAATAGCAACTCGATCCATTTAATATCCAGCGCTTCTCGAATTTCCCCATAATTTTCTATAACATCTATTCTCTGTGTTATTCCGATTAGTTTCATAGATATAACCTCGCACTATTTATAGAACATCTTAAGATCACTTATATCATACCATTCACTTAAATTATCAACAAAAAGCTTCTCATTTTTTTGATAGTTTTGAATATATTCTTCGATTAAAGTTTCCTTTTTTGACATCACAATCGTTGCCCTGATAGTGTTATTACCATCCTTATTTAACTGAATTCCAGTTGGTGTAAATATGCAGTTTAAACCATTTTGTTTTAATAGCGATACATATTCATCAAGTGATACTATATAAATATTTTTGCCTGTTCCTGAGTCACTAACTATTGTTTCTGATAAACTAAAACTCAATCTATTAAAGACTGAAAGTTCGGATTTCTGGCCAATAGCTATTAAATCTAAACTTGATCTCAATGAATATCTCAAACTTACACTTAATCCATAAAACAATCCAATCGGGAAACTACAGTTATCAATGAACTCTCTTGCTGTAGGTTGAGAAAATGTAATGACTTCAAAATTTTCATGAAGCTCTTTTGCCCCTTTGTTCATTAATTCTGATATATCGCAGCCAATATACTGAGCTGTATTGAAAAAATCAACACATTTTCCACCATTAATAGTGTAATCCACCGATAATAACTCATCAATAATAGCCATTAAAGAGCTTCCTATCTCGACAATAGATTTCGCACTATTTTTGTGTTGGCTTATTGTAATAGCACCAATGTATTTAGCTAAGTAATCATTTATTTTATCATGTGCTGTATTTGAGATGCATTTGCAGAGCAATGGTATAGAAAAGTTCTTGTTGTTTAGATAATCTCTAAACTCAAACAAATCTCGTGCATAACGAGAAAACATATATAAATCATATGCATTTTGATCAATCCAAAATCCCCATACATCTTTTTTTGCATTAGTCACGTCAATAGATCCAAATTCTAGAAAACTTATTCTGTTATGTTTTTCCCCACCATAATACTTTTTCTCGCTCATTAAATTTCTCCTTATTTTATATAAAGTGTTTTCTCCAACCATTAATTATCAACAGTAGAAATTTTCTTCCCAAGACAATCAATATTTATATATTTTTTCTTTAGCCATTTTTTATATTCTTTTTCCCCAATTCCAATTACTGCCGGAATTGAAAGCTCAGCACATCTAATAGCCATATGTGAATTTGCACCTCCATAAGCGCAGACAAGTCCCGCTATGTTTTTGCTAAAAATATAATCGTAACCCGGATCAGCAGAAAGAATAAAAGCAATTTTCCCAGTCAAATCATCTTTTGAAAAGTCACATACTATCTCTCCATCCACACATTTTTGTGTGATAAAATTAGGTTCTTCTTTTAAAAGAGAATAATTATAAACATCTTCAGGTTTTAGAATTACACTGGGCAGTTTCAGCTGCTTTGTGTATTCATACATCTTCTTGTTATATTCAATATTTTCATTAAATAATTCTCTCAAGTCAACACATTCAACAGAGGAATATAGTCCTTTTACAACTGCTATATCAAGAAAGGCTATATCTTCTCGTGAAATATCATACATATCTCCTAGCTGTTCCATAAGCACGAGTATCATGCTTAAAGATTTTGTAAATCTAAATTTTGAATACTCTCGTCCTTCTATTGCACGTTTGATAAATGTTAGCAACTGCTTTGAATTTGCATTAATACCACTATCTATAAGATATTCGTCTATTAAATTGCATTGAGCTTCGGTAAAATCAAAATGTTTTGATTCAACAGGTTCCCCATGTCCGGAAAAATAATAATTAAAATCTTCATCATATCTTTTACTTGAAATATCATAAGTCCCAGGTCTAATATGCCCATATATTGACAAGAACGCCTCGATAGTGAATTGTTGGTTGCACAGCCGCCGATAGTCCTCGTTCATGATCTTATTAATTGTGGAAATTGAACCCATAAAATCTGAACTCTCGGATTTTGTAATAATATCAAGATCTACAAATGAATTCAGTAATTGAACCGCAATAAATGCTGCACGAGCTATGCCGGCAAAAGGAAGTGTTCCATACTGCTTGCAGTCTTCAAGCAACCAATAAATCTTATCTATTATCGAAAGGTTGCTTTTTACAATACTATCATATTTTTGCTCAAGAAGCTCTACCCTTTCTAGATCTTTTTTATAAAGTCCATCCTCACGCAAAACATCATTTGTTATACTTAATAATTCAAATTCAATTCGTTTTATCTCATCATCATTAAATCCATATTCTTTAAGTTTCGATAATTCATTAAATATTCCAAGATAATAACAAGAATAAACGATCTTAAACTCCACTTTATCATGATAATTTGGAGTTTTAATCAATTTTTCGATATAATAATCAGCAAGTTTTTTTGCAATTTTGGGGTGTAGCTTTGCTGGTATAAACGAATTAAAGGTGATTCTAACATCAATATAAGGTATGCCGGCAAACGCTACGAGCAAAGGATGTCCCACTAAGTTGCGATAACCATAATTATTACGCTGATGCGCCCACATTTCATCCGTTATAAGCTCTTTGTATAGGGATAATGCAAGTTTCTTCGGACGCACACCGATAATTTCAGCAGGGTTCCAATCAGGCATCACTCCAAAAACTGTATTTGACCCTAATAAGTTTGGATGAGGTCGTTGTAGTTTTTCAATTTTTTTATAAAGCTTATTTAACACAGAGTCTAATTTTAATGGAGGTTGATCTGCTTTTTTTATATTTGCAATCGGACGAACTTGAAATATATAAACGTCTCCGGAAGAATTTACTCCAAACTCAATATCTAGGTATTCATTTTTAAAATACGCCTCTAATTCTGCACAATTAGAAACTAGCGTTGACATCCATCCATGTGCGGTATCTTTGCCTTTAAATAAAATTGTTGTATGTAGGTCATTTGTTCCCCCTGAAGTTACACCATCACTAAACCCACTTGATTCGTAATTAATCACGTAATATGGAGCTAAAGTATCAATATCTGCGGTGAACACAACTCCTGCATAGGCAATAGATTCAAGCATCGGTTGTATCAAAACTTCTTCATTTTTACCAACAGGATATGAGTCGATTACTTTTTTTATGGCATTTTGCAAATCATTGTCAGTCTGAACGTTAAGCACTGAACAAAAATGACCTGCTAATGACTGCTCAGAGGTGTCTTCTGATACAGAAGAAGATCGAACAATAAGTGGCGCATACCCAAGGGTTTTACGAACTTCACTCATCGATTTATTGTTGTCAACCAAAAAATCTGATGAGTTAAGTATAAACATAGGCAGTGTCCGCACATTAGTTATATTATTTTGAATAATTTTAAGCATTTGTGCTTTTGTTGCCATTATGATCTCCCTCTCTTGCTTTGCGTATTGCAATATGCTTTAATACCGGATGAACTATATAAAATGTGTTCCCTTTATCCTCATGAGTGTTTACTAGAGTAAACTTATCATTACTCGAAAACCAATCAATGAGTGTTTGAGCCCGTATAATAGGATCGACAACACTGTCAAAATCATGATACCCCTTTGGTATTTCAAAATGACGTTTAAGCAACAATTCCCCAGCATCAATTTGTTCATTCATTATAAACAGTGAACATGATAGTTTTTTTTCGAGCAACATTTCATAATAGTATGTAGTGCTTCCTTTAAAATTTGGTAGATCACCGGGATGTACGTGAATGAACTTTTTTTTGCAAGAAAGTATTTCGCTACGCAATATTATCCCACCGGGACCCGCATATATGATAAAATCTGTTGGTGTTTTTGACACCGCATCTACCACTTCAGATGAATTTACATCGTGGGTAAAAATCTTTTCATATATAATATTATTTTTTATTAATGTGGTTTCGACATGTTCTTTTTCATCTACCGTGCATGATATCCCGGGAACGCTTCTGATAAGCTTTTGTGTTGTGTTTGTATCGATAATTAAACGCTCCTTTTCTTCAGTAAGCTGTTTGCTCGCTTGCATCAACAACACTTTCTCGGGAATATAACCACAGTTTATAAGATTTTGCAAATAAGCCTTAGCACGCATAGTATTTGTTATTAACATAGAAAAGCTAAACATTTTCGGCAATCTCCCTATATATTAAAAGTTCCTTATTAATGCAATATGATAGCACCGTTTGTTCATACTCATCTTTTAAATCAATCGAAATTAGCAGATCGTTAAGCTTTAATAAACTATTAAAAAAAATGAGTTTTTGACCATTGTTTTTTGTAACATCATACGCACAAATTAAAATCAAACCAAAAATCAAATAGTTTTTTATATCTGAATATGTTTCGCTTGTCCTCTTCCATAATTGTTGTTCATAATTGTCGTATATCTTTTTACTAACCTCAAAGCGTTGTATGAGTTTTAACAGCCCCTCCTGTATACTCCCGTTTTTCGTATTTAAATACATATCCAGTAAAAGTTTAGTCGTTCCGTGTGCATTATTCCCCCATTCTCCAACTATGAAGCTAAGATTGTTCCCATAGTTTTCTATTTCAGCCACTGCATCCATTCTGTTTTTCTCATATGCATCGAAAAACAAACTACCTTTATATTTGGTGTATTCATATTTTTCAGGGTGTTTCAATCTATTGTTCGCTGAATATGGGTAGTTTTTATCTATATTCAAATTAAATTTCTTAATTATTTCAATACTTTTTTTCGTAAAATCTATTCCGTCTGCATCGTTTATAAATGTGAAATCAGCATTAGATGGAAGATCATAATGTATGTCTATACCAACAACATTATTTTCTTTTCCGTTAAGTGCATTTTTATATAACTCTTTGTTGTCTCTTGAAAACAAAGTCTCCATAGGTACATCTATAAATACTTCTTTGTATTCTTTTAAACACTTTTTATTATTTTCTCGAACTTCATTACTTATCAGCAATACACAAGCTATTACACTAATATTTTGCGACTCAAGCATACCGCATAAATTAGATATACGGTATGCATTTTTCATTCGATCTTCCACACTGTGGCCTAAATCCTCGCCAAATACACGCCGAATAGTGTCACCATCCAAAAACACCCATGATCCGCTATCCTTAAGCAACTTATACATTTCAAGACCCAGAGTTGTTTTTCCGGAAGCTGAAAGCCCCGTAATCCAAATGACCATAAATTTTTCACCTATATCTCGTAATTTTTAAGTGCATTTAAATCCTCAAGAGAATCAATTTCTAACCATCCTCCATCAATAAAACACGCTTTGAAGTTGACACCTTTGTCTATAAGTAGTTGCAAAAAACTAGTCATAAACATATTGTCAAAACTCTTGCCGTCATACATTTTTTCTTTGTCAAGTTTTGAATAAATATCTTTAATTCGTTCAATGTCACCGGCTGCAAATTTTATCAGCCCTATATACTGCCCCTCTATGTCATCATAGCTTATAGGTTTCTTACCAAGCTCTTTAATATAGTCTCCATCAAGTTTTAACGTTTCCGCATCTACCAACGGGTTTTCCATTCGCAATTCCCACAATTCTCGCCATTGCCTATCAACTACTATTGCACTTGAGGTTTCATTAATAAGCGCTTTTAGGACATTGGAATTGTAAACTATATCTGAATAAGAAATAATACAATCATCTATAAGTTCTTGTTCGGCGCAAAAAAGAGTGCTAACCATATTAGTAGAAGCATATTTTGGGTTTTCATGTATCGTTACATTATTGTTGCTCAAAGCTTCACTTATAACATCTCCACGATACCCTGTAATAACGTTTATATCCGTGATATCGCAAGTTTTTGCATTTTCCATAATATAATGTAGAATAGGTTTATTTTTATACTCTACCATACACTTAGGTCTATCATTAGTTAAAGGTCGAAGGCGTGTACCCTCTCCGGCTGCTAATACAATCAGTTTCATATATTTCTCCATTTCTCAATATATTTGTATAATCTAGAGTATATAAGTTTTTGAAGTTGTTGATCAAAAATCTCCTGCTCCTCGTTATCCATAGCGAAATAATGCAGCACACCCTCGCTATCAATAACTAGTTTATAGTCTTTGTCGAGCGCAAGAAAGAATCCATTAACTGCATACATATCTCCTTGTGACAATGCTTTCTTTCTTCGTTTAACATTATAATATCCAGAAAAACCAACTTCAGCTATCTTTTGATTAAATTCCGGCAACCTGCTCTTTCCTATTATTTCTGTAACTAAATCACCTAGATATACCGTTGAAAAAACATCGGTTACTACTTTATGCGGCACACCTTCTCCATGAATTATCAACGGAACATGAAATGAATAAGAATGTATTAAATAGTTTTTAACATCGTTTTCTAAAAAAAATCCTTGCAAATTTCGAGAATGATCGGAAAATATTATTTTAATCGTTTTGCTTGATAGCATACTTAAATAAAATTCTGTTTGACTATCCGCATAACGAAGAGCTTCAGCATGACGCATATCAAATATCTCTTGTTTATGTTCAGGTGAATTAAAATTGCAATAAAAAAAATCATCGTCTGGCAAGGAATAATCTGCAAAACTAAAATCTTTTGTTACCGTGCTGTGGTTTCCACAAAAACAAGGCAGATGAGTTTCTTTAATAAAAAAAAGAAATTTAAGGGAATTTGCAGATTCTGTGCATAAATCCGTTAAAGCTCTCCAAAAAACTTCACTGGTTGTATCATACGTTGAACTATCAGAAAAAAAATCATTTGATTCGTTTAATTGTTTTTTAAAAAAAGTGCTTAAAAAAATAGTAGGATACAATTTTATGTTGTTTGAAACAGTTAAACAATCTCTAATAAATGAGGATTTTTCTTTAATATCCTTTGAAGCATAAAAGTCATAAAGGTTTTTATTTAAAAAAGTGCACCCTACGCTATCTACCGTATGCAAGCCCGGAGAATAAGCACGTGAAAACGAGATACCTTCATCTATCAGAGAATTTATATATGGCATATTTTGAGTATTGCCATATATTTCACCAGCTCTTAAATTATCATATTGCAACACTAGTGTATCCTTTGTTTCTCTATTTTTTAATTTTGATTTAATTTCATCTAGTAGTAAACAAATCTCATTTTTTAATGAAATATAGTTCTTCGAATCTTCGTAATTAGAAACAAATATATCAATGTATTTAAAGGCATTGATAAAGTCACGGATAGTGAGATATATGAAAATTATCTTTTCTGCCAAATCCTTTTTTATTATTATGTCAGTCTCGTGATCAAAGGAATAACATAATTTAAAAATATCAAAGTGAATACTCCAATAATTATTTTTTATATAGTTTCGAGACTTGTCAATCGTAAAAATATTTATACCAGGCTTAATTGAATTAATCTGCATTGTTACTGCGTCACATATGGCACTATTCGAAATGCTAATAAACACCATGTTTGTTTCACATTCCTCCAACACATGAGGACTTTTTACAGGTATTCCGCTTATCTCTTTACCCCATAATTCAGAATCATTGTCGATAATACACACAATTTTCGATTTGTCGATAAGGTTTGATTTCAATATAATTTGTGTATACAATCCAGCCCCCCACAACACATACTTATTTTCGCCAATATATGTAGTAATTGTGTGATTGCCCAATAGTTTAATATACTCTTCACTTGTAAGATAAACGGCTTTTTCTTCAATACTAAAATCGATGCAATATTTCTTAATTAATTTATTTATACGCATTTCATATTGGTTAATACTCACTATAATCTCCTTTAATGCTTTTTCGTCAAATGATGTTATCCATCACAGTTAGTAATTGTAGAAAAAATTGAATTTTATCACTATTATAAATACTATAACTTTATTATCAAAAGTTTTATGGCTTAAAGCAAACAAAAACCTCCAAAAATTCTGATTCTAACCCTATGTATCTGTTTTCATGTAGATAAATCAGCGTATTCATACCGGAATTATCATATATCATTTTTACTATATCCATTCCATAGTCATGCGTGACAAGATAACCTTTGTCAGATGGTCCGTGATACATAGGTTCACAAAGATACTCAACTTCATCAGTTTCTTTTATTGCAACCCTTTGTTTGCTTTTTGCATACTCCCCATACCACGGAATTGTAAAAATATGCACCCCACCTTTTTTCAAAACTCTTCCTATCTCAGCAAAAGCTTTTTGTGGATTTAAGACGTGTTCAAGCACATCTTGTGTAATGAAAACATCAAAACTCTCATCTTCAAAAGTCATGCACTCTATATTTTGACATAAAACCTCAACTTCATCTACCATGACTGTCTCTCCGCTTTTGACTTTTGAAAAGTATTGGGAACTTGAGTAACGAGGACAAGTTTTCTTTAAATAATCTGCAGAAGGTCCTCCCGGTGAAGATTCATGAACATCTAAAAAGGTTATATTCGGCAAAAATTTATTAATGGCATTTACTATAGCCCGATGCCTTGGTTGGGAAAAACATTTTGGACACAAATAATCATACCTTGAAATTTCTCCAACTCTAACAAAATTCACTTCACATTCACATATTGGACAATAGCCTATGTTTTCAAATGTATATTTTTTAGTATAATACTCATCTACACCATATGTTATTAATGTTTCTCCATTATATATTTCAGCTAATTTTGATTGATACTTCATCGTTAGTTCACAGAAACCATCAAAAGATGCAACAAAGCCCATAGTCAATATAATTGAATCTCCAACTACAACATTTTTAATCATCTGCTCTTTAGAGATGATTGGAAAATTCATTTGCTGAATGCTGATGTTTTTTCCAATCTTATTGTGTGAACTATCAACAAATATAATATTACTTAAAACAAAATCGTAGTGTTGTATTGACTTGCAAAATTTCTCTCCAGTTTTTCCGGCACCAAAACAGTATAATTTATGCCCTGATTTGGTTACATCCGCTAATTCTTGCATTGTCCGACAAACTTCAGTTGGACGCATATTTGCTGCAAGTTCTTCTCTTGTTATTCCAAGCTTTTTATAAATATTTCTTTTCATATACTAAAGCTCCATGACCACTTCTTTAATAGATATAATGGGGCAAGAAAGTTGTTTTTTTAGAATTTTTTTAACTTCATTGTACTCTAAAAATGGTGTCACTATTACCGCATCCACTTGCTCTAGTTTATCATCAAGTGTCATGTTAGGAAAAGGTATAGAGTTGTTCGGTTTTTTTTGTTCTATTATATACATAATTTCTATCCCAGTATTTTGAAGCTGAAAAATCAAATGCTTTGCCATATGACCATAGCCATATATTGCAATTTTTATAAATTTATTTTTCAAAAAGTATGATGAAATAGCTTTTTCATCTTCAAATTTAAACATCCATTCATTCATTAATGCAAAATACTCACTCATTTTATGTTTATATACCATATTTCTGTCAAACAGTGATGCAGTGGTGTCTTCTACCAACGATTTCTCACCTTGTTTAAACATTAATTTTGCATTTCTAGTTGCTTCTAAATATGCAAAACCGTGTAACTTATCGGGTTCTAAATGCATACCTTCTCCCCATTCATTCCAAGCATTTATAAACACAAATTCACTATTAGAAGCGTAATTCTTTTTATATAATTGTAAAAGATTTTCTTCATATTTTTTTGGATTTGCACCTTGCATCATAAATGATGGTTTTTTTCTAGCGGTATTGTCGAAATCAACTAAACATCCATAATACACTTTTTTATGACTATATTTACTTGATAATATTTTATCCCATAATAAATCATAGTCCACTAATTTAGCACCAAAGATTTTATGACATTTATCACTATTTAAAATATCATTTGTTAAAATTCCTGGCTCTTGAATTAGATGTGCATCAATGTTGTCAAACAGATTATCATCACAATTAACAACTATAGAGTAAATCCCAGGCAACCCCTCATTTTTAGCAAGGGAGTTCCAATAATAAACCATATCATCAAGACAATAAATTAAGCTAGCAGAATAAAAAATAAAAACAGGTTTTCCTTCTAATTTTATGTATCGATTATCTTTAAAAAATGATAACAGATACATAAAATGCTTTTTCCACTCTTCTTCTCTTCCATACTGTTGATCAATAAGCAAGCCACTATCCTTAGATGATACTATTTTGGTTGCATCTTCCATAGTAGAAGCCCAAGAACCATTGCTATTAGTTCTAGTCCATGTTCTAGCCCATGCTGTACTATCCCAACTGAAGCAAAACTCTATGTCTATATCCTTCCACTTTAGCAAGTTTTCAGCGGGCTTTTCCAAAATAGTTCTTCCGTCTTTGAACCAATAATGGTAAAGGCAAAATCCATCTATGTCATACTTTCTAGCTAATTCAGATTGCCATTTCATCGTCTTTTTATCAAGCAAATCATAGTAATTATCATCTAATGGTTCATGTGGTTGGTAATGACCATCAAATAGCGGTTTTGCATTTTTTGCTGAAACCCAATCAGTGAACCCTTCGCCCCACCACTGATCATTTTCTTTGGTTCTGTGAAATTGCGGCAAATACATTGCTATCGTTTTCATCTCCAACTCCTAATATATATCATCAAATTTCAATAATTTTGTCTATCATTTTTTGAATATTTTTTTCAAAACATTTCATTGTAAAATTCTTTTCATATACTTTTCTTGCTTCATTTCCAACTTGTTTTAATTTTTCTTTATTTACAATACATTTTTTTATAATGTTACATAATTCTTGAACATTTTCGCTCTCAAAAACAAACCCATCTACGTAATTATTTATATAACTACTGATACCTGCGCTATTTGAAACAATACACGCTTTACTATGCATCATCCCTTCGATAACTACAGCCGACATAGTTTCTTCCCTTGATGAGCATACAATAACATCAATGTTTGAATATAGGTGATTTAAATCTGATTTTTGCAGCTCTCCTTTATATTTAATAATACCAGACGTAATAGCTTTTTCGAAGTGTTCGCAGAAAATATCGCTAGATAAACAGCTGTATGCGCCAACAGCCCACACTTCAAGTTTCTGTGAATACTGATTTTCAAGAAGATCTATCGCTTTTATGAGTATGTCTTGACCTTTAATTGGATGAATATAACCAATAATCGCAAAAATAATTTTATCACTGCTATTGCTGCTATTATTCCTAACAATAAGCTCTGGTATTCCAAATTCAAGAATATCAATGTTTGCATTCAAAAAACATTTCAAAAAAGCACTTCTTGCAATTTGACTAACTGCAAAAATGTTTATATTACTTATAACTTCGCTTAAATTTGGCGAGCAATACAAATATTTGTATACATATTCTGATTCATGAAGCCACCAACCAATCTTACTGTTAATTTTGTAGTATCTTGGAATAGCAAACCCAACTTCTACTGTGTTAAATATAATCAAATCTGCATTTTCAACTATTTTTTTTACAATTAAATTTTGATATGAAAGCAAAGGTTCTATGATGACGGTAATATCTTCGTTAACCGCAATTTTTCTTATATCTCCATCTCGCATTGAAATAACATATGTCGAAAATCCTTTTTTTTCAAATATCTGTGCCATATATAATAGCGCTGTTGGCGCACCCGTGTTGCTGAGTTCATTTGTAAGCAAAACTACGATTTTTTTATTTTCATCATGTTTAAAATTGTATATACATGGATCCGAAACATATTCTACGATATCTTCACAATCCAAGTATGAAACGCATTTTTGTTGTTCAACTCCAAGATCTATTAGCTGCTTTTTCATAACATCTATATAAACGCTCATAATAATCACATAATCAAACTGATATCTTAAAACATCTTTTGGGTTTATAACCGGCAATTGATTAATATAACTACCCTGCTTGTTTGTGTCATTGTCAATAAAAGCAACAATCTCAACATTTATTAAAATATTTTTATATTGTTCAAATTTTTTTCCTGTTCCAAAAACAATTACTCGTCTCATAGACTCACCAATCGTTTGATTTTTTAAAGATCATCCCATAAGTATAACACATTTCTATGTTCAACCAAATATTCTTTCACAGTATAACTATTTTTATAATTCATAGCAACGATTATTCCCTCATTATTACTGTGTTTTATCTCGCTTTTTTCATACACAGGTAGTCCATTATACTCAATTATATCTCTTTTTCCATCCGATACAATATACCCCGATAAATTAGTTAGTTTACTGCCCAATATATAATTAAGTGCTTTTGAATAATATCCAACACCATAAATATACAGCCTATCTACATTTTTACTGAAATTTAAAATGTATTGTTCATCCATTTTGCTAATATTCTTATTTTTAAAATCATTTTCCAATCGTGGTGAACTCTGTGCAATCCCTATTCCGCTTACACTATAACCATATGTTCTTTCGACATAATCGACAATCATTTTTGTATCATATAGATATCTATCATTTATATACTTTATTCCATCTTCTAAATCCGGTAAAGGTGTTCTATTTAATGCAAATGATTTCTTTTTCATAACCGGCAAAAAATTAAATTTCAATGATAAATTAACATTACAAAAAATATCATACTCCAAATTGCCTATAAACGCCTGAGGTTTATAACCCATACTACTCAAATAGCGATATAAGTCAATTTCAAAAGATATGCAAACATTTTGAAAAGAAGCGAAGTCGCTCTCTTTTTTTTTGCTAAAAAATTCAACAATCACGTTGTTTAAAATAATCTCTTTTTTAAAAACAAGAAAATAAGACTGTATATGCGAAAAAACACTACAACTATCGAATGAAACACCCCAATAATCACAAACTTTATTTTCCATCTCCTTAAAAATATATTTAAAAGGAACAAATGGTCCAAAGAAAGTATCATTGCAAAACACAAGCTCGTCATATTGCAATAGTTCTTCGTTTTTTAAGTAATCTAGCAGTATCTGCTTATATGCTCCAGCATCAAATCCAATATTTTCACGAATAATAACATCATCGCACTCGCTTATTAACCTATCTTGACACTGAGCTTGGACTTCTCCGTTTATAACGCAAATTATTCGCTCAGAAATAGTTCGTAATTCACTTATTAAAAAAAAGACATATTCATCAAATAAACCTTCTTTATCATATAAAACTAAAATCGTCAATCGTTTTGTCATAGATCTCCCTTCAAATCTGCTTCGCCGGAGTCATCGAAACATGATTTTCTTCACGAAAGCCCCTGTAGTGGATACAGAGATTGTTGAACCATTTTTTTTACCATTTCATAAAAAAGATTTCCGTAATCACCAGCTCCGTACAAATAATATTTATTGCGTTTTTCTATTTTTGAATAAACTTCATCAAATTCATGACCCTTATTTTTCCACTTCATCAACAACTCTCCAATCTGTTCAAAAATGTATGGCTATCCTATATCTGTTTCCATAAAAAAAGTACATTATTAAAATTCTTAAATAATTGCTTCGTTTCTTTACTGTTCTTATAATCAAGAGCCACTACTATAGCGCTGTTTTTTTCGTCAATTCCTCCAAGTTCTAAAACAGGCATATGTTTATAATAAATAGTTGCACCTTTTCGAGTAAGTTCATCTTTAATATAAGGTGCATCCAACAACCCACCTATCTTATCATTTGAAACGACTATCCCTTTTGTATTTTGCAGGGTATCTTTCATAATATCTAACAAAAACATTCCATAGAAGCCGATTCCAAAAATATATACATTTTCATTTGTTTCCATAAAATTGTATATATCAACATAAGAAGCACTACATTTCCCCAGAACTATAGGTCTCACATCTTGTTTTGCAACACAACTTTTTTCTATTAAACTCTTGCTAAAATTTAGATGATAACTTCGGTTTACCGAATCAATAATCATGTCAACATCGTAAAGCCCTAGTGACATAATATGTTGCAATAGATATAGCAGGTTATTTTCATCGTAAAATTCAGGTGCAAAAGCCCTTTTTTTTAAGATTGGATAACCGTCTTTTAATACAGAATGCGCACAACTACCAAAAATATAGTAATTGGTTTTTTCTACATATGAACAATACTTATACCCCTTTTTCAACATATGCTGGTAAATTCCAACTTCATAATATATTGAACTTGAAAGACGACCATTTATCGTAGGAATATTATTAAAAAACTCGTATAGATCACCATTAAACAATATGTTTTTCCTAAAAACTAAAAAATACCCTTGTGAATAGGTAAATATTCCACCATCATTGTGGCCTATTCCCCAAAAGTCACATTGTTTATATTTCATTTTAATAAAAAGTTCTTCAATAGGAACCAAAAAACCAAAAAACGTTGTGTTGCAAAGAACTATCTCGTCATACTTGCGAATCCCATCCTTCCCTAAACAATTCACAAGTATTTCCTTATAAGAACCAGCATCGTAACCTTCATTTTCACGAACAACTAACCTATCAACACAACCCTTTAAGCGCATCATATCATTGTTTGATATTTCGGAATTGCTAACAAAAATTATTGTCTGTGCAACAAGAGCTAGCTGTCGTATAAGAGAAAATATATACTCATCAACTATTCCATCTTTGTCATAAAACTGCAGGATGACACAACGCTTATATGTTTTCAGCAAATATCATCTACCCCCTAAAAACTCACCTATAATTCCCGCTATCTCCATGCTCTCTTTTCGGGTTAATAAATCTGCACCAATTTTATGCCCATTTATCTTAGAAACAAACTCAGCAAGCTCATATCTCAGACCGCTACCCATAAAATCAGTCTTATACTCCTGATTTTTCCTTGTATCTTCAAAACAAACTTTAAACTCTTTCATAAGCCACCATGGTGACTTTGCTAGTATATATCCTTTAGTCCCCGAAATTAACAACTGTCCATCCGATTTGATTCCAAGCCCTGTTTTTGATGTTGCAAACCCATTTTCATAAGTGAAGTATGCTTTTGTATATATGTCAACGTCGTTGTCCGCTTTTATACTGTGAAAACTAACCTCTTTGATATTGGATCCCATAAGTTTAGTAATCGCCATAAGATTATAACTCGCAAGCTCTGTGAAACTTCCACCAAATTTTATATCAGTAAGTTCACGTATATCTTTAGTATGTGGAAGTTTTGTGAAACAGGCCTCTACATCTCGAACCTTTCCAATAACTCCGCTTCTGATAATACCAAGCAACTGAACGAAACCTGGGGCATAGGCTATCTTAATCGCCTCCATAAGCACAAGACCTTTATTCTCGGCTAAGTCAAAAGCTTTTTGCGCCTCTTTTTTGCTTAAAACCATAGGTTTTTCACATATAACATGCTTGCCAGCGTCTAACGACCTCACTATATAATCGTAATGCGTTTCATGAGGAGAAGCAATATACACCGCATCTACTTTTTCAATAAAATTATCAAAATTATTTTCTCCATCTATTAAATATGTCTGTGAAAATTTTTCTGCACTTAATGCATTTGGGTTATACACACAAGTAGCTTCTATCCCACTAACATATTTTAGTTCATTCATAAAACGTCCGGTTATTCTTCCAGTACCAATAACACCTATACGGATTAAAGGATATTTTTGAGTACGTAACTGAGTGCTAGAAATATCCTTTGTGCGGTCTAAGTAGATAACTTCGCAATAATCGCTAAGATAATCAAACTCCCCAATCCAATCTGAACCGACGGTAAAGATATCAGCTTCGTATTTTAAAATATCCTCCAATTTTTGACCTGCGTGATCCTCTGTAATAACTTTGTCTGCAAAACCACATTGCTCAATATTTTGACACCGAGTCAAATGTGGTTCTATGACATTTAGTTTTCCCCTTAGTTTATCATAATGATCTGTTGTTACACCAACAATAAGATAATCTCCAAGCGCCTTTGCACGTTCAAGTAGCTTTAAGTGTCCCTCATGCAACATATCAAATGAACCATATGTAATTACTTTTTTCATACACAGCCCCTTTTTAGTTATTCATACTTATTTTTTTTATTCATCTCCAAATTCCATAAGGTTTAAAACAATATCGGCTACCCTTTTTGAAGCAAATCCATCTTCTAGCACACCATATTCTTCAGAAAAACATTTAACTGATTGGTCATACTTTTCTTTGTCGAAAGCTAAAATATTCCTCTCTAAGTGTTCATTTGAAGTTGCTGTGGAAAACGGTAGGCTAAACATATCCCACATAAGTTCGCCACGATCTGCAACATATTCTTCAAGATCGTCGGCGTATATAAAAACAGGTATTAATCCGTTTATTGCATCAAATGCTGAGCTAGAATAATCAGTTATAAACACATCACAAGCAGCAAGAATCTCGTTCATATCGTATGCAGTGCTCACATCGATAAAATTCGCATCATTTTTATTAATAGGCATAGTTTCTAGGTTTGCTGCAAGTTGTGGGTGTAGCCTTAAAAATACCCACCACTCTCCGCCAAATTTTTTTTCAAGGCTTGTTACAACTCTATTAAAATCAATTGTTGGTTCCTCAACATGAATATTCCTCTTTCCTTGCTGACTACCACCTCGGAAGGTTGGCGCATATAACACAATTTTACTTTGTTCGGGGATATTATATTTTTCTCTAACTGCCTTGCAAATCTGATTTCGATTCTTAAAAAAAACATCGCATCTTGCAGAACCGGTTTGCTTTATTACTCCGTCATAAAGCAACATATCCGTATATTTTTCTGTGCACCAATCAGAATTTGATAAAACTATATCTATAAGCTTTGAATCATATTCGCTCACAATTCTAGCTATTTTCGGGAATAGTTCGCCCCGAAGTTTACCAACTGCTTTAAATGCAATCGCACCATGCCAAGTTTGAATATAAAACTGACCTTTACGCTTTAGCGTCCCATATTCCATTCTCGCATTACTTATCCAAACCTTTGAAGTTGCAAGGTGATATGCTCGATTAAAAAATGTATTATTTACTACTTTAATAGTATTCGGGAATTTTTTCCGAACATCGTTTACTAACCAAACCATATTCAAAGTCTCATCTTCTTTTTGCAGCTGTTCCGATATATACCGAGGATTACAACAATATCCGCCATTCCCTTCAAAAGTAATAAATGATATTTTTTTAGAGTTTATGGGTAACAAACTAAAAAAGCGAAAACAAAAACTTGTTATTTTCGCTTTTCGCTTTCGGCTGTTAATATACCTCTGTTCTGAAGTTTTGGACATTTTCCCTCTACTTATATTATCGTTAATTTAAAATACGACAAATTTTGTTTTTTCTCGAAATATACTTTACCATAAATTCAAAATTTAATCAATTCAATTTAATGTATTTATTATATATAATATGTAAACATTAGTTTAAAAACTAAGTATTTTGATAAAGGTAGGGTTAACTAGAATAAATAGGAACAGGAATAAGCAAAAACATCTAAGACATTGTAGCCTTCAACTAGGTATATAAATTGATTGAAAAAAAACTCCTTTTGCAATTCCGTCAACCACCGATGAGGATGTATTGCTTCATAAAGAATAACTCATGCAGTTTATATGTGCATTGCACTAGTATTGCACGCAAAAAGCACTAACACAAACAACCTAAAGTTGACCAAATTACTTGATATTTTATTGATTAATTGAGAAAAACAATATAAAACAAGCAAAAAAACATAATTTTGCATAAAAATTGAAAAATAATTTCTATATAAATTATCTGTGCAGTGCATTGACAATGCACAGATATATTAATATAATTAAATTGTAAAAAATCATTTTACAATTTATATAAAAGGTGTAAAAATGGCAACTACTAATGTAACTATACGCATGGATGCTAAACTAAAAAAGCAAGCGGAGGAACTTTTTGCTGATCTTGGAATGAATATAACGACTGCATTTACAATATTTGCAAAACAAGCGGTTCGAGAACAGCAACTTCCATTTGTTATCACAAGAGTTCAAAGCGCAACAGCCGAGGATACAAAAAGCAATATTAATTTAAACCGTGCATTTTCTTTGGTTCCCGAGTATATGGATAGTATGGATATAGACGACAATTAAGCTATATGACTATAAAACCAATAAAACAAAACTTAACGAGGCATCAGAAATGATGGCTCGTTTTTTCGAACCTTTTTTCCGGTTAACTACCCTCTTTTCTGTTAATTGACAAAAAAACAGCCCTGTTATAGATTAAATTTAAGAAAAAACAAGTTTTCAAAATTTCACCATATGCACATACATATATGTATAATGCACAACTATTGCACTAACTCGGCACTTTTCATGCATTAGCTTTGCACATCGTGGTTAATTTTAGGATGTAGAAAAAAAGCCCGATCTTCCCTCTTTATCTCGATAATCTCACAAATTAATCTAAATGCAGCTTAAAAGCGAAAATTCAGCAGAGAACACCAAAAACAAATTATGTTTATTGCACAAAGTTGTTATTACAATGCACAATTTTTGCACTAACTCAGCACTTCTCACGCATCAACTTTGCACAGCGGGATTAATTTTGGAAGACAGAAAAAAAGCACCATCTTCCCTTTTTATTTCAATAATCTCATAACTATACTGAAACACCTTAAATCAGATAAAATTTAGCATACATCAGAAAAAACCAATTGAATAATTTGCGCACATTTGTTATTACACCGCACATATATTATTTTATTTTGCACTGTGATTGCACAGCCATGCACAACAAAAATTATTTTGTATATGAAAAGATATTATCGATGCTTTTTCTTTTTGATATAAAACCTCATTTTTTCAAAGGTAGAATAAAATCAACCCTAAACTCAACTTTATCCACCCTGTATTTTGCACATATTTATAATTACTCCGCACAGATTTTGCAATTTAATTGCGCTAGTAATGCACCAGTCTCGCACTAGTTTTGCACAAATATACACAGATGCAAAGAAATTAGTGCTAATTAATCTACCTATCGCTCATTCACGCTCAAGGATGAAAGCTCACCTTTTTAAAACGGCATGAATTTTTGTTCTATAGTTAGATTCTCCATATTTTTCTTTAGTAGTTCCGAAAGATTTTTTTCGAATTTTTCAACATCTTTTGAAAGGAATATTAGCGATAACAACACTTTATCGGAAAAGTTTGTATCTCTAACCTTCCCCCCTGCTGAATCTACTAATCGCAAAACCAGCTCATATAAACTATATTCAACCGAAACTTCAACTATCGAGCAAAGGCTTATTATCGAAATGCCCGATGCATTAACCGCTGCCCCGGCGGCGGCGGAATAGGCTCGAACCAATCCCCCAGCGCCCAGTAGCACACCGCCAAAATACCTCGTCACAACGACTACAGCGTTCTGTGTTGCGCTTTTTCTTAGAACATCAAGGATTGGCACACCCGCCGTTCCGGAGGGTTCTCCGTCGTCTGAGCAACGAGATATACCGCCATCTTTAAGAAAAAATGCATGGCAGTTATGTGTAGCGTCTTTATGCTTATATTTTATTTTAGCGATAAAATCAATCGCCTGCTGTTCTGTTTCGGCTCGGTCGCAATAACCAATGAATCGAGATTTTTTCTCTATTATTAATGCTTCACCATAGCCTGTTGGAGTTTTATAACTAACCGACATAAATTGATGATCCTTTATATTTAGTCAAACCATTATAATCGCAAAAAAAGCAACCTCTCGGTTGCTTTTTAAACTAATCAATGTTGAAACGTTTTTTGAATCTGTCGACACGTCCGCCTGTATCGACGAGCTTTTGCTTGCCGGTATAAAACGGATGGCATTTAGAACAAATTTCAACACGGATATTTTCGCGTGTGGATTTGGTATTAATAACCTCTCCGCAAGCACATTTTACTGTAGTTTCTTCGTATTTCGGATGTATGCCTTGTTTCACTCTTTTCACCTCTTTTGCTCGTCAATATGCCATAATATAATAACATATATTGTGGCATATTGCAACTGTTTTTTTTTATTTTTTATAAAAATTATAAATTAAATATTTGCTTTAAGGAAACCGCTAAATCTTCCAGAAGCTGTTCTGAAAGTTTCATATCATTTTCCTTTGCAGTTAAATACATCTTCATCTTAGGCTCAGTACCAGAAGGTCTCATCATTATCTCGGCTTTGTTTTTAAGGGTGTATTTAACTATATCGGATTGCGGAAGATCAATCTCTGTTTTATCCCCTGTTTCGATGTTAGTTTCATATCTCGAAAGATAATCCGCAACCGAAACAACAGCGGAATTTGCAATTTGTTTTGGATAATCGGTTCTCGCAAGGTTCATCATGTTTGCCATGTCTTCGGCGGCATGAGCGCCCGAAAAAGCAAAGTTTAAAACGCTATGCTTATAGTATCCGTATTGTTTATACAGTTCCTCTAAAACGTCTATTAGCGTTTTGTTTTTGGATTTATAATAACAGGTCATCTCGGCAAGAAGCATCGACGCCAAAACAGCATCTTTATCCCGAACATAACTGCCGGCAAGATATCCACAACTTTCTTCAAACCCTAAGATAAATCTATTTTCTTCGCCCTTTTGTTCCAAAAGCAAAATTTGTTCTCCGATAAATTTAAAACCGGTCAACACTACCTTAAGTTCAACACCGCCGCTCTTTGCAATCTCGTCAGCAAGCGCCGACGAAACAACGCTTCTTATCGCAATGGGATCTTTTGGCATAGTTTTGTTTGAGATTCTAGCGCCTACGATGTAGTTTAAAAGCAGTATTCCCATCTCGTTACCGCTTAAAATTTGATATTCGCTTTGGTGACGAACCGCAACCCCTACCCTGTCGCCGTCCGGATCAGTCGCTAACATTATATCGGATTTTGTTTTAGAAGCAAGCTCAATTCCAAGCTTTAAAGCCTCTTTAGTTTCGGGGTTTGGATAGCTGCAGGTCGTGAAATTGCCGTCCGGCATCTCCTGTTCTTTAACTATCTCAACATCTCTAATACCGATTTCAGATAGAATATGTCTAACAGGTTTGTTTCCGGCGCCGTTAAGCGGAGAAAACGTCACTTTTATCGGGGCTTTCTTGATATAATCAAGAGAAACCGAACAGTTTAAAACCTGTTGATAATAACCATCGATGGTGCTTTTTCCGATATATTTAATCTTTCCTTGTTTAACAAACGTTTCGAAATCCCCCGATTTTATATCGGAAAAGATATCAACTTTTTGAATCTTGTTAAGAACTGCGTCTGCATCCTCGGTTGTCATCTGGCAACCGTCCGAGCCATATGCTTTGTAGCCGTTGTATGCTGCCGGATTGTGGCTGGCTGTTATCATAACTCCGGCAGTAGTTTTAAGGTTTCTAACCGCAAAAGAAAGCATAGGAGTTGGCATAAGCTCGGAATATATATATACATCTATTCCGTTTGCAGCAAAAACCGAAGCCGTAAGCTTTGCGAAATCCTCGCTTTTGTTCCGGCTATCATACGCAATCGCAACCGAACCACCGCCAAAACATTCGTTGATGTAGTCAGCAAACCCTTGAGTTGCTTTGCCAACGGTGTATCTATTCATATAAAACGACCCCGCCCCGATTATGCCACGAAGCCCCGCCGTTCCAAACGCTATATCGTTTAAAAATCGTTGCATAATTTCGCCATCATCCGACGAAATTTTCTCAAGTTCTGTCTTTAGCTCTTTATCCTCAACATTATCTAGCCAAAGTTTATATTTTTGTTTATAATCCAAAAGATAACCCCCCCTTAAAAATATTTTAAAACCACCATAATTTTAAATGTTTAGCGGCTTAATGTCAACAAAAAAATATCTATTGTTCCTCTTGTTCGCTGTTCTCATCATCAACGTTTTGTTGTTCTTGATCGTTTGGTTTTCTTTTTTTAAAGATGTTGTCTTTAAAAAGATAAAGAATTACGTTAAATGCTGATAGCGTGAACACAATTATAACTACTACTTCGATCAATTCGACAACTCCTTTTTATCAATCTCGCCAAAACTTCTTGTTGCAACTATATCGCTATTAGTTCCCGCAACCTGTTTTATAATAACATCCGACACGTTAATCGGAGCGTTTATCACCACAAACTTGAGCTGTTCCATAACCTCGAACATCTTGTTTTTCGGAATGGGTGCGCTTGTTTTGACGGGACATCTATCATACAACCCATTTCTTAAAACAACGGTGGATGTTAACATCCTCATAGGGTTGTGCAGTTCGTTGTTTGCATATTCAATTCCTCTGTCGCATGAATACCCCGAAAGTTCGTTTTCTTTTGAAACTTTAATTCGACACCCCTTAGGACACACGGTGCATATTATCTCTTTCATCGTTTAACCTTTACCTTAATCTATAAATATCTTGCGTTTTATTCTTCGTCCTCTGCTACTACATTAATAGTTTTCCCCTGTTTGTTTTCAAACAAAACTTTTGGCAACACTATCTTTTCGATCTCGCCCGGTGCCATATGCTCACGTTTAAACGAAGCTATCTTTTCGCCATCCAGTTGGACAACAATCTTTGATTTCCCAAAAATCCGTCTAACCCTGAAAAAAAGTTCAACATTTTTTTCTACATTTTCGGGTCTTATATAATGTGGAACAACATATCCGATATCTCCTTTGGGCAACACTTTTATCGCCGGAGCCTCTTTGCTATCCTTTGTTTTTCTAAGAACATAATCCGCCGCCGCTTTGCCGGCTTTTTCGCTTTCTTCCGACACAAAATCAACGAGATCATGAACGTGTAGAACGTTTCCGCAAGCAAAAACCCCTTCGGTTAAACTGCTCATATCTTCATGAACATAGATCCCTTTTGTGGCTGGGTCAAGCTTTAGCCCGAATTTTG
The DNA here is from genome assembly GCA_964370715.1 of uncultured Faecalibacterium sp. Lineage (GTDB taxonomy): Bacteria > Bacillota > Clostridia > Oscillospirales > Ruminococcaceae > CAYJAY01. Next base: position 80,005 of record CAYJKJ010000001.1, read on the forward strand.
TTGATAGTTCATTTTCGGGAATTAACCCAACCGATAAAAGCAACGTGTCGCAATCGATTTTAAACTCGGTTTCTTTAATAGGTTTAAAGCTGTCGTCTACCTTTGCAACCTTAATCCCCGAAAGCCTGTTTTCCCCCATTATCTCGGTTACGGTATGCGAAAGATAGAGCGGTATATCAAAATCATTTAAACATTGAACGATGTTTCTTGTTAAGCCTCCGGAATATGGCATCAGTTCAACACACGCCAAAACGTTTGCGCCTTCTAGCACCATCCTCCTTGCCATTATAAGTCCGATATCCCCCGAACCTAAAATAACAACGTTTTTTCCCACCATCTTTCCCTCGATGTTAACAAACCGTTGCGCCGTTCCGGCGGTCATGACCCCCGAAGGACGAGTTCCGGGAACTCCTATAGCGCCCCTTGTTCGCTCTCTGCACCCCATAGCAAGAACAATTGATTTAGTTTTTAGCACTCTTAAGCCATCTTTTTTGCTTACTATATGAACATTTTTTTGGTCGTCTATCTCCAAAACCATGCTGTCGAGTGCTATCTCGATATCGGTTTTTTCAACCTGTTCGATGTAGCGCAAAGCGTATTCAGGCCCTGTTAGTTCCTCTTTAAATTTATGCAATCCAAAACCATTATGGATACATTGGTTTAATATTCCGCCAAGTTCGTTGTCTCGTTCCGCTATAAGGATTTTTTTTAATCCATTTTTATGCGCCGAAAGCGCCGCCGCAAGCCCGGCGGGGCCTCCGCCAACAACAATTAGATCATACATCTTTGTTTTCTCCTTTTGTATCCCCCGTTGTTATATAACTGCCCTCTTTGTCAAGCGGTATTTCGTCAAGAGACACGCCGTTATATTCGCTTATTAACTCCATCACACGAGGAGAACAAAAACCGCCCTGACACCTTCCCGAACCTGCGGCACATCTTCGCTTTACCCCATCAACCGAAACCGGCCTAATTGGCGAATTAAGGGCATCTATGACCTCGCCCTCGGTCACCGTTTCGCAACGGCATATAATTCGACCATAGGAGGGGTTTTGTTTTATCAGCTTATCCCGTTGTTTTGTAGAAAGATGTTTAAAATAAACAAAGTTTCTTTTATAATCAACAACCTGTTTCTTGTTGAGCGTTCCTCGGCTTTTTTCCATTAGTTCAACTATATATTTGCCAATAGCGATAGACGAAACAAGCCCGGGCGATTTAATTCCACAAGCTTCAAAAAAGCCTTTTTTGGTTTCTTGGATTAAAAAATCATCATAGTTTTCGATGACCGAGCGAACGCCGGCAAAGTTTCTTATCGAACTTCTAACATCAATATTTGGAACGCTTTTTTTAGCGGCTTGCTCGATAAAAGACAGTCCCTCTCTTGTCACCGAGACATCGTTTCCTTCAACCGTCTGATTATCGGGGCCTATTATAATGTTGCCGTGTGCCGTTGGAGAAACGAGAATTCCTTTTCCAAGTTCGTTTGGACATTGGAAGATAACGTGGGAAACCAAATTGTTTTGCGAACTGTCTAAAAGGAAATACTGCCCTCTTTGTGCTTCGGTTTTAAATCGGGTTTCCGACATCATATCGTGGATAGCGTCGGCGTTAAGCCCAGCGCAGTTCACTATGTTTTTAGTTTCAAACGTGTTATCTTTTGTTTTAACAACAAAAACATCGCCGTTTTGTTCGATGTGTAAAACTTTGCTGTTAAGCTTAAACTCTACGCCGTTAGTTGCGGAAAATTCAGACAGACCCAAAGCAAGCTCCCACGGCGACACAACACCTGCATTCTTTGAATATAAAGCGCCCGCAACCTTCGCAAGGTTCGGTTCTTTTTCAGCTACTTGTTCACCGCTTAATATTTCTAGCCCCAAAACGCCGTTTTCAATCCCTCTGTTATATAGCTTTTTAATCGTTTTGAGTTCGTCTTGATTAAAAGCAACCACAAGCGAACCGGTTTTTTTGTATGGAACATTAAGCTTTTCGCAGTATTGCTCCATTAAATTAGCGCCGATTACATTAAGTTTCGCCATAAGAGTTCCGGGTTTTGGGTCATATCCCCCATGAACGATACCGCTGTTTGCTTTTGTTGTTCCGGTTGCGATGTCGTTTTCCGCTTCTAGCACTAGCGCTTTAACATCATAATGTGAAAGCTCGTATGCAACAGATCCGCCAACTACTCCGCACCCTATTATTATTACATCATATATCAAAAGAAACCTCCTAATAATGCTATCTTTTCCAATACTTTCTATCAAGTGTTCTATATTGTATAGCCTCGGCTATATGAATATTTTCTATTATTTCGCTGTTTGAAAGGTCGGCAATTGTTCTTGCTACCTTAAGAATTTTATCATACGCTCTTGCCGAAAGCGATAGATTGTCAAAAGCTTTTTTAAGCGTTTCGGTTGCGCTGTTCGAAAGAACAATATGTTGTTTCATAAGTTTGCTTGTTATCTTAGCATTACAGCTAATGCCTGTATTTTCATACCGCTTTTGTTGAAGTTCTCTAGCATCAACAACTCTTTTTCGTATATCCTTAGAACTTTCTGCTTTTGACTTATCCGATATAGCGTTATAATCTATGCTTGCTACTTCAACATGAAGATCGATCCTGTCGAGAAGTGGCCCTGAAATCTTTGAAAGATATCGCTCTACCACCTGACCGCTACAGCTACAGGGCTTTTTATCGTTGCCAAAATTTCCGCAAGGACAAGGGTTCATCGCCGCAACTAGCATAATCGAGCAAGGATAGCTAACAACCGCCGCCGCTCTTGATATCGTTACTATATTGTCTTCGATAGGTTGCCTTAACACCTCGAGAGTTGCTCTTGGGAATTCGGGAAGCTCATCCAAAAACAAAACTCCGTTATGGGACAGCGAGATTTCCCCCGGTTTTGGCATAGACCCACCGCCCGAAAGCCCTGCCGACGACACTGTGTGGTGTGGCGAACGAAAAGGACGTTCGGTAATAAGCGGTTTTTCAGCGTTTATATACCCTGCAACAGAATAAATCTTGGTTGTATCAATCGCTTGTTCTAATGTTAATGGGGGCAAAATCGTCGGAAGACGTTTTGCAAGCATACTTTTTCCGGTTCCGGGAGGACCAATCATCAATATATTGTGGCCACCTGCCGCCGCTATTTCAAGCGCACGTCTTGCGGAAAATTGGCCTTTAACGTCGGAAAAATCAATGGGATAAAAAGATACATCCTGTTCAAACGGTTGCGGAATTTCGGGGGAAAGTTTCTTGTCGCCGTTTAACACAGCCAAAAGGCTTGAAACATCCTCGACACCGTAGACTTCAATTCCATGCGCCACCGCCGCTTCGCTTGCATTTTGTTTTGGCAAAAACAGCTTTTTTATTCCGCTGTTCCTTGCTGAAATTGCCATAGGAAGAGCGCCGACTATCGGTCTAAGTTCAGCGTTTAGCGAAAGTTCTCCCAAAAAAGCACACTCATCAAGGTTTGCCTCTATCTGCCCTGTTGCTTTCAAAAGAGCTAAAAGTATCGGAAGGTCATATACAGGTCCCGATTTCTTTTTGTCTGCCGGCGCTAGGTTAACGGTTATTCGAGTTATCGGAAAACTATATCCGCTATTTTTCATAGCTATTTTAACCCGACTTTTTGATTCCGAAACCGCCGTGTCGGGAAGACCCACTATGTCGAACGAATACAACCCCGTGACGGTGTCGGCTTCAACCGTTACCGGATAACCCGAAAGACCATATAGCCCAAAGCTGTTGATTTTTGAATACATAGACGTTGACACCCCTCATAGTTTTTTTAGAGAATAAAAACTTTTCGCTTAAACTGAGTTTTACAACGCATTGATAGGATTAAATTGTATTATGAATTATATGAATTATCTTCAAACAAGAAAAACTCTTTCGTTTCGTTGGAAAAAGAAAACTGTTTTGGAGATAAAACAGCGGCATAGCTTCCGGCATTTGTCATGACAACAACATCCCCCATTTCGAGCATCGGGAGGGTTATATCGGGCGCAACAACATCTGCCGAGGTGCAAAGATTTCCCACCAAAGTTACCGTTTCGGTTTTATTGCTATTGGCTAGCGCTTCAAATTGAAAAGCATCTTTGCTTGTGAAGATTGGTTCGCATGGAAGAATTATCTCTTGAACCGCATAGCTAGAAACAAACTGAATTATTGATGGACGAATAAAGCCGTTTAACGTATTTGCAAGAATTACAAACGTTTTACCACAAGAAACTTTTTTATCCAAAACTTTTGTTGCATAAACGCCACTTTTGCCGACTAGAAATCTTCCGGTTTCGATATATATCGTTGTGTCGCTGTATTGTTTTTTAAATTCAGCTACAAGCTTTGCCATTGCGTTGCCAAGATATTCCGTGTCGCAAGGCATATCCTTAATTGAATAAGGTATTCCAATACCCGAACCCATGTTGATAAATTCAAGCGGTTTTTTAAGCTTTTCAACTACACTTTTGGCAAGACTAAACATATTGTTATAGTATCTTTCGATTATGCCGGCATCAAGCTCTTGGCTCTTGGAATGAACATGAATTCCAACTATATCTATGTTATCGAATTTTTCAAGCTCTGAAAAATTATCGAAAAATTGGTCGATGTCGATCCCGAATTTTGAGCAAACAGCGCTACTTCCCGAGAAAGAAAACGGAGGGTTAATCCTCACTCCGATCTTCACCTTAATTTTTTTTGATTTCGCAACATCATTTATCCTTTGTATTTCCCCCAACGAATCGGCTATGATGATTGATTTATCGATAGTTTTTTCAATATCCTCGGGAGTTTTCCCCGGCGCAGAATAAAGTATATCTTGTTTTAAAAGCCCTTTTTCAAAACAGGTTAAAACTTCGTTTGAACTTGCGGCGTCAGCGCCAAATCCGCTTTTAAATATTGTATCTAATATATAGGGATTTGGATTAGCTTTAACAGAATAAAGAAACTTGACACCCTCAAAGTTTTGGGTTAATGTGTTAATATTTTGCTTAATAATCTTTTGATCATATAGATAAAAACTATCGTTTTGCTTTGAAATGTTTAAAATTGCTTCTTTATTATACATCAGATAAGCCCCTTTATATTTAATTATTTATATGATTATAACACAGTTTTCTCTCTAAAACATACTGTTTTTTTTGAATTTATTTGATATTTTTAAAAATTTCTACAAATACACTCAATTAAACAGAACACTAACCGACAGTTTAATTAAGGCTTTGGGTTTATACTTTATTTCATATTAAATATGGTGGTGTGATGATTTGAAACTTGCTTTAAATTCAAAGGATATATCAAAAAATTTTTCCAATTTCTCGTTTAAGATTAAACCCTTAACCCCGGTTATTGCAAGAATTTCGGTTCAACTGTTTATGGCAACCGTCTCTTTTCTTCTCTCTCGTGTTCCGGTTCTCGAGGGAAGTTGTCTTTTTGGAATAAGCCTTGTTGCCGGCAGTTCAAACAGCTATTCAATGTCGGTTTTAATTGGGTTTATTCTAAACGCTTGGTTTGGCGGAAACCTTATCGAAAACTCAACGTTTCTAGCTGCCGCCGGCGTTGCGGCAACCGTTCGCTTTATCGTTAACACAAATATAAAAAAGGCGAGGTTTAAAAGCTTTGCTCCGTCGCTCATTGCTTGTCTTGTGTCGATAGCGATAACCGAAATATCAGTGTTTATCTTCTCGCAAACATTTTCTATTAGGGTTTTGGGGCTTTTGGTTGCAAAATCCGCATTAATCGCTTGCTTTGCTTATTTTTACAACACAGCCACCGAGTTTTTAAGCGAACAGCATTTCGGCAAAATTTCAACGGTTGAGGGTGTTTGCTGTGCATTTGCGTTTGCAACGGTGTTGATGTCGCTTTATCCTTTGCACATCTCGGTTGTATCTTTCGGTCGTGTGGTTGCGTTTGTTTCGGTCGTAGCCAGTTTTTATTTTTTAACAACAAAGTTTTCAATTGCAGTAGCAGTAGCGGCCGCTTCGGCGGTAGTATTCTCAGAACCTGATTTTGCTTTTGCGGCGCTAGGGTTGATAGCCGCCGGAACGATAGCTTCATTTATTAAGGAAAAAAGCCGAGCTATATATGCCATAGTTTTTTTAACGGGGGCTATCATGTTCGCTTCTGTTAGCAGTTCACATTTCTTTGCAGTGTCTTATATTACCGAGGCGATATTCGCAACGCTCATTTTCTTGATTATTCCGATAAAATATAAAGTTATTGAAAATTCAGGGATAAAGCTTCATCGAAGCGCAGCTCTTGCGGTCGAAAGCCGCCTGCTTTCGATGTCGGCGGCGATGAAGGATATATGTTCTATTCTAGAACGCAACCTAACCGAAACCGAAAAACACAAAGATCTTGAAAAGCTTTATAACTCAGCGGTCGACCGAATCTGTCGAGGTTGCACCATGATGTCGTATTGTTGGGTTAAATGTTATAACGATTCAACAACAGCGCTAAGCTCTATAACCCCTATTCTTTCAAAATCCGGACAGGTTACAAAAGAAGAAGTTTTTGCGGCTTTTAATCAACGGTGTATAAACTGTTCTGAACTTTCGGAACTCATTAATGAACAGTATTTAAAATACATAGAAACCCAACGCATAAATAAAAATGCAAAGCTTTTTAAAGGGCTTTTAAAGCGACAGTTCCACGCTTTTAGCCAGATGCTTTCTTGCTCTGCAAAAGAACTTCGCAGTATGTATGAATGGGATGAAAACGACAGCGCAAGAATTTATATATATGCAGAACGCTTAAGAATACCTATAGACACGGCGAGTTGCGTATATGATGCGGCGCATCATCCAACAATAACTATCCGCCTTAAAAAAGAGATCGATGAACGGCTGTTAAAGAGATTTTCTGCGGTTATTGCAAGCACAGTGGGTGTAACGCTTTCTCCGCCAATAATCAAAAAAAACGCAAGCTCGGTAACGCTTTTTTATTCGGAACAACCTCGGTATATCGTTCACACAGCGGTTTCGCAAAGAGCGGCTTTCGGCGATATCTGCGGAGATGTCTACACAGTTTTTGCCGACACAAAAGGTATCGTTCATCTTGTGCTAGCCGACGGCATGGGAACTGGGGAAGCGGCGGCGAAGGATGGAGCGGTTTGTTGCGCTTTTATGCGCCGTCTTATGGAAAACGGTTTTCCGGCTCTTCGAGCTGCCGAGATTGCAAATTCAACGATGTCGATGAAGGAGGACAGCGAATCCGCCTGCACCCTAGACAGCTTAAGCTTTGATATGTATTCCGGGAATATGTCGCTATTCAAAGCAGGAGCTGCGCCGACATATCTTTTAGGTTCTGGAAACATAAAAAAACTAAACTATCCTACCCTACCGGTCGGTATCTTTTCGGAGGTTACCGGAAGAGAGTTTCGCCACAAGCTTATAAACGGGGATATCATAGCGATGGTGTCGGACGGAACCTATGGCAACGACGGAAGGTTCATCGAGAAAATTCTCAAAGAACGAAGCCACCAAAAAGCGGAGGATATCTGCCTTGCGATAAAAGACCACGCCGTTCTCCACAACGGAGCGCCCGACGACATAACGGTTATAATAGCAAAGATAGAGGAAACAACGAAATAAATAAGGAGGACAAAAACCCAAAAACTCACCATCAACGTTTTACGTAGTTGGTGAGTTTTTTAAATATTAAGTCAAGACCTCTATTCCGTTTTGAAGCATTTCATAATCTATTTTTTGTTTTAATCTATAAACCTTCTCCCCTAAACCATCTATGCTTTTTCATATCAACTCTGCCGTTTGAGAGAAACGAGACCCCCTCTTTTTCAAGCAGTTCCCTTTGAACGTTTTGTCCGCCAAAAGCGAAAGAACCGGAACATTCCCCCAGCCTGTTGACAACTCTATGGCACGGGATTTTGCCGGGTTCGGGGTTAACATGGAGCGCAAACCCCACCACCCTCGACCATCTCGGATTTCCGGCGTAGTGGGCAACATCGCCATAAGTCGAAACGCTTCCGATTGGAATGCTTCGAACTACATCATATATCTTTTGAAACGTATTTTTGTTGTTCATATCGTCCCCTACCTTTGTTAGCCAAAAACCAAGATTGATTTAAAATTCCCATCCCTTCGCTTGATGCGTTGGAATGGGAATTTATTTTAGTTTATGCTGTTTTATTGTTTGTTATTCGCCGCCGTATAAATTCCAATCGCTTACGTGGCCTGCCAACGTTTCGTTCCAATAGAACGTTTCTTTGTCGGCACCTGTAAAGAAGAAATAGTATGGCGTGTCGGCCGGGGATAGAACCCCTTCAATTGCGATCTGTCCGGGATTGCAGATTGCGCCGATAGGAAGCCCCGGTCTTAAAAATGTGTCGTATCCGGCTTTTGTCGCATCGGGTATTGCGTCATAGCTTCCATAATAATATTCAAGAACACCCGGGAAAAATCCGCCGTAGGACGGCAATTCTCTTCGAACCCAGTCGGAGGATGTGTCGGTGTCGAGCGTTGGGAAAACATCGGGATTGTTTAAGCGGTTAAAGAAAACCGAAGCTACCATTGCATAGCTTTCAACACCTACCGCTTCTTTTTCAACTATCGATGAAAGAATAACAACCTCTTCAAGCGAAAGATCCCCCTCTTCTATTAGCGCCATGTTCTCTTCCGTCATAACTCTAAGTTCAAAGGTGTCTAGCATCTGTTGGATAAACGCATTAATCGACATCTCTTCATAATACATATATGTTTCGGGGAACAAAAAGCCTTCAAGTTTTATAAACTTATCAGGATTATCAGAGATGAGCGGGAAAACATTTCCTGTGAACGTTCCGTTGTTGCATTCATCAACAAATTCTTGAACGGTGAAAAAGCCTTGTTCCTCAAGATCAAGCGCCATTCCAAGAGCGGTTCTTCCCTCTCTGAATGTTATGCTAACTCCCTCAACTTCAACGATAAACGGCGTTTCGAGCGCTTCTATAAGCTCCGGATATGCCATGCCTGAATTAACTTGATGAGGTCCAAACTGAACATTACCGCTGTTGCCTGTTAGCTTAACATATAGATTAAACACAAGCGAAGAGTTGATAACTTTGTTTTCGCTCAAAAGTTCTGCTATTGCGCTCATCGATGAACCTTCCGGAACTTCGACAATTGTTTCGAATTCGCCTAGCGCCCTGTTTCCGTCTATTTCGGATTTTATAACCAAAAAACCGGTTAATCCAATTAACAAAAAACCTAGAATAATTGCTATAGCAACTATCGGACCTAGTATCTTGTTGCGTTTTCTGATTGCATGAGGATTTTTATTATTTGCCATAAATTAGACTATTGCTCCTTTCGTGAGCAGTGTTTGTGAAAGCATATATTTTGCTTTTTGAATGTCGTTATTAAACTCTTATCAAGGTCCATAAAGCGCATAATCCGCTTCATGTTCCGCATTTGTGACGTTGTAGTAGAATGTTTTTTGATCTATTCCGGTGAAAAAGAAATAGTATTCTGTGTCGGCCGGGTTTAAAACCCCCTCGATAGCTATCTTTCCGGGGTTACAGATAGCTCCGATAGTTAGACCTGCCCTTGAATATGTGTCATAGCCATACTTTGTTGCTTCGGGTATGTTCTCATATCCTTCATAGTAGTATTCAAGAACGCCGGGGAAAAATCCGCCAAGCGACGGATATCCTCTTTTAACCCAGTCACACGCTGTGTCGGTGTCTATTCTTGGGAAAACATCGGGGTTGTTAAGGCGGTTAAAGAAAACCGAGGCTACCATAGGATAGCTTTCAGCGCCAACCGATTCTTTTTCTACTATCGAAGAAAGGATAATAACCTCTTCGAGAGAAAGCGTTCCTGCCGCTACCTTCGCCATGTTTTCTTCCGTCATAACAAGCAACTCAAATGTGTCTAGCATCTGCTGAATAAAATCATTTGCCGACATATCTTCATAATAGTTATATGTTTCGGGAAACAAAAATCCTTCGAGCTTAACAAATTTATCGGGGTTATCGCTAATATGCGGGATAACGTTTCCGACAAACGTTCCGTTGTTGCATTCATCTATAAATTCATCGACGGTGAAAAAGCCTCGTTCCTCAAGCATCATCGCCATTTTAAGAACTGTTGTTCCTTCGGGGAACGTTATGCTTTCGCTTGGAACGTTGACTATATATGGCGTTCCCAAAGCGTCTATAATCTCGGGGTATGACATATCGGGGGTCACGCTGTGTGGTCCAAACTGAACGTTGCCGGTGTTTCCTGAAAATCTTATATACAAATCAAACACAAAAGAACTTTTGATAACGCCGTTTTGTTCAAGCAGTTCACCAATTAAACCTAGCGAAGCGCCCTCCGGGACCTCAACGATAGTCTCTTGTGTTCCAAGGTTTCTTTCTCCATCAACTTCAGAGGTTATATAAAAATATGCTACAGCGCAAGCTATCAAAGCTACTATGACCAACGAAACTATAACTATTAAAATTACTTTAAGTTTCGAAGGCATTTGAGGCTTTGTTTTTTTTGGTTTTTGATTTCTAGTGGAGTTTGGGTTTTTATAAACGTTATTTGTCATCCACCTCTCCTTTCGCTAATTATTAGTATAGTATATATCATTTTTAATTTTTTCGCAAATCTCGTCATTTTTAAGAAATTTTATTATCTCAAACGAAAACTCAAAAACACTGCCTAAAGCATTTGCAGTTATGAAAGGAAGGTCAACAACTAGCGGTCTTTGATCGTAACATTCAAAAAGTTGGTCGCTAAACGAAGAATAAACTGTTGCTTTTTTTCCTTTAAGAAATCCATGTTTATATAAAACCGTCGCCGCCGCACAGATTGTTGCGATTAATTTTCCGTTTTTAAAAGCAAAATCAAGCGACTTAAAAACAACGTCGCTGTTTAAAAGGTTGGTTGTTCCCGGCATTCCTCCCGGAAGAACAACCGCTTCAACGCTGTCGTTTAAAACAACGTTTTCAGGGGTTATATCCGCCTTAACGGTTATCCCTCGAGAAGAGGTTACAAACTCCCCCGAAACACCAACCGTTACAACCTCTATTTCGGCTCTTCTCAAAAGGTCGATCGTTGTTATAGCCTCGCTGTCTTCAAAACCGTTTGCTAAAAAAACATAAACCATCGTTTTATCTCCAATCCTAGTCTAACATTAGATTCATATAAGGTGTGATTGAACTCATCGATTTATTTGAATAAAGATTTTTCGCCATTCCAAACTTTACAACTTTGCCCTCTAGCGGGAAAACATCCGAATTAACCGCCATGTTTGCATGAAAACCTTTTGGGCTATACTTTGCACCAACGTTCCTAAGGCAGGTTATAGTAGCTTCTCTCGAAGTTCCAAGGCATTCCTTAACAAAAAGCTTTTTCTTATACAGCGTGAAGACTGCATAACTTTTGCCAAAAGCGCTGCTGTAGCTCGCGACATGATCGCCATAGATAAAGCCATCTTGAATGATGTTATCTAGTTGGTATGGTTGCCATTCGATATGAGGAACATTAAGCAAAGCGGATTTTCTTATATCGTAAACTTCGTCCGCCGTTATCTTGTCTATCAAAATATTAAAATCATCTCGAATAGCCGTTTCGAGCATAGCCGGTCGAATTGCGGTTTGCCTTAAGCTAAAATCCGCTCGGTATCCTCTTCTTGCGTAGTAATCGAAAAGATATCCTTCCCCCGGAACGAGAACCGAAAGTTTTGCGTTTCGCTCTTCTTTCGCTATTCTTTCCGCCTCGTTTAAAAGCCTTGTCATATATCCTTTGTTTTGATAGCTTTCAAGCGTTGCCGCTCCATATATATAAATCCCGTCAAGCGATTCCGAAGCATAGGTGAATTTAATCGGTAGCATTATAAGCATAGCGCAAACAACACCGTTTTGTTCATAAAGAAGTATCTCGTTTGGTTTTGCAACTTTTCCGAAAACAAAATCAATATAGTTAACGGAATCGTTGAAACTTTCGTTCCATATCTGTTTTAATGAGGGAATATCGGTTCCCATAGCGTGCCTTATCATAGACTATTCTTCCTTTAATGTTGCAATAAATTTCTCGGTTACAAGACAAGGGTAGTAGGAAAGTTTTGCTTTAATCAACCCCTCTTCCCCCGCCGCATCTTCACGGTTGATGTATTTATAATCTTTAGCATAACGCTCTGCAAAATCTCGGTTAATCGTTGCGTATGATCCGTTTATCTCATGGAAAGCTTTTTCGATATGCACACAGTAGGTGTTGTTTGTAAGCTTTTCACCAACTGCAAAAGCGACAATCTCGCCGTTTGTTTCTATGAACGCCCCATCGAACGGAAGCGAAAAGAAATTTTTCAAAACTTTTGTCGTTGCGCAATATTCTGTGCTTAATCCGTCGTTTTCTTTGCACCCGTATTTCTCACACCATTTATGGTTCATCTCGATAACTCGGTCGATGTTCTCTTTGGTAAACTCAACAAAGCTATAGTTTTCGTTTTCACGTTTAAAGCGAGAGATATGGTTTCTCTTCGCATGGTATTTTTTGCCTTTCAGTTCAATTAAATCAAGCGAGTTATAAACATATTCGGAATATTTTTCATCAAGTTCAAATTTAAACTTACCCGGAAACATCGTTTCGAGCTGTTCGCAATCCTCAGTTCTTAGCGCCATTAAACAAAATTCTTTGTTGATTTGATCAAAGTATTCAAAGATATCGTCAATCGTTTGTTTTAAATCGGTTGAACCTGCCGGAAACAAAAATCTCTCAAGGCTTTTGTAGCAGACAACTGCGCCTTGTTGTTGTTTCGAATAGGTAGTTTGATAAACATCCCCCCACATATAAAGGCTTCCAAAGCTATATTCGCAACCCCTGTCTGGCTGTTTTGTGAAAATCTCGGTTAAATAATCTCGATCGTCTAGTTCAACCTTTTTTAGATTAATCATATATTGAATTTTTCTCCAACTATTTCATAAATTTTTTGAGCAATATCTTGTTTTGAAAAAGGTTGGTTGCCGTCGTCGCATTTAACGGTTATCCAATCTCCTTTTCTTGCGCAAAATTCTGCAGCTTTTCTGCATTTATTTTGATATTCCTTGTCTCGCTCGTGGATATCCTTTTTGTTTTCGTCCCCTTGATATCTCTTGCTCATAAGCTCGGCGCTAACGTTTGGGCTCATGTCAAGATATATAACTAAATCGGGTTTTGGTATCCCCATCTTGATATATTCGAAATCATATAGCCAATCGACAAAGCTGTCCCAATCTTCGCTTGCTAGCTTTGCGGTTTGGAAAACTGCATTTGATGTTGTGTAGCGGTCGAGAACAAAAACCGTCCCGTCGTTATAATCATTCTCCCAATCGCTTTTAAAACTCGCAAATCTATCAACTGCATAGAAAACAGAGGAAGCATAACCCGAAACATCGCCGGGTTTTGTTCCAAATTCTCCGTTTAGATACATCTTTGCAAGTTGTCCCGACGGTTTGTCGTATCTTGGAAAGGTGAGTTTTTTTGTGTTAACATTTTTGTTTAATAGATTTTGAAACAGCATCTCGCTTTGGGTTGCTTTTCCGCTTCCGTCGAGACCCTCTATAACGATAAGTCGACCCATTATTCGGATTCTCCTTTTAAAAACGCAAAGTTTTGTTTAACCTGCTCTTGCTTTCTACAGCTCATTACCCCTTCAGGACACACGCCATATAGACATCGAGGTCCACACCCACCAAAAAGAGTTGGCGCTTTAACGTTAACTAGCTTTAGCATCTCGGTTGCAAGCTCCCTTATCTCCCATTGCGCCCTAAAACAGCAACGATGGTCAAAAAAATTATAAAGCGAACGAGCGTTCATAGTGAACACAATCTTTGTTTCGGAAGCGTTTGGAAGAACAAATCTTGCATCTTCGATAGCTCGCTTTTCGATAGAGCTAAACATCTTTTTGTCGATAGTTTCTCTCGTTAAACCTTGTTGTTTGATATATTTATCGATCAACAGTTCGGTTAGCTTGTTATAGCTTTCAAGCGAATGTTCGATAGCCGACACAAAAACCTCTTTTGCGTTTTGGTCGTTTTCGATCTCGGGAGGGGTTATATAGATAAAATTATCAAGTTTAACATAACGCTGGCTTTGAACGCTGTAGGAAGCTATTCGATGGCGTGTTAGTTGAGCTAAAAGCGCCCTCGACACACCCTCTACCGCAAACGTGAAGCTAACGTGTTCAATCGGGCTTTCATGCCCCATATCGAACAAAAGTTTAACAAATTTTTTGGCGCTCTCCTCCGAAATATTCTGTTCTAGCGTTTCGATATCGGTTTTGGAATAGCAAAGCTTAGCGGCTAGCGCAATTATCTTCTCGGGGTTTTCGGTGTGTGTCACCAGTTTAACGTTCATCATTTATAGGAATAGTTCCTTCCTTGTGAATAGATATCGTCTAAATAAAAATGTTTAACAAAAAAATTTAAACTTCTCTAGAAAGATTTTTCATCGGCGCATAGTTTGCCATAGCTTTTTTAACGCCGGCTTTTTCAAAATCAATTTCAACTAATGTATCTTGCCCTGCAGAAACTGCCGACAACACAACACCTTTGCCGAACTTTTTATGATCGACGGTGTCCCCTTTTTCGTATATAATCCCGGTTTTTTGCATCGGCATTCCGGAATTTCCAACGGTGGATTTAAGCTTGATATCGCTCCATGTCGTTCGTGGTTTTGGCGGTATCTTTTCAAACGTCGAAGCGGTTGATCTTTGGGAATTAATCTCTTCATAGCAACTAGTGTCGATCTCTGCCACAAACCTGCTTTCGGGATGTCTTCTCGTTTGCCCAAAAAGCATCCTTCTCGTTGCTCTCGTCAACGTGACTTTTTTTCTTCCCCTCGTTATGCCAACATATGCGAGACGTCGTTCTTCTTCAACGTCTTGTTGGTTGAACCTCGCCATCTCGCTAGGGAATATCCCCTCTTCAAGACCAACGATATAAACAACATCAAATTCAAGGCCTTTTGCGCTGTGGAGTGTCATCATAACAACCGCTTGATCCTCTTCGCTGTATCGGTCAAGTTCCGACACAAGCGCCACGTTTTCGAGATAATCCGAAAGAGAGGCCTCTTCCGATTCTTCGATAAACGTCGCAATGCTCGAACGAAGTTCTTCGACGTTTTCAAGCCTTGTCAAAGCTTCTTGACCCAGCTTTCTGAGCATATCGGCATAACCTGTTTTTTCGATGACATTAACGGCGAACTCTTCAAGATCGTCCTGTTCAAACGATTCAACAAGCGTTTTATAGATGTTGTAAAAATTCGAAAGCGGTGCGATGTATTTTGAAAGCGACGGATAGTTTTCAGCTTGTCTAATAACCTCTAGCATCGGCAGAGAAAGCCCCTCGGCAACCTGTTCTACCGCCGAAACCGCCGCATCCCCAATCTTTCTCGTGGGTTTATTGATAATGCGTTTAAGCCTTGTATCGTCGCTTGGGTTGTTAACTATGCTGAAATACGCCAAAATATCCTTGATTTCGGCTCGATCGAAAAATCGATTTCCGCCAAAAACTCGATATGGTATTCCGTTTCTTGCAAACTGCATCTCGATAGAGTTTGATTGGGCGTTCATGCGATATAAAACCGCCATGTCTTTAAGCGACATTCCGTTTTCTCGGTTTTTGAGAATGTCTTTCGCTATATATTGCCCCTCGTCTTGTTCATCCTCCGCAACAAAAAGCGTTAACTTTTCGCCGTTTTCGTTGTCTGTCCAAAGGCTTTTTCCTTTTCGATATTCGTTGTTTTTAATAACGCTGTTTGCCGCATTTAATATCGAAGAGGTTGAGCGATAGTTTTGTTCAAGCCGAACTACCTTAGCGCCTTTAAAATGTTTTTCAAACGAAAGGATGTTTTCAATCGTTGCCCCTCTGAATTTATAAATACTTTGGTCGTCGTCTCCAACCACACATATATTTTGCCCCGAAAGAAGGCTGACTAATCTGAATTGAGCAAAGCTTGTGTCTTGATATTCATCAACCATGACATATTTGAATTTTTTTCGATAATGCTCTGCTATATCGCTATTTTGCTCTAAAAGCTTAACGGTGTTGAAGATGAGATCATCAAAATCAAAAGCGCTCGCTAGTTTAAGCTTTTTTTGGTATTCGGTATAAAGGTTTGCAATTGTTTTCTCATAATATTCCCCCGCCGTTTCAGAAAACTCCTCGGGGGTTATAAGTTCATCCTTTAGCCTGCTAATCTTTCCGAGAACCTTTTTGGGCGCAAAGATTTTGTCGTCAATGTTTGCGGTTTTAACGATATCTTTCATAAGCCTTAGGCTGTCATCGCTATCATAAATAGCAAATTTTTGGGAATACCCAAGCCGTTCGCTATCCCTTCTCAAAAAGCGAACACAAGCCGAATGGAACGTCGAGGCGAAAACCTCCGACCCATCCTCCGCCGATATCGAGTTTATCCTAGATTTCAGCTCCCCTGCCGCCTTGTTGGTAAACGTTATCGCAACAACGTTATACGGTCGAACGTTGCCGGCTTTTAGCATCTGTTTAACTCGAGCCGAAAGCTCGGTTTGTTTTTCTATCGCTTGTTCAAGCTCAACAACATCTTGTTGCTCCGGTTCAAAACAGACATAATCACTTGTGTATGCATTCCCAAAATCCAAAAGATTTCGTATTCTGTTGACAATAACGGTTGTTTTTCCGCTTCCTGCCCCGGCAAGAATAAGAAGCGGGCCTTCGGTATTTAAGACCGCAAATCTTTGCATATCGTTAAGGTTTTTAAAACAGCTTTCGATATATGTTTTTCTGAGCTTTAGAAATTTATTTAAAGTTTCGTTGTTCATTAACACCGTCCATTTTTTTAATGTATCTATTAATTATACAGTTATTTTTGTTTTTGAGCAAATCATTTTATGTTGCTGAAAATGTTATGGCGAAAACCGCCACCGCTCCGTTTTCTATAAGAGTTTTTGCGACCTCGTTCAACGTGTTCCCGCTCGTTATAACATCGTCGCAAATAAGAATGGTTTTATCTTTAATAAGAGCAGCATCGGTTACGACATAACTGTTTGAAAGATTGGTTTGTCGCTTTTCGAAAGAGATTTCATGTTGCTTCTTTGTATTTCTTGTTTTTATCAACACTCCCTCCAACAGCGTTTTGTTGGATAGTTTTGCAACCTGTTTCGAAAGCAACAAGCAATGTTTTCTTCTTGTTTTATACGAAGGAACCGGAACGATGTAATCACACCCCATTATTTTGGGGAAATCTTTCATGTCGTTCGCCATATATTCCGCAAGAGGTTTTGCAAGTTGTTCGTTGTTTATATCTTTTAGTTGATAAACCGCTTTAGAAACTATATCTTTATACCTAAAAGACGACACAGCAAATTCAAGATATTCCATCGCTCTGTCGGTAGCAAAGCTTGAAACTCTCGCATTCCCGATTAGCTTATACTGTAGCAGTTTGTTTTGACAGTTGCATTTCTTTGTTGCAATAGGAACTATTTCAGAGCAAAACGGACAGGTTGGCGGAAACAAAAGATCCAACAGAAAACCAAAAACTTTTTTCACATTGTCTTTGTATTTTTCCATAGCTTATGTTTTAAGAAGCTCCAAAAGCCCCGTGAACCTTAAAGTTTTTTTGTTGTTCACAACCATAGTTTGTATGGTGTTTTTGTCTCCCACTATAACCAAAAGCGTTTTTGCCCTTGTCACCGCCGTGTATAAAATGTTTCTATAACAAAGCTTTTTGCTAACATCGCTTAAACAAAGAACAACGACAGGGAATTCGCTCCCTTGGCTTTTATGCACCGTGACCGCATACGCAAGCTCAAGCTCCCCCAACTGTTCAAACGTATATAAAACGGTTTTGTCTTCAAAATTTACCGTGAGCGTTGAAGCATCGTTATCAATTTTTTTGATAAACCCAATATCTCCGTTAAAAACCCCAACGATAGTTTCGCCGTCGTTTCGTCTTCCCTCGATATCATAGTTGTTTTTAATCTGCATTATCTTGTCGTTTTCTCGAAAAACTTTCCCGAAAAACCGAACTTCGTTTTTATCATCAGAATAAGGGTTAAGCCGTTCCCTTATCGCTTCGTTTAAAACCTCTGTTCCAAAACCTATTCTGTTTGGGCATAAAACTTGGATATCTTCATATGGGTTAAGCTTATAGCTTTTCGGAAGCCTTGTTGCAATAAGGTCGCCTATTAGATTAACGGCGCTGTCTCGGGATGCGCCCAAAAAGAAAAAGTCGCTATCTTTAACGCCAAGATCCGGCATCTCGCCTTTAACGATGCTATGTGCATTAACAACAATAAGGCTTTCGGCGGCTTGCCTGAAGATCTGTTTAAGCTCGACAGAATGGCATATATCGCTTTCCAAAAGATTACGCAAAACATCCCCTGCGCCAACCGAAGGTAGCTGGTTGTGGTCGCCAACCATAACCAATCTGCATTGCGGTCTAAGCCCTTTAAAAAGCGCATCAAACAACGCTATATCAACCATCGACATCTCGTCTACTATCATAACATCGCAACGAAGCGGGTTTTCCTCGTTTCTTAAAAATGCGAGTTTATCGGGGTCGCTGTTGCGTGCGTCTACTTCAAGCAATCGATGTATCGTGCTGGCGTTTTTGCCGGTGAGTTCCGACAATCGCTTTGCCGCTCGTCCTGTTGGAGCCGCAAGATACACCTTTTCGCCCTGCTGTTCGCAAAGCTTTATAATAGCATTTAGTGCGGTTGTTTTTCCCGTTCCGGGTCCGCCCGTTATTATAACCAACCCTTCGGTAAGTGCCGCTTTTATTGCGTCTTTTTGAAGCGGTGCATAGTTTATGTTGTTTTCCTGTTCAAACTGATCGATGCTTTTTTCTATTTCATCGGATTGTTTGAAGTTAAGGGAGTTTAAAAGCTTGATTCTTTCGGCAACATATCTTTCTTTTATGTAGACCGTTGGCATAAATGCAAGCGTAGTGTCGCTTGTTTCAAGCGTTACGATATATCCGTTTTCAACCGAGTTGTAGAACTCTATTTCAACAGCGTCACGTTCAAGGCTT
Source organism: uncultured Faecalibacterium sp. (assembly GCA_964370715.1). Classification (GTDB taxonomy): domain Bacteria; phylum Bacillota; class Clostridia; order Oscillospirales; family Ruminococcaceae; genus CAYJAY01. The sequence continues at coordinate 98,980 of CAYJKJ010000001.1, forward strand.
AAGAAGGGATAGGCTTTTGAGATAAGAGCATCAACCGGAACGCAGGTGTGTCCGTTTTTCAGATTGTGCTGAAGAACATAGACTAGCGCCGCTCGAATTCTTATATCGCTGTCAAAAGGAATCGAAAATTTCAACGCAAGGCTATCTGCAAACGCAAACTCTTTATATAGCGGAAAACCGCAAACAAGGTATGGGTTATCTTTAACTATCTCGACTATCGAAAAGCTAAACACCTTTATTAGCATCAACGAATCGGATATTTCAAATCCAAAATCCGTTAGTTGTTTAAGGGTTGAGCGAACGCCGTTTATTCTTTTCATCTCGTCGGAAAACGAAAGCGCTTTTTTAAGCGTTACCCCTTTAACGGTTGCAACGTCTTCCGGGTTGTTTTCGATTTCATCAAGAGTTCTGTCTTTAAATTTATCAACCAACCTTTTTGCTGTTGTTGCCCCTATTCCTCTAATTGCGCCGCTCGAAAGATATTTAAGAATGGCGGCGGTTCCTTTTGGCATAATTCTTTCATAGACCTTAACTTTAAACTGGTTGCCGTATGAAGAATGGCTGACATATTCGCCGTATAGGTTGACCTGTTCCCCCGCAACGATGCCTTGGATTGTTCCAACAGCAGTTACAAGCTCGTTTTCGATCTCAACCTCGATAACGGCAAAACCTGTTCCGACATTTTCATACACTATATTTTCAACTGTTCCGAATAGTTTTTGTTCCATAATTCCCTTTTACTCTAGTTAGTTATATCCGCAAGCTTTATGATGTTTATTTCTAAAATAAGTTTTTTATCAACGTTTGAACTTTTCAACGTTATATCGAGCTTCATTAAAATTTCAATTATTCTTTTAAGCGCTTCAAGGGAATATCCCGAGACCCTTGAAAACGCAATCGAAACTTTTCTGTCCCCTTTTTTATAATCGAATCTTGAAAAGATATCCCCTTCGCTTTTTCGATATTTCGTCGCTATCTTTGCTCTGTAAAGATTAACATACGCTGTGTTAAGCGCCCCCGTTATCATAAGCGGTTCAACCCTCAAATCCAACATATCCTTTAAAACAATCAAAGCTTTTTGGATGTTTTTTCTTTCGATAGCGCTAATCATATCAAAAACCGATGTTTCGATGTTTTTTATTCCAAGTTCATCAATATGTTGTTTCGTAATCTCGGTATAACCCGAAAGAGCCGAAAGCTTTTCAACCTCTTTTAAAGCATAGTTAATATCGAGCAAGCTTTGTTCCGCAATTAGCTGTGCTAGATTATCCGCAATATCGGTGTTAAGCGTTTTTGCGTGTGAGATAATCTCTTTAGCGACAAGTTTTGATGTTAGGGGTTCAAACTTAATCAAGCTACAGTTATCAACCGTTTCGAGAAACGCCAAAAGTTTTTTGGAAACGGTTGAACGTTTGTCCTCGAAATACATCGTTCCGATAACTATAACGTGTTCCGGAATGTCGGCAAACGTTTCTTTGAAAAAGCTTTCATTTTCGCTGTTTTTGTTAAAAATACTGCTGAATTCATTGATAACAATAAGCTTTGGCTCGTTTGTAAAGCTAAAGCTTAAAACGCTTTCGGTGATAAAATCTTTATCAAGATTTTTCAGATCAAAAACAAACTGTTCGCAATCAAACGAATTTCTAACAAGCGCAACTGTAGTTTCCAAAAGATATCTATCGTGTGCCGAAACAACCAAAAAATTGTCGTTCGAATTTGATTTTATCTGTTGTTTAAGCGTTTTAAAATCAATATTTTTCATTCGGTAACCACCTTAAAACTTCCATTTGGTTTAAAATAAAACAAAACATTTTCGCCATAGTCATAGATTAAATCGGCATCGACTTTGGTTGCTTCATCTTTTGGAGAAGATATATACTGCAACTTATCGGTTGCAATCAAAAGTTCAATATCCCCCAAAGAATGTTTTGCACGGTAAACCGATATTTCAACATCAAAAATATCAACCGTTGCCGTTTGGTTTTGATAGTCTATAAATCCGCTCTTTATTTGGGCGCTATCCTCAAGAGGAAGCGTTATAATCTCGCTGTTTGGAAAAGCGTTTCCGGCGCTATATATAGCATAATGATTTTCGCCAAACACCGCAACATCTTTAACATTATCAAACCCATTTAACGAAAGATAGGATTTAAGATATAGCATACTGTCTTGGTTTGGGTTTAATAGCAAAATATTTTGATGTTCGCTGTTTGAAATAATAACCGAGTTGCCATAATAGAGCGTTACTAGTATATCGTCTTTAGTAAAATAAGTTTTTGAAATAAAACCGAAAGCAAACGGGATTATAACCGATATCACCACGACATACCCTCTAACTTTATTTTTCAAAACCAATAAAACTATCGTTATAACAACAAAGGCGAACACTACCGAAATTTTGAAAAATAGCGGCGATGAAGAAACAAAGGCAAACGAAGCGTGTGACAAAAATTCGCAAATATTAATTATGATTAATATCAACCCATCGACCGCAACGCTAAAAGCGTATAGGATAAACGAACTTTCAAACAATATCCCCGTTATCAAAAGCCCCATTATAGAGGTCATAAGCCACGGCATAAGACCAACTACAACGACATTCGCAATCGGCGAAACAAGCGAAATCGGAATCGAAAACATCGCCATTATCGGCATCGTTACCGCTGTTATCGAAACCGACACCGAGAGCGACATCGCAATATCTTTAAGTAGCTTAAAAACACCATTTTTTTCGGGAATATTTTTGTCTATAGTTCGTTCCAAAAATGGATTTAAACAAAATATAGCAAAACAACAGCCAAACGACAAAAGAAACGAAACGTTGACTGCAAGTCTTGGAGATATTAAAAGTATAACAATTGCGCAAAAACTAAGCGACGTTGCGTTGTCGCTTTTTTTCGAAACGGTCGAAGCAAAAACTGCCACTAGCATTATAACGCACGCCCGAACAACCGAAACCGAAAGCGAATAAACAAGCATAACAAACGCCGACGAAACAAGCATTATAATAAACACTACAACCTTGTTAAGCCTTAGCCTGTTTAAAATGCTATAGACAAACCCCAAAAGAAACGAGACATGAAGCCCCGACACAACGAAAATATGAGATGTTCCAACATTGCCTAAGTTTATCTTTTGTTCGGTTGGGATAAGCGCACGATCCCCCGTTATGATAGCGGCGGCTATCTCCCCTCTTTCGCCCTCAACGTTTGTTGTTATCGTTGTTTTTATAAAGTTTTGAAGTTTCCCGATAAATTCATAAAATGAGTTTTGAGATTTTAAAACTTCGTATATCTCAACAACACTTGCGTTATAGCTTAAAAGGTTTGAAACCTCGCTGTCAAATTCGCTGGGATCATAAAGCTTTATTTTGCAGTTTATTATATCCCCCGGAACGGCTTGTTCCTTCGGGTATAATCCAACCAAAACATCGTCATAGCTGATGCCATTAAAAACTAAGAGATCCCCGATGACTTTGTTTGAATTAAGCTTTTGTGTCACCAAAACCGAAGCATCCGCTGTTTTATATGTAAGGTTTTTTTCCAGCTTTTCGCTTTTATATTTCTCGTTTGCTGAAACTAAAACCGAGATTAAACCAAAAGACAGGATGATTATAACAACTAATTTATCTATCGTTGTTGTCTTTTGTTTTAACCTTAAATAGAGATAAAAACAAAATGAAATAACGAGCAAAACTATTGCGGCTGCATAAACTCCAAACAGGCAAACAACCGCTGCGGAGGCAAGAAAAACTAATCCGGCAGTTCCGAGCGGTCGTTTCATAAAATTAATCCCCTTGTATTGTTATTTCGGAGTAATCAAGGGAAGCTCTTCAAGGTATATTATATCATCTCTGTTTGCGGCAACCCCTTCTGCTAAAACTGCGGCTTTACCAACAATCTCTGCTTCTGCTTTTTCCATCATCTTTTCAAGGGCATAAAGCGAACCACCTGTGCTTATAACATCATCAACGATCAAAACTTTTTTTCCTTTAAGATAGCTCATCTCGCTTTGGTCGAGAAAGAGAACCTGTTTTCTTGCGGTTGTTATCGATTGAACTTCCATCTCGACCGGGTCTTTCATATAAAGTTTCGACATCTTTCTTGCAACAACATAGTTTTTTCCGCTTTGTCTTGCCATCTCGTATGCTAAAGGAATCCCTTTAGCTTCCGCCGTCACCAACACTTCAAACTCCGGCACTTTTTCAAGAAGCGCTCTAGCACATTCAACCGTTACCTCAACGTCGGAAAACATGATAAACGCCGCAATCGAAAGTTCATCGTTTATTTTGCATATTGGAAGATCTCTTGTTAAGCCTGCAACTTTAAGTTTATAGTGTTCCATAATTTCACCTCTTTAAATTATTGTTAATATTGTGTGTTGTTTTTTTGATTTTTAACCCGGAGGCCAGCTCAAGCTTCTCCCCGCTAGAACATGGAAATGAAGATGATCTACCGATTGTCCCGCATCCTGTCCGCAGTTGCTAACAACTCGGTATCCATTATTAATTCCAAGATCTTTAGTTATATTTGCTATAGCTTCATAGCATTTTGCAACTACGTCGCTGTTGAGCCTTGTTATATTGGCTGTGCTTTCGATGTGGTTTTTTGGAATAACCAAAAAATGTATCGGTGCTTTTGGGTCGATATCGTTGAACGCATAGATATAATCATCTTCATAAATCTTGCTGCTCGGAATATCGCCGTTAATTATCTTGCAAAATAAACAATCCATCTTTAAACTGCCTCCTATTTTATTTGTTTTTCAACTATCGAAACAACACCTTCAAGAGCCTGTTTAATCATAGAGGTGTCTTTCACCCCTGCCATAGCAAGGTCAGGTTTTCCTCCGCCGGAACCACCACAAATTGCGGCAACTTGTTTAACAATATCGCTCGAATTAATTCCTTTTTCTAAAGCTGCTTTACCTGCACCAACAAAGAAGGTTGTTTTTCCATTAAATTCGCTAGACAACACCGCAACAATATTTGGATGTTTATCTTTAAGTGTGTCCAACATTCCTTTAACGGTGTCGGGTTTTGCGCTCATAAATTCAGTAGCAACTATCATAAGCCCCGAAACATCAACTGCATTTTTGGTTAGCCCATCGATCTCGCTATTTGCCATCTTGGAATTAAGTGCTTCGATCTCAGAACTTTTTTCACGCAGTAGCGCTGTTAGAGCCTCTGTTTTTTGCGGAAGTTCCGAACTGTTTGAAATCTTCAACACTTTGCAGGTGTCGGCTATAAGATTATCTTGATTTTCGATATACTGCAAAACGCCTTTGCCCGTCGTTCCCTCTATCCTTCTTATTCCGGCAGCGGAAGAACTCTCAGACAAAATTTTGAAAAGCCCTATTTCTGCGGTGTTGTTTATATGTGTTCCGCCGCAAAACTCAACCGAATGATCCTCAACGCTAACAACTCTAACCGTTTCCCCGTATTTTTCGCCAAACAACGCAATTGCTCCAAGCTTTTTAGCCTGTTCAAGCGACATAACTTGCTTTTCTACCGACAACGCTTCAAGAACCGCTTGGTTAACGCATTTTTCGACCTGTTTAATCTCGTCTTTTTTCATCGCCTCAAAATGGCTGAAATCAAAACGAACCCTGTTTTGGTCTACATACGAACCCGATTGGTGAACGTGGTCGCCCAAAACTTTGCGCAATGCATACTGCAAAAGATGCGCTGACGTGTGGTTGCGCATAACGTCGTTTCTAAACTTTTTATCAACGCTAGCGGTAATCGTCGTCCCTTTTTCCAAAACGCCTTTTTTAACGATACCGATGTGGCGGAAAAGACCTTCAGCGGATTTTTTGCAATCGGTTATCTCGACCGAAACAACATCGTTAAACATTCTTCCTTTGTCGCCAACTTGACCGCCGCCTTCGGCGTAGAACGGGGTTTTATCAAGAATGATAACAACCTTTTCGCCCTCGCTTGCAACGTTCGAAAGTTCGCCACCATTAATTATATATTCAACTTTTGAAGTTGTTTCAAGGTTGTCGTATCCTAAAAATTCCGTTGGCTCAACCGTTTGACCCTCGAAAACATCCTGTTCCCAGCCGATTTCATCTTTTGCTTTTCTTTCATCTCGAGCACGTTGTTTTTGAACCTGCATTAGTTCATTAAACTTATCCTCATCAACCGAAAATCCTTTTTCTTCTACGATATCCTTTGTTAAATCAAGCGGAAATCCAAAAGTGTCGTATAGTTTAAACGCAATATCCCCCGGAATAATCGTTTGTTTTTCGGTTTCAAGTTGTTCTATTATTCCATCAAGAAGTTCAAAACCTTGTTCGATAGTTTTAAGGAATTTTTCTTCTTCGCTTTTAACTATTCTTTTGATATATTCTTTTCGTTCCAAAAGATACGGATATGCCGAAAGGTTTTCTTGGATAACGGTGTCGACAACGTTAAACAAAAATGGTTTGTTTATCCCTAGAAGTCTTCCATGTCTTGCCGCTCTTCTGAGAAGACGGCGCAAAACATAGCCTCGTCCTTCGTTTGAAGGCCCTACTCCGTCTCCTATCATAAACGTTGTGCTTCGAATGTGGTCGGTTATAACTCTAAGCGAAACATCGGTTTTTTCATCTTTTTTATATTTAACACCCGCTATCGTTTCGATATGTTTCATTATCTTTTGAACGGTGTCTACTTCAAAAAGGTTGCCAACATCCTGCATGATACAAGCAAGGCGCTCTAGCCCCATGCCGGTGTCGATGTTACCATGTTCCATCTGTTGATAGTTTCCGTTGCCGTCCGAAATAAACTGGGTGAACACTAAATTCCAAAACTCAACGTATCTGTCGCAATCGCAACCAACCGCGCAGTTTTCGTTATCACAACCATATTTTTCGCCGCGATCAAAATATATCTCGGAGCAAGGTCCGCAAGGCCCTGCGCCTATCTCCCAAAAGTTGTCCTCTCGCCCAAGACGAACCATCTTGTCTTCGGCAACTCCGATATCCTTTGTCCAGATATCGAAAGCTTCGTCATCCTCAAAAAACACCGAGACATAAAGCCTGTCGATAGGAAGCTTTAACGTTTTCGTGCAAAACTCCCAAGCCCAAGCCGTTGCTTCTTTTTTAAAGTAGTTTGAAAAAGAAAAGTTTCCGAGCATCTCAAAATATGTTCCGTGTCTTGCGGTCTTTCCAACCCTTTCGATATCGGGCGTTCTTATGCATTTTTGACATGATGTTGCTCGGTCGTTTGGAACGTGTTGTTGACCTAAAAAGTATTTTTTAAGCGGCGCCATCCCTGAGTTTATAAGCAAAAGGCTGTTATCCTCAAGCGGCACAAGCGGAAAGCTTTCAAACCTAAAATGATCCTTGCTTTCAAAAAAATTAAGATATTGTTCCCTTAGTTCGTTTAGTCCTGTCCATTTCATATATTTAGTTTCCCCCAAAAAAAATTATAAGCATCCGCCCCGATAAAATCAGGACGAATGCCGTTGTTTTTAAAATACAGCGTCCGCGGTACCACCCGAATTGCGCAAATGTTTTGCACCTCTCTTTTACGCTTTAACGCAGCATCTACGTCATGTTTCCATGAAGCTCGGCAGGTGGCATTCCAAACGCTTGATAAAACCTTTCAGCCAAAGGGTTTTTTCTCTACAATCAAACAGCTATGGATTAATCTGCTTCAACGCCTTTTACATATTGGATTATATATTTTTTTCGAGATTTTGTCAATCAATATTTTGTGTATTTTTGATGAAAATACTATTAAAAAAGTTTGTCTTAACCCTTTAATTCGATGATTTTGCTTTAAGTCGTAACTTCAAATATTTTTTGTTCTAAACTTAAATTTAAAATTAGCTATCGATTAAACCAATTAAATCAAGATTGTTCGCAATCTCTTTAAACACAGGGCCTGCGCTTGAATAGCCATACCCCTCGTTTTCAACCATAACGGTAACAACATATTTTGGATTTTCTGCCGGGAAAAACCCTGTGTACCAACCGACAACGCCGGCCGAACCATCTTGATTTATCGCTCCTGTTTCGGCTGTTCCCGTCTTGCCAGCTGCCGAAAAACCATCGGGTTTTCCAAGCGTGCCCGTTCCGCTTTCAACAACTTGTATCATCGCTTGTTTTATCTCGGTGGCGGTTTCGCTTGAAACAACTCGCCGTCCTTCATTTTCTCCTAAAACCTTATCCCCAACTTGTTTTATAACCGAAACATCTTTATATATTCCGTCGTTTGCAAAACAAAGAGTGTAAGCGGCAACCGCAAGCGGAGAAGCAAGCAGCTTTCCTTGACCAAAACAATGATTAGCAAATTCGCTTTGGTTTTCGAGCTGTTTTGTAGTTGGAAGATTTCCCGAAACAAAACCATAGTTGTCGTAGAGATTTATTATTGAACCTAAGCCTAATGAACTCGCCGTGTTGTACACTGCGTTTTGTCCGGTTTTAAACCCCAGTTCGATAAAATATACATTACACGACACCTCCATAGCCTTTTGCATATCAACTTCGCCATGCGCTTGATTGTTGTTACAGCTGTATGTCACGCCGTCTATCTCAACGCTTCCAACGCATTCTATAGATGTGTCGGAGCTATATCCCGATGAAAGAGCCGCCGCCGCTATAACCGGCTTGTATATCGAACCTACTGCATAAGGGGTAACCGCTCGATTAATTAGCGCCGTGTTGTTTTGCTCAATAGCTGTAGCAATATCGTTTGGGTCAAAATTCGGTCGACTAACCATCGCTTTAATCTCCCCTGTTTCAACCTCAAGCACCACAACAGAACCTCTCTCCATTCCGTTGTTTGCCGCCGTCTCCGCAATAGTTTGTATTCGTTTATCAATAGTAAGCGTTATATTTTCGGGGTGTTGTTTGCTGTTTTGTTCCGATATCTCCCCCATATCAACCGCATGATTTAACGCATTGACTTGAACGGTGATGGATTTTTCATTTGTGTTTTGTTGCAAAAAATCATCAAAAAGATATTCAAGACCCGCAACACCGACGTTGTCATAGTTGACATATCCCAAAAGATGCGATGCTAGCGAACTGTTAGAATATCTTTCGCTATATTCAACGGTGTCGATAAGCGAATTTTTCGGAAAGTCCTTTTCGATGTCAACCAAAAAAGGTTTTGATTCCCCCTCTTTAATTCTTTCGAGAACGTTTGTTGAAACTTCCTTTGCTGCTAAGTCTGTGATGCTTTGATATGAAAGATCGTTTGGGTTGATTAAAGCTTTATACCCTGTCGAAACTCCGGTTAACTTTTGCCCATTGCAATCGTAAAAATCGGCTCTTTCGGTCGCAACCTCCAACCTATATGACGACTGCAAAATGCTAGCATCCAAACTATTAGGATCCGACATCAAGAAAAACAACCGTATCATCAATAGTTCCAGCATCGCAAACAAAAATATCATCACCATTAAAAATCTTTTTCTTGTCATTAAAATAAAACACCGCCTCACAACAAAAGTGTTGGCAGTGTTTATATATTTTATTCATCTAAAAGCTCGATAAACTGTTGTTCCGTTAAAACTTTTATTCCAAGCTGCAAAGCTTTGTCGAGTTTTGAACCGGCATTTTCACCCGCAACTACAAACGATGTTTTTTTTGAAACGGAGGAAGCCGCAACCCCTCCGTTGTCTGCAATTGCTTTTTTGATCTCTTCTCTTGAAAAAGAAACTAGCGAACCTGTAGCTACTATCGTTTGACCCTCTAGCTTTTTTGAAACCGAACTGTCTTTATAGGTGAGATTTAAACCGGCGGTTTTGAGCCTTTCGACAACGTCTTTTGCTCCTTGTTGCGAAAAGAAATCTATAACACTTTGCGCAATTATCTCCCCTATTCCGTCGATTGCGTTTATCTCGTCGCTCTTTGCGTTAATAATTCCATCGATATCAAGAAATGTTTTGGATAAAAGCATCGCCGCTTTTTGTCCGACATTTCTAATCCCAAGCCCAAAAACAAGGCTATCTAAATTGTTTTGTTTTGAAAGTTCAATCGCCGCAAATATATTATCAGCGGATTTTTGTTTTATCCCTTCAAGCGTTAACAACATATCCTTTGTTATTAAATAGAGATCCGCAACTCCGTTTTTAAGAAATCCGGCTTCCAACATCAAATCTACCGTAGCAGGGCCTATACCCTCGATGTTCATTGCGCCTTTGCTTGCAAAATGAATTATGTTTCTGCGAAGTTGTTCGGAACATTCCGGATTGTTGCAACGAAGAGCAACCTCTCCCGCTGACTTCACAACAGCGCTCCCACAGCTAGGACAAACCGGCGGTATCTCAAACTTAATCGAACCCTCTATATGGTTATATGCCTTGAGAACTTCGGGGATTATATCCCCCGATTTATGTATATCTACCGTGTCGCCAATCCTTATGTCGAGGCTGTCGATAAAATCTTGGTTGTGGAGAACCGCTCTCGAAACTGTTGAACCCGATATCAAAACCGGCTCCATAACCGCCGTTGGGGTCAACACCCCAGTTCTTCCAACCGACACCTCGATATCCAAAATTTTGGTCGTTTTGATTTCGGGAGGATATTTAAAAGCCGCCGCCCAACGAGGGAATTTCCCTGTTGAACCTATCGTTTCTCGATTTTCTATGTTGTCAAGCTTTATAACAGCTCCGTCGATGTCATAGGGTAGCGTTGGCCTTTTTTCGCCTATTGTGTCGATAGTATCAACTACTTCGGCTAACGTTTCGCAAAGTTTAAAACCAGGCGACACAGGGAACCCCAGTTCCTTTAAAAACAAAAGGGAGTGATGATGCGAATTAAACTGTTTCGAACATCTTTGTATATTAAATATAAAGATATCCAAGTTTCGTTGTGCTGTTATGTTAGCATCCTTTTGCCTTAAAGACCCCGCCGCCGCATTCCTTGGATTTTTAAACGGCTGTTTTCCCTCCGCAATCATATTTTCAACAATTATTTCAAACTCTTTTTTCGGAAGGTAGACCTCGCCACGAACTTCAAGCAGTTCGATAGAGCTATCAATCGATTTCGGAACTGAAGCTATCGTTAAAACATTTTCCGTTATGTCCTCCCCCGTTGTTCCGTCCCCCCTTGTCGCCGCCGTCACAAGCTTTCCGTTTTTATAGATAAGACAAACCGAAAGCCCGTCGATCTTTGGTTCGACAACAAACTTAGCCTCCTCAAACTGTTGCTTAATCTTTGAGATAAACTGTTCAACATCGCCTTTCGAAAAAGCGTTTTGAAGGCTTTCCATCTTGACGGCATGGGTAACTTTCGAGAATTTTTCCGAAGCTTTCCCTAAAACGTTTTGTGTTGGGGAATCGCTCGTTATAAATTCAGGATTTTGTCTTTCAAGTTGTTCGAGTTGTTTTAACAGCTTGTCATATTCGGCATCGGTTATCGTTGGATTATCGTCTTGATAGTAAAGCTTGGAATGATGCGCTATCTCGTTTTTTAAATCAACATAAATTTTCTCTATATCCTTTTGCATTGTATAAACCTTTCTTTTTTCTAGCTTATTATGCTAACCGTGTTAAGATACAGCCCACGGTCGAACGTTTTTTTCATCAAAACTGTTTCTTTCAACGAAAAATCTACTACCTGTCCGTGTTTTAAAGCGACAGCTCGGTCGAAAACCCCGTCATTAATAAGGTCAACCGCTTTTTTCGCAAATTTATTAGCCATTATTCTATCATACGACAGAGCTTTTCCACCAAAAATCGTTCGTCCTAATATTATCGAATGTGTCTCTATACCTGTTCTCGATTCAACAAATTCGGTTATTCTAAGGGCGTTGCCGGCAAGGTTTGAAACAACTATCGTGAAATGGGTTCTTCCCATCCTTCTATAATACAGAATTCTTTCAACTACATCACGTTCAAGGTCATATTCGATGCTTGGTATCAAAACCGAGGTAGCCTCACAACACGCAGCAATGCCAAGAGCTAGCATATCGTTGTCGGTTCCGAAAACCTCAACAACATCGCATCTTGGAACATTTTGCTCGATGTCGTTCAATCGGTCTATCTCGTCTATAGCATAGCTTGCCGCCGAATGAAACCCTATTGAATAGTCGGAACATGGAATATCGTTAAAGATTGATGCCGGAATATAGATGGTTGAAATTCCGTTTTGCGAAAGTTTTTCCGCAATTAAATTTGTTTCATATCCTCCGATTACTATCAAAACGTCAAGCCCGTTTTGTTCGCAGTTGAAATACGCTTTCTCTATTCCTTTATCAGTTTCGATTTCGTCGAGATTTCCGCTCGATATAATAGAGCCGCCCTTTGAACAAGCGCCCCTAACATCGTTGACCGAAAGATCAAAGAATTTATTATCTATAAGCCCTTTAAACCCTCCGACAATAGCTTTAACCAGAAAACCTTTAAAAACCGCCATTCTGACAACGTTGTATATCAAAGAATTTTTCCCGGGGCAACAATCGCCCGAAGTTAAAACACCAATAGTTTTAATCGTTTTTTCCAAACCACAACACACCTTTTAAATGATAGTAACTTGATGTTGTTATGTTTTCGGTTTAACGAGCTTGATATTTTGTTCGCCAACTATCGCTTTAATCTCGTTTATAAACTCTGTTTTTGGGTTAACCGACAAACTTCTTGGAGCTTTAACCTGTTTGTCTGTATCGCAAAAATAAAAATTCAATTCGTTTAATCCTTTGTATTTTTCGCAAACAGCCAAAACTTCTTTATACGCAACATCAACTTCCGAATTAAATTTAATATAAATCTTATCTTTTGTCACGCTGTTTTTGTCGATATAGTTAAATGATTTTTTATATAGCATCGATTTGTTAAAACCGTTGGGGTCAAACACCTTGTCGACTATAATCTTTGTTGCCTCATCCTCTCTTGAGGAGGCTCGGCCAGAAAGAACTATAACATTGTTCTCCGAAACAAGATTGCGATATTGCTCGTAAATCTTTGAAAACACGATAGCTTCGATAGTTCCCGTTAGATCCTCAACTACTATAAAGGCGTTGCTTGCCCCGTTTCGACCTAAACGAAGTTTAACCGAACTCACAGAACAAACTATCGTAACGGATTTATCATCGAATTTCCCCGTTTCATCCGAGACGAGTGTTCTAATATCGCAACTTGCGGCGCTCTTTATTATATCTTTATAATCGTTCAACGGATGCCCCGAAATATATAGCCCTGTCGTTTCTTTTTCCATGCTTAACAGGTCTTTGGAACTATATTCCTCGATATGCGGCAAACTGTCTTCTACTGATTTTTCGGTTTGTTCAAAGGTAAAGAAATCGATCTGTCCTTCTAGATTACGGCTTTTGTCGTTATCTATTGATTTTAAAAGGCTTTCCATACCAACAACCATGCTTCGCCTTGTTGGTTTAAACTCGTCAAACGCTCCGCAACGAATAAGATTTTCAAGCGCTCGCTTGTTGATTTCGCTTCCGTGTGTCCTCTCGCAAAAATCCAAAAACGATTTATAATCTCCGTCTTGTTCTCGTATTTTGCTTATTGTTTCAATTAGGTTTCTCCCAACGTTTTTTACCGCCAAAAGCCCAAAACGAATCGAACCGTTATCATAGGTGAACCCTGCGAAACTCTTGTTGATAGTGGGGGGTAAAACCTCGATAGAAAGCCTTCTGCATTCGGCGATATACTCTATAACTTTATCCGAGCTGTCAAGAACGCTTGTTAAAAGCGCCGTCATAAATTCGGTTGTGTAGTGGCATTTAAGATATGCTGTTTGATACGACACTAAAGCATACGCCGCTGCATGGGATTTGTTAAACGCATATGATGCGAAGCTTTCCATATCCGAAAGAATATCTCTTGCTATATTTTCAGGAATACCCCTTTTAACGCAACCATCACATTCTTTGCCTTGTTCATCGCTTCCAAAAATAAATCGTTTCCCTTCCGCTTCCATAACATCGTGTTTCTTTTTTGACATAGCTCGGCGAACAAGGTCGGCTTGTCCCAAGCTAAATCCGGCAAGTTCTCGGAAAATCTGCATAACCTGTTCTTGATATACTATGCAACCATACGTTACTTCAAGCACCGATTTAAGCGATTCATGCTTATATGTTATATTTTTCGGGTTGTGTCGGTTTTGGATATATGTTGGAATTGAATCCATAGGACCCGGTCGATACAGCGATATAACCGCTATTAGATCCTCGATATCAACCGGTTTAAGGCGAGACAAAACGTTTTTCATCCCCTCGCTTTCAAACTGGAAAACCCCTAAAGTGTTTCCTGTCGAAAGAAGCTCATACGTTGCTTTGTCGTCGACCGGTATTTTTTCAATGTTAAAGCTCGGGTTTGTTTTTCTAATCTCTTTTTCAGCATCCCTTAAAACGGTCAACGTTCTAAGACCCAAAAAATCCATCTTCAAAAGCCCTAGATCTTCAAGCGTTGTCATTGGAAACTGTGTAACAATCTGCTCTTCGTTCTTTTGAAGCGGAACATAATCGCTTACGGGGTCTCTCGTTATAACCACTCCGGCGGCGTGGGTTGAGGCATGGCGAGGCATACCTTCAAGTTTCATCGAAAGATCAATCAACGATTTTATGCTCTCGTTTTGATCGTAGAAAAGCTTTAGTTCGTTTGAAACTTTAAGAGCTTTTTCGATGGTCATCTTCAACTCTTGCGGGATTAGTTTCGCTGTTTTATCAACATCACCATAAGGTATAGCGAGCGCACGCCCAACATCTCTTATCGCCGCCCTTGCCGCCATCGTTCCAAACGTTATAATCTGGGCAACATGATCCGAGCCATATTTTGCAATGACATACTCTATAACTCGGCTTCGTTTTTCATAGCAAAAATCTATATCGAAATCCGGCATACTTATTCTTTCGGGGTTAAGAAATCTTTCGAAAATCAGATTATATTTTATCGGATCTATTCCGGTTATACCCATGCAGTATGCAGCAAGGCTTCCGGCTCCCGAACCTCTTCCGGGACCTACCGGTATATCGTGTTTTTTAGCATAATCTATAAAATCATACACAATAAGAAAATAATCGACAAACCCCATCTTTTCGATTATATCAATCTCATATTCTAATCGTTGTTTTATCTCCTGCGAAACATCTTCGCCATATTTTTGCTTTAGCCCTTCGGCGCAAAGCTTTTTGAAAAACAGCTTGTTTTCGCTTCCGTCGGGGGTTGTGAAGACCGGCAAAACCGTGTTTCCGAAAACAAAATCAAAGTCACACATATCGGCAACTTTAGCGGTGTTGTAGATCGCTTCGGGAACGGCAGAAAATGTTTCTAACATCTCGCTTTCAGATTTAACATAAAACTCTTCCGTCGTAAATTCAAGGACATTCCCGTCTTCAACCGTTTTTCCGGTTTGAATTAAAACAAGAGTCCTTTGCATATTTGCATCTTCTTTTTTAACATAGTGGCAATCATTGGTTGCAACAAGGGGTATCCCTGTCTGTCTCGAAACCCTTATTAGCCCCGGCAAAATTTCTTGTTGTTCTTCGATTCCATGGTCTTGAATTTCAATGAAAAAATTTCCTTCGCCAAATGTGTTTTGATAAAAAAGCGCTTTTTCAATCGCCTTTTCATAATCGCCTGCCAAAAGAGCCCTCGGAATCTCTCCCGCAAGGCAAGCCGAAAGCGCAATTAGCCCTTCGCTATAAATCTTTAAAAGTTCCGCATCTACTCTGGGTTTTCCATAAAATCCTTCTGTGTTTGACAAGCTGACTAGCTTTACAAGATTTTGATATCCTATTTCGTTTTTGCAAAGCAAAACAAGATGGTGTGGCGAGGTGTCTATTTTATGAACCTTGTCAAAACGGGTTCTTGGCGCAACGTAGACTTCGCAACCTATGATTGGTTTAATGCCGTGTTTTTTTGCAGCTCTAAAAAAATCCACAACACCAAACATAACCCCATGGTCGGTTATAGCTACCGCAGTTTGTCCGATTTCTTTAAGATGTTGCATCAATCGGTCAATTCTGCAAGCTCCGTCAAGTAGGCTGTATTCGGTGTGTAGATGTAGATGAACAAAACTATTGGTTGTTTGGTTGATGTTCAATCCCCTTCTCCTTAATATCTAAAACAAATGTCCTCGCTTTTTCCAATCTATGGTTGAACCCCGATTTTGAAAGCTTTGGTTCGCATAATTTGCCTAACTCTAAAAGCGACATTTCGGGATTTTGAATTCGAAGTTTTATAACTTCATAAAGATCTTTCGGTATGTTAAGTTTGAGTTCATCAATATCTTTAAAAAGAGTAACATCTTTTGAAGAAGCTTTAACCAGCTTATCGATGTTAGCATTTTCGCAGTTGATCCGCCGGTTAACGGTGTTGCGAATGTCTTTATAAATCTTGTGGTTAATAAGAAAAAACATTGCATCATTAGCCCCAATAAACGAAAGCACATCCTCGATTTGGGTGCTGTCTTTAAAATAGATAACCTTCGAATACCCTCTATCGGTCGATTTTGGCGAAAAACCGTTTTGTGTTAATAGCTCCAGAAAATCTTGGAACAAGCGTTTTTTGTGTGTCGAAAACTCCATGTGATATCCGCTTTCGGGATCGACAACGGTTCCACACGATATAAACGCCCCAGCAACAAACGCACAAAAACAAGCGTCACAAAAGAAATTGTCGCTTTTAATCCTAAAGTTTGGTTCGTCTCCCGAATAACCAAAATCCATGAAAATTCTCTCGTTGATATCTTTGGACTTTGTTTTTAAAATTATAGCGGAAGATTTAATTTCTATATCAAAATCATTTTGCATTATCCCGTTTTGAGAAAAATATTCCAAAACCTTGTCCGATATCTCGGAATCCGGAAGCCAAACCGTTATATTGTTTTTCGAAAAACTCTTTGCAAATGAAAGCACTCCATATAAAAACGACGAAACACAACAGCTTTCTCGCTCGGCAAATACAGCTTGCTTTTTACAATCGGTACTGAATGACATTGTTGTTTACCCGTTTATTTTAATATATCTCGGTGGATAATCTTGCAGTTGATTTTCGTTTTTTGGATGTGTTCGCAAAGTCTTTCCGCAAACGCTACCGAACGATGGTGTCCACCTGTGCAACCTATCGAGATAACAAGCTGGCTTTTTCCCTCTTTAATGTACATCGGGATTAGAAAATCAATCAACATCGAATATTTTATAAATAGTTCGTTTGATTCTTCAAAGCTCCAAACAAAATCGCTAACCGGTTTATCAATTCCGGTAAGGTCTCGAAGTTCAGGATAGTAGTATGGATTATCAAGACACCTAACATCAAGAACAAGATCCGATTCCGAAGGAATCCCGTCATGTTTAAACCCAAACGACAAACAGGTTATTATAAGCGATTGGGTGTCGTTATCGAGGAACATTGCGCTAATTCTAGCTTTAAGTTGAGATATCGAAAGAACCGACGTGTCGATATAAAAATCAGACATATTTTTAACAGGCTTCAACAGCTCTCGCTCGTCTTTTATCGCTTCTTTGGTCGATGTATTAAGATCAGTTATAAGCGGATGTTTTCTTCTCGATTCGCTGTATCTTCTCATAAGCACCTGATCTGTGCTATCGAGGAACAAAATTTTGCAGTTAATCCCCATGTCTTTAAGCGTGACGATGCTATCAAAAAGACCCTTAAACAGTTCCCCTGTTCTAACGTCGGTTACAACTGCTATCTTGGTTGCCATCTCGGATTGTATCATAATCTGCGAAAATTTAGGAATAAGTTCCGGCGGCATATTGTCAATGCAAAAATATCCAATGTCTTCAAGAACATCCGCCACTTGAGATTTTCCCGCCCCCGACAAACCCGTTATAATCAAAAAATCCATCTTTATGACCAGGCTCCTTTACTGCATAAATTTATATAAAACCGGCTTCGTTGACCTCCGGTCTAACTACGTCTGTGGTTTTGTTATCTTTTTTTAACTTGCTGATTTAATCCTACCGTTAAAGGATTTCAACCTCACATTCAAGGCTAACTCCGGTTTTGCTTAAAACATCTTGTTTAACAATGTCGACGAGTTCCAAAATATCTTTCGCAGTTGCATTTCCTTTGTTGACGATAAAGCCGCTGTGTTTTGTGCTAACCTCAGCATCCCCAACGCTTACGCCTTTTAATCCGCACTCTTCGATTAGCTTGGAGGCAAAGCCACCTATAGGGCGTTTAAAGGTGCTGCCACAACTTTTATAATCAAGCGGTTGTTTGTCTTTGCGTCGAGACATCAATTCATCCATCGTCGTTTTAATCTGCACCTTGTCTCCCATTTTAAGTTCAAACATTGCGCTAAGGATTATCATGTCTTTTTCTTCATGGAACACGCTATGTCGGTATGAAAGAGAAAGTTCCCCCTTCGACATCGTCACAACATCTCCGTTTTTTAGCAAAACTTTTGCCGACACAATAACATCGCTTATCTCGCCGCTATATGCCCCGGCGTTCATAAAGACCGCTCCGCCGACCGTTCCCGGAATACCAAACGCAAATTCAAGACCCGAAAGGCTTTGTTCCAAAACGCTAACGCAAAGCCGATTAAGCGACATTCCTGCGCCACAAACAACCGAAGAACCTTTGATTTCAAGATGTTCTAGCGCATTTTTTGTTATCACTATATACCCATCATATCCGCTATCCTTCGCCAAAACATTAGAACCGTTTCCCAAAACTTTATATTTTTGTTTTGTGTCGTTCAAAAGTTTAATCGTTTGAACAAACGCTTGTTCATTTTTCGGAACAACGACACCTTTGGCGCTTCCGCCTACGCCAAAACCGGTATATTTTTTTAAACATTCATCTTTATAAAAATCGACATCAAGATTTAGAAAATTAGCCTCAATCATTACCTACCCCAAATAAGCTGTTGTCTGTTTCAAGACCCAAAAGTTTCATAAGTTCATCTGCGCTGTTATAACCCATCTTCTTTTGTCGATTGTTCATAGCCGCAACTTCCAAAAGAATAGCAAGGTTTCGACCGGGTTGAACCGGTATTGTTATTGTTGGAATGCTAACATCGAGAATTTCGGTGCTTTCGTCGTCGAGACCAACTCTGTTATAATTTTTGCCCGATACCCAATGTTCAAAGTTAATTATTAAGTCAACTCTTTCGGAAACTTTAACCGAACCCATTCCGAAGATTCTTCTAACGTTTATAATACCTATTCCGCGAAGTTCGACAAAATGCCTGATATTTTCGGGAGCTTGGCCGACAACGGTTCTGTTTGAAACTTTTCTAAGTTCAACAGCATCGTCCGCAACAAGGCGGTGTCCCCTCTTGACAAGTTCAATCGCCGTTTCGCTTTTTCCGATTCCGCTCTCACCGTTTATCAAAATGCCCTCACCATAAACTTCAACCAAAACACCATGTCGGGTAATTCTCGGTGCTAGTTCAACATTCAAAAACGAAATAGCATCCGACAAAAATCTCGAAGTGCTTTCGTTTGTCGTCAATATTGGAACATCGCATTCTTTAGCTAGCGTTATCATCTCTTCAGGGACATTGTTACCTCTGGTTATGACGACCGCCGGCGGATGACATTCTTTTATCAAAAGCTCAAGACCCTTGATTCTTGCTTGTTTATCGATATTTTTAAGGTATGAAATCTCGGTCATCCCGATAACCTGAACCCTTTCATGCTCTAGATGTTCTTTATATCCGCTAAGCAAAAGACCGGTTCTGTTAACGTCCGACGTTGTAATCGACATATTGTTTGCATTTTCGGGCAAAAACTCCGGTGTTAGATGTAGATCACTTATAAATTTTTTTAAAGGCACACTATATTTAGCCATTACAATCTCCTTTTAGTAATAAAAATTAATACACCAATATAATAACATAAATGTTTGTCTAGTAAAAGCTATAAAAAATTAATAATTAATTTCATATTATAAAATATTTTATAAAAAAACAATCGAAATAAACTTATTAATCGATTGTTTTTTCAAGCTCTATTCTTTTTGTTCGTCTAAAATTTCAGCATTAACAGCATTAAAATCATCCCTTATTTGTTGTTTTGCTTTTTTATCTTGATACATACTGTTATCGGCGGCAGCAATTACCTCATCGATATTGCTTCCGTTGTCGGGATAAACAGCATATCCTATGCTTGATTCGATCTCAATTTCGATATCATCAATCTTAAACTTAGATATAATAGCCCATTCAAGGCGAGAAACAAGATTGATAAGTTCATTCTTATTTTTAACCTCTTGAACCACGATAATAAATTCATCTCCACCTATTCTGATAAAGATATCTCTATCACGAATTATCTGTTTAATTCGTTTTGTGAAGATAACCAAAAGCTTATCGCCGGTGTCGTGTCCATACACATCGTTGACTGTTTTAAACTTGTCAAGGTCGAGATATAAAACTGCATAAGGATTAGTTTCGTTTTGCATATCTTTCGCTAGGCTATCTAGTTTCTTTCGGTTATATACCCCCGTTAGCTGATCGATATATACCTCTTTGTTAAGCCAAGACATCTGTTTTTCTTTTCTAAAGTAATAGTAGTATAGTGCAATAATGACAATCGCAAAAGGAATAAAAATAATATACCAAAAATTATCTAAAAACGATCTAACAACATATCCCGGTTTAAACAAGGTAGATTCAGAAAGTTCAATGTCTTTTAAGATGCTAGCCGGAATAAGTTTAAAAACTACTTCAAATGGAGTTAGGTAATCGTCTGCGATATCTTTAGATATAAATAACCTAAGGGGTAGTTCGATTTCGGTTCCATACACCTCAACTTCACTACTTCCAAGAACGGTTAACGCATATTCAATAGAAGCTTCGCTAAAAACAACTGTGTCGATTTGGTTTAGCTGATATGTAACCAAACATTCATCAAAGTTATTGAATTCATATACCGTAGCTCCCGGAAATTCTTTATAGATTTCTGCGATGTCTAAAGATGAGTAGTTAACAACCCCAATAGTTTCAATATCTTCTCTCGCTTCTTTTTGGTTGATATGTTTTGAAAGATAAACCATATCAACGCTGTAATATGGTGCCGAAGCTACATAATTCTCCATCGAACTATTTTTATCGTCAACCACCGATATTATTATGTCGAAATCATCCTGTTCCGTTAATACGTCATACTCTTTATACTCTATATCAAAACTATATTGTTCCGAAAGATAGTTCAAAATCTGTGTTGAAATGCCGCTAATTGTTCCGTCGTCTGTAAAATGGTATGGTTGCAAAGTATCTTTGTAGCCAACTGTAAACGTTGAATTTTCAAAGAGTTCTACTTCATCTTTTCTAAGGTCTCTATTGATAACCGAATAGTCGGAGCCATAGTATTTTTCCAACATATCAAAGAGATTGTTCCCATTAATTTGAAAACTATCAAGTATCGCAGTATCGATTTTTTCCATTAATTCTTCGTTACCTTTTTGTGTAACAAAATAGGTTTCTTTGTAGCCTAGATTTAAAACGGTTTTGTATGTCCCTATTAAGTTATCATTAAGAGAAGATGTTAAATAATAGTCTGCAGGTTTCGAAAAATATGTAAATGGTTCGCCATAGATATATTCTACATTAATATTATTGTTCTCTAAAAAATCAGAAAACATTTCGTTTGTCGGGTTATCCGGGTATGTTGAAACCGTTTTTCCCTCAAATGCTTTAGGGTCAGCATAGTTAACATCGTTGTTTATGTCGGTTACAACCATAAGCTGAGCTATGCCGATTGTGTTTTCAGAGTAGATATAGCGTTCTTCCTCATCCTCAACTTTATATGCAGGACCATAAAGATCAAACTCATAGTTATCTCCTGCCTCATAAAAATCAATCTCATCATATCTAAAGTATTCAAATTCGAGGTTTGAGTTATATTCAATATTCTCTAGATAATCATAACCATAGCCGATATCAACCAGCGAATCGCCGGCTCTTATCATACCATAATTATCTATATACCCAACCCTAACAATCTCTTTTTGCTGTTCGGAACTAGCCAAAACAACGTCGCTTTTCATAATGAAAGCAACAAACAAAAAAGATAATATTAACAATAACTTTTTAAAATGCATATACCAATCCATCAAATAAATTTAACAAAAAACGTTTCTTATCCTAAATAATCAACCTATAAATTATAGCATTAAACGCCGAATAATATCAATATATATTATTCTCTTTTTTCTCCAACTATTTTGTATGAAAACACAACAAAAGCAGGTGTTTAAAACTGATGTTTTAAGAGACCTGCTTTTATCGTTTAATCGTCGTTCAAATTTGAAGAAACTAGCGACACGCTTGTTTTATTGTAGTATTCTGAAAGACCTATATTAGTCCAAAAACTACTGTCCTCACTTAATATCTCATTTCCGAAAAACACTGATGATATATGCGGTTCAAACACGACGTCTGTAACGCTTTCATCCTTTAAAACAGACATTCTTTGTTGCATCTGTTGTTTATAGATAAACGGAGTGCCACCGCGAAATTCAGCTAGCGCCATACCGCTCGTTGAATACTGATAGTTGTTTGAACCTAAGAAAAATATTGCTATTAAAATTATAAGGGCGCAAACTCCACTAGTTAAATTTTTATTGAACCTTGATAGTTTCAAAAAATCAACTGTTACTATTTCATGTTGTTGCAAAAGCCCAATAATATATCCATATATAATAATCATCGAAATAAAGAACACAGGGTATATAGCATTCATAACCCTTCCGGCAGCGAAATGCCCAACTCCGTAATGAATTACACAAAGCATAGCACACACTAATACATACTGCGAAACAACAACAATCGCAAATTTCACGAGCGAAAATCCTTTGATTTTTTTTGTTATTATAAACATAAACGGAGTTAATAAGATTAAAAAAAGACCAAAAGAAAACGATAACCACTTTTCGTATGCAAAATCAAAATAGGTAAAAGCTACTTCAGATATTGTAGCATAAACCGATGGTGAAAATTCTACAAATTGTTGTCGAACAGCGTTTCCGGGCGCAATTAGCATTATAACAAATCCGACAATTGATGATAACAAAGGAAAGAATATCGGCATAATTTTTCTTTTTATTTTATCAAACACCAAGATATATATAATTACAAGCACCATTAGCAATATACTGGCAAATGCAGTCACAGTGTTTCCACCCGATATCAAAAAACCCAATATCGAATTTATAGCTATATTTCTATATCGTGTTCCAAAGTTATATTGATTAATTATATTTGCAACGAGAACTAAAGTTAAAACTAGAAACAACAGATAGTGCATCGCTCCGTTATACCAAAACAGACCCTCTTTTATATCCGGAATCGTTTGTATATAAAAATACCAGATTAAAAGACTTATAAATAATGCCGTTTTGCTATCAACTTGTATAACCTGCAAAAGTTTTTTTCCTGAATACAAAAAACCTATAAGCGAGATAAACACTAAAATCCATGTAGTTAAAAAGTAAAACTGTTCTCCATATATCCCCGGTTGGAGAGCCATTATAAACATCGAAGTGTAAGTGCCTTGCCATGTCATATATTTATTAACAACCGATTCAAAAGCTATTCCTAATACTTCAATAAAATTAAAAGAACCCGAATCAATAGCTTCTTTTATCTTTATCGAATAATCAAGATCATCTGCTATAGGAAAAGAAAAAAACGACATTAAAAGTATCGGTATCGTCATCAATGCAACAAAAACAACAACGCAGGTTTTTATATTAACTTTTTCAATGATTTTTGTTAATCCACTAAGAATACTTTGCTTCATAGTTATGCAACAACCTTTCTACTTTTATGAAATCTATATATTCATTATTAAAGTTTTTCATCGCATCAACTGTTTAATCACTGTATCTCAAATTCTTTTTCTTTTACTATCGAAACACTTTGTTTGCCATAAAATTCTGATACTGTCGTATTAGGCCAAAGCGAGCTATCTTCTTCTAATAACTCTTCCCCAAAAAACACCGACGTAATATGCGGCTCTAACACCGCTTCTTTTATGCTATCATCGTTTAGCATCTCAAACCTTTGTTCCATCTGTTGGCTGTATATAGCCGTTGTTCCGCCGTATATTTCTGCCAACGCCATCCCACTTGTCGAATATTGATAATAGGTTGAACCCAAAAAGAATATGCCAATAAATATCGCCAAAGAGCAAACTCCACCAATAATATTTTTGCTAAACTTTGAGATGTTCGAAAAATCAACTTTTATTATTTCTTTTTGCTGCAAAAGACCTATTAAATAACCATACAACACAATCATAGAAACTACAAAAACCAAATAGAGAACATTTGTAACCCTACCTGCACCAAAATGCCCTACTCCGAGATAGATAGTGCACATCATTCCGCATATGACTGCATACTGTGATAGAGTTAAAAGCGAGAAAACCTTAAAGGAAAATCCATTTATTTTTTTAGTTATATTAATAATAAACGGTGTCAACAGCACCAAAAACAACAAAAATGAAAAACTCGTCCAGTTTTCAATCGCAAACTTAAAATAAGAAATAGCAGAAGCGGTTATCGTTTCAAAAACAGTTGGATATTCTATAACCATCTCTCGAGTAGCCTCTCTGCGCACAGCATTTCCCGGCGCAATAAGCATAATAACAAATCCGATTATCGAGGATACAAGGGGGAATAAAATCGGTTTTATATTAGATTTATTTTTATTATCAAAAATCAATATATATCCCACAAACAAAATCATCAATAAGATATTTAAAAACGCTGTTAGTTGATTTCCGCCGGATATTAAAAATCCTCCTATAGAACAAACAATAATACTCAATTTGCTGGATTTCACATTATATTGTTTTATCAAACTAGCAAACAACACCATAGTTAAACATAAAAAAAGCATATAATGCATAGCGCCGTTATACCAAAATAACCCCTCTTTTATGTCGGGGATAGTTTGTATGATAAAATACCAAACCAGCAAACTTAAAAACAATGCTGTTTTTGTATCTACCTTAAGGAAGCTTAGTAATGTTTTTCCAAAATACAAAAAACTAAATAACGTTACTATTATTAAAGCCCATGTTGTTATAAAATAATACTGTTCACCAAAAACCCCCGGTTGTATTGCCATAAGAAAAACCGAAGTGTACGTTCCCTGCCAACTATTATATGTATCAACTACTCTTTGACAAGCTACTTTTAAAACATCGAAGATGTTAAACGGAACTGTTTCTACCACAATTTTCGTGTTTAAAGAATTATCAAAATCATCTGCAACAGGAACAGAGAACAGTGCCATATATATTATAGGAAGCGTCATTAAAACAATTAATATTATTATGCAAACTATTATATTAATTTTTTCAACTATTGTTTTTAATCGTTCTTTTATTTCCATTTTTGCTCTTCTTTCTCGGTGGTAATAATAAATGAGATTTCAAAAAACACCAGTCATCACTGTTCATTTTTCACGATATAAACCCATTCTTTATCATAATATTCAGCAATTGAACTATTTGGCCAATGTTTGCTAAACGGAAAGTCATGTAGTTCTTCAAATCCAAAGAAAACCGAGGTTATCTGCGGTTCAAACACAGCTTCTGTTATGCTTTCATCATTATATATCTCTAACCTATGGTCCATCTGTTGTTTATAAATAATATGAGTTGTTCCATACATTTCAGCAAGCGCCATTCCCGACGTTGAATACTGCATATAATTTGAACCTATGAAAAATATCACTACTAAAATAAAGAGGCTTAATATTCCCCCTAATAAGTTTTTTAAAAAAAACGTTAAAGCTGGAAAATTTAATTTAATTATATTCTTTTCTTGAGCCAAACCTATTAGATATCCATACACCAATATTGCGGATATTAAGAAAAACACATAAAAAGTGTTTGCTGTTCTAGTGGCTGTTCCGCCAAATCCACCTGAAACAATATATATAGTACACATCATACCGCATATAGCCATGTATTGCACAATCACAACAAGAGCAAAACCTTTGTATGAAAAACCTTTTATTTTTTTTGTAATATTAATCACAAAAGGGGTAATTAACAACAAAAACAGTAGGAAAGAAGAGTTTATCCAATAGTTGAAAGCGAGATCAAAATATTCTATTGCCGAAGCAAATATAGTTTTTATAACAGACTGAGTCCCTTCAAGAGAACTCGATCTTGTTTGGTTGCCGGGAGACAATGCCATAATAACAAACCCAGCTATAGAGGAAATAAACGGCATCAATATCAGTTTAATCTTTGATTTGTCTTTTCCAAAAATTAATATATATACCAGTAACATCAAAATGTTAAAGATATTTAAAAATCCTGTTAGTTGGTTGCCACCCGAAATAATAAATCCAACAATTGTTAGAATAATAATATCGATAATTTTAAACGAGCTATTATATCCCTTTAAAAGTTTTGCAATCATTATTAGGGTTAAACAAATGAACGGTATATAGTGTACCGAACCGTTAAACCAAAACATACTTTCTCTGGGGGACGGAATCGTTTGAACGAAATAAAACCAAATGAGTAAGCTTAAAAAACAGGCAGTTTTATTATCAACTTTAATAAGATTAAACAATATTTTTCCAGAATAAAGAAAACTTGCCACCATAATAAATATCATAATCCATGTAGTTAAAAAGTAGTATTGTTCGCCAAATATCCCGGGTTGTAACGGCATTAAAAATGTTGAGACATATGTACCCTGCCACCAACCATAAAACGAAGCAGACGTTTCTGCGGCTAATTTGACTAATTCAAATATTGTCCAATCCCCCGACTCAACCGCTAAGCTTAAATTCATTGAGTATGAAAAATCATCTACTGCAGGATAGCTAAAAAACGACATATACAAAAGAGGTATTGTCATCAATATTATATAAATAACAATACAAGTTCTTATATTAATTTTTTCGATAAACGATACAAATATATTTTTTTTAGTTGCTTTCATTTTACCTCTTTAAAGATATCCATTTTTTTAATCAATACTTTTTTTATTCAGTAGTTATCGCAACGCTTAGTTTTCCATAATATTCAGCAACGGAGGTGTTTGGCCAATCGACACTGTTTTCTGATAATCTCTCATAGCCATAAAATATAGAATAGATATGCGGTTCAAGAACCACATTTTGTATGCTATCATCATAAAAAACTTCTAGTCTTTGTTCCATCTGTTGATTAAATGTAGCGGTAACTCCCCCTCTAATCTCAGCAAAAGCAAGACCACTGGTTGAATACCAATAATAGTTTGAGCCATAAAAAAATATCCCTAAAAAAACTACCAAACTAGTAGCAATTCCGATCATCTTTTTGTTGAATGAAGGTATCTTATCCAAGTTGATTAAAACTATATTTTTTTGTTGAAGCAGCCCTATAAAGTATCCGTATATCACAACAACCGCAATTATAAAGACAGGATAAACAATATTGATAGCTTTTCCTCCGCCAAAAAAACCAGCCTCACCCATTCCGTAGTAGGGAGCGCAAAGCATTGCGCAGATTAGCATATATTGAACTATTATCAACAACACAAGTTTACTTACTTTAAAACCTGTTAAATTTTTTGTTATGCTCACAACAAACGGTGTTAAAAAAACTAAAAATAATAATAACGACAAGCTAATCCATTCTAAAAACACAAACTCAAAATAGCTAAACAGGCCAACTTTAATTATCGTTTCGATTATAGTTGGCGCATCTGCTATCGCCGCTTGTCTTACAGCATTTCCCGGGGCAAAACACACCAACAAAAAGCCTATCAACGAAAATATAAAGGCAATGAAAACCGGTTTGCTTTTTTTCTTATCATTTTCAAAAAACAAAATATATAGTATTAATAATATAATCACCAACAAATGACAAAGCGCTGTTAATACGTTACCACCCGAAACTATAAAGCCCAGTATTGATGTTGCAACTATTGCTGATATCTTTGTATCTTTATTGTAATTGCTTATGAGTAATGTCACATTTATTAATGCTAATGAAAAAAAGCCAACATAGGCTATTCCCCCATTAAACCAAAACAAACCCTCTCTTGGATTTGGCATCGTTTGAATATAAAAGAACCATAGAATGAAGCTTAAAAAACAAGCTGTTTTTTTATCAACATTTAATAACGATAACAATTTTATTCCAAAAAACAAGAATGCTATTAATGACACAACAAGAAGAATCCATGTTGTTAAAAAGTAATACTGTTCCCCAAACACACCCGGATGAACAGCGGAAAAAAATGTTGCTCCATACATACCCTGCCAATTCAAATATGTATCTATCGTAGTATCAAATGCACCCTTTAACACTGAAAACAGATTGGCATTTTCTGTAGCAACTATCTCTTTTGCTCTTAAGCCAAATTCATAGTCGTCTACCATAGGAAACGAGAAAAATGATATATACAGTATTGGCAACATAACAAAGATGATAAACGCACCAATACATATTCGTATATTTATTTTTTCTACTATATTTATAAATAGATTTTTCACTTTATCTCTCTTTACTTTTTCTTAAAGATTATGTTTCGTTTTAAATTTACTAATCCACAACCTAGTTTTCATCGTTGATTATTCTAATGCTATCTTTTCCATAAAACTCAGCAAATGCGACGTTTGTCCACCATTCGCTATCTTCACTTAATCCATCCCCGCCCAACAAAAAAGAACTTGTCATTCTTGGAAGCTCGGCATCACGGATACTCTCATCATTTAATATCTCAACTCTTTGTTCCCATTGTGTTTTTATTAGTTGCGCGGTTCCCCCTCTAATTTCAGCTAAAATTGTTCCACTTGTTGAATATGGCAGTGTGTCTGTACCAAAAATAAAAACTCCCAATAAAAAACACAAGCTAAAAATTCCATATGCAAATTTTTTGTTGAACCGGCTAAAATTATTAAGGCTAAAGCTTACTATCTCTTTTTCTTGTAGAATACCGATTATATAAGAATATATTAAAATTATACCAATTATAAACACGGGATAAACCGTATTTGTTGCTTTATATCCGGCAAACTCGCTCCATGGGCCTCCCATAGCATAATATGGTGCGCAAAGCATTGCACACACTAGCATATATTGAGCTAAAAAAATCAAGATAAGCTTCGATATCTTAAATCCTTTTAAATTCTTGGTGATCTTAGAAATGAATGGGGTTAAAAAAATTAATAATAAAAATGTTGATACATTAATCCATTGATCCAAAGCAAATTCAAAATAACTATTAAGGCCTATTTCGGTAATCGTTTCTAAAACAGTTGGATTGTAGGTTATTTCGGATTTTCTTACTGAGTTTCCGGGAGCAACTAGCATTAAAATAAATCCTAAAACCGACGAAGTAAACGGAAATAATATCGGCTTAATCTTATTTTTGTTTTTATCAAACGCTATAATATAACCAATTAAAAGAAAGATAACAAGTATATTTAAAAAGCTTGTTAATTGATTTCCTCCTGAGATTATAAATCCATAAAATGAACTTATAACTACAGTTTTTTTGCTAAATCCCTTATTATATCCTTTTATCAACATAGCGGCAACAACTAACGTTAGACAAAAGAACGGGATATAGTGGACTGCGCCTGTATACCAATAAAACATATCTCTAGGACCTTGAATAGTTTGAACATAAAAAAACCAAATAACCAAGCTTAGTAGATATGCCAATCTTTTTTCTACATTAATAATTGTCAAAAGCGTTTTTCCTGAATAAAGAAAACTAATTAATGTAAATGCAAACATAATAAACGTAGTTACAAAATAATATTGTTCGCCGAATATACTAGGCTGTAACGTCATAAAAAATATAGAAATATATGTCCCTTGCCATGTATTATATATCTCTATTGACTTTGAAACAGCAGCTTTTAATAGGTTTATAACCCCAGCGGACTCCGACATTAAAACTGCATGGGTTTCGATCGAATTGTTAATATCATCCATTCCCGAAGGGTGTGCAAAAAAAGAGTAGTACAGTATCGGAAGTGAGGTTAAAACTATAAATAAAACGATACACTTGTTTACATTTATTTTTTCTATTAATTGCACAAATATGTTGTTAAATTTGTTTTTATTCATAATAATAGCCCTACACCTTTCTCGAAAAAATTCCATGAAATACGTCATGGTCCTGTTAGTAGATACTTCGTTTGTGGTTTATATTTCGCTTTTTTCAAACCTTATCTTTTCAAAAAAATCTACTAGTTTCTACACCGTCGGCTCTTCAACGTTAAGCGCAACGCTTTCTTTGCCGTAGTATTGCGCAATTGCTCCGTTTGGCCAATCCCATTTATTTGCAACCAACGTTTCCCCTCCAAAAAACACCGACGTTTCTTGTATAGGTTCGAACACCGGATTTGATATCGAAGGATCCCTTAAAACATTGTTTCTATGTGTCATCTCTTGTTGGTATTCAATATGTACACCTCTTGATATTTCGTCTAGTGCCGAAACAGTTGTTGAATAATCAAAATAATCTGACCCAAAAAACAAAACACCAATAATTGCAACAATACTGCAAAAAACAGAGGTGAGCTTTTTAACAAATAATGGAGCTTTATCAATGTCTAGGTCGATTAGTTTAATCTGTTGTGCCCAACCCACCGCATAGGAATACACTAATATTAAAGTTATTATGTCAACTGCATAGATAATGTTAGTTGCTCTACCTTCTCCAAAATATCGCATTCCATGATATGGAACAGCGAGAATTCCGCAAACTAACATAAAATGAACCATAAACAGCAATATTAATTTATGAAACTTAAATCCGGATAGTTTTTTTGTAATTCTTAAAACAAACGGAGTTAGCAGAAACAAAAATAAAAAAAACGATAGATTAAGCCATGTAAACGAAGATGCAAAATATCCAGTGATACTCGCCGTTATCGTTCCTATAACCGAAGGCTCCGGGAAAAATGCTTGCCTGTTTGCGTTGCCTGGAGCAATAACCATAATTAAGAATCCGACTATCGCAGCGAAAAGTGATAGCAACACCGGTATTATCTTCTTCTTATCACTACTAAAAACCAAAATATATGCATTAAAAACCAGCAACATCAATATGTTGAAAAACGCCGGAATGGGATTTCCTCCCGACACAACAAAGCTAAAAACACTACACATTATAGTAGTGGCTATTTTAAAAGTTTTATTGTGTTGGTCTAAAAGCATTGCAAAAACAATTAGTGATAAGCAAAAGAATGGTATATAGTTAATTGCGCCATTAAACCAAAAAAGACCCTCTTTGGGGCTTGGCATAGTTTGAAAATAAAAGAAAAAAATTAACAAGCTTAAAAAATAAGCTGTTTTATTATCAACGTTAACCACACTTAATATTTTTTTGCCGGAATAGATAAACGAGAAAAACAATATTGCCATGAATATCCAAACGGTTATAAAGTAGAAACTATCTCCGAAGATACCCGGCTGTAAAGCCATAAAAAATGCTGCGATATAGTGTCCGTTCCATGTATTATATGTAAGAACAGCTCTGTCTCCAGCAGCTTTTATAAGATTAAATATGTTGTATTCCCCTGAATCTACCAATGCTTTTGTTTCGGTGGAATAATCAAAGTCATCTAATGATGGTAAAGAATAGAATGATAAATAAAGAATCGGTATGACCGACAAAACAATCAAAACAACTATAACAGCTTTAATATTAATCTTTTCTATTAAAGATTTCATTCTATCAAACTTCATTAACAACCTCGGTGTAATTATTTAGATATCTCTTAATCTAATAAAAAAGCTATTGATACCCATATTATTTTACATAAATCCACAACCGGTGTCAACATAAATAGAAATATAACGATTGAAGATCAACAATATTGAAGTTGACGATGTCTTGTTTATAGTGTTATTATATGAAATAACTGGTTGGTTATTTGTTTCAATTTGTTATTATCACAATATAAGTGTTATTAAATTTTTCAGTTTGTGTTTTCAAATGTTAACAAAACCATACATAATATCAGCTAACACAAAACAAAAACAAGGGGAACTAGTATGATAGAGGTTAAAAATTTAAGCTACACATATAAAAACTCAAACATTAAGGCGGTAGACGATATAACGTTTAGCGTTGAAAAGGGCGAAATATTTGGGTTTCTCGGTCCTTCGGGTGCCGGAAAATCTACAACTCAAAAGATATTGATAAAACTTTTAGATGGCTATGGCGGTTCGATTTCGGTTTTTGGCAAAAAATTAAGCGAACTATCTTCAAGCTATTATGAAAACGTAGGTGTTGGATTTGAGCTTCCAAACAGCTACACAAAACTTAGCGCAGTAGAAAATCTTAAATTCTTCCAATCGTTTTATAACAACAAGTCGGTTGATATCAACGTTTTGTTAAAAAGTGTTGGCTTGTTTGAGCAAAAAGATGACCGTGTCGATAAATTTTCAAAAGGTATGATGATGAGGCTAAATTTTATTAGAGCTCTTGTTAACGATGCTGAGCTTTTGTTTTTCGATGAACCAACAAGCGGCCTCGACCCAGTTAACGGAAAAATCATTCAAGACATTATCCTTGAACAAAAAGCAAAAGGAAAGACTATCTTTTTAACAACCCATTCGATGCAAACTGCAGATACATTGTGTGATAGAGTTGCTTTCATCGTTGACGGAAAGATAGTTGAAAGCGATACTCCAAAAGCTCTTAAACTTAAATATGGCGAAAGGGTTGTCGAGGTTGAATATTTCGATAATCAACAACAAGTCCAAAAGCGTTCGTTTGATATCGAAAGTTTCGGGACAAACAAAGAATTTCTAGAAATAATTAAAACACATAAAACAAGAACCATTCACTCACAGGAAACTACACTCGAGGATGTGTTTATTAAAGTCACCGGAAGGGGGCTTGTTTGATGCGCCTCAAAAATTTAATTGTTTGGGATTTTAAATTTCAATACAAATATGGCATACTGTTTGCCGCAGTTATGATGGCGATTGTTTGGACCGGCATCATATATCTCCTACCGACTTCTACAATGGTCATAGCTTTCCCGATAATGTTTGTAACGGATTTTGCAGTAGCCGGGTTTCTTCTAGTAGCTGCAATGGTGTTTTTCGAAAAAGGCCAAAACTCGCTTCAAGCTTTGGTCGTGACCCCCGTTCGAGTTTTGGAATATATTGTATCAAAGGTTATAAGTTTATCGATCATGCTTTCTATTATAGCCTTTGTTTTAGCATTGGTTGTTATGTTTTCAAAAAACATCGAGATAAACCTTGTTGTTGCGATTTTTTCGGCATTTGTTTCGTGTAGTTTTTTTGTTTTTCTCGGTCTTATTGTTTCAACCTTCTATCAAACTTTCACAGATTTAATCCTCCCAATGGGGGTGCTGTTCTCTGTGTGTTTTATTCCGTTTTTAACATATGTAAATTCGGAATCTCTTGATTTTCTAGACTATTTTATTTGGATCTTCCCAACATTTTCTATGTTAAAGTTGGTTGATTTCGTTTTTTTAGACTTTGATATAACACCTTTTATAGTATGCACTTTGTATATACTCATGTTGGATTTTGTTTTGTTTAAAATTCTTATTCGCCTATTCAATCAAAAAATAATCGGAAGGAGCAAATAAACATGAACAGCAAACTTTTTCCTCTTATAACATCACAACTTAAAATTTTAAGCCGTGATAGTCTGCTCTTGTTTTTGGTTGTCTATCCGCTTATCTTAACGTTTATAGGTCGTGGTCTTATCCCGATAATTAGCAGTTCCCTTGTCGGTATTGGCATAGATTTAAGCGAGCATTATCCGGCGTTGATGGTCTTTTTCGTTATCATGAACCCCATCATATTCGGAGCTATAATGGGTCTTATGCTGTTGGACGAACGAGAAAACAACACGATACAAGCTATTCAAGTTTTGCCTATAAACTTCTATCAATATATCCTTTCAAAAGGCTTTTTGTTCACTGTTTTATCGGTTATTAGCGGAATGATAATAACCAAAAGCATCGGTCTATATACTGTTCCTTTGTTAAGTTCGTTCGCTATCAATCTAGTGGCATCAATGGGTGTATTGTTTGGTATGCTGCTTATTAATCTTTTTGCTACAAACAAAGTTGAAGGGTTTGCAACGCTAAAAGCTACAGGGCTGCTTTTAGTTGTTCCCGTTATCTCGTTTTATATCCCCTATCCTTTCAACTATCTAGCAGCATTCGCTCCGGCATTTTGGCCTTCGGTAGCGATAGCGACATACAGCGAACATTTCAGCTTAACCGTTAATGTTTGGCTGTTCCTTTTGATTGGTGCTGTCTATATATCGTTGTTGTCATTTGTAATGTATCGAATTGTAAAACGAAAGATGGTTGGTTCATAGTTTCTATAACACAAAGCAAAGCCACAACACAAAATACGTGTTGTGGCTTTCGTTATGTCTATAAATGCGAGCTTAAACCCTATTAATCCTCTGCAACTACGGTTATATCTTGGTCGTCTGCCGAAATGTTAATAGCGACTATCGGTTTTTGTTGCTCAACTATAAGCGTTGCTACTTTATCTTCGATAAGTTTTCTAATGTTTTTTCTAAGATCCCTTGCGCCAAACTTTCCGCCATCGCTTAATTGCGCAAGTTTCTCCAGCGCTTTGTCGTCATATTTCAACACAATGCTCTTATCAAGAAGCGGTTCTCTCATCTCTTCTAGCATTAATGAAGCAACCTTCATCAAACTTTCGATAGAAAGCCCGTTGAAAACAACTATCTCGTCTACCCTGCTTAAAAATTCCGGCCGCAAAAAGTCTGACAACGCTTTCAAGCATTTTTCCTTCGAAACATCATCGACCGTTTTGCCAAAGCCCGATATACCGGATTTATCGTTAGAGCCTGCGTTGCTCGTCATAACTATAACGGTGTTTTCAAAGTTTACCGTTCTGCCATGAGCGTCGTTGACCTTCCCTTCGTCTAGTATCTGCAAAAGAATGTTCATGACATCGGGATGTGCTTTTTCTATTTCATCGAACAACACAACGCTATAAGGCTTTCTTCTAACCTTCTCGGTAAGTTGCCCCGCTTCATCATACCCAACATATCCGGGAGGAGAACCGATTAGCCTTGAAACGGCGTGTTTCTCCATATATTCCGACATATCAAGGCGAATTAGCGGATCTACCGAATCAAAAAGTTCTTGTGCTAAAACCTTAACAAGTTCGGTTTTTCCAACCCCTGTAGGCCCTACGAATATAAACGATGCCGGACGTCTTCTTTTTTGAAGGCCAACCCTTGAACGCTTAATTGCGTTAGCAACAAGACCTACCGCCTCGTCTTGTCCTATAATCTTTTGTTTAATAGAACTGTCTAGACCGGCAACTTTTTTGTATTCATCCTTTTCAACTTTAGCGGCAGGAATTCCTGTCCAAAGTTCAACAACCTTTGCAACATCATCGGGGGTTATCTCAAGGTTATCTACAATATCTTGGAGTTCTTCCATTCTAGAACTATATTTTAATATCTCGCTTTTAATCTTCGCTACACGCTCGAAATCGATCTCTTCTTTTTCTTCTTCCTTAATAACAGCTTTTTCCAACAGCTCTTTATTTTTGCTAATTTCATCATATTCTGCAAGTTCTTTGCTTCTAATCGCTCTACAAGCCGCCGCCTCATCGAGAAGGTCGATAGCTTTATCGGGCAAAAATCTATCGGTAATATATCTTTCCGAAAGCGAAACTATCAGTTCAATAATGTTGTTGCTGTATTTAACATGATGATGATTTTCATAGTATTCTTTGATGCCTTTTAGCATCTCTATTGTATCGGAAAACGAAGGTTCTTCGATCTTAACCGGTTGGAAACGACGTTCAAGGGCTTGATCTTTTTCGATATGTTTTCGGTATTCCGCAAACGTTGTAGCACCTATGACTTGAATTTCGCCCCTCGAAAGAGCAGGTTTCAAGATATTAGCGGCGTTCATTGCGCCCTCTGAATCCCCGGCACCCGTAAGGTTATGAACTTCATCGATAAACAAGATTATGTTTCCATCATCTTTAACTTCGTTTATCAAGCCTTTAACACGGCTCTCAAACTGCCCTCTAAACTGCGTTCCGGCAACAAGCGCCGTCAAGTCTAGGAGGAAAATTTCTTTATCTTTAACCCTTGGCGGAACTTCTTTGTTAACTATTTTAAGCGCAATTCCCTCCGCAATAGCCGTTTTTCCAACGCCGGCTTCACCTATTAAGCATGGGTTGTTTTTTTGACGTCTTGAAAGAATTTGAAGCGTTCGATAGATCTCTCGGTCTCTGCCAATAATCCTATCAAGTTTTCCGTCTTTTGCTTTTTGAGTTAGGTTATCACAATAGTTATCAAGGAATTTTCTTCTTGGGTTTTCCGGTTCTTTTGATTCTTTTTTCTTTTTCTTCTTTTCATCTTTGGATTCCGATTTACCCATTCCGGATCCACCCATCAAAAACGACGGGAATGTTGGCGAACCTCCCGGTTCAAAATCGGTCTCTTCGCTGTTTTCTCCCATGAGGTCAGAAGACATAAATTGTTCAGAAAACGTTTCGAGATCCTCATCCGATATCCCAAATTTTTTCATCAAATCATCAACAGGTTTTATCCCAAGTTCCTTTGCACAAACAAGGCAAAGCCCCTCATTAACGGTGTTTTCTCCCTCTATCCTTGTCATAAAAACAACTGCAGGGCGTTTTTTACATTTCGAACATACCATCATAGCTACGACCATGCTCCTTTCCTGTATAAATTAATCTTAAAACCGACATGGCCACCGTCCGGTCTCGCTGGTTTTTTTAAATAATTGTTTGTTTTCAAGCTTTTATACTACCTTTATTAAAATACTCTGAAAGGGTTGTTATAGTATATAATCGAGAACATTGTCGAATTATCTACCCAAGATTCGATAAGCGAACCTGAGTTTAACAGCGGTATAATTATATTAACAACTGTCGCTATTATAACACAGATCACAACTCCGATAAACACCCCTACTACAGCGCCAAAAAACCTATTAAATCCGCCTATTATTGGGATATTATTTAATCCGCTTGTGAATTTAATAAGTATACCGCAGATTGTTAAAAATATTATTAACAATAAAACAAATACAACGATATTTAAAACTATCATGACCGACGGCATAACAAAAGTCTCGGCAATTAGTTCTGAACTTCCGGTTGGGTCAAGGTCGCTAGCTCCCGAGAAAAATCCCGATATAGCGTCGCTTGCTTTTTGAACATCGATGAAGTTTCCAAGAAAACTGTTTTCCAACATCGAAACAAAGCTGTTTGAATCGGTTGATTGCCCCAGCGCTTCCGATATTTGAGCTACAACCTTGCTTTTAAAAAACGTGTCATAACACCACTGTGCAACGATATCCGAAAGATAACTTGCTCCTATAAACGAGGCTATCGACCCCGCAAGCGAGATAAGCGAGCTTAAAAAACCTTTGTTAAATCCAATTACTACGCTTAAAACTATAATTACTATTACCGCAATGTCTATTCCTAAATTCATTCTTTCTCTCCTATTTATAATGTACAATTAATATTTTTCTATTCTGTTAGAATAAAATACAAAGCTATCAAAGTCAACAAAAATTTTTATTCCACCAAAATCAATTTCTGTTATCTTGTTTGGCTTCCCACTCAAAGACCATTCGTTTATAGTGTTTAACGAAAGAAGGTGAAGCCCGTTTCTATCTATATAAACATCCGCAACGTATCCAACGTTCGGTATGCTTGAAAGTTGATTAAGAGAGCTGTCCAGCACCACGACATAGTTTATCGCCGACATATTGTTATCCCCAAAAAGAAGCGCAAAGTTGTTTCCTTGATCGTTTGCAACCGTTATCAAAGGAATGTTTGAAAAGCTATATTCACCCAACAAATCTCCGTTAAAGTTATATTTCAACATTTTATCGACACCGACAAAAAAAATCTCGTTTTGACCAACTATTATGTTTATCGGAAGCGCTTCAACCAAAAAGTTTGTAACCTCTTTTGCGCTGTCTATGTCGATAACGGTTACCGACGACACCATCTTTTCGCCCTCTAGCCTCGTTGTAACCGAAACGGCTCTGTTTCCGTTTGGTGTGAGGTTAACGCTTATCGGAAAGCCTTTCGATTCATACCATGTAAACATCTTTCGAAAGTTTTCCGAATCGTAAACAACAAGTTCGCTGGTGTATCGCTCGCTATCGGTTAAAACAGCAACTTTGCCATCCTCCGACATATCAGCATCTATTATCGTCTTTTCGGTCTGCCATTTATTTAAAACAAAACTATGGTTTGTAACAACAAGTTCTCTGCTTCCTCTTCCGAACAATAGCGTTTTTGTTTCGTTGGAGACGATATCCGGGCTTGTCATTCCATGCATTATTTCAGAAAAAACTTCCCCATTTTGAGCATACATCTCAAGCGTTTCTTCGGTTAGAACCGCAAACCCTTTGCCCAACTTATCAACCTTTATAGGGGTTGAATATTTATAGTTTACAGGAAATCTGCTGACCGCCGACATATAAACCGACACTGTGTTTTTAAGCTTTGCATAGTTGCTTTCTCCCATTAAAGTAATGGTTAAAAGCGTCAACAGCGCAACAACCGTCGTAATTATCAAAAAAGCAAGAATTCTTCTTGTCTTGACTTTACGCCGTTTTTTTCGTCTTATCTGTTCAATTTCATCAAATCTGTTAACAGTCTTTTTCATAATA
The DNA here is from genome assembly GCA_964370715.1 of uncultured Faecalibacterium sp. Lineage (GTDB taxonomy): Bacteria > Bacillota > Clostridia > Oscillospirales > Ruminococcaceae > CAYJAY01. Next base: position 137,542 of record CAYJKJ010000001.1, read on the forward strand.
TACTCTATCCAAATATAATCCATGCGCCGGAGCAGTTATGCAAGATACGTTTCTTTTTTTGCTTTTAATTATATTCTCAATATCTTTCGCTGCAAGCTTATCCCTAGCAACCGCAAGCAACGCCCCAACTATTATTCTAACCATGTTATACAAAAATCCATCCGCTTCAACCGACACTATAACAAGATCCCCTTGTCGTTCAACCGATATTTCATATATCGTTCTTGTCGTGTCGGGTTGTTTGTTTTTTTCGGAACAAAACGCTTTAAAATCATGCGTTCCCAAAAAAACTTTAGAGATGCTATCGACTTTGTCTACATCAATATATGGAATAAAATGAAACGCTCTCGATTCAAAAAAAGGGTTCATCTCTCGTTTGTTCCATATTTTATATATATATCGTTTGCTTTTCGCAAAATACCTTGCGTGGAAATCATCTTTAACTATCGATGTTTCATAAACTCTTATATCGCTTGGCAGATGAAAGTTCATTCCGTTTGTTAACTTGTATGGTGTTATTTGTTCATCGATGTTAGAGCTAATATAAAAGCAGTTTGCATGAACTTTGCTGTCGGTTCTCGAACATCCTTTTATATCATAACTTTTTGAAAACATCTTTTGCATCGCTATTTGAAATTCATTTTGAATAGTGTTTGCATTTTGTTGTATCTGGAAACCGCTATAGTTGGTTCCGACAAACGCAATTTTAAACAAAAAATTCGGTATTTTAAATCACCGCCTCTAGATACCAGTTTGTTGACGCAACCGAAACAAAAATAACGGCAAATATAATTATAGCGCAAACATCAACAGCTTTAAATTTTAGCTGTTTAAGCCTTGTTCTCCCCTCCCCGCCTTTATAACAACGACATTCCATAGCGAGCGCCAATTCGTCGGCTCGCCTGAACGACGACACAAAAAGAGGAATTAAAACAGGGATTAAAGATTTAATCCTATCTTTTAAGCTGCCTGTGTCAAGATTTGCACCCCTCGATTTTTGAGCACTCATAATCTTATCGGTTTCTTCGATTAACGTTGGTATAAACCTTAGAGCAATCGTCATCATAAGCGCCAGTTCATGAACCGGAAGCTTAAAAACCTTTAGCGGGCTTAAAAGCCTTTCGATAGCATCGGTTAATTCAATCGGCGATGTTGTGTAGGTTAAAAGAGAACTAATCGAAATAAGCGCTACTATTCTAACCGAAAGGATAACCGCATAATATAAGCCTTCTTTAGTTATTGTTATAATCCAAAAAGAAACAAGCGTTTCGCCGCTTATGAAAAACATATTTAAAACCGATGTAAAGATAACTATCGGAAGAATAGGTTTAAGGCTTTTTAAAATCATCTTTATTGGAATTTTCGCTACCCCATACATAACAAACGTTAGAACGGTAACCGAACCCAAACCCACTGGATTTACCGCAATAAACAAAAGAGAAATGAGCAACACGGTGAATATAATCTTTATTCTGGGATCGATTCTATGCAAAACCGAGTTTCCAAAAACATATTGTCCAAATGTAATATCTTTAAGCATTGTTTGAAAGTATCCTTATTAGTTCTTTAGCTGCTTGACTTGTGTTAAAAACCGAAACATCAACGTCCTTAACCCCTTTTTGTTCAAGAGCTATCATAACGTTGGTAACCGAGGGAACCGAAAGACCCATCTCTTTGAGTTCGGAGGATTTAAGAAATATATTTTTAACGGTGTCATAATCAAATATCTTCCCCTCGTTTATGACAACAACTTTATTCGCATATTTTGCTATATCGTCCATCGAATGGGATATCAAAAGAACGGTATTCTTCATAGTTTTATGATATTCACTTATAAGCCCTAACATCTCTTCTCGACCCTTTGGGTCAAGCCCCGAAGCCGGCTCATCAAGGATTAAAACATCGGGATCCATAGCAAGCACACCCGCTATTGCAACCCTTCTTTTTTGTCCTCCCGAAAGGTTAAACGGCGAACGCTCCAAAACATCCTCCGAAAGCCCAACCGCTTTCGCCGCAGCTTTAACTCGGTCGTCGATCTCGCCAACCGAAAGCCCCATGTTAGTAGGTCCAAACGCTATATCTCGATAGACTGTTTCTTCAAAAAGTTGGTATTCGGGATATTGGAAAACAAGCCCTACTTTAAACCTTAGTTCACGCAGTTTGTCTTTGTTTGCCCAAAAATCAACCTCATTGATAAAAACCTTACCCGACGTTGGTTTTAAAAGGCCGTTTAGATGTTGAACAAGGGTAGATTTTCCGCTTCCTGTATGCCCTATTATCCCGACAAACTCTCCGCTTTCGATCGATAAATCAACCCCATCAACCGCTATCTTTTCGCTAGGTAGCCCTTTGTTATATATAAAGCTTAAGTTTTCAACTCTGACACTTGCGCCCATCTATTTCCTTTCGATCAACGAATAAAGGCTTTCTATGCATTCCGTTTCGCTGATTATATCTTTTTGTATGTTAATTCCGTTGTCGTTTAAAATGTTGCAAAGTTTCGTAACTTTCGGAACCGAAAGCCCAATTTCTTCAAGCTGTTTTTTTTGGCTAAACACCTGTTTCGGCGTTCCTTCAACAAAAACATTGCCTTTGTTTAAAACCAAAATTCTGTCAGCATCGATAGTTTCTTCCATATAATGTGTTATAAGCACGACGGTAATATTTTGTTCTTTGTTAAGTTTTTTAACATAATCTATAACCATGCTTCGCCCCTTTGGGTCGAGCATCGCCGTAGGTTCATCAAGAACTATGCATTCCGGATTCATCGCAATTATTCCGGCTATTGCAACTCGTTGTTTTTGCCCGCCCGAAAGCCGGCTTGGGCTGTCGAGTTTTCGCTTAGAAAGCCCCACCGTTTCAAGGGCATCATCCACCCTTTTTCTTATCTCTAACGGCTCTACACCAAGGTTTTCAAGCGCAAACGCCACATCTTCTTCAACTATGCTTGCAACAATTTGGTTGTCGGGGTTTTGAAAAACCATCCCGATATTTCGTCTTATATCAAACAACTTTTGTTCGTCTTTTGTGTTAATTCCTTCGACAAAAACATCTCCACTCGTCGGCACAAGAATTGCATTCATAAGCTTAGCAAGGGTCGATTTTCCACTTCCGTTATAACCCAAAACCGCAACGAATTCCCCTTTTTTTATCTCGAGGTTAACGTTTTCAAGCACCGAAACGGTCGAACCTTCCTGTTCGCCCGGGTATTCAAAAAAAACATTTTTAAATTCAATTAGATTTAAAGACAATTTCTATTCTCCTATAAATATCGCTGTGCTTCCGCAAGGAAGCGCAAAACCGCTTTCACTCACCGGTATTCCGATCTCATCGCTTAAAACTTCCCCTTTAAAATCGCCAAGCAAACAAGACGAAAGGATATAATCCATGACCGCAGGCGCAAGACCCGTGGTATAGCTGTTTATCGTGAAGAAAAGCGGAGTATCGCTTAAAACGCTTTTGCAAAGAACAACAAGATCATATATAGCGTCCTCTATCTTCCAAATCTCCCCCGAAGGGCCTCTTCCGTATGACGGAGGATCCATTATTATTGCGTCATACTTGTTTCCTCGGCGCTGTTCTCTTGCAACAAATTTTTCGCAATCGTCAACGATATATCGAACCGAGCTTTCCGAAAGCCCCGAAAGAGCAACGTTGCGTTTCGCAGTTGCCACCATTCCTTTGCTGGCATCAACATGGCAGACCGAAGCGCCGGCGCTAAGACACGCAACCGTCGCTCCGCCCGTGTAGCCAAAAAGGTTAAGAACTTTTATCGGGCGATTAGCTTTTTTGATAAGTTGTTGATATAGTTTCCAGTTTGCGGCTTGTTCGGGGAAAACTCCGGTATGTTTAAATCCGGTTGGCGAAACAAAAAGTTTAACATCTTGTTCCCAACTAAACGTCCATTCTTTGGGCAACGTTCGTTTAGTTTCCCAAAATCCGCCACCCTTTGCCGAGCGGTGGTAGACTGCATCGGCTTTTCTCCACAACGGATTTGTTTTTTCGGTTTTCCAAACCGCTTGAGGATCGGGGCGAATTAAAACAACATCCCCCCAACGCTCTAGGCGGCTACCGCTTGAAGCATCTATTAATTCATAATCTTTAAAGCCTTGGGCTGTTCTCATAGTATCCTCTTTTTAATCTCGGCCTCGATAGCCTGTGCTGAGGCTAGAATTTTATCTTTATCTTTACCCTCGACCATTATTCTTATAAGCGGTTCGGTTCCCGAAACTCTAACAAGAACACGACCCGTTTCAAACAACTCTTGTTGTTCCGCTTCGATAAATCCTTCGAGTTCTTCGTCTTCTTTGAATCTCTTTTTTTGCTCTTTGTCGGCGGTAACGTTTATCATAACCTGAGGATATTTTTCGATCTTTCCGAAAAGTTCCGAAGCTTTTTCTCCGCTTTCTTTAAGCACTTCAAGAAGTAGCGCCGCCGTCAACTGCCCATCCCCCGTTGTTGCGTGTTTAAGCGAGATAACGTGTCCCGATTGTTCGCCGCCAATAGAATAGTTTCCTCTTAACATCTCTTCGAGAACGTATCTGTCGCCAACCGATGTTCTTTTTGTCTTGATATCATTTTTCTTGCAATAATCCAAAAACCCTAAGTTTGACATAACCGTTACAACGACGGTGTTGTTGTTAAGCTCTCCCTTTTGTTTAAGGCTTTTTGCAAAAACCCCAATTATTTTATCTCCGTCGATCTCGTTTCCAACTTCATCTACAGCAAGACATCTGTCTGCATCGCCGTCAAAAGATATTCCGATATCGGCTTTAAGCCTCAACACTTCGTTTTTAACGTTGTCTAGATGGGTTGAACCTACGCCTTTGTTGATGTTTTTGCCGTCGGGCGTTGTTCCTATATATGTTGCATTGATGTTAAAGCGATCAAACAACATAGCAGCCGTTTCATATGCAGCGCCGTTTGCGCAATCGAACACAACGTTTAATCCCGAAACATCCTGTTTAATGCAGGATTCAACATAATCGACATAGTCGTTAACCGCAGTTTTAACCTTGATTATAGAACCAATTTCGCCATGAGTTTTGAGTTCAATCTTGTCTGAGCTGTTAAGGATATATTCCTCTATCTCGTTTTCGATATCATCGGGAAGTTTAAACCCTGTTCCGTTTATAATCTTAATTCCGTTGAACTCAACCGGATTGTGTGACGCCGAGATAACAATGCCGGCATCAGCGTTGTATTTTTTAACAAGATATGCCACCGCAGGGGTCGGAACAACTCCGAGCAGTTCGCAATCCGCACCAACCGAACAGATGCCGGCTGCCAAAACGCTTTCAAGCATATCTCCTGAAATCCTTGTGTCTTTTCCTATTAATATCTTTGCTTTTTTTGAGGTGTGTCTTGTCAAAACATACGCCGCCGCACGCCCTATTTTAAGCGCCAGTTCACACGTTAAATCGCCGTTTGCAACCCCTCTTACTCCATCGGTTCCAAAAAATTTACCCATATTTTTCACCTATACCTTTTTTATATTGATTATTATTAAAACAAACTTTGTTGATTAACTGTATTGTTTGAAGTTTTCTCGTTTATCTCGATACCCAAATGATTGTATGCTAGCGGAGTTACGCAACGACCTCTCGGGGTTCTTGTTAAAAAACCTATCTGCATAAGATATGGTTCGCAAACGTCTTCAAGCGTTATCGCCTCTTCGCCAAGCATCGCCGCCAACGTTTCAAGCCCAACAGGGCCGCCCCTATAGTTTGTTATAACCGCTCTTATAAGCCGTCTGTCGATATTGTCGAGACCCAGGCTATCTATATCCATTCTCGAAAGCGCATCGTCTGCTGAAACTTTTGTGACACAACCGTCATACAAAACTTGCGCATAATCCCTAACCCTTTTGAGCAGCCTATTAGCAACCCTTGGTGTTCCTCTCGAACGCTTCGCCATCTCGTTTGCTCCGTCGTCATCACATTCGACCCCCAAAATCGAAGCCGAACGTTTTATGATCGTCGCTATCTCTTGGTTTGTGTATAGTTCAAGTTTTAAGATTACGCCAAATCTATCCCTAAGCGGCGAGGTTAGCTGGCCTGCTCTCGTCGTTGCTCCTATTAAAGTGAACTTTGGAAGGTTGACCCTTATCGAACGAGCGGAAGGACCTTTTCCCAAAATTATGTCAAGCGCATAATCTTCAAGCGCCGGATACAAAACCTCTTCAACGCTTCTGGAAAGTCGGTGTATCTCATCGATAAAGAGAATATCGTTGTCCGCAAGGTTGGTTAAAAGCGCCGCTAGATCCCCCGGTTTTTCGATAGCAGGCCCCGAAGTCACCCTTATGTTGACCCCCATCTCGTTTGCTATAACTCCGGCGAGGGTTGTTTTTCCAAGCCCCGGAGGACCGTATAACAAAAGATGGTCAATAGGTTCTTCTCGAAGTTTTGCCGCTTGCATAAAAATCGAGAGGTTGTCTTTAACCTGTTCTTGTCCGATATATTCTTCAAGCGTTTTGGGTCTTAAAGAATTCTCGTTATCAAAATCCTCTTCGATTGCCGCCGTTTCGATAAGCCGAGATCCAAAATCAAATTCATTTTCCATTCTTCATTAATCCTTTCTCGCAAGAGATCTAAGCGCATTCGACACCATGTCTTCGGTCGAAAGTTCCGGCGAAAGTTTGGATATCGAAAAAGCAGCTTCCGACGTTGAAAACCCAAGCGAAACGAGCGCCGCAATGGCCTCCGCCGTGTTTCCTGTTGATAGACTGTCGGCTGAAAAACCTATTCCGGCCTGTTCACTGGTAAATGTTGAAACTTTATCTTTAAGTTCAAGAACTAATCTTTGAGCGGTTTTTGCGCCGATTCCGGAACACGCCGTAAATGCTTTGTAATCCCCGGCGGCTATCATTAGCGATATTTTTTCGGGAGAATAAAGCGACAAAATCCCAAGAGCGGTTTTTGCGCCGATTCCCGAAACCGATATAAGCGTTTTAAAGCAGCTTCGTTGACCCTCGGAAGAAAATCCAAAAAGCTCGATACCGTCTTCTTTAACTTGTTGGTAGGTAAATATTTTAAAGCGTTCGCCTATGTTTGAAACGTCGGCATAGACGCTTGTCGGGATAGAAACAAAATATCCAACTCCCGAACATTCTATAACAAGGTTATCGGTGGTTTTAGATAGAACAGTTCCGTTGAGGCTATATATCATATAAAAAAATTATCCTTTAAACGTATTTGTTAATTTTAGAAAGCGAGGAACCAGCGCTGTGTGCGTGGCAGATAGCAACCGCAAGAGCATCTGCGGCGTCATCGGGTTTTGGGATTTTCTTGAGATTTAAAAGAAGTCTTGTAAGCTCCATAACCTGTTTTTTTTCCGCCTTCCCATATCCAACAACCGATTGCTTAACCTGTAGCGGAGTATATTCGAATATTGGAATGCCTTGTTTCGCCGCCTCCAATATGATAACTCCACGAGCTTCCGCAACCTGTATAACGGTTTTTTCGTTGGATGTGAAGAACAACTTTTCGATAGCAAACGCATCGGGTTTATAGTGTTCAAGCAGCTTTTCCATACCGATCGAAATTTTCAAAAGCCTTTGTTCAAACGGCGTTTTTGCCATCGTTGTTATCGCCCCATAATCCAAAGGTTTAAATTTTTGGTTGTTATATTCAACAACTCCAAACCCAACTATCGCATAACCCGGATCGATTCCAACTATTCGCAAAGCACATTTCACCACCTTAACCATATGATTATATCACAACTTGACTATAAAATAAAGCACTACTACATACAAATTAACACTAAATTAATATTAGCGTTTTTTTAAGTTAATTTGCATTTATCGCTATAATTTGATAAAATATTTAAAGTCTTATGTTAAAAAATGATTTCATATAAAATGCTCGAAAACGTTCAATATATCTATTTTTTTGAAAATCATCAAACGCCGGGTTAAACTACATATAATAGACCCAAACAAAAAGCAAAAACAAGGAAGGATCAATCATATAAATGTCAGGAAAATTCTCTTTTTTTTCACCCACCGCTAAGGCGTGTTTGTTTGTTCTGCTGGGGTATATTCTTTGGGCGGTTTTCGCTATGTTGTTTTTGGCGATGCCGTTTATTGATGTAGCGTTGTTTTTGCTGTATCTTGCATTTGCGGTAGCAATTCCCGGAATAATGATAACAAAATATCTTCCGCTTAACCTAACCCCTCTTGAAGCGCTCTGTTCGAGTTTTGGTTTTGGTGTGTTTATAAATATTGCTTTATATTTTGTTCTAGCGCCATTTAGCTTAACGGAATATTTTTCACACGGCGTTATAGCCATCTCGATAGTTTCGCTGGTTATGCTTTTTTTTGCCAGAAATAAAGCCTCAAGTTTTGTAAAAGATGAAGGCGAACTCAAAATAACTTTAATATTTTGCGCTATCGCAGCGCTACTCACTTTTGTTTCGTTCTCTGCTTCAAACTTAAACCCCGAACTTTCGGGGGCGAGAAACTATTTCAACGACACGTTAATGGCAACCAATCTTTTAACCTCCGCTTCGATAGAATATCCTTTTGAATATTTCTCAATGGCAGGCATATCGTTTCCGTATCATACGTTTTTTTATTCGCTTATGGCGATAGTTAAAAACGTTTTAGATATGCCGTCGTTCGAGGTTATAACAAAGCTTTCGCTAATGATTGTGTCTCCGTTTTTGGTCGCTACAATAGCGTTGTTTACAAAAAGATTTGTTAAATCCAACGTTGTTTTTTTCGCTGTTATGATCCTTTCGGTTGTTGTTCCTTGCGGCTACACGATGTTTTATTATCTCTATATGGATGTTTTGGGCTATCCTCTTGGAATGGCGTTTTGCCTACTTAGCGCTTTGTTTTTCTTTAAGGCCGAATCCCTTTCGATAAGGTTTAACAAACTTCATCTATTAAGCTTGTTTTTCCTTCTTATGGCGCTAGGTTCAAAGGGTCCTCTCGCTGTCACCTATCTTTTTGGCTACGGAATGGTTTTGTTTTTTGATTTGATAAAAACAAAAGACTTTAAAGCAATTATCCCCAAAGGTTTAATAATTGCCGGCGCTTTTCTAGCGCTATATTTTATTATCTATCCCCCGGGTTCAGGCGACAGTATGTCGTTGAGCCTTGTCTATACAGCGGTTCGAACCCCCTATGGATATATGCTTTCTTCGTTTTTGCCGTATGGTCTAGCGATGGTTTTGTCTGCTATAATCTATTCAATCTCGCTTTTCCCGGCTATAACTATAGCCACAGTTATAACTATAATCTTCATGATACGAAAAAAACAGATAAAAAAAGAGTTTGTTTTTTTCATTTCCTGCACCTTAGTTTCGATGGTCGTTATAAACTTATTTAAACAAACGGGCAGTAGCGAGCTTTATTTCTTGATGTGTCTGTTCCATTTCGCAATGGCTTTGCTGGGATTTTTCGGAGAATATTTTTTAAACTACGCAAAAAACCCGAAAAAATCAAAAAACATATTGATAGCCGTTTTTGTTGTTGCATTAGCGTTTGGAGGATATTATTCCTACAACTATCTCGTTAAAGGAACGATCGATGCATTTTTATATTCTCGTTTTAGTTCTCATCGCATTATAACGCCGGAACAGCAAGCCGAAATACCTTATGATGATAGATTTATGATGATAACCCCCGAAGAATACGAAGCTTTAACCTACATTCGAGAAAACACCGAACAGGATATCATTATAGCCGACGGAAACTATATCTATTCAAATTCATATTTCTATGGAACAGCGTTTTCCGAAAGAAGATATTTTATCGAAGGTTATATATATCTACCCTCCGATAAACATGGGCTTAACCATAACGAATATCTTAAAAGAGATCGAATCATACAATTTTTATATAAACATCAAGATGAAACTTTCGCCCCACTTCTCGGGCAAAACAATATAGATTATATAGTTGTTTCGCAATTTTTAAATCCGGGATTTTATATGACAGATGCTTTTGTTGAAAAGGTTTTTGAAAATAACGGTCTTTCGGTTTATGAAATAAAACAAGAATATAGGAGTTAAAAGAATATGTGGTTTATTTTCGCATTAATCACCGCTCTGGCTTGGGGCGGAGCCGATCTTTTTTATAAAAAAGGTTCAGACAAAAAAGAAAGACACAGCGCAATAAGAATCGTTATTGCTGTTGGTGTCATTATGGGAATTCAAGCTTTTTATATGTTGTTGTTCGTTGAAAATGATTTTAAAGTTTCCGATATAATAACATATTTCCCTGTTTCGTTTTTCTACATACTATCGATGTTTTTCGGGTATATAGGGCTTAGATATATCGAGCTTTCGATTTCCTCCCCTATCCAAAATTCCTCTGGCGCTCTAACCTCGATTTTGCTTGTTGTTTTTTTCGCCGCTAGCTTAAACGGCCTTGCTGTTTTCGCAATTGCACTTATAACGACAGGTGTGGTTTTGCTTGCTGTGTTTGAACCCAAAGACAGAATAGCAACAAGCGAAAACAAAAAATACAGAATAGGCATTCTCGCCATAACGTTCCCAATTTTATATATGATAATAGATGCTCTAGGAACGTTTGCCGATGCTGTCTACCTTGATGAGCTGCAAATTCTAAGTTCCGAAGCTGCTTTAATTTCGTATGAACTAACGTTTCTCATCTGCGCTATTATCGGATTTATCTATCTTAAGTTTATTAAAAAAGAAAATTTCTTTATCAAAGCCGAAAAAGACCGATATTTTGCGGCAGTTCTTGAAACGGCTGGTCAATATTTCTATGTCTACGCAATGGCAGACAATTCTGTTATAACTGCGCCATTAATAGCTTCCTACAGCGTTTTTTCGGTTATATTAAGCCGCATTTTCTTAAAAGAAAAGCTTAGCAAAAAACAATATATCGTCGTGGCTGTTGTTCTTGTTGGTATCGCTGTTCTAGGTTTTGCCGAAGAAATTTAGCTTAATCTCAATGTCCCTCTTCCCCATTATTTTGGGACAGGGACATTTTAAATATTATATAAAATAAAAAAGGTGGGTGGATTTTTTGTATTGTCAAAACTGTGGTAAGAAACTCCTGGATCGTGCTAATTTTTGTGGTAACTGCGGCAACAAAATACCAATTCGTCAAGAGACTGTTGCACCAACATATTATAACAGTCCCCCTGTTTATGCTTCTGGTATTGAAAACACACAAAGAGAAATGCAAAAAAAAGATGAAAACAAAAAAGTTAAAAACGGCTGTTTAATAGCTCTTTTGGTTGTAGTGATATCTATTGTGGCTATTTTTGCGGCATTAATATTTATCGGCGAGCTTTTGCCCGATCAAACCGATGTCGTAACGACATTCACAGAGGAAGGCGACAGCTTATACACCGGAACCGGCAACTATGGTGACCAACTTGATATCGAAAATCTTCGAGATTTCTACACCGTTTTAAACGGCGACGGAACCGATGTCACCACCCTGATGATGTATTTTATCGGTTCCGACCTTGAAACGGATGGCGGATTTGCTTCGAGCGATATCTATGAAATGCTTGAAGCCGAAATATCCGACAACGTCAACTTAATCCTTATGACCGGCGGATCTTATGATTGGTATATCGACGAAATAAGCGATGACAGTTGCCAATATTGGCAGATAAAAGACGGCGAACTTGTTTTGCTTGAGGATGTTGGCAGCCTTAATATGTCTTCTTCCGAAACATTAAGCGATTTTATAAACTACTCCTCCGAAAATTTTCCGGCTACAAGATATAGCCTAATTCTTTGGAACCACGGTGGCGGAACGTTTGGCGGTTTTGGATATGACGAACACTATCCCGACGACACCTTGACGTTATCGTCGCTTTCGACTGCTTTTTCTTCGATAGACATTAAATTCGATTTTATAGGATTTGATGCTTGCTTGATGGGAACGGCGGAAACTGCGCTAATGCTTGAACCCTACGCCGATTATCTCATCGCTTCACAAGAGCTAGAACCCGGAATCGGTTGGTACTACACCAACTGGCTAACCAATCTTAGCTTATATCCTTCTGTTTCAACCGTTGACCTTGGGGCAAACATAGTCGATGATTTTGTTTTGGCTTGTGAATACGAAATGTTCAACCCAAATGCAACGCTTTCGGTAGTTGAACTTCGCCAGATGCCGTATACTTATGTTGTTATGACCGATTTTTTTGCCGAAGCTAGCGAATATATCCAAAACAACGAATACCGCAAACTATCGGTTGCAAGAAGTGATGCTAAGAATTTTGGCGATGGTGAATATGAGCAGATAGACATTGTCGATTATATAAACAAAGCAGAGATAGAGGGCGGCGACAAGGTTATTTCCGCAATCAACAGCGCCGTTAAATACTACAACAGCAGTGAAGATGTTTATGATGCAAACGGTCTTGCGATGTATTTCCCGTATGACTACCCGAGTTATTATTCCGACATTCAAACTATAATGCATAACGTAGGTGTTGGTCGAGACTACACCAACTTTTTCGATCTGTTTGTCAGCGCCATGACCGGCGGGCAGATTCAAACTGCCCAACATGACGATTACGTCACCGAAGATTGGTATGACGACGAAACAGCTACAACATATCATGATGAATTTAACATGAACTCGTTTGAGGAATTGATTATCGATGAAAAGGGCGATGATTACGTTTTGAGCCTTTCGGATGAGCAATGGGAAAACATTAACACGATAGCGCTACAAGTTTTGTTAGACGATGGCGAAGGGATGTATGACCTTGGAAGTGATAATGTTTATGCATTCGATTATGACGGAGATTTGATAATAGATTTTGATTATACATGGGTATCGCTTGACGGAGTGGTTGTTCCGTTCTACTTTGAAGAAGAATACTATGGCGACGATGACAGTTGGCAAACATACGGAATGGTGCCCGCCTTTTTAAACGAACAAGATTACATCGAGATAGTTGTCTATTGGGACAACGATGTTCCGGAAGGATATGTTGCCGGATATCGAAAATTCACCGAAACCGGAGAGCCTGCCGGAAAAGGATTGTTTGAACTTAAACCGGGCGACACCCTTGAATATGTGTATGATTACTATACCTATGATTGGGAACTTGAAGATTATCTGTTCAGCAATATATACACCATTTCCGACAGCGATATCGAAGTTGGCTATTCCTATGTTGGCGATGAAGATGCAATTATCTACTTTGTTTTAACCGACTATTTTAACAACGTGTATGAAACGGAAGCTGTTGTTTTTTCCGATTATTAATAGGGACATTTTAAAAAGGGTTGCGACATTTTTTGTGTCGCAACCCTTTTTTCGGTTATTTCATCAACAATTTTGCTGCCGTTAGATACGATAGTTTTGAATAGGTGAAGCTCAAGCCCCCCTGCATAAACGCAGTGTATGGGGGTTTCATCGGTCCGTCACACGAAAGCTCTATCGAAGAACCGTTGGTGAACGCCCCTGCTGCCATTATAACCTTGCTGTCATAGCCCGGCATATCAGAACCCACCGGAGTTGCAAAGCTATCTATCGGTGAGGTTGATTGAATGGCAAAACACAGTTGTTCAAGATTTTTAGCCGAACCCATATCTACCGATGTTATAATATCGTTTCGAATATCTCCGCTTAACGGATAGGTTTTAAAACCCAGCTCTTCAAACAACGCCGAAGCATACACCGAGCTTTTAAGCGCTTCCGCTGTCATAACGGGAGCCATGTATAAACCAAGATACAAGCTTCTCAAACCTTGAGGGGTAGAACCTATCTCACCACCAACCGAAGGGGTTGTGAGCCGTCTTGCACAAAGCTCAACAAGATAGCTTTTCCCCGCAATATAACCGCCCGTTTCCGCTATTCCACCGCCGGGGTTTTTTAAGAGCGAACCGATAATAATGTCCGCTCCGCATTCGGTTGGTTCTTTTGTGTCGCAAAATTCGCCATAACAGTTGTCAACCACAACGATAGCATCTTTGTTGGAAGCTTTGGAAACTTCCACAATCTTTTTAATATCGTCGTTTCCGAGCGCTCTGCGGTTGGTGTAGCCTCTTGAACGTTGTATATATATTATATTGGCGTTTTTTGCTTGTTCGGAAATTTTTTCATAATCGGGATTGTCGTTCAAAAGATCAATCTGTTGATATTCAATACCGAATTCCTTGAGCGAACCATATCCCCTTTTATAGCTTTCGCCGATACCAATAACCCCTTGCAATGTGTCGTATGGCATTCCGGCAACCGCTAGAAGAGTTTGTCCCGGGCGCAACAATCCAAAAAGCGCCACCGTAATTGCATGAGTTCCGCTCATAAACTGCGCTCTGAACAGCGCCGATTCGCTGCCGGAAATTTTAGCAAAAAGCTCATCCAGCTTATCTCTGCCAACATCCCCATATCCATAACCGGTCGATCCCATAAAATGGGTAGCGCCAATTCTGCAATAGTTAAAAGCATGAAGAACTTTTTGTTGGTTAAAATCCCTTATCTCTTCAATTCGCTTAAAAGGAGCTTCACATTTTTTTAAAAGCTTTTTATCAAGTTCGATTATATCTTTTGAAAATTCAAAATAATTTTGTTCCATAATAATGCCCCTGCTACTTTCTCGAACAAAGTTCCATAAAATACGTCAAACTGCCTATTACAACACTTTGATTGTTGCTATATTTAACTTTATTCAATCTTATTACATTCACTTTAAATCGTTAACCAGTTGTTTAAAGTGACGCCCTCTATATTCAAAGTTTTGATAGCTGTCAAAACTCGGACACGCCGGAGAAAGCGTTACAACATCTTTGTTTTTCGCAATTTCTCGTGCTTTTAAAACTGCCGAAGGAATATCTTCTGTCAAGATAATTTCAAGACCGCTTTGTTCAAAATCTTTATATTCTCTAAGCGTTTTTTCGATTTTTGGCGCAGTTGCACCGCAGAGAATAACGGTCTTCGCATGAGCAACCAATTCGGGCGCTAGCGGCTCAAACGATATCCCTTTGTCGGAACCTCCCGCAATAACGATAAGTTTTTGTTCAAACGACTTAAGCCCTGCTATCGTCCTTGTTGGCGAGGTTGCTATCGAATCGTTATACCACATAACCCCATCAAGCTCTCGAACAAACTCTATTCTATGTTCAACGCCGGAAAACTCCCTTATCGAATCAACAAGAACCTCTTGTTCAACCAAATCTTTCACTACAGCCGCAACACCACAGATGTTGTCTTTGTTGTGTTCACCTTTAAGCTTTAGCCCTTCAAGCTCCATTAACTTTGTTTTTTCGCCATTATTGGCAAGAAACAAAACGTTGTTTTGTATATATGCCCCGTTTGAAACTTCGTTTCGGCTGAAAAATCTTGTTTCGCCTTTAATATCGCTTGACATAGCCTTGGTTATATCGTTGTCGGCAAAAAGCACCGAAACACTAGCTTTGTTTTGGTGTAGCAAGATGTTTCGTTTTGCATCGATATATTCTTTCATGTCTTTGTGATGGTCAAGGTGGTTTGGCGTAAGATTGGTAACAAGGGATATATCAGGGCTTTTTTTCATCGATATAAGTTGGAACGATGAAAGCTCTACAACCGCTATATCATCTTTCGACATATCATCAACAAGAGGCAACAAAGGTGTTCCGATGTTTCCGCCAAGATGGACGTTGTAACCGCCATTTTTAAGTATTGATGCTATAAGTGAAGTCGAGGTTGTCTTGCCGTCGCTTCCTGTTATTCCGATTATTTTGCAAGGGCAAAGTTCAAAAAACATCTCGATTTCAGAAGTAACCGTTGTTCCCATAGCAACTGCTTTTTGTATCTCGGGTTTTGTATAATCTATTCCGGGGGTTCTAAAAACTATATCCGCTTTGTCAAGGCTTGAAAGATAGCTATCCCCAAGGATAAATTCAACCCCCAAAGCCTTTATCTCTTCGCCAAAATCCGAAAGGCTTGCAAAATCTTTTTTATCGCAAAGAGTTACATTAGCGCCAAGCTTTGCAAATTTAACAATTAGTTGCTTATGGCTTATTCCTGCCCCAAGAAAATATATTTTTTTTCCTTTTATAGACGAATAGTATTCTAAAACTTTATCGGTCATTAAAAAGCTCCTTAAATTTATTATCTTTTATATTATACTGCTACAACAAGAATAAAACAACAAAAAATACTTTCTACACCTAAAAAACATCCCAAAAATCGCCTACTCAAAATTTGAGTAGGCGAAAATATTTATATATCTATGCTACGACTTCTCCCGTTGTTCCGTCTGCTGGTGGAGTTTCTTCAAAAGTGGGTGGTGCAAACGGATCTTCGGTTGGCGTTTCGGTCACGGGCGGGTCTACCGGTGTTGTCGGTTCAGTTGGAACTTCGGTGGTCGGGGGCGTTTCAGGGGTTGGCGTGGTTTCTACAGGGGGCGGTTCAGGAACAGGCGTCTGCTCCGGAACAGGTTCCGGCGTTTGAACGGGCGCCACAACCGGCGCTGCTTTGATTATGCTGTACGTCACAGTGAACACCACCGTTTCGCCGGCGGCGGAATACGTAACGTTTACTCCGGTTATATTCCCTCCGGCAAACTGTCCTAGAAGGCCGCCGATAATCGCTTCTTCCATGCCGGCGGAAGCATCCGCTCCCGACGCAGTGTAGCCAACCGAGGGTCCCGGTTCTGCTGTTTCTCCCGCAGCAAGACCTCTTTCCCCACTTCTTAATTTAACCTGAGAAATGATATAGCTAATATTCAAACCTGTCGAAACACTTCCCGTTCCACCATCGACTGTAGGGGTCGGCACAGGGGTTGGCGGATAACCTCTGTTTGGAATATCTTCAAGAGGCATAGGCCTTGTGTCTTCGGTGTCTAGGCTATGTGTTAACATATATTCTATTAAAGCCTCGGCGCCGTCTCTCGTGAGGTGCAAACCGTCTGTATCGATATAGTCTTCCTTCATATAACCGTTGCTCGCAACCAAAACTTCATAATAGTTAAGGTAGCTTAATCCACGAGATTTTGCAAGTTCAAGAAGCGCCGCATTAAACGAGTTTACCGCTTCGTTTGTGAATCTCTTGTCTGTAAATTCCACCCCTAAAGGATGAACCGACGCTATTATGATATCGGTGTAGGGATATGCTTCAACGATCGCATCTAAAGCTTCTTCATAGTGTTCTATAAATTCGCTTGTCGATAAATCTGCAAGGTCGTTTGTTCCAAAGTTGAAAACTATTCTTCTCGGTTGAACAATTTCAATAGCCTCCGGAATGGTCATCGCTCCGCTATAACCGGAAAAATAGATACAGCTTTTTGTTAAGAACTGACGTATTCCCATTCCGTCCCAAGCTAATGTTTGGGCAAAAGGAACTATGTCAAACGTGTTAAATCGGTTGGTGTTGCTGTCTCCGATAAAGATAGTCTCTTCTAGATATTGCTCCCCTGCATTTGGCGTTTCAGCAAGCAAAATCCCTTCATATTCGTCTTCATCGATAACCTGTATCGGCACATCTTCAACGACCGTGTCGTTGCTCGGCGTCGTTGGCTGTTCTGTTTGTTCCGAACTATTTAAAAAAGCAAGAGCAACAAACCCCGCAACAACAAATATTATCAGCGAGATTATAATATTAAAAGCATTTCTTTCTAGAAATCCAACGAAACCTTTCTTTTTTGGTTTTCGGCTGTATGAAACAACCTTTTCCTCTTTTGTCAGTTTCTCGGATAGCGCTTCTAACGTCTTGTTAATTTTGTTTAACTGTCCTGTATTGCTCTTAGGGACTGCGGCTTTTTCCTCTGTATTAACAATCCCCACATCTTTTTTAAAAACCATGAAACTCCTAAAACCTGCTGTCTACCATGATGACCGCAACATCAAGGTATTATTTTTTTGTAGTTTTTTTCTTTTCTTTTGGTTGCTCTTTTGCTTCTTCTTTTTCATCCGAATCTTTTGATTTGCAATCGCAATCTTCGCAATCACAATCAAAATCGAATTCTAATACTTCGTTGCAGTTTGGGCAAAGGATATCCCCTTCAAGCAACGTTTCTTCGTCGATGCAGATGCTTTCGTTGCATTTTGGGCAATCAACATTATAGAACATCTCTTCGAGATCTTCATCTTCAAAATCCATGCTCGAAACATCTTCATCAAAAATCAAATCGATGTCTTCTTCGATAGCATCAAGGCTATCACACACTGCATCATAACCTTCATATAGATTATCAATTTCTTGGTTCAAATCTTCGATAGATGATGCTAGCGAAACCAACACCTCCATCATTGTGTCAACAACTTTTTGTTCTTTCTTTCCAAACTTAAGATCGGAACCCTCCAAAAGACCCTCAAGGTATGAAACTTTTTCTTTAACGTTCATAGTTATCTCCTATACTCTTTCGATGTAATCCCCAGTTCTTGTGTCAATTTTTATCTTGTCACCGATATTGAGGAAAAGCGGAACCCTTACTTCTGCGCCTGTTTCAAGGGTTGCGGGTTTCAATGTGTTGGTCGCTGTGTTGCCTTTGAAGCCGGGGTCGGTTTGAACAACTTCAAGTTCAACAAAGTTCGGCGGTTCGATTCCAAAAATCTTTCCTTTATACGAAAGAATTTTAATATCGACATCCTCTTTAACAAACTTAAAGCTATCCGGAAGATCTGCTTCAGCGATGGGTATTTGCTCGTATGTTTCGTTTTCCATGAAATAATAAAGACCGCTGTCGCTATAGGAATATTTGCATTCCCTTCTGTCGATAAATGCGCTTTCAAATTTATCGGTCGGATTAAACGAACGCTCAACAACTGCTCCCGAAATAACGTTTCTTATTTTTGTTCTAACAAAAGCTGCGCCTTTTCCAGGTTTAACGTGCTGAAATTCGATAATTTGAAAGACGTTTCCTTCATCTTCAAATGTAACTCCGTTTCTAAAATCACCTGCTGAAATCATATGTGTAACTCCTTATAATCATTATCTATACTATTTTATCACAAAACATAAACTGTTTTCAACTATTATAATACAATTAATTGTTCCGTTGAGCCGGTAAAAACAGAAAAACCGCTTTTTTCGACAACTCCAATATCCTCAACTCGAACTCCAAACTGCTTTTCTATATAGATTCCGGGTTCAACCGTCATTATATATCCTTCATCAACAACATCCTTTGAAACGGGGGAAAATGCGGGTAATTCATGTATTTCAAGCCCAACAGAATGCCCAAGCCCATGCCCAAACAATCCTTTGAATTGGCTGTTCTCGATATGCTCCCTCGCAACTCCATCAATTTTTTGGCAATATTCCCCTGATCTAATTGATTTAATAGCTTTGTTCTTTGCCGAAACAACGGTGTTATAGACCTGTTGCTGTTTTGTTGACGCTTCTCCTATAAAAAGAGTTCTTGTCATGTCGGAACAATATCCCTCAATCGTTGCGCCAAAATCCAGCAAAATTATATCATTCTGTTTAAGTTTGTTTTCGCTCGGTCGCCCATGCGGCATCGACGTTCTTTCGCCAAACAACACGATAGTTTCAAACGATGCTTTTTGAGAACCGTTAATTCTCATGATATACTCAAGCCTTGCGGCTATCTCTTGTTCTGAAACGCCCTCTTTAAAAAATTTAAGCAGTTCGGAAAAAGAATTATCTGCAATTGTTTGAGCTTTTTTAATAGCCGAAATTTCCTTTTCATTTTTCGTCATGCGAAGCGAATTTAAAGTTTCGGTCAACTCCTTAGAAGGCAAAAACTCTAGCTGTTCGGTTGCTTGTTTTATCTTTTCAAAAAAGGAAAATTTTATATCATGTTCAAGCAGAACTGTTTTAACCGAGCCATCATCAACAATATCTTTTGCATCTTTAATTAAATCGCTAGACAACAAAACTTCGCAATGTTCTATTTTGGATTTAGCTATCTCAAAATATCTGCTATCCACCAGAAAACAACATCTGTCGTTTGTTACAACCAGCAACCCTGCCGAGGTCTGAAGCCCCGTTATATACCTTCGGTTGTAGTTATCTGTTATAAAAATCGCTTGTTTTTCACTAACAAGTTCTTTTAGTTTCTCTATTTTTTCCGGCATTTTTATATCCCCACATCTAATAGTTTCAGCTATATTTGAAATTTTAAACCAAACTTAAATAATAGTTCTTCATAATCATCGCATCCTCTGCTTGCGTGCCATCCGATTCACAAACTATGTAGGGTGTCAATTTAAGCTGTGCAACAAGCTCGATAAAATATTCTGGCGAAGGCCCAAAAATTGTGTCGTCAAACCGAAGATGTTTTTTCTCGCCTCCTGATGTAAACTCAATCTTACTAAAATGAACGTGCATATTTTTAAGGCGTTCAAACCCTAGTTCGTTTTGTATCGTGTCAAAAATAGCTTTATAATCTTCCTTTGTTTTAATGCCCCCCAAAGTTCTTGCGTTTAGATGGCCAAAATCGATGCAAGGAACCATCCTGTCGTCCGTTTTGCAAAGTTCAATAACCTCTTCCAATGTTCCAAGCTGGTTAATCTTGCCCATAGTTTCGGGACAAACAACCACCTCGGAAAAGCCGTTTTCATCCAGCTGTTGCCGACAGTATCTAAGCGTTTCCAAAGCATATTCAAGCGCTTTTTCTCGTGTTAGCTTTCCGCAAGAACCGGAATGAACGATTATTCTTTTATGCCCCATAGCGGATATTGCCGCTGCGCTTTCGAGAAAATACCGCGCGCTACCAATGCGTTTTTGCTCTTCTACGCTCGAAAGAGATATAAAGTATGGAGCGTGTAGGCTAAGCATTATGTTTTCTTCGGCGCAAAGCTTCCCAAATTTTGTTGCGCTTTCTTTAGATATCTTTACCCCTCTGCCACATTGATATTCAAAAGCATCAAGCCCCATTTCAGTTAAATATTTTGGAACATCGTTTAACGATTTATATTTTTGACCAAAACTTTCGGAATTTCCTGCCGGGGCGAATATAGCGTATTCATTTTTCATATCTTCAACCTCTTTTTCATCGATGTATGTTTATTATTTTAACATTTTTATTTTTCCGATTAATGAATATTGTTTCAATTTTTTAATTAACAATAAAAACAGATGTCGACAAAATCGTTAACACCTGTTTTTATTATATCATTATTTTTTATACCGTTCAATCTAGTTATTATCAAAAAGCAAAAATGAAGAAAAAAGTTTAGCGCAGTATGCGAGGCTATTTATCTCTTTTTCGTTCCAAACCCTAGGTTTTGTGCAATCATCAAGCCCTAGGAAAAACTTAACCTTTTCTTTGTCGTTTATCTGGATATGCAAGAACGATTTAATATCCTGCTCCGCCATTAGTTCATAAGCCCCTACAGCTTTTAGCGTCCTAAGGTCGTTGCAATACAAAACTCCATCTTCTGTTGAATCTCTGAAAAAATCTTCAAGAACTTCTTTTGTTAAACCTTGAAGGTTATCTATCTCTGGGTTAACCCCTTCTTTACACCATTCATAGGTGTTATCATACGTTTGCCCTTCATCCATGCTTTCAAAGATATAACATCTATCAACCAACAATCGTTTTCCAATAACCTGCATAGAAGCATCGATAGCTTTATGGATGTTTTTCGATTCATATAAAAGGTTAAAAACGCTTGATATTAACTCGGGATCAAAATAAGTGTTAACCATTCGGTTTGCATTTTCAAAAGCTGTTCTGTTTTTCATCGTTCCGTCTAATAAATCTTTGCTATAGAAGGTGTAGCAATCCTTTCCTCTCATCTTGGATTGATAAAGCGCCTTATCTGCCGATTTATAAAGATCTTCATATGAAGAACCATCGTCCGGATATCTTGCAACGCCAATACTTCCCGAAACTTTATATTCTTCATCCTCTCCGGAATATGTGTTGTTAAACGCTTCCGCTATCTTTTTAGCTTTTTCTTCGATAACTTTTATATCGGTTATGTTTTCAGCAAACACGATAAATTCATCGCCACCAACACGCCCAATAATATCACGTGATCTAAAATGTTCCTTAAGCTTATTTGCAATATCGCTCAATACCAAATCCCCAAAATGGTGACCTAGGTTATCGTTAATGGCTTTAAAATTGTCAATGTCTATGATAAACAATGCGTGTTGTCTGTCGCTTTGTTCTCGAATAGTTTTTGTTATCGTTATCTCTGCCGACACTTTGTTATAACAGTTTGTTAATAGATCCATCTTTGCTTGAAGTTCAAGCTCTCTTCTATCATGAACATCAACAATTTTTCCTATTATAACTATAGGCTTACCCTTGTTGTTGAACTTAACGTTATAAATAACAGTGTGGTATCTTGGGGTTTTTTCGGCAGTTATAAGCCTTATGTCATACTGCCTGAAAACGCCGTTTTGCATATTTTGATGCATCTCCATGAAGATATCTCGATCCTCTTCATATACAATGCCGGCATCTAAGAAAGCATATGGGAAAAGAGTTTTTTCATCTTGAAGCCCTAAAAGTTCTTTTCCTTTTCCAAAATATCTTATCATAGAGGTTCTAAGATCAAGCGTGAAAAACAGTTCATCTGTCAACTGTGACATCGATTGAAAAAGAGCTTTTTCGGATATTTGATCATAGAAATAATTTTCGATATTTGTGTAGTATTTGCTTCCCGCAAGTTCGGGGCGAAGATCCCTCGTGAACCCCACCACCATATGGCTACCATCCGGCGACAGCATTCTCGACAACGTTATTTCGCAAGGGACATCATCACCTTTAAGGTTTTTATGTAGCCATAAAAACTGCTTGAACCCAACTTCAAATGCTTCATCAACATATTTCAACGCTAATTCGGAGCTTTTTTCTCCGCTTGGCTGATACAAAGGTGAAAGTTTAAAGAATTTTTCCAAATATTCTTGTTCATCTGTTACGTCAAAAAGCTCAACAGCTTTTTGATTACACATAACATTCTTTTTATTAACATTCCAAAGATTTAGACAAAGCGGACTTCTGTCTAAAATTGATTTCATTATAAAAGCAAAGCTTCTTTCATCTTTCAAATCTTCGCTAAAAATATTTGCATCATGGATAAACCCAAAGATATATTGCCCGCCGATATCATCTTCAAATTCTGTTTCAATTAACTTTATCTTAAGGTCGCTTATCTCACCTTTAATGTCTCTTTTAAGCCAGCTAAAGGAATGTTTGCCCAAAGCAATCGCTTTTTCTATATGATCCGACAACTGTTCATCGTCGTATACATCGCTTTTGTTACCATATAAAAAATCTTTAAAACCCTTTTCAAACTCTTTTTCGCTCTTACAGCCAACCGAAAGATAAGCAGCTCGGTTGCAAGAGGAAAATTCACCTTTGCTATCAAGAACAATAAGTGAAGTTGGGGTTTCATTAATTACCGATATAAAAAAATCTTTGAGGATAGATGCATCTTTTTTGAAAAACAGGTTTTCCCAAGTCACATGACTTTCATCGCCCTTTTTGCTTTTTTCAACCATTTTCTTTCTCCCCATCAATTATAGAAAATTCAGACTATCTGAAAAATTATATCATTTTTGAAATATTTTTACAACAAAATTTTTAAAGCATTAATGCTTTTGTATTAACGCTTTATTAATTTCATGCTGCAGTTGGGGCTTCTTCCTTGCCGTTTTAAAATATCTTCCCCACAACTATACATCACCTTAAGTATCGGAATTAGCTGTTTTCCGTTTTCCGTCAAGCTATATTCAACCTTTGGCGGAACAACGGGATAGACGTTTCTCGACACTATTCCATCTCGCTCAAGTTCTCGCAGCTGTTGGGTCAACATCTTAGGGGTTGCTCCGACAACTATCTTTTGGATCTCTCCAAACCTTAACGTTTTTTCAACGAGATGCCAAACGATAAGCGCTTTATATTTCCCGCCTATAAGGTTTATAATAGTTGTAACCGGACAGTTCAACTCTTGTTTCGCCATGTTTTTCCTCACTATCTTTTTAGGTAGTATATAACAAAATAGTGCGTACTTGTTTAAAATATATTTTTTCTATATTATTATATCATAAAGTATATATTAAAATATTTCTAAAATATAAAGGAATTTTGTATGAAGCATGAATTAAAGATAACCGGCATGACCTGTGCGGCTTGTTCCTCTCGAATCGAAAGGATGGTTGGTCGTATCGAAGGTGTCGAGGAGGTTTCAGTTAACCTGACAACCGAAAAGATGACGTATAAACTAAACGGCGCATCGTTAGACGAGGTTGAAAAGACTATACAAAATCTCGGTTTCGGGGTTGATAAAACATATGACGACACCAAAGCAAGCGACACCGTTTCTAAGAAAAATGATATCGCTATTTTAAAGAAAAAACTCATTTTATCCGCTGTCTTTGCTGTTCCGCTTCTTTATATTGCGATGGCACCTATGGTGTCGCTTCCTTCGCCGATAAGCCATATGGAACAACCGTTGTTGTTCGCAATTGTCCAGCTGTTGCTAACGTTGCCGATCGTTGCCGCCGGATACAGATTTTATCTAGTTGGGTTTAAATCTCTTGCCAAAAGATCCCCAAATATGGATAGCTTGATAGCACTAGGGACTTCGGCCGCCATTATCTACAGCGTTTACGCAACGTTTATGATAATATTGGGCGACAGTTCTTTTGCACACAGCCTATATTATGAATCCGCCGGCGTTATTATAACGCTTATATTAATGGGAAAATATCTTGAAGCTGTGTCAAAAGGAAAGACTAGTGATGCTATAAAAAAACTAATTGAACTCGCCCCTAAAACAGCGATAGTTTTGAGAGACGATGTTGAAACCGAAGTTCTAATCGAACAGGTTAATCTTTCTGATATCGTTGTTGTTAAACCCGGCGCAAAGATACCGGTTGATGGTGAGGTTGTGTTTGGCAACAGCTCGGTGGATGAATCGATGTTAACGGGCGAAAGCATCCCCGTTTCAAAAAAGCAAGGCGACAAAGTTTTTGCCGCAACGATAAATAAAAACGGAGTTCTAAGATTTAAAGTCACCAAAATCGGAAACGACACGACGCTAGCGCAGATTATTAAACTTGTTGAACAAGCCGGAGGTTCGAAAGCCCCGATAGCTCGTTTGGCCGATATCGTTTCGGGGTATTTTGTTCCCGTTGTCATCGCTATCGCCGTTATATCTTGTTTATTATGGTATATAAGCGGTATGTCGTTTGTGTTTTCGATAACGATATTTATCTCGGTTTTGGTTATCTCCTGCCCTTGTGCATTGGGTCTTGCGACACCCACCGCAATTATGGTGGGAACAGGAAAAGGAGCGCAAAACGGAATTTTAATTAAAAGCGGAGAAGCCCTCGAAACAGCACACAAGGTAGACACCGTTGTTCTAGACAAAACAGGAACGATAACCGAGGGCAAACCAAAGGTCACCGACATAATCGCCGTTTCAAACTACAGCGAGCAAGAAGTCTTAACGTTCGCAATGTCGGCAGAACAAAACAGTGAACATCCTTTAGCCGGAGCTATTGTCGAAAAGGCGAAACAACTAAATCTTAAACCGCTTCCAACAAACAATTTCCAATCGATAACGGGATATGGAATAACCGTTTCAATCGAAAACCAAACTATAAACATCGGCAACAAAGCGTTTATGGATAGCTTAAAAATAGATGTTTCGGATATTTATAAAAGATCCGAACAACTGGCGAGCGAAGGGAAAACCCCGATGTTTATCTCAACCGGCGACTCCCTCATTGGGATTATAGCGGTCGCCGATCCCATCAAATCCACTAGCTCAAAAGCTATTAAAAACCTTAAAAACATGGGGCTTGATGTTATAATGATAACGGGAGACAACAACAATACAGCAACCGCAATTGCCAAAAGCGTTGGTATAGAAAACGTGTTGTCGGAGGTTTTGCCGGGCGACAAATCAAGGGAGATTCAACAGCTCCAGCAAAACGGCAAAAAAGTTGCGATGGTTGGCGACGGAATAAACGATGCGCCGGCTCTCGTCATGGCAGACATCGGCATAGCCATCGGAAGCGGCACCGACGTCGCTATCGAAAGCGCTGATATAGTTCTTATGCACAGCGATTTGAACGATGTTTGGGCGGCTATAAAGCTTTCCAAAAATACGATAATGAACATCAAACAAAATCTGTTTTGGGCATTCGCTTATAACACTTTGGGCATTCCGGTAGCCGCCGGCATTCTTTATCTCTTTGGCGGTCCGCTTTTAAATCCAATGATTGCGGCGGCAGCAATGAGCTTTTCTTCCGTTTCGGTTTTGCTAAACGCTTTACGGCTTAAATAATCTCCGCCTGCGGCGGAGCTATTGGAAATACTACTTGTCGAGCTTTGCTCGCCATTTTGCGCCGTTGGTGCAAAAATCGCAGTATTTCTAAAAATCGAAGTTTCATCTAATATTTAGGTTTTAAGACGCCGTGGCAAAGCCACATGGCGATTTATATAATATTTGTTCCAAATATTATATAAATAATCCGAATCCCTAATTCCTAAATCCTAAATCAAACATCGCCGTAACGTATCAAAAATGGCGGAACGCATAAAATGCGTTCCCTACCGTTGTTCGTAAATTTTGAACGATCCGCAGGTGCCGACGGCGCAAAAACTGTAGCATTTCTTAATATTAAAGCCTAGCGATAATTAAAAAAATATATTTAAAGGAGAAAAACAAAATGGAGATTATTTTAAAAGTAGAGGGTATGTCTTGCTCGCATTGCGAAAAAGCAGTCAGCGATGCTGTTTTAAAACTCAGTGGTGTTACGGAAGTAGTTATTTCTCTTTCCGAAAAAACCGTTAAAGTTTTGGGCGAAAATTTGAATAAAGCTCTTATCGAAACCACCATCGACAACCAAGGTTATGAAGTTGTTTCATAAACCCCTATTTCTTTAAAACATCTAAAAAAAGTATTTGCGAGAAAAACACTTCGCAAATACTTTTTTTGTTATTAATAGAATTTTCCGCTTTCAACAGCGGTTTTAAGGTCGTTTGCTATCGCTTTTGTCCAAACGTCGGCGCCCTCATTTGTAAGATGATACGCCGTGTCGAAGAAATATTCAATCGGGTAGATATATTCGCTGAGCGTCGAGATAAAGTTTGGAACCTGTTCGTTGTAGTATTGTTGAGCTTCTAAAACATCGAACTGCAAACCTTTTTCAAATATCGGAGAAGTTATCACATAAAACGTTGCACCTTGTTGTTCAACATTTTGCTTGAATTCCAACAGCTCGCTTATATATTCAGGCGAAACAGAAACTTCGGACACCGAAAAAAAGTCTCTTGTATACATATAGTCCAACGTTTGTCTGGGATAGATGTTGTCGCCATATTCATTAAATTGGCTTCGGCTGTATGCAGGGTCGGAGGGGATTAACAGTTGTTCCGACACCAAACTTAACGGCGTTTTTAAAAATGTATTATACACAAGCTTTGGAACAGCTTTGCTGGGATAGACCGTGAAGTAATATGGAAGCAACCTGTTTCGTTCTTTTTGGTCTAGCTTTTCCCAAAGGTATCGGTAGTTTTCAAGCGTTATGAGCGACAGCTCGATATCGCTATCCCACAAGCTGAAATCGACCGCCGACACCACGACAATGTCCCCTGTTTTGATCCCATCAAGCGACATATCCCACATAAAGTCATCGCTTAATCCGCCGTGTAATCCCATGTTAACAACCGGCATTTTAAGCTCTTGTTCCAATATATCCGAGCTAATACCAAACGCAAGCTGCGACGTTCCGACCAACACTATCTTTGGTTGGTCGATAGTTTCAAGCCGTTCAACTTTATCGATTAAAGCCGCTTGAAACGTTTCGTCAAACTGAGGCGGAATTAACGGAACGGCTAGCACAGTTGCTGTAGTTAGTATTGCACCAAAAAGAATAAACAAAAGTATGCTTTTAAAAATGTTGTTCATTAAAGCCCTCTCGCCCTCCTTTTAGAATTGAAAATATATAAACTCGGTTGTTCCGCCAAGCGAAAAGTTTGCGAACGAAAACAGCAACCATATGCTTAAAATATAAACAGCAAATCTTATGGCAATATGTTGTTTTGCTATAGTTTGTCTTATTTTAATGTTGTTTTCATGAAGCAGATCAACAAACAGCAAAACCGAAACACCAACGACAAACGAAACTAACCAAACGCTCATATCATCAACATCAAATATGCTCAACCAACTTGTTGTAAAGCTTGTCGCTATTTGATTAATTATCAACATAATTTGGCCTTCGCCGGTAGCTCTGAAAAGCATGAGGGTAAATGATATCATTGTAAACGTTGTTGCAATGCTGATAATTTTAAAAATAGGTTTTGTAAAGGAATATCTTTTTATAACTTTGTTTTTTAACTTTCGACGTCTCTTTAAAGAAAAGTTACCGATAATCTGCAACAACCCATTAACAAGCCCCCACAAAACATAGTTCCAAGAAGCCCCGTGCCAAATACCGCTTATCAAAAAAACAATCAACAGGTTTAATGCAAAATGCGGTTTCTTTTGTTCCCAGGTTTTAGGAAAAAACAATTTGTTAACCCAACGAGACCAAACAAGCGGAACAAAAACATAGTCTTGAAGCCAGCTTGAAAGAGATATATGCCAACGTTTCCAAAAATCTTGTATCGAGGTTGCAAAATACGGTTGTTTAAAGTTATCCATAAGCTTAAACCCTAACACTTCCGCCGCACCTATTGCAATATGGCTGTAGCCGCTGAAATCCCCATAGATTTGAAACGCAAATATCATGAGAACCGCTATTATCTGTATACCGGAATAAAGCTCAATATCTTTATAGACTTGATTAACGATTATCGCTGCCCTATCCGCTATAACAAGCTTTTCGAAAAAACCCCAAAGCATCAATAAAAGACCATTTTTGACCCTTTCGGGATCGAAGGTATGGTGTTTATTAATCTGTGGCAAAAGATTTTTGCTGCGTTCTATTGGACCTGCGACAAGTTGGGGAAAAAAGCTAACAAAAAGCGCATATCTAAATATATTTTTTTCAGATTTAATATCGCCCCTATAAACATCTATCGTGTAGCTTAACGCTTGGAAGGTATAAAAACTTATCCCAACCGGCAACATTACATCAAAAGCCGGAATGCTTAGATCTATCCCCACAACCGAAAAAGCATCTTGAAGCGAAGTTATCGCAAAGTTATAGTATTTAAAAAAGAAAAGTATCGAAAGATTTATTAAAACACTTAAAAAAACCGACAATCTTTTTTTCAAAACATTATCGTTAAATCTATCGATTGCTATACCGCTAAGATAGGTCACCGCTGTGCTGGTTGCAATTAAAATAGCATAGGTGGCGTTCCACGACATATAGAAATAATAACTGCAAACCAAAAGCCAGATATAGCGAAATTTTTGCGGAATAACAAAATGCAAAATACAAACAAGAGGGAAAAACAACAAAAAATCTATCGAATTAAATAACATATTGTTCTCCCCTCCTGTCTTAATGTTTTATAGTTTTTATAGTTTGAAAATGCTATGCGAAATTTATTTATAAATCGGGAAACTTTCGCAAAGCGTTTGAACGTCTTGTTTAACCTGTTGTTTGCTGTTTTCAAAATCATAGATAGTTTTTCCGATATATGAAGCTATCTTTTCCATCTCCGGTAGCGCAAAGCCTCTTGTAGTTACCGCCGGAGTTCCAACACGTAGGCCGCTCGTTACAAACGGTTTTTGTTTGTCGTTTGGAATGGAATTTTTGTTTGCGGTTATGTTGACTTCATCAAGGCGATGTTCAAGCTCTTTTCCCGTTACATCGGTAGAAGAAAGATCAACCAACATCAAATGGTTATCGGTTCCGCCCGAAACAAGTTTAACATCATTTTGCAAAAGTTGTTTTGCAAGTTCTTTTGCGTTTATAACAACCTGTTTTTGATATTGTTTAAATTCATCGCTTAACGCTTCTTTAAAACAAACTGCTTTAGCGGCTATAATATGCATGAGCGGCCCGCCTTGGTTTCCGGGGAAAATAGCGCTGTCAACAGCTTTTTTAAACTCTTCTTTGCAAAGGATTAGTCCACCTCTAGGGCCTCTTAATGTTTTGTGGGTCGTTGTTGTAACGATGTCTGCATACGGCATCGGGGAGTTATGTTCCCCTGCCGAAACAAGCCCTGCAATATGAGCCATGTCGACTAAAAACAAAACGTTGTTGCGCTTTGCAATCTCGCCCATTATTTTAAAATCTATCTTTCGAGGATATGCGGAAGCTCCGGCTACCAAAAGTTTTGGCTCAACTTTTTTAACGATAGCTTCAACCTCATCATAGTCGATAAATCCATTTTCATCAACGCCGTAAGCATGGAAATCATAAAGTTTTCCCGATGCATTAACGGGGGAACCATGGGTTAGATGTCCGCCGTTTGAAAGGCTCATTCCAACAACTTTGTCGCCATAGTTAAGCACAGCGGAATATGCCGCCATGTTAGCGTTTGCGCCCGAATGGGCTTGAACGTTTGCATGATCTGCGCCAAAAAGTTGTTTTGCTCTTTCAATTGCAATAGTTTCGACCTCGTCAACGCAGTAGCAACCGCCATAATAACGTTTGCCGGGATATCCTTCTGCATACTTGTTGGTGAGAACGCTTCCCATCGCCGCCATGACTGCCGGCGAAACGATGTTTTCCGAAGCAATAAGTTCGATATTGGAGTTTTGGCGCAAAAATTCCTTTTGCATCGGTTGTGCAACCTCGGGATCTATTGCTTGAAGAAATTTTATTGTGTCGATATAATCCGCAAACATAATGTAATTCACTTTCTATATTTTTTGTTTCTTTAATATTCTATCAAAAAATCATAATAAAATCTATTGTTTGCCACAAAAAAATTATATTATTATAAATAACTATTCAATATTGTTTGTCTTTATCGTTAAATAATGGTATATTGTTTTTAAGACATATAAGAAATGTTGATATAATCTCCGCCTGTCGGCGGAGCTACCTGAAATACTGCTTGTCGAGCTTTGCTCGCCATTTTGCGCCATCGGCGCAAAAATCGCAGTATTTCTAAAAACTGAAGCTTAGCGATCATTTAGATTTTAAGACGAATACCTTGTAGGGAATGCATTGTATGCATTCCGAAGCCCTAATTCCTAAATCCAACATCGCCGTAACGTATCAAAAAACGGCGGAACGCATAAAATGCGTTCCCTACGATTTACTCTGACGGTGCAAAAATTGTAGTATTTCTAAAAACTGAAGCTTTAAGCTAAATATAAACAACCCCCAAAACAAAAGCAATAATCCTTGCTTTGTTATGGGGGTCTATTTTTGGTTTGAACTAGGGTTTAACCTGCATTGTTTTTTTATTTTTCAAGATTATACACCGCAACTTTAGAAAGCATTAGTGAGACTATAAACGTTAATATCATCTCGGGGATGAGATACGAACCGTTATAGATAAAGCTATACAACATAAAGAGGGGAAGCCCGCTAACGTTTGTCATTATCGATTGACCGAAAGTTCCCATCTCGCCGAAAAACCATTCCGCCCACGCTCCGTATAAGACTACTCCCGAGATAAAATGCGATAGATATCTTAGCCCAATTGCTAGAAGGCTTCCAAAAGCGAGTTCTTTTCCGGGATTTTTAAATTTGTTTTTGAAAATTCCGCCGATACCTAAAACGGTATATGCGATTAAATAATCAAGCATAATAACCCAAAACGCAGAGATAATATCAACTATTGCAACCCCTTTAAAATCGGTCATAGTTTGGATTATGGCGAAAACAAACGCCGCTAGAAATCCCCATTTAAGCCCTCGGCGATAGGAGACCAAAACTATCGGAAGCATACTGCAGATAGTTATTGACCCTCCGTTTGGGAGAAATGTGAATTTTGGAAAGATCGAGAGAACGACAGCTATGGCTACTAGCATTGCGCTTTCGACAAGAATTTTTGTTTTGCTGTTTTTAATTGTGTTTGTTGACATCGTTTAAAATCCTTTTCTATAAATAAAAAAATTACACCGTCCGATATACGGGCGATGTAATATATCAATTAATTATGATACACTTCCTACGCCGGCATTATCCGGATCAGGTTCAAGGGACTTGAAGTATATCTTCAATCTCAGCTTTGTT
The DNA here is from genome assembly GCA_964370715.1 of uncultured Faecalibacterium sp. Taxonomy (GTDB): domain Bacteria; phylum Bacillota; class Clostridia; order Oscillospirales; family Ruminococcaceae; genus CAYJAY01. The sequence continues at coordinate 169,502 of CAYJKJ010000001.1, forward strand.
AAGCGCCCCTGTGCTTTTAACTTATAATAACAGCAACAACTTTTGTTGTCAAGCTTTTGATAGTGACTTTTGATGTTTGCAGAGTTCTTTTAAACAACAGTTGTCGCAAAATGCCGTTCTCGCCGTGCAAACCGCTCTGCCATGCATAACAAGGCGGTGGCAAAAATCGTTGCCTTTTTCGGGCGCTACTATCTCTTTAAGCTTTTTTTCGATAGCTTCGGGATTTTTTGAATTAACGAGGCCTAGGCGGTTTGTTATTCTTATGCAGTGGGTGTCGACAACTATTGCCGGAAGATTAAAAACATCCCCCAAAATAAGGTTGGCGGATTTTCTGCCAATACCCGGTATCTTTAAAAGCTGTTCCATCGTGTTTGGAACGGTTCCACCATATTCATAAACAAGCATATTCATAGCAAGCGATATATCTCGAGCTTTGGTTTTATAAAGCCCACACGTTTTGACAGCTAGTTCTATATCCTCTATATCGGCGGCGGCTAGCTGTTCGGGGGAGGTGTAGTCTTTGAAAAGCTGTTCCGTCACGATGTTGACCCTTTTGTCGGTGCATTGAGCCGCAAGGCGAACAGCAACAATCAGTTGCCAAGCGTTGTCAAAGTTTAATGTGCATTCCGGCAAAGGATATTCTTTTTCAAACCTCTCGACAATGAGTTTTGTTTTTTGTTTTAAATTCATAATTGACCTCTTTTTTAATCCGATAAAATAATCCTGCGGATTATTTATATAATGCTTCGAATTATATAAATTCGCCATGTGGCTTTGCCACAGCATCTTAAAACCTAAATGTTAGATGAAGCTTCAGTTTTTAGAAATACTACGATTTTTGCGCCATCGGCGCAAAATGGCGAGCGAAGCTCGACAAGTAGTATTTCCAATAGCTCCGCCGCAGGCGGAGATTATTTAAAGCTGATTTTCCAAAAACCGTCTTTTGTATTTCAACTTAGCAAAATCAAGAATTTTCTTAACAAACACAGCGTCCGACACTCCGCCAACTACCCCGACAATCGGTAGACCTTGAATAAATTTCATGACAAGCAGTTCATTCGCTAAAACATCCGACACCTTTTCAACCTCTTTTAAAGCATCGTAATCTTTTGGCAAGTTTGGGTTAACAATATAATCGTTTAAAATCTCGTTATATAAAACCGCTTTGTCTCCATATGAAAGTGAGGTTGCTATTACATTGATTATGAAATATCTTTCTTTTTCGGTGTCGTATTCAAACCCAAACTGGAGCGCAATTTCATAGATACCTTTGAGAATCATCCCCAAAAAAACAGGGATATCGGGAACTCCTATCCCAAGAAGCCCCAAGCCAATTCCCTTAACCCCCGAAATCGCTATGTTTTTTGCTTCGCTTTTGCTTGCTTGTTTTCCAAAAGCATCTATTCTTTTTTTATCCTGTTTCAACGAAAATGCATAGGCATTAACCTTGTGTTTAATCTCAATCTCTTCTCTGTTATAGCTTTTTTCAATTACCGAACTTCCCTTTTCAAAAACCAAAGCAAACGATTTTGAAAAAACCGATTGAAGGGTTTGTTGAAGTTTTTGAGGAACTTTATCAACAACAAATTCATCAAGTTTAGAAGGCTTTTTCTCGTTATGTTTTTCAAGGAATTTTGCTTCTTGTTTCAAAAGTTTATTCAATTGAGCTTGAATTATTTTTTTGTTCATACGTTCCTCTTTTACAAAATATATTAATCAAAGTTAATACAATAAAATTTGGGTCACGATAGCTTTATAACACCGCCGCCGCAACCGCTGATTTAATTCTTGAACGTTTGCTTTTTAAACTCTTTTGTTTTTGGTTTTGCTTGTTTTCTTTTGCAACCGAAAGCATCAGTTTAATTCGATTTTCTTGGTTAACCTTAGCGGCGCCGGGGTCATAGTCGATAGCGGTTATGTTGGAAAGCGGGAAACGCTCTTTGATCGATCTTAGAACCCCTTTGCCAACAATGTGGTTCGGAAGGCATCCGAAAGGCTGGGCGCAAACGATGTTCTCATATCCTTGCTCGCTAAGTTCCATCATCTCAGCCGGAAGAAGCCAACCTTCTCCCATTTTGTTTCCAAGGCCTACAACCCCTGTTGTAAGCGACCTCAGGTGAGAAAACGTTGCGGGCGCAACAAATTTATTTTGCATTTTAACCGCTTTAATCGAAGCGGTTTCTATCTTTTCAAGGTATCTTAATACAGAACCATATATTATTTTTTTAAGCTTTCCCCCGCCATAAAGTTTTATATCTTGAAGCGTATTAAAAACGCAATACTGCAAAAATCCCATAAGCCCCGGAACCATGTATTCGCAGTTTTGGGAAAACAAAAACTCTTCAAGACCATTGTTTCCAAGGCTCGCAAACTTAACGTATATCTCCCCCACAACCCCAACTTTAACTTTGTCGATTTTTTGCGTTTCGATATCTTTAAAGTCTTTTGCTATGTTGTTGAAATTTCGTTTCATCGATGAAACAGTTAAACCTTTGCCTTTTTCAAACTGTTCGCAAAGCTTGTTTTGCCACGTTAAAACGAGGTTGTCTGCGTCGCCCGACACCGTTTCATAAGGCCTAACTTGATTTTTTAAAAGCATCAAAATATCGCCATATGCTACAACTGCAAGCAATTTTCTTATAATAGGAAACGTCAGCTTAAATCCTGAATTTTTTTCCATTCCCGATGTATTGAAGGATATTACCGGAACATTCTCATACCCTGCTTTAACCAAAGCTTTTCTCAAAAGATGTATGTAGTTCGATGCTCGGCAACCTCCGCCGGTTTGGGTCATCATGAGCGCTACTTTGTTTATATCGTATCTTCCGCTATCCAAAGCATCTATCATTTGTCCGATTGCCAGAAGTGCCGGATAGCAGGTGTCGTTATGAACATACCTTAAGCCGGCATCGATAACATTTCTGCTTTCATTATCTAGTATTTCAAGCCGATATCCATAGCTTTTAAAAACTTTTGCAAGCATCCGAAAATGAATCGGCAACATACTAGGCGCAATTATTGTGTATTCGCTCTTCATTTGCTTTGTAAACTCAATTCTTTTAACCCTGTTTTCCATTAAACTTCCTCCTGTTCAATCGCAGCCAGTAGACTTCTGATTCTAATTTTAGCGGCCCCTAGGTTTGTTATCTCGTCTATTTTAAGCTGTGTATAGATCTTTCGATGTCGTCGAAGAATTGTTCGAACCTCGTCGGTTGTAACCGCATCAAGACCACAGCCAAACGACACCAGCTGAACTAGGTTGATATCCTTCTCTTGGGTCACAAATTTTGCGGCATCATATAACCTTGAATGATATGTCCATTGATTTAAAACATCTACTTGTTTGTCTTGTTGAGAAAGATTACAGACCGAATCTTCTGTAACCACCGCAACATCAAATCCGGCAATAAGCTTATCTATACCGTGGTTAACCTTGGCATCAAGATGATACGGCCTTCCCGAAAGAACTATAATCGGTTTTTTTTGCTCTCTTGCTTTTTTTATTATAACCTCGCCCAACGAACGAACGGTTTGCATATATTTTTCATGCTCCAAAAATGCTTTTGAACTCGCCTCTTTAATCTCTGACAAGCTAATATCTTTATAGTATCTAGTGATAATTTTATGAATTTTTTTAACAAAATCTTTCGGTCTGTGGATGCCTATATAGTCATAGATGTATTTAACATCTTTGACCGACAATATGTTGTTTGCAACCGTTTCTGGATAATATGCTACTATTGGGCAGTTAAAACAGTTGTCTCCCCTGTTTTCATCTATGTTGTAGCTCATGCAAGGATAAAACAAGATATCTATATCTTTTGAAACAAGCTGTTCAATATGCCCATGAACCAGCTTTGCCGGAAAACATATTGTGTCGGATGGAATTGAGTGTTGCCCCTTTATATATGTATCGTCGTCTGAAATCCCCGATGTTACCACCTCGAATCCCAGAGTTTCAAAAAACTTCGACCAAAACGGCAGCAACTCATACATATTAAGAACAAACGGAATTCCAACCCTTCCTCTTGTTCCGACGGATTTTCGATCTGTAAATTCTTTTAAAAGTTCCCTTTTTTGTTGATATAGATTTAATTCGTTTGAATCGACTACGCTATTTCTCGTTGGTAAATCGCAACGATTTCCCGAAATATATCTTCTCTTATCGTCAAACATATTTATAGTCAATGAACAGTTGTTTGCGCAACCTTTGCAATGTGTGAAGGATGTTTTATGGGTAAAATTCAAAAGTTCATCAGAATTTAATATTTTGGATTTTTTATTACCTTTGTTTTTTCCATATAAAGCCGCCCCATAAGCGCCCATTATTCCGGCTATGTTGGGGCGAATAACCTCGCCGCCTATTTCCTTTTCAAACGCACGAAGCACAGCATCGCTCAAAAAAGTTCCACCCTGAACAACGATATTTTTCCCAAGTTCACTTGCGCTGGACGCTCGTATAACTTTATATATAGCGTTTTTCACAACACTAATCGAAAGCCCTGCCGAAATATTTTCAACCGAAGCGCCATCTTTTTGAGCTTGTTTAACGGAAGAATTCATAAAAACAGTGCAACGAGAACCTAGGTCTACCGGAGAATCTGCAAAAAGGCCAAGCTCTGAAAATTCTTTGGATTGATATCCCAAAACATTTGCGAAACTTTGAAGAAACGACCCACACCCCGAAGAACAAGCTTCGTTAAGAAATATGTCGTCGATAACTCCGTCTTGAATTTTGAAACACTTCATATCCTGTCCGCCGATATCAATAATAAAATCAACATCTTTGTTAAACTTTTTAGCCGCCGTTAGGTGTGCTACCGTTTCAACCAAGCCAAAATCTAGGCTAAATGCTTTTTTTATCATCTCTTCGCCATATCCCGTAACGGCTGCCGAGCGAACAACTGCATTTTTATGCAAAGAATAAAATGTTTTCAAAAACTCTTTTATAGGCGGAATTGGATTCCCACCGTTTGATTTGTATAGCGAAAAAAGTATGCGGTCTTGCTCATCAATAGCAACGATTTTGATGGTGGTTGAGCCGGCGTCTATTCCGATGAACACATCCCCGCTATAGTCTTGTTGGTCGTTTTGTTCAACCGTTTGTTTTTGATGTCTTGCAAAAAATTCTTGATAACTTTTTTCATCAACAAACAACGGTTCTGTCTTTTCAAAATTATATCCCGATTTATAGTCTACTAATTTTTCAATTAGTTCATCAATATTAACTTCGCTATCGGCGCAGATAGCGCAACCCAAAGCTACATAATGTAGCGAATGTTCCGGGCATACCCCTTCGATTTTAAGGGTCTCATCAAAGCTTTTTCGAAGTTCCGACGTGAACGTCAACGGACCTCCAAGATATAAAATCTTCCCTTTAATCTCTCTACCCTGCGCTAAACCGGTTATCGTTTGGTTAACGACCGATTGAAAAATGCTAGCAGAGATATCCTCTTTTCTAGCGCCTTGATTTAAAAGCGGTTGAATATCGCTTTTTGCAAAAACGCCACATCTTGAAGCTATCGGGTATGTCTTTTCGGATTTTTTCGCCAATAGATTCATATCATCGGGGGTAACGTTTAAAAGCGTTGCTATTTGGTCGATAAACGCCCCTGTTCCTCCGGCGCAACTCCCGTTCATTCGAACTTCAAGCCCCGACGTTAAAAACAAAATCTTAGCATCTTCTCCGCCAAGTTCTATAATAACATCGGTGTCCGGCATATACGTATTAGCGGCAACTTTTGCCCCAAAAACTTCTTGAACAAAACCAATTTCAAGATCCTGTGCTATCCCCATTCCGGCTGAACCCGTTATCGCAACCGAAAGTTTTTCAGCTTCCGGAATTTTTTGCTTAATATCCTTTATATATTCGAGGAGCTTTTCTCCAATCTTTGAAAAATGTCGTTCATACGATTGATACATCAAGCTGTTTTCATCAGACAATAAAACGAATTTTATCGTCGTTGAACCTATGTCTATTCCAAGTTTCATAAATTATATGCTCCTTTCCGGTGCAAATGATTTTCAAATCAAACATTATCGCCGTTTTAATCTGTTAAAGATTGATGACACCATTTAAAACGCTTGATCATTTCGTCAATATATACATACTTATACACATAAATTAAAACATAATGCTGTGTTTTAATCAAGCAATTTCAAAATCTTTAGAACTTGACGTAAAATTTCAAAATTTTTTTGATTTTTTTTGTATTATATACATCTTAATATCAACAATGTTTTGTTATAGCAACTTAGTTTTAAGTTTTTTTCCAATAAAACATTGACAACAACGCTTTAATATATTAAAATAATGTTGTTGCACTTTAACAAGCTAATTCGTTAACACTTGAATATGATAAAACAAATATATCAAGTATAAGGTTAAAACAGGGGGGATCTAATAAATGCTAGATGTTGCGGTTATCGGTGCTAGAATAGTTGACCCCGAAAGCAATACCGACGAGATATTAAACATCGGTATAAAAAACGGAATAATCAGCTGTATAACAGAAAACTCGATCGATGCAAAACGGTATATAGATGCGGAAAATTTCGTTGCAACCCCCGCTTTTATCGATATACATACCCATGAAGATGTTTTGATAGAGAACAACAGCAGGCTTGTTTTCCCAAAACACACCGCTACTGCGGCGGCAAAAGGCGGAAACGCCCTTATTGTAACAGGAAACTGCGGAATGAGCAATTTCCCTATTAAAGATTATTTATCAGCTTTAAAGCAACAAAACTTACCGATTGATTGTTTAACTCTTGTAGGAAACGTGGCTCTTCGGGGCGTTTTAGGGCTTTCAAATTACGATACAGCGGATGATAACCAGATAAACAAATTGGCAAAACTTGCGCAAACCGCCCTTGATGATGGGGCTGTTGGGATCTCTGCCGGTTTGCAGTATGCGCCCGGAACATCGACAAAAGAATTTATGGAACTTTGCAAGATAGCGGGCGACAACAACAAGTTTATGTCGGTTCACATGAGATACGACTATCCCGAAAAAGCTATTGAAACGGTTGAAGAGATGGTGTATGCGGCGAAAAAAACTGGTTGCCCAATACATATTTCACATATCAGCGCCAACGTCTACGGAAACGACAACATCGACAAGGCGGAGCAACTTATAAAAAAATCCGGCTGTGACATAACCGCCGATGTCTACCCATACAACGCATGGGCTACAACGATTAAATCAGCCGTCTTTGACGATGGTTTTGAAAACTTCAATTTCACGGCAAACGACCTCGAGATTTTAACGGGACCTATGGTAAAACAGTTTTGTAACGATAAGCTTTTTGAGCAACTTAGAAACGCTCCGCAAGATGTCTCGGTAGCTTGCCACAACGCAGTTCCTATAGAGGATGTCGAAAAAGCGCTTTGTTTGGATTTCGCAATGCTAGGTAGCGACGCTGTTCTTAACATGGACGAAAACGGACACTATCAAGGACACCCAAGATCAAGCGGTTCAGCAGTTAAATTTCTTGAAGAATTTGTATTGCTAAAAAAGCTTATGTCGTTTAGCGAGGGAATTAAAAAACTAACGCTACTTCCGGCAAAACGCCTTAATCTTTCAGACTATGGGCGAATTAAAGAGGGTTTGCCTGCTAGGGTTTTATTGCTTAATCTTTCAAAACTTCGAAATTCATCGGAGTTTGGCGAAGATGTTTGCGCTTTACCACCGCAAGGAATTGAATATCAACTCAACTGCAACGATGTTTTGACATATAAATAATAAAAAAAATTAAAGATATTGTATTTAAGAAGGGAAATTTTAAAAATGGGAACTTTAATTAATCCGGAAAATTCATGGCTCGTATGGATGGCGATTATCATTATCGCCGCTCTTGCGATATTAGGTGAACAAAAAACAAAGCTAGGTGGAAAGATAGGCGGTGTTACTATTGCGGTTTTCGGCGCAATGTTGCTAGCTAACATAAACGTTATTCCGTTCGCTTCGCAATCCCCTGTTTATGGGAACATCGGTTCATACATTCTTCCCCTTTCAATTGCAATGATGTTGTTTTCTTGCGACACAAAAAAGATCATTAAAGAATCGGGAAAACTGTTTTTAATCTTCCACATCGCCGCAATTGGCACAATTATCGGCGCAATAATTATGGGCGTTGTCTTTAGCGGAACAGAGGGCATTGATGGTATCGTAGCAATGGAGGTTGGAGCGTTCATCGGAAGCTCGGCAAACCTTGTGGCGGCGGGCGAAGCGTTTACTTCAGATGCTTCCTACATCGGCGCAATGTCGGTAGCGGCTAACCTTTTAGCAACCACCGTTATGGTAGTTATGAGCCAAATGAGCGACACAAAATGGGTTCGCAAAAACTATAACCACCCGTATATAGATGCGTTTGAACAAAGTTCAAACAGCGACACCGGTTCGGTTGCGGAACAATATTGGAAACCCAAAAATATTTCGCTCCTCGGAATAGCGTTGACGTTTGCAACGGCTTTTGCAATATGTGCGGTTTCAAGCGTTATTTCAAAATGGGTTGTAACGCTAGGTTTACCCAACATTTTGACACAACTTTTCGGTTCAATCTATCTGGTAATAAGCACGATAACACTTCTATTGGTATTCTTTTTTCCAAAATTCTTTAGCCGTCTTAGCGGAGCGCAAGAGTTTGGAACTTTCGGTATTATGATATTCCTCGTCTACATCGGCGCTGGCGCTGATTTGAAACAACTTGTCGAAGTAGGCCCTACTATCTTTACATCGGTTATCTTTGTTGGTCTTTGCAACATCGTTCTCCTTTGTGTCGTTGCAAAGTTTGCAAAATGGAACTGGGAAGAGGTTGTCAACGCCGCTTTGGCTTCGATTGGAGGCCCCTCAACCGCCGCCGCAGTATCGATAAACAGAGGTTGGTCGGCGCTTGCCGTTCCCGGTTTGTTGGTTGGTCTTTGGGGTATCGCTATCGGTAACTACCTAGCAATTATCATCGGGAATATATTCTAGTTATCTACAAAACAGAAATAATAAAAACAAGGGGAGGGTTTCCAAACCCTCCCGTTTCAATTGTTATAATAGAACAACAACGTAATAGTTAATATAAGGAATTTAAAAAATGATTTTAGATCTAGTTATTGCAAACCCTGCCGGCAATATAACCGGCTTTGTTCTTAATCAAGATATCAGCAAGCGAGATTATGTCAAGATTTCGGAAAAAATAATGTCGCTCGAAGATTTGAATGTTGAACAGGTTGGGTTTATAAACACCTGCCCCAAAACAAAAACACTACGTATGGACATGATGGGTGGGGAGTTTTGCGGAAACGCAACAAGAAGCTTTGGTCTATATCTTGCTAAAAAACACTTTGTTTGCAACAAACAAAGTGTTTGCAACAAACAAGATGTTTGCTGCAAAGGATTCCTAGATGTTGCGGTCAGCGGAATAAGCGAAGGCTTAGTTGTTGAATATGATCTTAAAAACAATTATTGCCGAACATCTATGCCGTTGCCGACAGCTATTGACCAAATTTCAATCGACGGTGTCGAGTTTCCCGTTGTCGTTTTCGAAGGGATAGTCCACGCAATAGCGGTTGACATAACCGTAAACAGGGAGCTTTTTAACAAGATTAAAACCGCTTTGGTTGCAAAATACAATCCCGATGCCGTTGGAGTCATGTTCCTTGACAACGAAAAGCTTTTTATCAACCCTGTGGTTTTTGTTAAAGAAACAAACACAACGGTAGACGAAGGCAGTTGCGGTTCGGGCAGCGTTGCGACGGCTATTTACTTAGCGCAAAACAAACCCGATGGAACATACAAAATGGAGTTAGCTCAACCGGGAGGAACTATTGAAGTTGTTGTCGAGATGCAAAACAACAAGTTTATGAGCGCCACAATGGGCGGAGAAGTTGAGATTTTTGAACCGATAAAAATCTCTATTTGAGGTGTTTGACATGAAAAAGAAACAATTAGATCCTAAAATCGTAGGTAAAGTATTAACCGATTATCGGAACGAAAAAGGAATAACACAAGAAGTTTTAAGCGGTCTATCCGATATAGGGCGAAGCCATTTAAGTGCGATAGAAAAAGGAGAGCGAAACCAACACTCTAAACGCTTTATAAGATAAGCCTTGGGCAAAAATTTCTTTAAGCGATATTGTTTTAACAATTGAACAAAAGATGAAAAAACTGTAGCGTTGTCAACGATAGTCGGCACTTTTTTAAAAAAACAAATCAAAAAATCCCTCTCAAACTACAAGCCATCGGCAAGTAGTATGATGGGGGATTTTTCGATGCAAATATAATTCCTAGTCAGCAGCCGGTCAAAAATTTGTCTACTTGTTCGGCGCATTTAATGCCGTCTGATATCGCCCAAACTACTAAAGACTGCCCTCTCTTCATGTCTCCGCAAGCAAACACGTTTGCTTTATCAGTTTGATAGCTCAAATCCTTTTTGGTTGGAATTTTTGTTTTGCCGGCTATATAATCCTCAAACCCAATAAATCCGGCGGCTATTAAAAGCAGATCGGCTTTTATTGTTTTTTCGCTGTTTTCTTTTTCGCAAAGTTTTCCGTCTTTAAACTCCACGCCCACCGTTAATACAGAGGAAATGACCCCCTCTTTTTGGTATATCTCTTTAATAGTGGTTTGGAATATTCGAGGATCGTTTCCAAAAACTTCAGTAGCCTCCTGTTGCCCATAATCGGTGTTCAAAACTTTGGGCCATTCGGGCCATGGATTGGAAACCGTTCTGTCACACGGCGGTTTTGGCATCATCTCTATTTGTGTAACCGAGTTTGCGCCGTGTCTAATACAGGTTCCAACGCAATCGTTGCCGGTGTCTCCGCCGCCCAAAATTATAACATCCTTCCCTTTTGCGCTGATATATCCATCTTGAGAAAGGTTGTTGTTTAAAAACGCCTTTGTCGTTTGGGTTAAAAAATCCACTGCAAAATAAACGCCATCTGCGTTTCTACCATTTACCGATATATCTCGAGGATTCTTTGCTCCGCAACACAAAACGACAGCATCAAACTCCTGTTGCAACGTTTCTAGTTTAAGGTTTTTTCCAACATCTTTTCCTGTTTCAAATATAACCCCCTCTTGTTTCATAAGCTCGACACGACGAGATACAACCGATTTGTCAAGCTTCATGTTGGGTATACCATACATCAAAAGCCCGCCAATTCTATCCTCTCGTTCAAACACCGTCACCGAATGCCCTCGTTTATTAAGCTTTTCCGCAACCGCAAGCCCCGAAGGCCCAGACCCTACGACAGCTATTGTTTTATCGCTTCTAACTTTTGGCGGTAAAGGGTTAATATACCCTCTTTCAAACCCCGTTTCGATCAAAAACAATTCGTTGTCATGCACCGTCACTGCCTCGCCGTCAAGCCCGTTTATGCAAGCTTTTTCGCAAAGAGCAGGGCATACTCTGCCGGTGAATTCGGGAAAACAATTTGTCTTTAAAAGACGTGCTAAACCATGCGAGAAATTGCCTTTGTATATCTCGTCGTTCCATTCCGGAATAAGGTTATGTAGCGGGCATCCCGTAACCATGCCTGAAAGTTCAAGCGCACTTGAACAAAACGGAACTCCGCAGTTCATACACCTAGCGGCTTGGTTTTGTCGTTCGTTTTGATCGTTTATATCATAGAATTCATTATAATTTTTAATCCTTAATTTAACAGGAATTTTTCCGTTTGCTTTTCTGTTAAACTCGAGAAAACCGGTTATCTTTCCCATAAGTTACCTCCTATTGTTATTTAAGCTGCGACATAAAAGCCTGCATCTCTGCTTGTTGCCTTGAAAAACCTTTTTGTTCAAATTCACTTATAGCTACTATCATTTTTTGATAATCATTTGGAACTATCTTTTTGAAATCACAAATCATGTTTTCAAAATTTTGTAACACAAACTCTGCATACGGTGACCCTGTTTCGATAAAATGTCGTTCAATAAGTTCTTTTAATTCGTCTATATCGTGTTGGTTTTCAACCTCGGTCATCGTGACAAACTCTTTGTTAAGTTTAAGGTATAGTTCATGTTTTAAATCAAGAACATACGCTATGCCACCGCTCATTCCGGCGGCAAAGTTTTTGCCAACCTCGCCGAGAACGACAGCTTTTCCGCCTGTCATATATTCAAGGCCATGATCTCCGCAACCCTCAACCACCGCAACAGCTCCCGAGTTTCGAACCATAAATCGCTCGCCCGCAATTCCGTTTATGAAGCTTTCACCCGACGTTGCGCCGTAGAAAGCAACATTTCCGATGATGATATTTTGTTCCGGTTTAAACACGCTTTGTTTGGGCGGTTTAACAACTATCTTTCCGCCCGAAAGCCCTTTGCCGAGATAGTCGTTTGCATCTCCCGAAAGCCTTAACGTTAGTCCTTTTGGAATAAACGCCCCAAACGATTGCCCAACACCACCAACGCAGTTGACTGTGTAGGTGTCGGGTTCGAGAGAATTTTGGAATTTTTCCGTTATAACAGAGCCTAGAATTGTTCCAACCGTTCGGTCGGTGCTTGAAATTGTTATCTCCTCAGTATGCTTAACGTTTTTGTTAATTGCATCTTTGAATTTTTTCAACAACACTCTTTCATCGACCGTTTCATTCAGTTTAAAATCAAATTCCTTTGATTTATCGAACGTTTTGTCTTGGTTGTTTGCATACTGTGTCGAGATAATTTTGCTCATATCCAAAAGCTCGGCACGCTTGGTCGTTTTTGTGTCACGAACCTTTAAAAGATCAGTTCTTCCTGTTAATTCGTCGAGCGTGCGAACCCCAAGCTTTGCCATTATCTCACGAAGTTCCCTCGCAATAAACGTCATAAAATTGATAACATATTCCGGTTTTCCTCTAAACCTTTTGCGAAGCTCTTCATTTTGAGTTGCAACTCCAACGGGGCAGGTGTCAAGGTTGCACACCCTCATCATCATGCACCCCATCGTTACAAGCGGAGCGGTTGCAAAGCCGAATTCCTCTGCGCCCAAAATGGCGGCGATAGCAACATCACGACCGCTCATCAGTTTTCCATCAGTCTCGAGAATAACGTTTTGTCTAAGCCCGTTTTGTATAAGCGTTTGATGTGCTTCCGCAAGCCCTAGCTCCCACGGCAGCCCGGCATCAAGTATCGAGCTAGTTGGCGCAGCTCCCGTTCCGCCGTCATATCCCGAAACAAGAATAACCGAAGCGCCCGCCTTTGCAACCCCTGCCGCTATCGTTCCAACGCCCGATACCGACACAAGTTTAACCGAAATTCTCGCTTTTCGATTGGCGTTTTTAAGGTCATATATCAGTTGCGCCAAATCCTCAATTGAATATATATCGTGGTGTGGCGGCGGAGATATGAGGGTAACGCCGGGGGTCGAATGCCTTGTTTTTGCAATCCAAGGATAGACCTTTTGACCCGGAAGGTGTCCTCCTTCGCCTGGTTTTGCGCCCTGAGCCATCTTAATTTGAATTTCTTTTGCGCTTAAAAGATATCTGCTCGTCACGCCAAACCGCCCCGAAGCAACCTGTTTTATTGCGCTGTTTTTGTCGGTGTTGTGGCGTTTTGGGTCTTCCCCGCCCTCGCCGGAATTAGATTTCCCCCCGAGTTTGTTCATCGCAATAGCCATGCATTCATGCGCTTCTTTTGATATCGAACCGTAAGACATTGCGCCGGTTTTAAACCTTTTAACGATCTCGCTTTCGGGTTCAACCTCTTCAAGCGGAATTTCGTTTTTAAAATTAAACTCTAAGAGACCTCTTAATGTATGTGGTTTGTTTTGGTCGTCAACAAAAGCGGTGTATTCTTTAAACCGCTTATAATCGCCGTTTCTCGTTGCCTGTTGAAGCGCTATGATAGTTTGCGGATTATAGAGATGGTCTTCTTTGTCGTCGCCGTTAACAAGCTTTGTGTAACCTGCGCTGTCGAGCATAGGGTCGACACCAAGGTCGAGAGGGTCGAACCCTTTTGAATGCCTAAACTCTACCCCTTCCGAAATCTCTTCAAGCCCAATTCCCTCAACACGGCTAACGGTATTGGTGAAATATTTATCTACAACTTTTTTGTTAATGCCAACCGCTTCGAAAATCTGCGCCGATTGATACGATTGGATAACCGATATCCCCATCTTCGCCGACACTTTAACGATGCCATGGATAACTGCGCTGTTGTAGTCATCGATAGCGGTGTATAGATCTTTATCAAGCATCTTTTTGTCGATGAGTTCTTCGATGCATTCATGCGCAAGATATGGGTGGATAGCCCTTGCGCCATATCCGAGAAGCGTCGAAAACTGATGAACATCTCTCGGTTCTGCGCTTTCGAGAATAATCGATATCGCCGTTCTTTTTTTGGTCTTGATTAGATATTGCTCGATGGCGGAAACCGCAAGAAGCGATGGTATTGCCACATGGTTTTGGTCTACCCCTCTGTCGGTAAGGATTATGATGTTTGCACCGTTTTTATATGCCTTGTCACATTTAACAAAAAGCTGTTCGAGAGCCGCTTCGAGTGATGTGTTTTTATAATATAATAGGTCAACCTTTTTAACGCAAAAACCTTTTTTGTCGATAGCGGCTATCTTTGCAAGGTCGGTTGCGGTTAAAATTGGATTTTGAACCTCTAAAACACAGCAGTTTTCGGGGCTGTCTTTTAGCAAGTTTCCGTCTGAACCAATATAAACGGTGGTGTCGGTCACAACCTCTTCACGCAAGCTGTCGATAGGTGGGTTTGTAACCTGTGCAAAAAGCTGTTTGAAATATCTAAATAGCGGTTGGTGTTTGTCAGAAAGCACCGCTAGCGGAATATCTGTGCCCATCGATGAAGTAGGTTCTATTCCGTTTTGCGCCATCGGCAGAATGACGTTTTTAACATCTTCATATGAATATCCAAAAGCTTTATAAAGTTTATCTCGATATTGTTGTTGGAATTTTTCAATCTTTTTGTTGGGTATTTGAAGTTGTTTTAGTTTAACTAAATTTCGGTCTAACCATTCCCCATATGGTTTTTTGTTTGCATAATAATTTTTGCATTGGTCATCGCTTATAACCTTTTTGTTAACGGTGTCAACAAGCAACATCTTGCCCGGAAGAAGCCTTGATTTTGTCACAATCTTTGAAGGATCGATATCCAAAACCCCAACTTCAGACGACAATATCAACATATTGTCATCGGTTATATAGTATCTTGAGGGGCGAAGCCCGTTGCGGTCGAGAACTGCGCCAAAAATATCCCCATCCGAAAAAAGAATAGCAGCAGGTCCATCCCAAGGTTCCATCATCGTTGCATAATAATGATAGAAATCTTTTTTATTTCGGCTCATGTAACGGTCGTTTTTAAACGGTTCGGGAATAGTCATCATAACCGCTAGCGGAAGATCGATGCCGTTCATATATAAAAATTCCAGCGTGTTGTCAAGCATTGCGCTGTCGGAGCCTTCTCCGTTTATAACCGGCATAATCTTGTCGATATCATCGCCAAATATCTCGGAACTCATCGTTTCCTCACGAGCAAGCATCCTGTCGGCGTTTCCTCTAATGGTGTTAATCTCGCCGTTGTGCAGTATCATGCGGTTGGGGTGGCTTCTCTCCCAACTGGGGTTTGTGTTGGT
This sequence comes from uncultured Faecalibacterium sp., assembly GCA_964370715.1. GTDB lineage: Bacteria > Bacillota > Clostridia > Oscillospirales > Ruminococcaceae > CAYJAY01. The sequence continues at coordinate 185,078 of CAYJKJ010000001.1, forward strand.
GGAAAAGCGAGAGTGTACCATTGCGATGGCGCTTTTGTAGTTTTGGTCTTTTAAATCGAGGTAGAACTCCCGAAGTTGACCCACCAAAAACATACCCTTATACACTATCGTTCGGCAAGAAAGGCTAGCAACATAGCTTTCTTTCGAGCTGTGTTCAAACTCTCTGCGAACTACATATAGTTTTCGGTCGAAATCTATATCCGTCGTTATATAGTTTGGGCGTTTTATAAAACATTGTTCGATAAACGGCATATTATCAAGAGCTTTTTTCCCCAAAATATCGGGGACGGTCGAAACTTTTCGCCAACCTAAAACCTCGACCCCGCTTTTTTCTGCAATAATCTCGAACAACTTTTTTGTTTGGCTACGTTTAATCTTTTCGCTCGGCAAAAACATCATCCCAATAGCATACTGTTTTTGTTCCGGCAACTCGAACCCCAGGTTTAGTGTTTTGAAAAAACTGTGTGATATTTGAACCAAGATTCCGACACCGTCGCCAACTTCGCCCAACGCATCCTTTCCGGCTCTATGTTCAAGCTTTTCAACTATTTCAAGCGCATTCGAAACGGTTTTGTGTGTCTTTTTTCCGTCTATTGAAACGACCGCTCCAATCCCACAAGCATCATGCTCAAACCTTTTATCATAAAGCGATTTTTTTTGCATGGCTACAACTACCTCCAAATAAATTTGCCATGTGGCTTTGCCACGGCAATTATAATCTAAATATAAAATGGGGTCGCATATAAAAACATCCACACTGAATGTCTTATATGCGACCCCATTGTCGCTAATATTAGATTTGAAACTATTATACCACAGTTTATTTTACACTTCAATACTTTAAAGCGTTTTTGTGTTTTGTCATAAAAAATGTGCGATAGAAGAAAAAAAGTTTCAACTATCGCACAACAAAAATATTATATTTTATTGATTATCCTGTAGAGCTTCATAATCAGTTTCACCGGTGCTTATCTTAATAACGCTGTCGATATCATAAACAAATATCTTTCCGTCACCAATGTTGCCTGTGTAAAGGGCTTCTTTAATCGTTGTTATAATCGTGTCAAGCGGTATTTTTGCAATGACGATTTCGACCTTAACTTTTGGTCTAAGCGAAGTTTCAACCAAAACGCCCCTATACATATTGCCCTTTTGCATACCATAACCCAAAACGTTTGTGACGGTCATTCCGGTTATTCCAACGTTATCTAGGGCTGTTTTTAGTTGTTCAAATTTAGATTGATTTAAAACAACTACAACCTTTTTCATAACATAATCAGAAGTTGATTGATCGACAACCGGAATAGCTTTTGCAATCTCAGCAACTTCCGGCGATTGTTCAGGTTGTGATTTAAAGTTGGTTCCCATCGGAACATGAACAAAGTCGGCATAAGAATTTACTAGCCCATGTTCTTCGATATCGAGACCCGCTATCTCTTCTTGTTTTGTAACCCTTAAGCCAACGGTGTATTTAATTCCAAGGAACACCGCAGTCATCGTCACAGCAACCCACGCTATAACCGCTAACACTCCGATAGTTTGAACTGCAAGATAGTTTAATCCACCGCCATACAGCGCACCGCCTTCAAGAGCGAACACACCAACCAATATAGTTCCGACTGCGCCACACATTCCATGCACGCCAACTGCACCGACAGGGTCGTCTATCTTCAAAACCTTTTCGACAAACTCGATGCCAAACACCACCACGAATGCCGAGATAGCACCGATAAAAAACGCACCAACGGGGGAAACTTGGTCGCACCCCGCTGTTATTGCAACAAGCCCGGCGAGCGCTCCATTAAGCGTCATCGAAACGTCGGGTTTTTTATATCTAATCCACGTTATAACCATAACGAGAGCGGCGGCAGCAGCCGCTGCAATATTTGTTGTAACAAAGATGTTTGATGCTGTTTCTATCGAACCGTCGGTCATCGAGACGGTTGAACCGCCGTTGAAACCAAACCAACAGAACCAAAGGATGAAAACCCCCAAAGCGCCAAGCGTTAGGCTATGCCCCGGAATGGCTTTTGCTTTTCCGCTTTTGGAATACTTCCCGATACGAGGTCCTAAGATCTTTGCGCCGATAATCGCCGCAACGCCGCCCACCATGTGAACCGCCGTTGAACCGGCGAAATCATGGAAACCGAGCTGTGAAAGCCAACCGCCGCCCCAAATCCAATGCCCCGAAATGGGATATACAAAAGCGCTCAAAGCAACGCTATATATACAGTATGACGAAAATTTCGTTCTTTCCGCCATTGCACCCGAAACGATGGTTGCCGCCGTTGCGCAAAACACCGTTTGGAATATAACGAAAGCGGACGACGGAACGGAGCTGCTATAATCGCCTTGTATGAACAGATCAATTCCGCCAACAAAAGCGCCGTCTCCTGCGAACATAAGCCCAAAACCTATGAACCAAAAGAACAAAGAGCCTAGCGAAAAATCCATAAGATTTTTCATGATGATGTTACCTGCGTTTTTTGCACGGGTGAACCCCGTTTCAACCATTGCAAACCCTGCTTGCATAAAGAAAACAAGCGCCGCCGCAAGCAACGTCCATATTGTATCTACTGCTGAAAACATAATTTAAAATCTCCTTTTTTGTTAAAATAAAAAAGGTGTACTTGAAAAAAATCAAGCACACCCCATTGTGTAACGTTAGTTGACGCTATAGAGCAGTTCTCCATAGGTCGGAAGACCCCAATGTCTTTTTGGTATAATCGTTTCAAGCTCATCCACCATAAGCCGTGTTTCGGTCATCAGCGCAAAAACAGTGTTTCGATAGAACTTCGCAAGTTCAAGGCAATCTTCGATGCTCTTTGTTTTTATCAAAGCACTTTCAAGCTTCTCAACGTTTTGATAAATTTCTTTCGAAAGCCTTGAGCAGTTTTCAACCAACTTTTGTTCCAAACTGCTGTCGATGTTAAACGCCGATTTATTGGCTATAATCGTTAATAGTTCGTTTTGGAAACTAAGCGAAAACCCTAGAATTTGTTTTGAAATTATCTCGTTAAAGCTAAGCGCTTCGATGTGAACCGTCTTTTGATAGCTTTCAACCAAAATTTCATAGCGAGCATGAACTTCGCTTTCGGTGAAGATGCCGTGTTTGGTGAACAGTTCAACATTCTTCGGTTTAATATACACCGGCAACGCTTCGACTGCGGTTTTAAGGTTTAACAGCCCACGTTTTTCGGCTTCCTCTACCCATTCATCGCTATAGTTGTTTCCGTTAAATATAATCTGTTTGTTTTCTCTGATAGTCTTGCGAACCAGTTTCGCCAGTTGTTCGTTAAAGCTTTCTGCGTTTTCAAGAATATTTGCAAACTCGCCGAGCACCTCCGCAACTATCGTGTTAAGCACGATGTTAGGACCCGAAATCGAAAACGTTGAACCCAACATTCTAAATTCGAATTTGTTTCCCGTAAAAGCAAAAGGCGAGGTTCTGTTTCGGTCGGTTGAATCTTTTGGGAAGTGTGGCAAAACGCTAGCGCCAAGTTCCATCTCTTCCTTTTTCGTTCCGTTATATTCTTCTTTGTTTTCAAGCGCTTCTAAAATGTCGGTTAGTTCATCACCCAAAAACATTGAAACTATAGCGGGCGGAGCTTCGTTTGCCCCTAGCCTGTGATCGTTTCCGGCGTTTGCAACTGAAAGGCGAAGCAGGTCTTGATAATCGTTAACCGCTTTTATAACCGCAACCAAAAATAAAATAAACTGTGCGTTTTCATGGGGAGTTTCGCCCGGTTCGAGAAGGTTTGTTCCGGTGTCGGTCGAGAGCGCCCAGTTGTTGTGTTTTCCCGAACCGTTTACGCCGGCAAACGGTTTTTCATGCAACAGACAAGCAAGGTTATGTCGGTCTGCTATAACCTTCATAAGCTCCATAGTTAGCTGATTGTGGTCGGTTGCTATGTTTGCTGTCGTAAAGATAGCCGCCAGTTCATGTTGCGCGGGCGCTACCTCGTTATGTTTTGTCTTTGCCATGACACCCATCTTCCAAAGCTCATGGTCGAGCTCTTTCATAAATGCCGCAACACGTGGTTTAATTGTTCCAAAATAATGGTCATCAAGTTCTTGGCCTTTGGGCGGTTTTGCTCCAAAAAGAGTTCTTCCGCAATACATCAAATCGGGGCGTTTTAAAAACATCTCTTTGTCGATTAAAAAATATTCCTGTTCGGGGCCTACCGTCGAATTAACCCTTTTTGCTGTCGTGTTTCCGAAAAGGCGAAGTATTCTCAACGCTTGTTTGTTAACAGCCTCCATCGAACGCAAAAGCGGCGTTTTTTTGTCGAGCGATTCCCCCGAATAGGAGCAAAATGCCGTTGGTATGCAAAGGGTGTCGCCTTTTATGAACGCATACGATGTTGTGTCCCAAACGGTGTAGCCCCTCGCTTCAAATGTGCTTCTGATGCCTCCGCTCGGGAACGACGAAGCATCCGGCTCGCCACGAACCAATTCTTTGCCCGAAAACTCCATGATAATTTTGCCGTTTCCAACGGGGGAGATAAAGCTGTCGTGTTTCTCGGCGGTTATTCCTGTCATCGGCTGGAACCAGTGGGTGAAATGTGTTACACCCTTTTCGGTTGCCCAATCCTTCATGGCAGTTGCGACGACGTTTGCCACATCGATGTCAAGATGGCGACCTAGTTCTATAGTTTTTTTAAGCGCTTTGTATATATCTTTCGGAAGCCGTTCTCTCATAGCCTCGTCGCCAAAAACAAGGCTTCCGAACATATTCGTTATATTGTTCATTTGTTTATCAGACCATTCTTTTTAAATTTTTATTTTTGTTTCCAAATTGGATCTTTTAACACCCATTTTCCATAGCTGTCTTTTTCAAACAGATCTTTATTATATAATGTGTCGAGAATTGCATAAAACTCTCTTTCGGAATATCCACAGAAATCGCAGAAATCTCTAACACAAAGAACATCGAGTTCGCCGTCTTTTTCTTTGATAATCTCGATCGCTTGTTCTCTTGTCAACATTCCGTAGCGAACAAATCTCGAACCATAATCTGTTCCGGCTGCATGGCCGAATTTCGGGTATTTAAGCCAGCTATGAACAAGATAAGCTCTGCTGTCTATTTGGTCAAAGTTTTCATAATGGTGGGTTCTGTCCCATTCGTGGGTAAGGTCGTGGAAACCTCTCGATTTTGCGAATTGATAGTTTTTATAGCTGTTCCATGGTAGGAAATAGCTCATGTAGATAGGATCAAGTTTTTGCATCTCTTCAATGCTTGGTGCAATCGTTAGCGAAAGATCCTTTTCGGTTACGCCGTTACCGAGCAGTTCCTCCATCGGCATTCCAACAGCAACGCCGTTTTCGATTTGACCCTTTGCCGAATATGTTTCTTCGTCTTCGTTTCCGCCATATTCAAAGCTCACGTTTTCGCCATAGCAAAGCATCGGAACGTTGAATTTAAGCGCCATGTGAAGAGGGAAGGTGTAGATAAGGCGGTCGACATACCATGTCGGTTTTCCGTATTTTTCAAAGAACTTGCGCATTAAAACTTTTTGAACTTTGATGTTTGGTTTACAGCTTATTATGGTGCAACCAAACTCTTCGCTGATGTTTTTGATGTTGTGTATTCCGGCATCGGTCATCGGGAAGTTGTCTTCAACGGTGAACAATATCGGGTTCATTCCCATAACTTCTTTAAGCATATAAACTTGGAAGTGGCTATCTTTTCCTCCCGAAACAGCAACCGCACAGTCATATCCGCCTGGGCCGTTGCACCCTCTGTATTTATCACAAAGTTTTTCAAATTCCTTAAATCTTGCATCCCAATCAACATTCTTGCGCCCCTCAAAGTGGGTGCAAGCGCTGCAAACTCCGTCTTTATCAAAGGTGATACCCGGGCGAGTGTCCGGCATTGCGCATTTAGTACAGTATTTCATATTTCTTATTCTCCGTTCTTTTATTTAATTTCATAAAAAAAAACAAAGACGCCATGAACAGTAATTGTTCACAACGTCTTTGTTGTTTATGTGTGTATTCTATCACATGAATTTGGCTTTGTCAACAAATATTTCAAAAAAAGTTTGGTTATTATTTTTTTGATTAATCCCTGTTGACGATTTTCGCCGAAAAATAAAGGTTTAACTAAAACAAATTTTATATAAGTGTTTGTTTTTTAACAGCATCCAGGATAGTCAATGATATAAAACAACGGCCAAGGGCAACTCCCCTAACCGTTATTTTTTAAATCAATGTTATTTACACATTTCTTTTAATGCTTCTATTGTTATCCCCTGTTCCATTTTAGAAACTATCTTTGAATCGTTAATCCAAACCGCACAAGGAGAGCTGGTTACACCTAGAAGTTTTGCTAAACCATCCGATTTATATGTGTCGACAGCGGTGAATTTTATATCGCTGTTTTCTTTCTTGAACTGCTCAAACACCGCTAGCAACTCACGAGAAGCCGTGTCCGCCGCATTGTAAACATAAACAAGGGATGGGTTTCCGTGGTTTAAGAGCTGTTGTTCATAGACTTCTTGTTCTGCTATAAACTTTTCAGCGCTGTAGCCTGCTATTGCTCCGTCGCCGACTGCAGTTGCTACTTGTTTTAAGAATTTAGCCCTAACATCTCCGGCAGCAAATACGCCGTGTACGTTTGTTTCCATCTTTTCGTTTGTAATAAGTTGCCCTGCACGATCCATATCAAGGATATCCTTGAAAATCTCGGTGTTGGGAACATATCCGATAAATAGGAAGCAACTATCGACCGCAACAGGTATCTTTTCGTTTGTTTTCAAGTTTTTCAAAACGACCTGTTCAAGATTGGTTTCGCCCTCGAAACTATCAACAACGGTGTTCCAAACAAACTCCATCTTCGGGTTTGCCAAAGCTTGAGCTTTTGCGATTTCGTTGCAGTCCATTTTGCCTGTATCATGCATAACCGACACGATAACTTTTTTTGCAAATTTAGTTAGGAACATTCCTTCTTCTATAGCCGCATCTCCGCTTCCGATTACCATGACGGTTTTGTCGGAATTTGAAGCCGCATCGCAAGTAGCGCAAAAAGAAATCCCTTTATCATACAGATATTTATCTTCGTTCAACGCTCCTGTCAAACGGGGTTTTCCTCCGCTTGCAACGATAACAACCTTTGCTTCATAAGTTGTTCTAAACGTTTCAACCTTTTTAACTTCGCCCTCTAAATCAACAGATTTCACATCGGTTAATTTAAATTTAACGCCAAATCTTTTTGCTTGTTTTTGAAATTCATTCATAAGGTCTATTCCGGAAGTGCCGTCGGGAAATCCCGGATAGTTTTCTATCTCTGATGTATAAGTAGCCAAACCACCAACAAGTGATTTTTCGATTAACAGTGTTTTAAGCTTTGCACGACCACAGTATATTCCGGCAGTCATTCCCCCTGCACCGCCGCCTATGATGACTACATCATATTGCTCCACCTTTTTTTGCATAGGTTATCCTTCCTATTTTATCTACATAAAATATTTCTTAAGTAATATACTACCAAAATAAGCGCCTACCAACAAAAACGCAGCAAAGACCCATCCTGATAGAGAGAATGCCGAAATAGCGGAAAAAAATGCACCAATGTTACAACCTAGCGCAAGCCTTGCGCCGTAACCCATCATCAAACCGCCTAGAACAGCCGCAACAACCTGTTTTAAAGACTTAATTTTTTTAATTTTGAATTGCGAAGCCAACAATGTTGAAAGCATAGCGCCAAAGATAATGCCGATATTTCTAATCGAGCCACCGTCTGCAAAAAATCCGCCGGCAATAGTGTTTTGCGCTTTTTCGGAAGCAAAGTATGCCCATGTGCTAACATCTCCGCCAAAAAGCTCATAAACCCAAGCGCCCCAATTTGCAAAAGTGCTGGTTACCCCCCACGCTCCACCTAGAGTGGCTATATGCGCAATTTGAAAAACACCAAGTAAAACAGCTCCTGCCACATAAGTTAGTGGTTCAGATAACAGTTTTTTATAAAATGAATTTTTACCAAGTGCAATAAAAAATTCTTTCAAAACAAAACCTCCATTTTATTTCGTTTTTTCAATTACGACTTCCCATTCGCCATCATCTACTTCTTCAATTTCAACATTATGGCCTTGTTTTCTTGCCCATTCAGGAACATTTTTCATAGCGCAACTATGATCAATCGCAACCAAAAGGATATCACCTATTGCTAGTTCTTCTAGTTTTTTTTCTGTTTTAATCAAAGGAACCGGGCAAGCCTCGCCTAGACAATCTAAATTAAATTCTGCCATGATTATAATCTCCTCATTAATAAATTATTTTTTTTTAATATTATTCCGCACTACCCATTTTTTTAATCTGCCATTTAACTGCCGCAATATACAATAGAGCTATTATTGCAAATTGAACGACCAAGGCGCCAAACCAGCCGAATAAATCCGGCAAGAATATTTTCGGTGCATTTTCATTAAGTGTTCCCCAAAAAGCGCCTACATCATGAGCGCCCCACAAAGAACCTGCAACAAAAAACACTAGTGATAGCATCTGCATTGTAAATCCTTCGCCAACACGCATAACTGTTCCCGAAGCGCAACCACCTGCAATAACCATGCCGATACCAAACAACACAGCTCCTATCATAAGAGGAACTCCAATAGGCGAAACGCTTTGCATATTGATGCTTTCCCCTCCGGATAGATTTGTTCCAAGCTTAATTGCAAAGAACCCGATGCTTCCGATCGACAACGCTACTAGAACCGCTCTTGTAACCGAAGTGCTTCCGGTTATGCAAGGATCACGAAAAGCTGCGGTGAAGCAGAAACGTGACCGCTGTAGAATATACCCGAAAATTATACCAAATCCCCAGTAGACCGGAAGTTTAACACTGGTTCCCGATAGATAAAATCCAAAAGCAATAATTGCAATGAATAAAACAATTGCAAAAGGAATTTGACTTTTCTTTGGTTTTCTAGGTGCTCTTGTGCGTTTTACAGTTGTAGCTTGCTCTGTTTGATTTAAATTTGAAATATTAATCTCTCCTTTCCCTTTGATTTGTTAAAATTATATCATATCATTTATCGGAGAGGTTAACTAAAAATTTAATGAGATATAAGAAAAACTGATGACTATAGCCAAAAATTGTGCTACAATGGGTAAAGAACACTGATTTTATCAACAAAACCATGAAATTGCACAAAAATAGCTAGATTTCTTGTTAATTACACCTGCTGTTTTTTACGATTTTGTAAAGGAATTATTAATGAATATTGTACACGTTATATCATTTATCGAGACTTTAAAGCTAGGAAGCATCTCTGCGGCCGCCATAAAATGCAATTTAAGCCAGTCTGCCCTTAGCCAACAGATACAAGCTTTGGAAAAAAGTTTCAACACAAAACTTATCGAAAGAAGCCACAAAGGCATAACTCCAACCCCTTCCGGCAAGATTGCGTATTCGCATTTTGTCTCTATTTTGGATTCATATAACGATATCTTCCAAGATATTGATAAACTCAATTCTTCTTGCGAAACGATAAAGGTTATTTCAACGGCTTTTGCCTGTGCATATGCATTACCCTGCACATTTTATCATTTCAAAAACAAATATCCTAACCATAAATTAGAAATAGAAACAGCACAAAGCGACACTATCGAGCAAAAAATCATCAAAGGCCAAGCTGATGTTGGTATTGTTATCGGCCAAACGACCGACAACAGAATCCATTGTCAACAGGTTTTTTCTGATGAATTTTTCTTGGTGTGCAATCAATCGTTCGACATTCCCGAAAGCGTGCATAAAGAAGATATATATAAATACCCGGTAGTTATGCTAACAAAGACCCATAGAACCCAGCAACTTTTGGTTAAACAACTGCTTGAAAACGGGATTGAATACGATAATATGAATCTTCTCTATTCGGTCGACACGGTAGAATCTATGAAACTTTTTGTTACTAATGGATTTGGCGTTGCTTTTCTTCCTTATATGGCAATAAAAAAAGAGTTGTATAACAAACAACTCCGAATAGTAAAATGCAGCGACCTAAAACTTTTAAACAGCTACTACTCTATAACACAGCGCAACGTGGTAAACTATTGCGTTGGCAAAGATAAGATAATACAATATTTAGAGAAAATAATGAGCCAGACTATCTGCTGATAACTATCTCCCAAACCCCGTTTATAACTTCGGTTGAGCTGTGGGTTAAGGAATGTTTTTTGCAAAAATCCGCAACCGAAACCAACGTGCAACTATGGTCGGTCAGCAACATAACCGATCTTCCGTTTTTTATCTCTTCTAAATTATTTTGAATTTTTATAATGGGTATTGGGCAGATTTCCCCCAAACAATCAATTTTTTTGATATTATTCAATTTTTTCACTCCTCAACTATCTGCACTTATAAATTTTTTCACAAATCGACACTAAATATATCATATATTAACTGTTGAAATAAGTAAATACATTTTTTTGTTAAACCTAATATATCAACAAATTCAACAATCTATCATCAAAGGACAAATATTATAATGAATAAAAAAGCAAAAAGAATTGGAATGTCTATTTTCGGAGTCGTAGTTTGCGGTGTTTCGGTAGGGCTTTTTAAGATGTCGGCGCTTGGTGTCGACCCGTTTCAATCGTTAATAAACGGGCTTAACGCCGTAATCCCGATAAATTTCGGCACATTATATATGGTAGTTAATATAATACTCCTGTCATTTTCTTTTTTCACCTTCAAAAAATACATAGGATTTGCAACGATAGTTAATCTCTTTTTATTAGGTTACATAGTTGATTTTTCCTATATAATTTTGCAAAACATCTTCCCTTCCCCCGATATTTTTGCAAGAATAATATTTTTGCTCACAGCTATCGTTATCTTATGTTTTGCCTCCTCTTTCTACATCGTCGCAGATCTCGGGGTTTCAACATATGACGCAATATCTCTTATCATCTCGAACGAATGGAAAGTTATGAAGTTTAAATTTTGCCGAATATTAAGCGATCTTGTCTGTGTTATAATCGGAACTGTTCTGCTTTTTGCTGTTGGAAGTTCGATTGCAGAAGTTCTAACAGTGGTAGGCATAGGCACCGTTATTACAGCCCTTTTCATGGGTCCGCTGATTGATTATTTCATTAAAACCGTAGCACAACCTTTTTTAGAGGGTTCAAAAATTAAAAACAACTAATTTATTTCATGAGGTCTTTTTATGGAAAGCAAGTTTCAATTTCAAGCTAGTATACATGAAGGCAAGGGCGGCGGCGCTTTTGTGCCGGTTCCTTTCGATATTAAAAAAGAATTTGGCAAAGGTCGCCTTAAGGTAAACGCAACGTTCGACGGAGAACCCTACACCGGAAGCATTGTAAACATGGGCTTTAAAAACACCGACGGCACAGTTTGCTATATTCTCGGCATTTTAAAAGATATAAGAAAAAAGATAAACAAAGATATCGGCGATGTTGTTGATGTTAAGATAGAGATTGTAGATTAAAGGAATTAAAGTAATGGCATATGATTTTAAAAAAGATAAAACGAGCTACACAATATACGGAAAAATAGCGTTCCAACGTGGATATATGGACAAGCTAAGTTTTCTTAAAATGAACGGTCTACCGATAGAATGAGGATAAAAAAAAGTTTATGATTATCAGCGCTAGCAGGCGGTGTGATATACCATCGCATTTTGGCGAATGGTTCGTTAATCGCCTTAATGAAGGCTTTGTTTTAATACAAAACCCATACAACGCAAACCGGCTGAGCAAAGCCGTTCTTTCCCCCGAAACCGTCGATATAATAGTTTTTTGGACAAAAAACCCACTACCGTTTTTGAAACATCTCCCAACGATCGACCGTTTTAATTATCCGTATTATTTCGAATTCACGCTAACCCCTTATGGGAAAGAAACAGAATGCAATCTGCCCGATAAACAACAGCTTATAACTACGTTTATATCGCTTTCCAAAACATTAGGAAAAAACCGAATGATTTGGCGGTATGACCCGATTATTATAGACGAAACATATGATATCTCATACCATAAAGAAAAATTTCTATATATGGCAAACCGCCTGAGTGGTAGCACAAAAAGGTGCGTTATAAGCTTTGTCGATAGCTATAAAAATATAGCAACAAGAATGGGGAAAAACCCTTCCTATAATATGTCGCTTTCCAACATTCATCAAATAAGCGAGATTTTTTCAACTATAGCAAAACAAAACGGCATCGAGATTTTCACCTGTGCAGAAAAATACAACCTCGAAAAGTTTGGGATTAAACATGGCGCTTGTATCGATAAAGATATTATCCAAAATATTCTAGGCAATAAAATTATCGATATCAAAGACAAAAACCAGCGCCCCGAATGTCTTTGCCTTGAGAGCATCGATATAGGAACCTATAACTGTTGTTTAAACGGTTGCAGTTATTGTTATGCGCTTCAAAACGAAAAATCAGCAGAACTTAATATAAAAAACCACAACCCAAAATCTCCCCTGCTTATAGGCGAACAAATCCCGAACGTTATTATCACAAATCGTGATACAAAAAGCATTATTATCAATCAAACATCTCTTTTTGATTGATAAACGGCATTATAGTTTATGCAAAATTTAAGATGAGTGATAATATTATTTCATCAATTTAACAATTAAAAAACAAGGAAAACAACATGGCCAACATCACAATGCTAGACGGAGCTATTGGCAGCATACTTATGGAATTTTGTAAAGAAGGGGTTTTTAGTTGCAACATTAATCACCCCGAAAAGGTTATCGAGCTACATAAACGTTATATCAATGCCGGTAGCGATATAATTTTTACCAACACTTTTTGCGCAAATCGCACTATGATTGGAAAATATCAACTAGACGAAGTTATCTCTAAAGGGATTGAACTCGCAAGACAAGCTACCGAGGGCACAAACGTTAAAGTTGCTCTCGACATCGGACCTCTTGCGGAACGTCTCGAACCATGCGGAGACCTAAAAGCGCAAGAATGCGCCGAAATATACCGCGAGATTATCGAAAGTGCGAAGGATAATTTGCCGGATTTCGTTGTTCTTGAAACGTTTATCGACCTTGAGATGCTAAAAATAGCGGCAAGCGAAGCTTGCAAGCTCGGTGTGCCTATGTTTTGTTCGATGAGTTTTACCGAAGTCGGCAAAACTATCATGGGGAATTCTGTTGAAGACATGGTGAACGCTATGAAGCAATACAACGTTGTTGCTATTGGCCTTAACTGTTCGATGGAGCCGAAACAATCTCTCCCTGTCGCTAAGATGTTTAAGAATTATACCGACCTTCCGCTGTTCTTTAAACCCAACGCAGGAAAACCGCAGTTTTCAAAAGACGGTATCTTATATGAAGATGAGCATGATTTTGCAAAAGAGATGTCACCGGCGTTTGAATTCCCAAATGCATTCATCGGCGGATGTTGCGGAACAGAACCTCAATATATCAAAAAACTTTGTGAAATAAAATAACCAAAAAAACAGCTACAACATTCTAGAAAGTAGCCTTATAGAAACTAAAAGAGCATAAGCTGAACCAATTCCGTTCAAACTTATGCTCTGTTTTTTATTTTTCCTATGGCCTTGCAGGTCTAGCGCCTTGTTGCCCGCCTTGTTGCCCGCCTTGCTGTCCACCTTGTTGTCCGCCTCGTCCGCCTCCTTGGGCCATAACATCTATCTCGTTTCCGTTTTCATCAGTAACAGAACCACCAAGCAAGCTATATATACCTGTTACATCAAGCGCACCATCTCCGCCGGAATAGATTGAATTCGCTTCGATAACAATGTCGCCACCTTCTATAACCAAGTCTCCGTTTGAATCTATTCCATCCCCTTGGCATATAATCCGGATATCTCCGTCGGTGATTTTAACAAGACCACCGTCGGCGCTTGCGTTAATTGCATCGTCGAGAACGTTGATGTAGATGTTTCCGCCGTTGATAGTTACCGCCGAACCCTCTACTCCTTCATATGCATTTTCAATCGTTAGGTTAACATCATTTATAGTCAAATCAAAATCTGCGTGTAGAGCATCGTCGCCCGCATTAATAGTGAATGTTCCGCCGTTTACTGTGGCGTTGTTGTTTGCGTGTACAGCGTCTTCATACGACGAAATTATAAAATCTCCTCCGTTGATCGTTATGTCGCTAGCTTTAATCCCTTTCATGCTGTCTTCAAGAAGATCGGTAGGTTGAACGATATTTCCGGAGCCTTCCCCCATCGTTATTTCGTTTAAAACTTCAACATATCCATCCCCCGAATAAAGGCTGAACTGTCCGCCGTCTATTTGCAAAATTTGTTCCGCACTAATGGCATCATTTTGCGCTTTAATGTCAAAAGTTCCGCTTAATATAATTAAATTTCCTCTGTCTAGGTCTTGGTCGTTGGAGGCTTTCAAGCCGTCTTTTCCGCAATCTACTGTTATATTGGATTCGCTAATAGCAACAAGATCTTTGCCGACAATTCCATCCTCAACTGCGGTAACATTGATAGTTCCGCCCTCGATTACAAGGTCGTCACGGCTGTTGATACCGTCTTGATAAAGGGTGGTAACCGAAAGAGAGCCGTCTCCGATTATTGCGGTGTCTGCCGCCGAATAGATAGCAGCCGACGGGAACTCGCTGTCGGTCGTCACTACTTGACCTTGTGTAACAGTATTCTCTCCTTCGAGAACTAAAACTGCATCTTTAGCTTCGATAATGTTTATCGGTGTCCCGTTTTCGCTTTGTATTGTGGCGTTGTTAAGAACAAGATATACTACACCCTCGTCGATATCTTTATTGACGTTAACTACTATTTCGGTGTAGTCTCCGCTGAATTCATATCTGCCGCTTTTTGTTATGACAACCTCTTTTTCATCGATAAATGTTGATTCACCGTCGATAGAAAAATCATTTGTTGGATATTCAAATTGAGCTAGCTCTGGGTTAGCTGTTGAGTTTTGGTCGGTTGAAGCGGTTTGTTCGGTTGTCGGTTGCTTTTGTTCTACATTGGTTGTTTCGTCGGTTTTTGAAACGTTACTGCAAGCCGAAAACGTAACAACTGATATAATAAATAACGTTAGTAGATATCGTTTCATTAATAAATTTCTCCTGTTTTAAAATCGTTTTAAGATACGGTTTGTGAAAAAAAGCATTATCGCACACACCATCAAAGCTATCCCTATTGTTAGCAAGATGTTTTCATATACCGAAGCTGTGCCTGCTATCTCAAAAACTCCCCTTAACAATGAGCTTAGCATAACCGCAACGATACCGGTGTGATAAAGATGTGTTGCAAAAAAGTTGAGCGGTTTAAATCGTGAGGTCAAAGCCGTTATAACGCCTGCTCCAACTCCGAATATTAATGGATATATAAATAAATATGTCATGTGGAACGAACTTACGCCATGGGAAAACTGCGAATATATAAATGATACCATGATACAAGCTAGCGTCACGATGATATATGGAACAACTCGTTTGCGAAGATAAAAGGCTCTAACAGCTTTTCTATTCGCCAATGTAGACAATATCGCTCACACTCCGTTCTTTAAAGCTTTTTCCGTTTGTTGTTGGGTTGTTTACTACCTCACCCATAAACACCATCGTAGCGGAACCTCCGCCGTCAAGGTTATAGGCTTCCACGCAACCATAGGAATCAAGCACATTTGCTATCTCTTCTATCGAAAGACCGTCGCTTTGTTCCGTTCTTCCGTCGGCAACTAGCATTATATAATGGTTGGGTTCAATCATTCCAATAGCTGTTCTGGGGTTGCTCTCATCTTCTCTTTCCACCTTGCTGTTTTCATCTACGATAATCTCTCCGTCGCTAATAAGCCCCGGCCCAAAAGAGAAAATTTGCATCGCTCCCATATCTTCTAGCTCGGTTGCAGATATCTCTGTTTCATTGATAACATCGAAAGAGCCGTCTTCAAATATAACAAGATCTTGGTTTCCGCCATCCATGCCGACCTCTCGATAGAGTTGCCCATTTCGCATTACATATCCGGTGTCTCGAAATCCGTAGAAATCGCCGTTAATTCCGATAATTCCGCCGTTATCCTGCAAAATTTCCGATGTCGTTTGTTTTAGGTTGTTGCCAAACGAACCATAAGCTAGACCTGTTTTCAACAAAGAGCTGTCGGATATTTTTATCTCTGCTATATAGATATCGGTATCATATAACCGCTCGGTTGATATCACTACATCAATATTATCGCTTTTATAGCTGTTTTGCGTTACAATCGGTTCCGCTAGCTCGGTGTCCTGTTTGGATGATATATCGTTGTTCAATTGTGAACCGGAAAGGTCTTGCGCTGTAGTCTTAGATGTTTCAAGGGCTACAACGTTTTGTGGAATTACAAATCTATTTAAAAGAGCAAAGCCTAGATATAAAACAAAAAAAGCAGTTGCAGATATCTTCCATACTCTTGAAGCAATCTTCCATGATTTATTTTTTTGATTTCTTTTATTATGCAAAAACAGTCCTCCGTTTATGTCGCAATGCTAGAGTGTGTTCATAAAAAGTTCCTGCTTGGTTATTATTATCTCTAGATTGCCGTTTCTTGTGCGAAGTTCATCGATAAATTCTTTTTCATCTGCTGAATTTTTCAATTCAATTTCATAGCTTAGTTTAAAAAGACTTCCCATGTTGGTGGTTTTAGAAGTCACTAGATTGACGTTGTCGGTAAATTTTTCAAAGAGATCATCAAACACATTAAAATAGTTTAGATTTTCGGGGATAGTTATGTGTAGCGTTCTGCTGTTGCTTTTTTGCTCTCCAAAGTTTGATATATTAAGCAAAAACGCAAACAGACAAGCTATTATCGAGAACAAAAACGCAAAGCCAATATACCCCATTCCGATAGTTAACCCCGTACACATAGCGGTGAAGATAGCGCCTATCTCTTTTGCTGTTCCGGGAACAGAGCGAAAACGAACAAGGCTAAACGCCCCCGCCACCGCAACACCGGCGCCTATGTTCCCATTAACCATTATTATTACCATTGCAACCGCAAGCGGCAACAAAGCAAGTGTTGTAACAAATCCTTTGGTGCATTTTGTTTTTATTGCATATACCTTCGCCATAAAAACGCCCAAAATAATTGCCGACACCATACAGGCGAAAAATTGTGGCAACGTTATTGCCAAAGCGGCAGTATTATTAAAAATTCCTGAGAAAAGACTGTTAAGCATTTGCTACACCTCTAAATCGTTGTATATATTTTGGTAGAATAAAGTTATTATATGCTGTGCCATATTTTGAAAATGATGTTTTATATAAACCGTTTTGACCTAAAAAATCGATAAACCAAAACGGCAAGCCCCAAACTGTTTTGACTTCAAGAACAACACAATCATCGAGCAGAATGTTAACATCGTGTTCGCTTTCATACGGAGATATATCGATATCTCGCATCTTTATATCAAAATCAAATGTTATTCTGAAATCCTCATCGCTTAGCGAATAATATGCTTCTCGCTCATACGAAAGATAGATGCTAGGCGACAGGTGTTTGTGGGTATTGATAAAATAATCAACCTCTTTTTTAATCTGGGAATTATCGTCTAGTTCGCTTTCGTTGCAAAGATATGACATAGCTTTAGATTGTGTCGAGGGAATTCTTCTTTTATAAACAACCCCGTTATATTTCTTTTTAAGCTCGATAAAGCTCATCGAATCTTCGTTTGGTTGCCCATAAACTCTAAGCCTTAATTTTTCTTTATACTTAGGCCTTTCGATGCTATGTCGAATTATACTAAAATCATCCGTATCGAAATATACATTCGATATTTTATGTCTTCCATAGCTATCTAGAACCATATGATTTTTCATACAATCGCAAAGCAGGCTGTATTGTTGTTTTGTCAGCCTGTATTTAAGTTCATGTCGTTTAAATATTGTTTGAATAGCCATAGTAACCTCGCTGATTTTTCATATTATACCTATATTGTATCACCGCTACTTTAATCTCACATTAAATCGGTTGAAAATTAAAAAACAACGGTAATTGTTATCTCGTCGCTTTTTTTGCTTTCGGCTGTTATCTTTGCCCCGTTGTTATCACAGATTGATTTTGCAATCGACAAACCGATTCCAAAGCCGGAAGTTTCGTCGTTTCTCGCTTCATCCTGCCTGTAAAATCGATCAAACCAGTTGTCATGTTTCCCAATCGAAACGTTTTCACTTTTGTTGTTTATCGAAAATGTTTTTTTATTACCTTTTTGCAAAAGTTCAATCGAAACAACACTGTTGTTTGGGGAATATTTAATCGCATTTTCAATAAGGATAGAGAACAGTTTTCTCGTTGTTTGTTCGTTTGCGGTTGTCGAAATGTTTTTAGCTATGTTCTTTTTCAAATCAAGATTTCGTTGCTTTAACGCTGAAGAAAATTCGCCTATCGTTTCGGTCAACGCTTCGTCTAACGAAAAATCGGTTTTAAACCCATCATCCTTTACCTCTTCCAGTTTTGAAAGCGAAATCAAATTTTCTACAAGCAAGTTTAGTTTATCAATCTGCAGCTTAATGCCGTCTATCCATTCATCATCACCGTTTGTATATTCAATTACATCGCAGTTTGCTCTTATGATTGAAAGCGGGGTTTTAAATTCATGATTAACATCGGTTATAAATCGCTTTTGTTTTTCATAGCCCAACGCTATAGGGGTTACCGCCCACTTAGAAAACAAAAATGATAGAATTATCATAAAAACAACAGCACCTATCATAATTAAAAACGAATAAAAAAGATATTGATTAAACGCTAGCATTTCCGATTCTATATCAAGAAAGATATAGGTATACCCATTTGAATTTTCTGTTTTAATAAATCTAAAATTATCTATCGTTCCGAAAGTCAGTTGATTGTTGTTGATATAGTTTGTATAATCTATCGCCTCCTCGGTTGAAACGCTGCTTATATTTCTCGTATCAACATATCCTACATCACCGCCGATGTCGGAACGAACGACAAAAAACCTTGTTGTGAAAGCAAGTTCTTTCGGGAACCTGTCTGGTGGGCGGGTTGTTTCAACCAGCTTTAAATCCCCTTCAATTAACATATCAAGCAGTTGATCAGATTTATTCATTATAGAGATGTAGTTAACAACGTTAATCGATGCCACGATAATAAGCAACACAATAACCGATATTATCGCAGTTAAGATTACGAATTTTTTTTGAAGCTTTTTAACCATTTTTATACCCAATTCCCTTTTTTCAAAGCTTTACCTATTAATTAATACTTAAACTTTCTCAAGATAATACCCCGTGTTTCGAACCGCCGATATCTTAACATCTGCATTTAACAAAGTTAGTTTTTTTCTAAGATACGCTATATAAACCCAAACAATGTTTATCTCAACGTCGCTGTCATAACCCCAAATTTTATCCAAAAACCGCTCGGTGGAAATCATCACACCCTCGTTTATCATCAGCATCTCCATCATCTGGAACTCCTTGCCGGCGAGTTTGAAAAAAGCTTTATCGGTTGCAAGTTCAAACGTCTTTCGGTTTAAGCTCACATTTCCATATGTAAGTTTCGATGTTGTGCTGTCGGTAGGCGTCCTTGTTATCGCCCGTATCCTAGCTAGCAGTTCCTTGGTGTCAAAAGGCTTGGTTAGATAATCGTTCGCCCCAAAATCCAGCCCCGTTACCTTGTCGTCGATGGTAGATTTTGCGGTCAACATGATAATAGGGACGGTGTTTCCTTTTTCTCTCACCTGTTTAAGAACGGAAATCCCATCCTTTTTCGGCATCATTATATCCAAAACCACAGCATCATATTCTAAAGATTCGATATATAAAACAGCCTCTTCGCCGTCATATACCGCATCAACAGAGTAGTTATTAAGTTCAAATATCTTTACTAACGCTTTGGAAATTTTTTTATCATCTTCGCATAATAGAATTTTCATTCATTTCTCCTGTATCATTTAGTCGAAAAAAATATCTTTTTAATGTTATTATACTATATTATATAACAATTACATTAATTTAAGCTTAAAGGAAATTTCTAAAGCTACCGAACAAGCTATTGCGAGTTTCTTTTGGACATATTTTTTCATTTTCTCTCAACCCCTATTATACAAAAACAACGGTGCGGCAAAATCTGCCGTACCGTTGTTGTAAATATTAATAATTGTATAGTTGTTATTAGCGTTTCTTGATATATTTTCTTCTGTCTAGTGCAACCGCCGCAACGATAACAGCACCCTTGATGATGTTTTGGATTTCGATACCAAGACCTAGGAACAACATTCCGTAGGCTAGGATTTGGAACATCAAAACGCCGACGATAGCCGATTTAACATTACCTACGCCGCCCGAGAAACTAATTCCTCCGATAACGCAAGCTGCGATAGCATCGAGTTCGTAGCCAACGCCGGTTGCGTTGTTCGCCGAACCAATTCGAGCTGCTTCCAAAAATCCACCAATACCATAAAGTATACCCGCTAAAACGTTTACTTGAATAAATACTTTAATAACGTTAATTCCGCTAACCTTTGCGGCTTCGGGATTTCCACCAACAGCAAACATATTTTTTCCGAAAACTGTTTTGTTCCAGATGAAGTATACAATTAATGCGATGATTGTTGCAAAGATTACCAAATGCGGGATAAAGAAATCTTCAAACGGTGTTCCTTGAAGAATTCCCATTTCTTTGAAGTTTATGATGTTTCCGTTTACAAACGCTTTATAATCTTGATCATGACTACCGATAGGTTGCCCACCACCAAAGTTATAGTAGAGGGTGTTAACGCCATAAACAACCAAGCTTGTTCCAAGTGTAACAACGAATGGGTGAACATCAAACTTTGCTGTTATAAATCCGTTTGTTGCTGTGAAGATGCTACAAACAATGATACAAAGCAAAACTGTTACAAGCAATCTAACCGGAGCCGGCATATTGTTTAAAAACAAATCCGGATAAAATTTATTGGTAGCATCCAAAGCCTGAAGCAACGAAGCTGCAATAACGGTTGAAAAACCAACGATTCTACCAAGCGAAAGGTCGGTACCTTGAAGCACGATAATTCCGCCAACGCCCAACGCCAATATCAATTTAACGCTTGATTGAGATAAAATATTAATGAAAACCGACATCGACAAGAACCCTGGTTCCATCGCTATAACAGTTAATATTAATACGCCCATTACTAGGTAGATGCCATATTTGACGAGAAACTCAACAACATTATCTTTGTTGAATTTTTGTGTTTTTGAATTCATTCCCCTATTTCTCCTATAAATATTTAGCGGCTAAGTTGAAGATTTCTTCTTGTGTTGTCTCTTTTGAGTCAACAATGCCGGCAATTCGGCCGGAACTCATAACCGCTATTCTATTTGTACACCCTATTAATTCGGGCATCTCTGAACTAACCATTATTATCGATTTTCCTTGGTTTGCAAGTCTAATCATCAATTGATATATTTCGTATTTCGCACCAACGTCGATTCCCCTTGTCGGTTCATCAAGCAACAACACATCGGGATCGGTCAACAACCATTTTCCGATGATAACTTTTTGTTGGTTTCCGCCGCTTAGTTCTGAAATTAATGAAGTTTGGCCATTTGTTTTAATCTTCATGTTTTTAATCTGTTCATCAGTATCGGTAACCATTTTAGAATTATTAAGCTTAATGCCCTTTAAATAGTTGCGGAAATTTGCGCTACAGGTGTTAAATTTAATATCAGCAACGGGGAAAATTCCTGTCGCTCTTCGTTCCTCTGTTAGCAATGAAAATTTGTTGTTTCTTGCTTTAAGTGGAGTTGAGTTATCCAAAAGCTCTCCGTTAAGATAGAGTTTTCCGGATTCTAGCGTTCTTATTCCAAATAAAGATTCGAGAAGTTCCGATCTTCCGGCACCCACCAATCCATATAATCCTAGAATCTCTCCTTTTTTGACTTCCAAATTAATATCTTTAATACGTGGCTCATAAGTGGTAGACAAGTTTTCTATTTTCAAATATGTGTCTCCCGGAACATTAGTTACTTCCGGAAAACGATTTTCAAGATTTCTACCAACCATCATCGCTACTATTTTATCTAGATCTAGGTCTTCTATTTTTTCAGTTCCGACATATTCACCATCCCTGAGAACTGTTACATCATCGCTAATTTCGAAAATTTCATCCATCTTATGCGAGATGTATATAATGCCGCAACCTTTTGCTTTTAAGTTTCTAATTATTTTGTATAATGTTTCAACTTCTTTTTCCGTCAATGAGCTGGTAGGTTCATCTAAAACAATGATTTTTGCATCATAGCTAATAGCTTTTGCAATCTCTATCATCTGCCTTTTGCTGACGCTTAAATCGCTGAGTTTAGCGTTTGGATCTACCGAAACACCTATCTCTTCAAACAGTTTTTTGGTTTCATCATATTTTTTCTTTTCATTAACCACAATTCCATTTTTGGGATAACGGCCAAGCCAAATATTATCGCTCACCGTCATCTGTAGTATCTGATTTAACTCTTGATGAACCATAGAAACGCCGTTTTCAAGAGCGTGTTTTGGATCGTCAAAGTTGAATTGTTTCCCGTCTAAGAAAAATTCGCCTTTTTCTTGAAAATATATGCCAAACATACATTTCATTAAAGTAGATTTACCCGCTCCGTTTTCACCCATCAGAGAATGAACAGTACCCGGCCTAACATTTAAGTTAACGCCTTTGAGGACCGACACACCACTAAATGATTTATGTACATTTTTTATTTCTAATAAATACTCTCTAGCCACTAACACTCACCTCATAAAAAAAGTATTGAGGTATACTTTTATGATATACCTCAATACCTTTGATTTGATTTTAATTATTTAAAATCTGCAACGTTTGCAATTGTAACACCAACATATGGTACACGAACTGCTTTCGTTTCTTCGTTTTCAATAACCCAATCAGTACCTTGAACTACATCATTTCCTTGAGCTGCGTTAACAGCTAATTCAATAGTTGCTACAGCTTGATTTACGCCGTCATTCAAAACTGTTCCTTGCATTGTTCCAGCTTCGATCATTGTCAATGCTTCAGCAAGTGCGTCAACACCATAGAGAGGTATCGAAACGCCAGCTTTTTCCATTGCTGCCGATGCGCCGAAAGCCATGCCGTCGTTGTTAGCGATTACGAGTTCGATTTCATCGCCGAATTGTGTAATCCAACCGCTCATGTTTGCTTCGCCGTCTGCTGTCGACCATGTAGCCGAAGGTTGCATTGCAAGTTCTTCAACTTCGATGCCAGCTTCTACGATTGTTTTAACAGACCATTCTGTTCTAGCTTCTGCGTCAGGATGTCCTGCTTCACCTTTAAGCATAACGTATTGGATAACTCCGTCGCCGTTTTTATCCCAATCCGGATTAGCTTGGATGTCAGCTGCCATCATTTCGCCTTGGATGATTCCGCTTTCAGCAGAGTTTGTTCCAACATACCATACTTTGTCGTATGATGTCATCGAACCGTCAGTAGCTTCTTTGTTGAAAAGAACGAGAGGGATATCAGCTGCTTGAGCTTTGCCGATAACTTCTCCAGCTGCTGCTGGGTCAACTAGGTTGATAGCCAAAACATCAACACCTTGTGTGATGTATGTATCGATTTGGTTGTTCAATGTTGCTTGGTCGCCTTGCGAGTCAGCGATTGTCAATTCAGCGCCAGCTTCTGCTGCTGCTGCTTCAAGAGCGGGTTTAACAACGCCGTTCATGAAGTTGTCAGCGCCCGAATAGATGTTTGCGCCGATAACGATTGCTTCGCCAGTAGCTTCAGTTGTTTCTTCTGTTGTTGCTTCCGGTGTTGTTGTTGCGGGTTCTTCTGCTGGTGTGCAAGCTGCAAACATAACTGTTGCCATTGCTACACACAAGAGAACTGCTAAAATTCTTTTTGTCATAAAAAACTTCCTCCAAAGTTTATTAATTTTGTGTAAGTGTTTACACAACTAGTATTATATCACTTAACCAAAACAAATCAATGTGATATTCTATTCAATTTTGTTAAAAATTTTACGATTTCTTTTCCTGTTGTTCTTATATTCTTAACATTTTGTTAATCGAACGGAAATAAAACTCGTTGATACTCCTCTTCAAACATCGATTGTTTATCTACAACGGTTGTTTTTGTGTCGATGTCAGTTTGTTCTATCGGGATGTTGTTTATAAGGTTATAGGCATACTCTACCCCGAGGTATCCCATAGCAAAAGGGTTTTGCACAACAAGGGCATCAACGTCCCCCGTTTCCAACATCCCAACCGAAATCGAGTTGTTATCAAAAGCCACCACCGTTGTTTTGTCTCCCAGTTGCAACCGCTCGATGGCATAACCAACTCCAAGGCTAGTCCATTCATTAAATGTAACTATAACATTTAAATCTGGATGATCTCGAAACAGCTCGATAGTTGCTTCCTCTGCTTGCTCTGTTGTCGATAAAACATTTATCCCAACCATATATTCAACTCTTTCATCCTGCTCTACACAATCTATAAAGCCCGCTTCCCGCTCCTGTCCGTTGGCGGTGTTTTCATCAAAGTTGACGATTCCTATCTTGAGTATATCTTGGTTTGTTCTAAGAACCGCTTCCCCCGCCATATATCCTGCTGTATAATTATCGGTTCCTATGTGGTATTTCACACCCTCGCTGTTAACATCGCTGTCGATGCTTATTACATGAACCCCTTTTGCGATAACTTCATCAACTGTTTTTGCGTTTGCGTTATAGTCTACCGCCGAAAGCACGATAGCTTTCGCCCCTCTTTCGACCGCTTGTTCTATTAGTTTATTTTGTGTTTCGAAATCCTCCTCATGGTTGGGTCCGCCAAAAGATACATTTAAATTATATTCAACCCCGGCGGCGTTTGCTCCGGCTTCCACCTCTTTGAAAAAATCCGACGTAGTAGATTTTGTTATTACCGCCACATAGGATTTAACGCTGTTTGCATCATCAACTTGTATTGCGCTAAAGTTTAGCACAATAACGACACCTCCAACACAATAAACCAATATGAGGACTACAACGCTTAATAAAACGGTCCATCTACTTTTCGTCATACTCCCCCTCCATAATCTTTGGCATTCGTATTATTACCTTTGTTCCCTCGTCCTGTTCGCTTTCGATATCAAGCCCGAACTGTTCGCCAAAATAAATCCTTATTCTATCACGAACGTTTTTAATACCGATACCGGCTTTGTCATTATCCTCTTTGTGCAAAATATCCTCTATTTGTTCTTTCGACATACCAACGCCGTTATCTTCAACAACCATGATAATTTCGTTTTCTGTCGCCGAAATAACGATACGTATCTCGCCCTTGTCTACCATTCGGTCAAGCCCGTGGTAGATGCAGTTTTCAATAATAGGTTGCAATGTTATTTTGTTGCAAAGATAATCTTTACACCCTTCATCCATCTCTATAGTATAACTAAATTGATTTCTGTATCGGTAGTTTTGAATTTTGAGATAACTAGTGGCGTGTTTAACCTCGTTTTCAATCGTTATTAGTTCATGCCCTCTGCTTATGCTAATGCGAAACAACCTAGCAAGCGAATTTACCATTTCAACAGCTTCTTCCGTCCGCTTCTCTTCACACATCCACGCTATCGAATCTAGCGTGTTGTATAAAAAATGCGGGTTAATCTGCGATTGCAGCGCATTAAGTTCGGTCTTTTTAAGACTTATCTCCTCTTTACGAACTTTTTCCATGAGTTGTTGAATTCTAACAACCATATGCCCGAAAGAATCCGACAACCGAACTATCTCTTTTGTTCCTTCGATCGATTGATATTTAAATATCTGGGCATTCTTTTCGAAATCTTCCATAGCGCTCTGTAGTTTTTGAGCCGGTCTTGAAAAAACCCTTGCAAATAAAATGCCAATTCCAAAACTTGTGAACACTATCATAACAAAGATAACCAAAGCGATTATAAGCATCCGCTCAACCCTACTTGTAACCAGCTCTTCGATATAGCTAACCCCAACTATTCGCCATTCTGAGTTATCCAGCGTAGCAAGGGTGTATATTTCATCTTCTCGAATGTAAGAACCATCTGAATTTAAGGAAATTTCCGCAGTTGGTTCTTCTTTTATATCATTAAATATAAGGTTTTGTTGTGGGTGGTATATAATATTTCCTTCATTATCTACTATATAACAATAGCCATGTTGACCAATTCCAACCTCATCGATACAACTTGCTATCTCGGAAAATTGAATATCTATCCCAATTTGTATAATCTCTTGTTCCGATAGCTTGATTTCTTTCGACAACGTAACAACCCATGGATATTCATTTAAAAACAACGAATTAACGTGGGGTTTGGATATTGTAAGCGGCATTAAATACTGGTCGCCATTCTCGTTTGAAATATCAAAATAAGATAGATCCACCAACGCTTCCTGTTTATACTCGATGTTGTCCGACCACGAGCCTAACAGCGTTCCACCCTCTTGATAAAGATTAATCGCAACGATATCGGGTCTACTTTCTAACAGGTTTGCCACAACCCTTTCCCATTCATCCTGTGGAGCAAAAACGCTAAGTTCCAACACCTCCATCAAGCTTTCCATGTCTTCTATATATCTATTCGTCGTGTTTGCCGCTTGTGCTACCGTCTGTTCGCTATTGATTATCGTCACCTGTTCAATCGAACTCGCGTAGATGTTGATAAAGATGGTAATCGCCGCAACAAGGGTGATTAGCCCAATCCCGGCAACCACACCAAACATCAAAGTAGGCATATCTAAATTTCTTTTAAAGCTAAATTTCTTCATTACATCTATTCCGCATTCTCTTGTTCCGATTGTCTTCTAAAAGCATTAGGCGACATACCAACATACTTTTTAAAACAATAGCTAAAATAATGCTGGTCGTTATAACCGCATTGTTCCGTTATCTCTCTTATCTTCATATTGCTTGTTGTTAAAAGTTCCTTCGCCTTCTCAACTCGTTTCTTGGTCAACAAGTCTACAAAGGTGCTACCCGTCGATTTTCTTATAACGGAGCTT
Organism: uncultured Faecalibacterium sp.; assembly: GCA_964370715.1. Taxonomy (GTDB): domain Bacteria; phylum Bacillota; class Clostridia; order Oscillospirales; family Ruminococcaceae; genus CAYJAY01. The sequence goes on from CAYJKJ010000001.1 coordinate 212,015, forward strand.
AGATAATTTGGGCTTATCGCAATATCGTTGCTAATCGACACGAGGGATATCTCAGAATTTGCATATTCTTTTTCGATCTTTTCAAGCGCTTTGTCGCAAACTTCGCTGCCGCTCGATTCTTGCTTGTCGTCGTTCAATCGTTCAATATCCGACATATAGCAAACATTGTTCTCTTCTTGGCTACAATTTTTAAGCGCAAGCATAGCTTCGCAATATGCAGTGTGACATTCTTGCAGATCACCTTTGGCCTTGCTTATTCCGATATGCACCTCATAATCCATAATCCGCTTTGCGCTTTGAGTAATGTCATCAACCAAAATATGGAGATATCTGTTTATGTTTCTCTGGGAATCATATATTAATGAAACTATCCTATTGCCGACAAAAAACGATGTGTGTTTAACATATTTTTTCATAACGCTTTCAATAGCGTTTATATTTTCCGGCAACGTGCAGTTTGTTCCTCCTGATTTTTCATCGCTAAAAGTAGACACCATAACCATGAATTTCAAATGTTTTGTTTCTTCTCCAAGCAAACCATATTCTCTAGCTTTATTTAATAGATTTTTTTCGTTGATTTCACCTTGTTCTTCTTGATAACTATCAATAAGCAAAGACATTAAAAAACCGATAGTTTCAGAATGTGTTTGGGTGTGAGTGTTGCTCAAAAATTCCGCAAATTTTTCGTCGATCTTTTTCTTAATCTGTTCAAGTTCCAACGTCAGTTCCCCTGTAGTTATCGGCTTTAGTATATAGCTAACTACATTATATTGAATTGCTTGTTGGGCGAAAGAGAAATCATCATATCCGCTTAAAAAGGCAATCTGCGTATTTGGTCTTATTTCTCGAACCTTTCTTGCAAGTTCAATCCCCGTCATGAGCGGCATCTTAACATCGGTTAACAACAAATCCGGTTCAAGCTTTTCAACCAAATCTAGCGCTTCTATTCCGTTTTCGGCTTCCCCACAAACCATAAACCCCAACTTTTCCCAAGGAACATTGTGTACCAACCCATTCCGCAGGTGCCATTCATCTTCTGCAACGACTACAGTATACATACAAATCCTCTTTCTTTAAACATCATCTATTATAATGTATTGTACCCAAAAAATTATTGAGGTTATTATAGCAAAATTTTCGTTCAACTTCAATGATAAGCTGTAAAACTCGCCACTAGATCGAATATTACAATAAACGTGTAACATTTGTTATTTATAGTTATTTATATCAAGCACACTGTAATTTTAAACAAACTATAAACTTTTTGCTTTAGTTATTTACATATTACCCAAAAGTAGTATTATATTATATAGATTATGTATAAAAGGGGGGCGATGTTGTTAAAAGGCTAATACTAACAAATTGTATAATATTTTTATGCATATTAACATTCATGGTGTCGTCTACTGTTTTTGCGTCAGAACAACAAGATAATGTTATAACGGTGGGCTATTCTGTTAATTCCACCAATTTTATATCCGATATTGAGCATATAACATCAAAAGGATACGGCTATGATATCTTCACCAAAATTGAAGATGTCAGTTCTTTTAAGTTTGAGTTTGTTCCCATTTATGGCGATCTTATAACCGCTGTTGAAAACGGAGAAGTTGATGTTGGCGGTTTTGTTTTTAAAACCGAAAGTCGTGAACAAAGAGTAGCGTTTTCCGAAATAGCATACAGCAAAACATTTGCTGCGCTAGGGTCAAAGGACCACGACGAACTATACAACAACCCAAAGCAGCTCGACGGCAAAACAGTTTCTCTTTTTGAAGACAGCATTGCAAAAACAAAACTAGACCACTATCTTGAATACCATGATGTTTCGGTTGAATATAATTATTATTCACCCACATACTACACCCATACCGATTCAGATTATTATATCATCTACACCCAAGATTTAGCGTCGGAAAATTTTAACAACGTGTTAAACCTTGGTGTGTTTAACCTACACTTAATATCAAGCCATCAAAACAAAGACACTTTAGATCTTCTCAACTCCATTTTTTATGACATAGTTTCCACCGAAGGCAACTACTACATGGAGCTTGAAGAAAAATATCTAGCACAAAACATCGAATTAAACCACCGTTCGTTGAACCCAACTGAGGTAGATATTCTAAGACAACGTCCGCTAGAGGTTGGTTACATTGCGGATTATGCGCCGATTTCTTTTACTAATGCAGAGGGCAAACCCGACGGATTTATGGTAGACCTTATGAATTTGTTTGTTGAAGAATATGGTTTTGAAGTTATATATAAACCATATTCCCTTAAGGCCGACCCGAGGCTACATGAAGATTTCGATGTAATGTTAACGATATATGGCGATGGTGTACACGACTATGATTTTTACAAGGCGACGGAATCTTTATATGAACTCCCGCTTTATGCCCAGGTTCGAAGCACTATTTATAATCAATATAACGACCCCGCCGAAATGTTCAACAACCTAACCACCATAGGTTCGCTTCCATACGATGCCATTAACACCAAGCAGTTTGAGACTCAGTTCCCCCAAGCAGAGATAATTATTTATAACGATTGGGATGATCTTCTTAATGACTTTGCAAACAAAGAGCTCGAATCGATAATAACCACCCAAAGCTCTGCAACGTATGTCGAGATCTATCTCGAGAGCATCGAAAGGGTGACGGTTCCAACCAACATCCAAATACCGATTCAGTTTTTTATCTCCCATAAGATAGAACATGAATATGCACCTATATTCAACATCATATTCGACAACTTCACGGTGGATAATTATCGGGATATCATCAACAGCAACTCGATAGAGTTCTATCCGCAACCAACTCTTTTAACACATATTCGTGATAATTCTTTGATATATTCTTTAGCGATTATTTTAATTATCTTTCTAATATTTTTTGTTGTATATCGCAACCAAAAAAAGGAACGAGAGATAATATATAAAGCATATAACACCGATTCTCTAACAGGCTTAATGTCGATGAACCGTTTCACCGAAGTTCTAACCGAAACAATTAAAAACAGCTCCCCCGGAGAATATGAGATTATATCGTTTGATGTTGATATGTTTAAGAGCATCAACTTGCATTACAGCGAAAAGCAAGGAACCGAAGTTATTATAGCAATTGCAAAATCCCTCAAACAAGCCTTTAACGAAAAATCGGTTTACATAACAAGAAGAATTGCCGACCAATTTATCATCGCTCGAAAAAAGGGCGATGGCGGAACGGTCGAAAGCATATACAAAGACTTTATCCAACCCCGTGTTCGAGATGCGATTAACGACAAAAACACCGTTGTCATGTCGTTTGGAATCATCTCGGTAGACAACTGCAACGAAAATATCTCCACCCTTGTCGGACAGGTTGACAGCGCAAAAAGAAAAGGAAAAGGAAAGCACACCACAACATTTATTACGTTTGATGACACCATGAGAAAACAGTTTCAATCCAAGATTGACTACACTTTCCGTATGGAACAAGCTCTCGAGGACAAAGAGTTTAGAGCTGTTTACCAACCGAAAATCAATTTCGATTCACTAATGGTTAATGGTGCTGAAGCCCTTGTTCGTTGGAAACCAAAAAACAAAGACACAATCTATCCCAATGACTTTATCCCTGTTTTTGAAGAAAACGGTTTTATCTCACATCTTGATATGTTTGTGTTGGAACAAGTTTGCATCTTCATCGACCAAAACCGAAAACTAACCGAAACGCTTCGGTTGTCGGTCAACCTTTCGGGTTACACCGTGCTTTCAAAAGACCTTGTTCAAAAGATAACCGACATAACCGACCGCTACAATGTGCCACACGATATGTTGGATTTCGAGATAACCGAAAGCGCCCTAGTTGGCAACGAACGTGAATTTTTAACGATTACCAAACAGCTAAAAAAACTTGGTTTTTTTGTTTCAATCGATGATTTTGGCGCCGGAGTTTCTTCTCTTAACCGCCTTGGAACTATCGAAGCGAATATACTAAAGCTCGACAAAGCGTTTTTCGATATGAAAGACCATGAAAAAAACAGCAGTGTTGTAGTTCAAGACATTATATCAATGGCGAAACATCTTGATATGGCGGTAGTTGCGGAGGGAGTTGAAACTCTTCAACAAGCACTATGGCTCAAAGATATCAACTGCGATTATGCTCAAGGATATTTCTTTGAAAAACCGCTCGAAGAGCAAGATTTTAAACAGCTGTTACAAAACAAAAAAGTTTACATATTAGAATAGTAGTTGTTTTATATTTATATAATATTTGGAACAAATATTATATAAATTCGCCATGTGGCTTTGCCACGGCGTCTTAAAATCTAAATGAGATGAAACTTCGATTTTTAGAAATACTGCGGTTTTTGCGCCATCGGCGCAAAATGGCAAGCAAAGCTTGACAAGTAGTATTTCCAATATCTTCACCTCTGGTGAAGATTTTTTTCACCTTTTAATCAAGCATGAAAAACACCTTACCGGTCAATGGCAAGGTGTTTTTCATGTGTTCCTCTCCTAAATATCCTATTTACAATTAAATATCATTTAGAATCAACAGTTTCAAAGCAATTTAGCGTTTAATATTCAGCATATTTTTTATTGATTTTTTTATATCACAATATCAAAAGATATGCTATAATCATGTTTGCGTTTATTTAAAAAAGCGTATAAGAAATAAATATTAAACTTAATTTATAATCAGAAGGGATTCAAGATAAATGAAAAAACAATGGTGGCATGACAAGGTAGCCTATCAAATTTATCCGAAAAGTTTTCAAGATTCAAACAACGACGGGGTTGGAGATTTAAGAGGGATAATAAACAGATTGGATTATTTAGAAGATTTGGGGGTTGAAATAGTATGGATATCCCCTATGTATAAATCTCCTTTTGTTGACCAAGGATATGATATCGCCGACTACTACAGCGTTGATCCGATTTTTGGAACGATGGAGGACATGGAGGAGTTAATCAAAAAAGCTAAAAAGCGAGGCATTTCAATCCTGCTTGATTTGGTTATTAATCATTGTTCCTTCGAACATGAATGGTTTAAAAAAGCCCTAGCAGATCCTAGCGGCGAATATGGCGATTATTTCTATATTAAAGAAGGCAATGGCAACAATCCTCCCAACAACTGGCGTTCATATTTTGGCGGCAGTGCTTGGGAGAAAATCGAAGGCACAAATAAATACTATCTGCATATGTTTGCAAAAGAACAACCCGATCTAAATTTTGAAAATCCGATTGTTCGAGAAAAGATATACGAGATGATGAATTGGTGGCTCGAAAAAGGCATTGCCGGCTATCGAGTCGACGCTATCATCAACATAAAAAAAGACCTAACGTTCCAAAGCTATCCCGCCGACCGTGATGATGGATTAGCTTCGCCACAAGTAATGTTGGAAAACGCAACCGGAGTTTTGGAGGTTTTGAAGGACATCAGCAAAAACACCTTCGAGAAACATAGGGCTTTATCTATTGCGGAGTTGTTTGATTATGACCCTGCAAAACTCGAAGATTATATCGGACAAGACGGATGTTTTTCAACAATTTTTGAATTTGATACAACTCTTATCGGTCGAACACGTAAGGGCTGGTATGATTACAAAAAGCCGACAGCTAATGAATATAAACAAACAATATTCAACGTTCAAAAAAATGTTGGTGATATAGGTTTTGTGTGTAACATAATTGAAAACCATGATGAACCCAGAGGGGTTAGCCATTATCTTGCCGACACCAACGACACCAGCAAAAAAATGCTTGCTACTATTATGATGTTGTCAAAAGGTATGCCGTTTATCTATCAAGGCCAAGAAATCGGAATGGAGAACAACGAGTTTGAAAGCATCGATGATATCGATGATATCTTCACGATAGATGAATACAAAACTGCGCTATTGGCCGGACAAACTCCAAAACAAGCTCTTCAATCCGTTTCAAGGTTTAGCAGAGATAACACACGAACACCTATGCAATGGAATGATAAAGAAAATTCGGGGTTCACCGGCGGAACACCTTGGCTAAAGCTTAATAAAAAATATCGCTCTATTAATGTTGAACAACAGCTAGACGATAAAAATTCGATTCTAAACTTCTATAAACAGCTAATCTCATTGCGAAAAAATCCCGATTTTAAAGAAACATTCGTGTATGGCGAGTTTCAGCCAACGTTTGAAGATGTCAACAATGTAATGGCGTTTTATCGAAAAACCGCAAGCCAAACAATACTTGTTGTTGCAAACAATCAAAACAAAAAAGTTGAAGTTGATTTCCCTCTTGAAATAAACAACGTGTTAATCAACAATTTAGAGGATATTGAAATTAAACAAGAGAAATTATATCTAAACGAATATCAAGCTGTAGTTTTGGATATAAAGGTTTAAAACAAGATATTTTCTAGCCACTAATCCGATATTCAAAAAAGCTCGCTACCCTGCTTATTTCAGGGGAGCGGGCTTTTTTATATAAATTAAATATATATCTTTATGTTCTAAACAAGCTTTCTATTTAAATTTGGCTCTACATGAAACTACCGTTGTTCATTGTTAGTAAACGTGATAAAAAACCTGTAGTCAGCTTTAATCTTCAATATTATAATGTTCATTTATTATTACTTTAATATTATCTTCGTTTTCTCGAATACAGATGTCTTCTGCTTCAATTTGAGCCTTTTGCAATATTTCGATTGTCTTGGTTATCTCGTTGAATAAAAAATAATAAGCTTTTTTGTAATCCATTAATTATATTTTCCATTTCTATCTTTATTTTGGTTTTTTATATTCAAATTAGTTTATTGCATTATATATTATTATCCCACAAATAGCAATAGCTATTTGTGGGATAATTTATGCTATTTGAAATATGTGTGATAGTATTATCGGAGGGTATGATATGTCACATAATAGTTTTAGCAACAGAGATTTTTATATTGAAGTAGGGTTGAATATAGCATTTTATCGAAAAAAAGTCGGAATGACTCAAGAACAACTAGCAGAAAAAATTGATATCAGCCGAGCACATTTAAGTGCCATAGAAGCTCCAAATGTTGTTCGGGTGTTTTCTTTGGATATCCTATTTAATATTGCAAGAACACTCTCGATAGAACCATATAAATTATTAAAAATTATAGAATAGCTAATTTCTCATTTGAAGATATAGTGGCGAGCCTGTGTAATAAATCGAAATTCAAGTATGTTTGCTTGATTTTGGATTAAAACACAGGCTCGCTGTTTTTGACTTGTTCAGCAAGCATTAAATAAAAAAAACCTATTGACTATTGATATAGAACAATATAGAATATAGTTATAGAACAATTTTGTATTTTAAATAAAAACGGAGGATTCTATGAGCAAAAAGAAATTGGTTATTGGAGTAATCGGCGCCGATGTCCACGCTGTCGGAAACAAAATCCTTGATGCTGTTTTCACCGAGGAGGGCTTCGAGGTAATAAACCTTGGGGTCATGGTTTCTCAACAAGAATTTATCGAAGCCGCAATCGAAACGGCGGCAGACGCAATTATCGTATCGTCGCTATACGGGCATGGCGAGCTAGACTGTCGAGGGCTTCGTGGGAAGTGTGAGGAAATGGGGCTTTCGGGAATTTTGCTCTATGTTGGAGGCAACATCGTTGTTGGAAAACATCCCTTTGAAGAGGTTGAAAAGCGGTTTATTGCAATGGGCTTTGACAGAGCTTTCCCCCCGGGAACCGATCCGCAAATAACCGTCGACTTTTTAAGAAAAGATCTAGACATTAGCTAGATGTGTTAGGAGGTCTCTTTTTGGCTAACATACTTCTAATAGATTTCGGAAGCACCTACACAAAGGTCACGGTGGTAGACGATGTTCTAGAAACGATTGTAGCAACTGCCCAAAGCTTCACCACCGTTTTAACCGACGTTGGCGAAGGTCTTGAAAATGCGCTTAGCAAATTAACTAAATCGACAGGTTTGTTGCAGTTTGACAAAACGCTTGCTTGCTCTTCCGCCGCCGGCGGTCTTCGCATGATGGCGTCTGGGCTTGTTCCGGAACTCACGGCTAAAGCCGCAAAGCTTGCAAGTCTTGGAGCTGGGGCAAAGCTTGTCAAAGTTTTTTCCTATCAACTAACGGAACAGGATATCGAGGAGATCGACCAAAACCCGCCCGAAATTTTTTTGCTAGTAGGCGGAACGGACGGCGGAAACACCGATTGTATAATCCACAACGCAACTATGCTTAACACCAGCAAAAAAGATTTTCCGATCTTGATTTCGGGAAATCGAAACGCATCTACAAAATGTCGTGATATTTTGGGGCAAAAAGAAACATATATCTGCGAAAATGTTATGCCAAAAATCGACGAGATAAACATAACCCCAACGCAGGAGAAAATCCGAGAGATTTTCTTAAAACGTATTGTTCATGCAAAAGGCTTAACCAAAACAGAAGCTCTTTTGTCCGACATAGTTATGCCAACCCCTGTCGCAGTGATGAGCGCAATTAAACTGCTTGGAACGGGGATTGAACGAGAACAAGATTATAAAGGTGTCGGCGAACTTATCGCAATAGATGTTGGCGGAGCGACAACCGATGTGTTTTCCGTTGGATATGGAACGCCAAAATCCGCTAACGTTATGTATAAAGGGCTTCCCGAGCCATATATCAAACGCACCGTTGAGGGCGACCTTGGCATGAGATACAGCGCACAGGGTGTTGCCGAAGCGGTAGGTGAACAATGGCTTTGCGACGTTGCTGAAATTGACCCAACAAAGCTTGACACAATGCTTTGTTCTCTTGTCGGAAACGAAGGGTATCTTCCAGACGAGCAAGATTTTGAAAAACTCGATTTTGCTCTTTGTTGCGGCGCTATACACATTGGGGTTTTGCGCCATGTCGGAACGCTTGAAACGGTCTACACTTCGTCGGGAATGGCGTTTGTTCAAGAGGGTAAAGACCTAAGCGACGTTGAAACCGTTATATTCACCGGCGGCGCTTTGATACATGGAAAGCATCAAGACAGGATGGTTGCTTTTGCGGCCGCCGACGTTCAACAAAATCCGCTACTTAAAAAACATCTTAAACCAAACAACCCAAAAGCTTTAATCGATAAAAACTATATATTAGCAAGCATGGGTCTGCTTTCAAGACACAACCCAAAACTTGCGCTAACATTAATGAAAAAGGAATTGTTTTAAAATGGAACTAAAAAACAAAAAGTGGTCGAGAGACAAATTTGAAACGGTTAGAAAAGAAATTCTAGAGCATTGGCCGACAGGGAAAGACGTAGATATCGAACAAGGTTTTAAATATCATCAATCGATGCCGGACAACAAGATTTTTTCAAAAAAATTAATCGATGCAAAACAAAAAGGAATAACGCTTGTTCAACCAAGAGCAGGGGTTGCGCTTATCGATAAACACGTTGAACTTTTAAAACATCTTCAAGACCATGGCGAAGCGGATCTTTTGCCGACAACCGTCGACAGCTACACTCGACTTAACCGCTATGAAGATGCCCAAAAAGGAATTGTCGAATCGATTAAAAACAACAAATCGATGTTAAACGGCTTTCCGGCGGTTAACCATGGAGTTTCGGGTTGTCGAGAGATAATCGATTCTATCGACACCCCCGTCCAGGTCAGACACGGCACACCCGATGCTAGGCTTTTAACCGAGATTACCTATGCAGGAGGGTTCACAAGCTATGAGGGCGGCGGCATTTCATACAACATTCCATACGCAAAAAACGTGACACTCGAACAAACGATACTCGATTGGCAGTATGTAGACCGATTGACCGGCATATATGAAGAAGCCGGAATTTCTATCAACCGTGAACCGTTTGGGCCGCTAACCGGAACGCTCGTCCCCCCTTGCATTTCCCATTCTGTCGCTATTTTAGAATCGCTTTTGGCGGCGGAACAGGGCGTTAAAAACATCACGGTTGGATATGGGCAATGCGGAAACTTGGTTCAAGACGTTGCGGCTATATCAACGCTTGAAAGCCTTACAAACGAATATCTTAAAAAACACGGCTTTGACGATGTTGTTGTCACAACGGTTCTCCATCAATGGATGGGAAGTTTTCCGCAAGACGAAGCGAAAGCGTTTAGCGTTATTTCGTGGGGTAGCGCCGTTGCGGCTCTCTCAAAGGTTACAAAAGTAATCGTTAAAACTCCGCACGAAGCGATGGGAATTCCGACAATGGAAGCAAACGCCCAAGGTTTAAGATGCACAAAACAGATGCTTTCGATGCTTAAAGAACAAGTTCTCAGCAACTCGGAACTTGATATAGAAAAACAAACTATCGCCGCCGAAACACGCTGCATTGTTGATCGTTGTTTGGAACTCGGCGAAGGCGACGTCGCCGTTGGAACGGTGCGTGCATTCCAAACCGGAGCTATCGACGTTCCGTTTGCCCCCAGTAAACACACCGCCGGAAAGATCCTCCCTGCTCGTGACAACGACGGCGCTATAAGAATTTTAAACCCCGGTAACGTCTACCTAACAAAAGAGCTTTTAGATTTTAACCGCAGTAAAATCGAAACACGTGCGAAATTTGAAAAACGAGATGCCACATTCCAGATGGTTATCGATGATGTATATGCAATAAGCAAGGGTAGCCTTGTTGGAAGACCAAGAAAAGTTTAACGAAAGGTTCTAAATCAAATGAAGATAATAGATGTTGTTTGTTCCCCCGGCAGAACAGGGTTTTTTTTCGATGACCAACGTGCAATAAAAGCCGGCGCTCCCGCCAACGGCTCGGCATACGAAGGCAAACCCCAAACCGAAGGGTTCACCTCGATTAGACAAGCCGGTGAATCAATTTCGGTTATGCTAATTTTAGAAGATGGCCAGATTGCGTTTGGCGATTGTTGCGCCGTTCAATATAGCGGAGCGGGCGGCCGAGACCCGTTGTTTTTAGCTAAAGATTTTATCCCAATAATCGAAAACAATATTAAACCAAAACTTGTTGGGCAACAAGCAGATAGCTTCAAGCAGCTTTCGGAAGTTGTCGAAAACATAACTATCGACGGCAAACGGCTTCACACCGCCATAAGATACGGCGTTTCACAAAGCATTTTAGATGCTGTTGCAAAATCTACAGGTCGAATAATGAGCCAAGTAATCGCCGATGAATATGATTGCGAAATCTCCAAAAAACCTATACCGATATTTACGCAATCGGGTGATAGCCGCTATGACAATTCGGACAAGATGATTATTAAATGCGCAGAAGTTTTGCCACACGCACTTATAAACAACGTTAAAACTAAGCTTGGCGAAAACGGCGAACTTTTGGAGGGATATGTTAAATGGTTGCGAGACAGGATAATAGAACTTCGAACCGCAGAAAGCTATAACCCTGTTCTACACATCGATGTATACGGAACTATTGGGCAGATTTTCGGCAACGAAAACTATGAGAAAATGGCGGAATACATCAAAAAACTTTCCGACATAGCCTCCCCTTTTAAGCTTCGCATCGAAGGGCCAATGGATGTTGAGGATCGAGAAAAACAGATGCTAGCGCTTAAAGCTATAACCGAGATTATCGACAAACAAGGCATAAATGCCGAGATAGTAGCGGATGAATGGTGCAACACGCTTGAAGATATCAAATATTTTGCCGACAACAAAGCCGGCCACATGGTTCAGATTAAAACGCCTGACCTTGGCGGAATTAGCAACACGGTTGAAGCGGTTTTATACTGCAAACAAAAAGGCATCGGCGCATATCAAGGCGGAACCTGCAACGAGACCGACCGTTCGGCGCAAGTTTGCGTAGCGCTCGCCATGGCAACGAAGCCCGACCAGCTCTTGGCGAAACCCGGAATGGGCGTCGACGAAGGATATATGATAGTCTACAACGAGATGCAAAGAATAATTGCGCTTGATAACGCACTAAACCCGAAAGGATAGGTTATTTCACCATGAAAAAAGAATACAAGATACTTTCAACTACCGCTATCTTAGGATATGGTTTTCCGATATCCTCGTTTGAAGAGGGCATGAAACGAAACCCCGACCTTATCGCCGTTGATGCAGGCTCAACAGATCCAGGTCCCTATTACCTAGGCTCCGGAATATCGTTTACCGACCGAGGCGCCGTTAAACGTGACCTTGAAATCATGCTGGAAGCCGGAATTAAAAACAACATCCCTGTTGTGGTTGGGTCGTGTGGCGGAAGCGGAGCGAAACCACATCTCGATTGGTGCCGAGACATAGTTTTAGAGATTGCAAAAGAAAAACGCTTAAGTTTTAAACTAGCACTTATATATTCTGATTTTAGCAAACCTCAGATATTAAAAGCACTGGACGACGGAAAAATTTCGGAACTCGACCATGTTGAGCCGCTCACAAAACAAGATGTTGAACAAACTACACACATCGTCGGACAGATGGGTATCGAGCCGTTTATCGAGGCATTGGAACAGGGCGCTGATGTTGTTCTTGCCGGCCGTGCGTATGACCCGGCGGTTTTCGCCGCCCCAGCTATTCGAAACGGCTATCCGAAAGGGCTTGCAATCCACCTTGGAAAGATTTTGGAATGCGCTTCTATCTGTTGCAACCCGGGAAGCGGGTCGGACTGTATGTTTGGGTATCTCGGCGAAGACTATTTCAAGCTTGAACCGCTTAACCCGATAAGAAAATGCACAACCACGTCGGTAGCTGCACACACGCTTTATGAAAAAACCAATCCATATATCCTGCCGGGGCCCGGCGGTCATCTTGATCTTACCGAATGTGAGTTTATCCAAGACACCGACAACACCGTTATCGTTAAGGGTAGCCGTTTTATCGAAAACGAAAAAAACACCGTGAAGCTCGAGGGTGCAAAGTGTGTAGGCTTCCGAACGGTGTCGATAGCCGGAACTCGAGACCCAATTATGATCAACGGCATCGACAACATAATCGATGGCGTTAAAGAACGTGTTGCAGATAACTTTAAATCGAAAAACCTTGAATACCATCTCAACTTTACTATATATGGCAAAAACGGAGTTATGGCAGACCTTGAGCCAAACCCGACCACCGACCAAAGCAAAGAGCTTGGCATAATAATCGAAGCTGTCGCAAACACGCAAGAAAACGCAGACACCATCTGCGCCTTTGCCAGATCAACGATGCTCCACTACGGCTATGAGGGAAGAAAAGCGACGGCAGGAAACCTTGCGTTCCCCTATTCCCCAAGCGATTTCCATGCCGGCGAAGTGTATAATTTCAGCATATATCATCTTATTGAAACGAAACAAGATGAAACGTTGTTCCCGATAGAGATGCTTTCAATATAAAGTAGTAAAGGAATTAAAAAAATGACAAAACTAACCGATGTTACAACCATCATACGAAGCAAAAACGCAGGGCCTTATGAACTCACCCTTGATATAATGTTCAAAGAACAAAGTGTTTTTGATATGTTTTGCGAAAAAAAGATAATAGATGAACAGCTTATCTGCAAGCTTTATAAAATCACCCCCGACAAGATTATTAGCATTGTCGAGTTTATGCCTGCGAAAGCTATCAAGATAACGATTAAACGCCCCATTAGTTCGGGCGCACTGGGTGAGACCGACGTATACGGAGCGCAACAACACGCTCCGCTTTTGGGGATTGAGTTTTGAGAAAGGAGAAGTCGTTATGCAACAAGCGTTGGGCATTCGCCAAAACCATCTTTTCAGCGTGTATTTCGCACCAAGAGGAAGCGTGAGATTGTATGAGCTTGGAAACCAGATAGCTCAACAATATCTCACACCAACTGATCGTTTAATCGGATTAATCGGCGAGGCGGGTTCCGGAAAAAGTATGTTCATCAAAGGAATGTTTCCGGGGCTTGAGCTAACCAACGACGACGACGGTTTAAACGTTCGCCCTCTTCCCATTATGGATATCGATGAAGGCGGTTTTTTCAAACCGCACACCTACCATCTTGATATACGGTTTGAAACGGGGTTTCATCAACTCTATGAACTAGCCGATGCAATTAATGCCGCAATAGCCGCCGGTCGGCGTGTTGTGGTGGAACATTTCGAGCTTATCTATCCGATTTTAAATCGCAACGCAAATCTTTTGATAGGGGTTGGCGCAGAGATAATCGTCACACGGCCTACGATATTTGGACCCGAACCGCAACCGATTGCAGACCGTGTTCATTCTACCGTTATATACCGAAAGATGGCGCATTCCGCCGAGGATCTTCTCGAGATTTTAATACCCAACGAAACGTTCACAACGTTTTCGCATGGCGATGTCCGACATGGATTTATTATTTCGTTCCCCGAAAAACCGAGTTTTGATATAAAAGAAATGGAACAAAAAGTGCTTGACTATATATCAAAAGATATCTCAATTCAATACATCGATGAGAGACACATAAAAATCGGAGACATTGTCCACCCCTGCACCGGCCCTCGAACTCATGTTTGCTCTACAGGACAAATAGAACAGTTCCGTTTGCTAGACGAATTTTTCTATGACCAAAACACAAAGCAATATGTTTTGGTTGGTTTAGTTGGCGAAGAGATTAACCGCAAAGAAGGCTATGATATAAACAAAGTTTTGTTGTAAAAAAACTTAAAGAAATAGAGCATATTTTGCAAAAATCCGTTACATTTAGGTTTTATAAACCTTTAACGGAGGCAAAATATGCTCTATAAAACTATCTATCAATTTTTTTAACAAACAGACTTCTAAAAAACCTACCCATAAATTTATCATATATCTTGATAAATTCATCATATCCTATCGTTCCGCCAAACGACAGTATCTCCATATCAACGCCAACGAGCTTTGTATACATCCCGGTTTCGCAAAAGCCATTTTTAATATAGAAATTTTTTCGCCTGGTTTTTAAATCGTTGTCTTGTGAAGTCTCGTCGATCCTTTCGATTTCAAGGACTATCTTTTTTCCAATATATTGCTGTTTTAAAAGGTCGAGAGCCTTGCTTCCGTAACCTTTCGATCTCGCATTCCCATCAACCGCAAAATAATCAACAAGCACCGCTCCGCCAACAACTGCGTTGACAAAGAAACCAACCGGAATATCCCCATCTTTAATAACAAGTATCTCGCAAAGATTTTTCCTTTGCTTACGCAAAATAACAGAAAAAGGCTTTCTTTCCTCTAAAGGAAACGCCGACATATAAAGCGTTTTAACGAAACTGACAGTTGAACTGTCGAGCGGTGAGAGGTGCATATTGTTTCTCTTTTCTTTAAATCATATAATTTTTTTATAATATCATTATACAATAGATTGAACCTTCTATCAATTATATGTTAAAATGAAATACAACTTCTATATAACAAGGTGTGTTTTTATGACTTCAAAACTTTTCAAAACAATAAATATAAACGACAAAATTCTCGCTTTAATCGTGGTGTTGTTTAACGTCTCTGTTATGCTTCTAACTGCGTTTTTGCTTGTGCCAACCGCCGTTTCAAACGACGACTATTTGATAAGCATGATAGCGTCGGGCGCTTATGGAGAATATTCTCCGTTTGTTGTATTAACAAACTATTTTTTTCTTTATGTGCTAAATTTTTTGCAACAAACGATTGGTGTATATAACTTTTTAACCCTCTTTCAATATCTGTTTTTGTTGATATCTTTTTGCTTGTTCGGAATAATATTCCTCAAAAAAAACAAAAACGCTATATCTTTTGTTTTGTATTTTTTATTTTCTATAGTATTTTCGGTTGATTTTTTCAACAACCTCCACAACACAAAGTCAGCTATAATAATTGCATTTATCGGGCTTGTTTCAATTTTTTACGGAACAAAGTTTAATATGAAAACTATCATTGTTTTTGGTTGTCTCGGAACGTTGTTCTCGGCATTAATAAGGCTTTCGGCTTTTTTTATGGGCGGGCTTTTTGCGTTTATCTTGGTTTTGTTTAGCGTTATTTTAGAAAACGACAACAAAAGCTTAGTAGCTTTAAAACAAAAAATTCTTTCATTTTTAAAGCAAGCTGTTCCCTACTACATAATTTTTACCGTTATCCTAGCGTTTTATGTCGGCGACCGTTTTGTCTACTCCGCCAACCCCGACGCTTCGTTCTATGAAACGTATAACGACGCTCGAGCGCAACTTATGGACTATTCGCTAGCGCCGTACGCCGGCAACGAAACCGCTTATAGCGAAATCGGCATAACCGAAAACGACCAAAAATTAATTAGTGTTTGGGCTTTTTCCGAAAATGAAACTTTCAGCGTTGAAACGCTTGAAGCGGTCGGCAAACTTTCAAGCAAAGGCTTTGTTGAAAGGATTTTTTCTTCTCTTAGCGAACAGGCTTTGATGCTAGCAGTTAACATTCCGTTTTTGTTAAGCTTGCTGCTTTTTGTTATTCTTATCTTCTTTAACAAAAATCGCAAAAAACTTTTAGCTTTCCCCGTTTCGATAGTAGTCTCGCTCCTTTTAACTTCGGGATTGGGGCGCATGACCCCTTGGGTGCTCTCGGGGCTTGTTGCTTGTAGCTTTGCCCTGCTGTTGCTGTTGCCTGATATCGAGATAAAACAGCGCTTTGTCAAGTTGTTCGATGCCTTTTTTGTTCTGTTTGCCGTTGTCAATATTTTGTTTGCCGGAATATATTGTTCAAACAATGTCGGCAACTATAAAACCCACTATCAAACGCAGGTTATGGATTTCTATTCAAAGCTTAATTCGACCGGTGACCTTTATCTTGTCGATCTTTTCAGCACCGAAAGAATCGAAATTCAACACGTTGTGCCGATTTTTTCCGCCGTTCCTTTTAACTATTATCAAAACATCTACACCCTTGGCAACTGGGACACCGAGTCGCCCGCCAAAAACTCTGTGCTGGAAAGGCATGGCGTAGACGGCTCTGCTTATAATGCATTGCTTGAACGAAACGATGTCTTTTTGGTCGACGTTATGTATTATAACGAAAAGCTAAATTACCTTAAAGAAAACGTTAGCGAAACGGCTCGTTTTTCTATAGTTGAAGTTGTCGACGGGTTTTTTGTGTTTGGCTTTTCGGATAATTCGCCCACCCCGACCGAGCAAGGGGTTTCGATATCCGAGTTGTTGGTGCAACAAAGCAGCCTGTTGCCGGAATTCTCCAACGTTGTGTTAAAGACCGACAGCGAAATTTCAACACATGAAATGATATATCTTGAAATAACAAACACAAACGACGAAAACGACAGGTTTGTTTATAAAGCGAAAGTCTTAAACGTTCAAGACGGAATATCGGTTATATCTCTCGATGTTCCCTATCAAGATTTTGATCTTTTCAGCGGAAGCTACACAGCGAATATCTTGGTCGAATATCAAGACGGTTTAGTAACACGCGGAACAAACGACATCGAGTTTAACATTTAAAACCTTATGAAAAATCCGCCACAAGGCGACATATAGGAGCATTATGAAACTAACAAAACAAACAATAAACCAAAAACAAGCCGCATTAATAGCGTTGTCGTTTAATCTAGGGTTAATGCTTTTAAGCGTGTTTTTGCTTGTTCCGTCCGCAATGAACAACGATGATGTTTTGATTAACTATATCGTCAGCGGTGCATTTGGCGAACCCTCCGCCGTCACCTACTACAACAACGTCTTATTTTCTTGTTTGCTCGTTTTTCTTCACCAATCGATAGGTGGTATAAACTTTTTGGCGGTTGTTGAGATTTTTCTTTTGTTTGTATCGCTTTGTTTATTAAGTTATATAATAATAGAAAAATCAAGTTCACCGTTTGGCGTTATAGTAGCCGTTAGCTTTTCCGCCGTTTTCGGAATAGATTTCTATAACAACCTTCAATATTCAAAGATCGTTCCGCTTGTTGCGCTAGTTGGTGTAATCTCTGTTTTATATGGCGTTATCGAAAAAAGCAATGTCGTTGTTGTAGTCGGCTGTTTTATAATGATTTTTAGTTCAATCGTTCGATTTAATGTGTTTCTAATCGGGGCGGCTCTTGGGTTTTGGCTGGTTTTGTTTTCTATCTTCAAAAAAGAAAAAGGAGGAAAACTTCAAATAAACAAAAAACTGCTTGTAGTTTTTTGTTTGCTGTTTGCGTTTGTTTTCAGCCTTAAAGCGGCCGACCTTTATTTTTATAACACCGACCAAAACGCAAAGATATATTCCGAATACAACGCCGCTCGAACCGCTCTTTCCGACTACTATCTCCCGCCATATCAAGATAATGCCGAGCAATATCAACAACTGGAAATATCCGAAAACGACTATCATATGATCGAAAGTTGGAACTTTTCGGATTTTGAAAAATTTGATGTTAAAACGCTTTCGGATATCGCAGCTATTGCCTCCCCCGGTGTCGATGAATTTTTAAAAACCGTCACAGATGGTGTATTTGAAATAATTAAAAATCCGTTGTTATACATAATGCTAATAGCTTGTTTTATAATTATATTGCTGTTTAAAAACAAAAAATCAAACATACTAATTCCGATTTTTTCTTTTGTCTTTGTTGTTGTTTTGATGTTTATAATGGGAAGGGCTACAAGGTGGGTTTCTGCCGGCATCGTCGCTTCGCTATTTGCGCTATTGCTTTTTTCGCTAGACGTTAAAACCGAAAGATTTAAACAAAAAACCACGCTAATTTTAACAGCTCTGTTGCTTTTAATCGTCACCGTTCCGACCGTTATCTATTGTATCGATGAAGCAAAAGACGACTATGAACATTATTTCAGAACCGACCTAAACACCGTCCACACCGCTCTTCCGCAACAAAACTTATATCTTTTTGATATCGAAACGTTCCCCGCTATCGAAAGAACCCAACCAACGTTTAGCAGCGCACCCAAAAACCTTTTCGACAACAGCTATATATTGGGCGGTTGGGATTCAAACTCCCCTGCAAAAAACAGCGTTCTAAAGCGCTACAACATAACGGGATCGCCCTATAAAGCGCTTGTTGAAAACGACAATGTGTTTTTGATCGACAACCACAATGTATTAAGCAAAACAGAGTTTATTAAACAAAACTACTATCAAGACGTTAATGTATCTATCCTTGAATATATCGAAGGTTATCCAATTTACAGCTTTTCCACCACCCCAAACCACACCGAACTTCAAGGTTTTCCGATCGCCGATATGGCGGATTTAATCTGCGAAGCAAACGCCGATTTCACAACGTTTGCCGTTCAAATCGAGGGGGAAATTCCGGTTTCAACCGAGATTGAAGTTTTGTTTGAAGAAAATTCAACCGAACAAAAAACCTCGTCATACCGTGCTAAAGTTTCGGATATTAAAGACGGAAAAAGCATAGTTCTTTTTTCCGCTCCGCTTTTGGATTTTAATTTCTTTTCGGAATACACCGTCAGGATTTTAACCAAAAACCAAAACAGCGAATATTTTGCACACGACAGATATCTCTTTAATTTTTAAATTAAATATCCTAAAATAAAATATAGGGTTGAAATCATTGTCTACTTGCCAAAAACATTTTTAAATTTTCTTGGTCAGTGAATTGATTATCCCCTATATTTTTTATCGCCCAAAATATATAAAACATCATAGGTACAGCAAAACTTCGCCTAAAAAAATCCAATATTATAAATAACCTAGCCAAGCTTTTGTTTTTGTTGACACAAAACTAATAATAATGATATACTACTTGAGGTCGACCGACCGGTCGGTCAGTTTTTTTGTTTGGAGAATAAATTAATGGTATCCGGTTACAGCGTTAAAAGACCCTACACCGTTTTTGTTGCGGTGGTTTTGATAATAGTTTTGGGAGCAATCTCTTTTTTTGGCATGACAACAGACCTTATGCCAACCATCGAGCTTCCATATATAATGGTTATAACCTCCTATCCCGGCGCTTCGCCCGAAAAGGTCGAACTCGAGGTCACCGCTCCGCTTGAAGCGGCGCTTGGAACGACGGGGGGGCTAAACAGCATTTCATCAAGTTCAAGCGATAACATGAGCATGATAACGCTTGAATTTGTTCAATCAACCAACATGGACAGCGCAACAATCGAGGTTTCAAACAACATCGATCTAGTTAAAGGCGCTCTGCCGGAGATGGTTTCTTCCCCAATGTTTTTGCAGATTTCCGCCGACATGATGCCTATCATGATAACAAGCGTTGATATGGGGGCTAACGCTGATGTAACCGAGGTTGTTGAATATGTTGAACAAACGGTTATTCCGGCGTTTGAAAGGATTGGCGGCGTTGCTTCGGTTACGGCATCGGGGCTTAGCGAGCCTAAGCTTAAAATCGAGCTAGACGAAAGCAAGATACAAACGCTAAACGAAATAGCCTCCGACGATCTTGAAGCAACGCTGGACGAAGCGTATGACGAGCTTCTTTCGGCTCAATATTCTTTGGAGGATGCCGAAGATGAGCTAAAGAGCGGAAGCAGTTCCGCCCAAAACGAGCTAGCCTCGGCAAACGCCGGCCTTACTAACGCAATATCAACCCTCAACGCCCTTCTTGCGGAAAAAACGACGTTGACGGCAGATAAGGCGGCGTTTGAGGGTGAATTGCAGATGATGCAATTTTTGTCATCAATAAGAAGTGATACTGATATTCCGATGCCTCCCATACCACCATCTACAACACCAACCACAATCACATTAGATGGTTATTACACTGTTATATCGAATTTGATTACAGATATTACCACTGTAAATTCGTCACTATTAGTTCCACCTACGCCACCTCCTCCTGCTACTTCTGTCCCAATAACTGAATATAATCTATTTAATAGCATCAATGAAACTATATTTTTTCATAATGACTTTCAAACAGCTTGGAAAAATTCAATATCAAATCTTCAAAATACACCTCCCCTCACATCTCCATTATTGATGCTTGAGCTTGATAAAAAAACATTAGCAGAATTACAACAACTCGAAAACCAAATAAATGATTCCCCCACAAGAGTTGCCGAACTCGAAGCCGAACTTCGCAACATCGACACTCAGTTCATGGTGTTAAACGCCATGGAACCCGAACTGCAATCCGGCCTAGCCGAAGCTCAAAGCGGATATGAAGCGGTCGTCGGCGGCCAGATGGCGGCAACAACCGAGCTAGCCTCCGCTCAAGCCCAAATTCTTATAGGGCAAAACAGCCTTGAAGAGGTTATCTCTGATTTCGAAACGACCAAAGAAAACGCCCTTGAACAGATGGATCTCACCAACATCATAACCGAGGATATGATAAACGGAATATTAACCGCCAACAACTTTAGTATGCCGGCGGGATATATCGAGGGCAAAGAGGGGGAGTTTCTTCTTAAGGTCGGCGATGCCTACAATTCGGTTGAAGAGCTTGAACAAACAATATTAATGACGCTCGATTCAACGGGAGATATAACGGTTGGCGATGTTGCGAAGGTTTCGATAGACAATGTGTCGGATGGAAGCTATGCTAAAGTTAACGGTGCCGAGGGAATTATTCTTGAATTCCAAAAACAAAGCACCGCCTCAACAACCGAAGTCACCGATGATATCGAAGACGTTATTAAAACGCTTGAAGGCGAAGAACAAAGCCTTAGAATTGTTCCGCTTATGAACCAGGGCGATTATATCGATATCATCATCAACAGCGTTTTGCAAAACCTTATTTTTGGCGGCATTCTCGCAATTATTGTTTTGATTTTGTTTTTAAGAAGCCTTAAACCAACTATTATAATTGCGTTTTCAATCCCTATTAGTTTGCTGTTTGCTATAACCCTTATGTATTTCACCGATGTAACGCTTAACATGATCTCGCTTTCGGGGCTAGCTCTCGGGGTTGGAATGTTGGTCGACAACAGCATCGTTGTTATCGAAAACATCTATCGAATGCGACATCTTGGAGTTCCGGCAAGAACGGCGGCGATAGACGGCGCAAAACAGGTTGCCGGAGCGATAGCCGCTTCCACCCTAACAACGGTTTGCGTTTTCTTGCCAATTGTTTTCACAGAGGGTATCTCTCGCCAACTATTCACCGACATGGGGCTAACGATTGCATACAGCTTGTTCGCAAGTTTAATTGTGGCTCTAACCCTCGTTCCGGCTATGAGTAGCCTTATCCTTAAAAATATTACGGTTCAAACAAGAAAGACACTTTTCGATAAACTAACCGATCTATATTCAAAAGCGCTTGCGTTCTCGCTCAAAAGAAAATCAGTCGTTATTATTCCGGTGTTGGTTCTTTTGGCTGTCGCAATTCTCGGAACAACCGTTATGGGAACTGCGTTTATGCCCGAGATGAGTTCAACCCAAATGAGCGCAACTCTTTCGCTTCCCTCGGAAGACAAAGAAACAGATATCTTTCAGCTTTCCGACCAATACTCAACCCAAATCCAATCGATCGAAGGGGTTGCGTATGTTGGGGCGATGGGCGGAAATTCTGGCGGAATGTTAAGCATGGGGGGCGGCAGCGGAGTTTCGTTCTACATTCTGCTTGAACAAGATTCCCCCTATGACAACAAAGCCGTTGAAAAACTAATATATGAAAAAACAGCATTTTTAAAGGGCGAGATTTCTATTCAAGCCTCAACAATGGATATGAGCGCATTAACCGGCTCGGGAATTCAGATTAACCTACGTTCAAACAGCCTTGACCAGCTTATATCCGAAAGCGAACGCATAGCCCAAATTCTCGGAACTGTCGAGGGCATAGGCGAGGTTACAACGGGATATGAAGACGCCGAAACCGAAATCCGCGTCACCGTCAACAAAGAAAAAGCGATGCGCAAAGGATTAACGGTAGCTCAAGTTTATTCCGAAATCGCCGCCTCTTTAAGCCTTGAAACCGATTCAACCATCGTAAACTACGGCGACGAAAACTTCCCTGTTGTTATCTCAACAAATGAGGGATCTAGCCTAACGGTTGAAACGCTCCCTTATTTTTCGATAGAGCTTGAAACAAACGACAGCTCGATAGATATGCCGGAAGAAGACGATGAGGAAGAAGAGGAAGATGAGCAAGACGACAATTTTGTTGTTTTAAAAGATATTGCAACGATAACCGAGGAAAAAACCGTTCCGTCTATAGGGCGAGATAATCTAGCTCGCTACAACGTTATAAGCGCAACTATTGCGGAAGGCTATAACATCGGGCTTGTCAGCCGAGAGGTTGAACAAGCGATGGCAAGATACACCCCGCCCGAAGGTTGCTCAATTATAACCGAGGGTGAAAACGAGATGATAAACGACACTATGGGGGATCTTGTTCTCATGATAACGCTAGCCGTTGTGTTTATCTATCTCATAATGGTTGCGCAGTTCCAAAGCCTTATGTCTCCTTTTATCGTGTTGTTCACCCTTCCGCTAGCGTTCACAGGGGGGCTTTTATTCCTTTGGATTTGCGGATTGGAACTTTCGATAATCTCGATGCTCGGGTTCTTGGTTCTCGCCGGCGTTGTCGTTAACAACGGAATTGTGTTTGTCGACTACACCAACCAACTTCGAGAAAACGGAAGTCCGCTAATCGATGCTCTCATCGAAACCGGCCGTTCAAGAATTCGCCCAATACTCATGACCGCATTAACAACAATCCTCGCAATGAGCACGATGGCGCTCGGCATAGGACAAGGCGCCGAGATGACCCAGCCAATGGCGATAGTAACGATTGGCGGCCTTGCATACGCAACTGTTCTAACGCTGTTTATCGTTCCGGTTATATATGCAATTATCCACGGCAAAAAAGAAAGAAAAAACAGGGGGTCAAAATAGATGCTGCAAATTTTTAAAAATCTAGAAAATCCCTCAGAAAAAGAACTAAAGATCTACAACGGGGTCGCTCTTCTGTTGAACAGCGGAAAGGATTTTCATGACATAAAAATTTCCGATATTGCGGCTATCGCCGGAATAGGCAAAGGAACGGTCTATGAATATTTTGAGAGCAAACAAGAGATCGTTGGAAAAACTCTTTTGTTCCAGCTACATCGAAGCCACCTTTCCGCCAAAGCAATTATAGAAAGTGACAAACCGTTTAAAGAAATATTCTTCTCGTTGCTCGACAACACATATTATATCTTTGAAGGTCAAGCCTCCACCTTCAAAAAACTGGTGGTTGAGTTTTGCAAAAACGATAAAAAAAATAGCGATATCGAGCTGAGAGAACAACAAAAGGCATTTATGGCTTTTATCGACAACAAGTTAAACTTTGTTATAGACGGGCTAATCAAAGCGGGAATTAAACAACAGGTTATCAAACAAAACGACGACAAAGAGTTTATGCATTTTGCTGTTAGGGCCGCAATAACAACATTTGTAAACAGCATTAACCGCCAAGAACAGCAATCGCAGTATAATCAATTAAAAGAAAACGCATATAAACTTATGATAAAATCGTTGTCATAGCAACACAACATTTAGCGTTAAAACATAATTTTATCAACATAAACAAGCCTTGGCGATTTTGATCGATCGCCAAGGCTTTTATTATTCGTTTCCAAAACAAAGAATGTTTATATCTCTAAATCTTCAAAACTTTTTGGTTTTGCAAAGTAGTAGCCTTGCGAAAAATGAATTTCGTTTTTAACTACTTCTTGCTGGATATCGGCATCTTCGACAAATTCTGCGATAATCTCGCAGTTGATAAGCCTTGCCATGTAACAGATAGAATCAACTATTATTTTGCTTTGATCATCTTGTCCTAGGTTCTTAATGATAGCGCCGTCAATCTTGATGATGTTGGGTTTCAGCGAGATAATCGATGTGTATGTAGCAAATCCAACGCCGAAATCATCAACCGCTATCTTGCAACCTAGTTGTTTTAATTCTCCTAGAAAATTAAAAACTCCTTCGTTGTCGTTGTAGTTTTCCGTTTCAACAAATTCAACCGTTATGTTTTCCGGTTTTGGATGTTGTTGAACTCGTTTAATAAACCAGTTTCTGAAATCAACCGATTGAATATCAAAAAGCGATATGTTTAAACTTAGCTCTTGATCGGTGTTTTCAAAATCCTTCATAGCTTTATCAAGCATTATTTTGCTAATAGGAAGATAGAGTTTTAACTTTTTTGCTATCTCCAAAAAAGTTCCGGGTGCGTGTATCTTTCCATCTTTATCAAATATACGCATTAATGCTTCGTATTTTGATATCTTGCCCTTCTCGTTGTCATAAACACCTTGGTAGTATGGAACAACTTTATCGTTTTTAATTGCATAGTTTAAAAGCTCGAAAATTCTTAAGTTGTTTTCAGTTTCTGCTTCCAAGCGTTCCTTTTCATCGGTTACAACTATAAAGTTATTTTGAAGTTGTTTATTTAAATAATAAGCGCTTTTAACTCTGTTAACCAAATCATCGCCAAAAGCTACAGCAAAGCGAGACACTCCGCCAAGCCCGGTTTGTTGAGCGGTCGCCAATTCATACTGTTCATGGGAGGTTTTCATAAGACCCAGAAAGTCCTCGTCGCTCATATCATCATTTGCAACCGCCATAAAATTCTTGTATGTATATGCATAAACATGGATAAGGTGATCTATCCCCATCTGCTTATAAGCAACGTTTCCTGTTTCCAAAATCTCAGCGCTAGATTGATAATACTGCTCTTCGCCAAACGTCGCTATCATCATATCCGCATTAATTATCTCGGTCATGCAAACTTTATTGAATTTTTTGACCTTTAAATCTTTAAGATACTGTTCGTAGCTTTTAACTTTGAAACGATGATCGATGATTGGAGTTTGTTCAAAATGGTCTGAATTCATATATTTGGGCGCCTTTCAATTAAGTTGATGGTGTAGTAGGCCTGTTGTTAATCTATTCCGTTTCGTTTTGTTTAATAGCTTGCTCAAGCTGTTGAGCTTTTTGTTCAATCTGTTCAAGCTCTTTTTTATCTTTTTCTACTTGTTTTTCTATTTCTTTTGCCTTTTCTTCCTCAAGCTTAGCCTTTGTTTCTTTTTCCTCTTTTTCCTGTAAAGCTTGTTTTTCTTTTTTAACTATTTCATCTTTAGCATTCTTAATGTCTTTTTGAGTTTTTTTCAACTTTTGCTTTTCTCTTAACTCTTCAAATTCAAGAAGCTGCAATCTTGCTTTGTCGGTTTTGCCAAATGGTATCATAAAATCAGGATCAGTTGCTCTTTTTGATTTAATCATCTTTCTAATCAAAACTATAGCCGCAACCGAAACGATAAATCCAACAAGCGCTAACACTTGCGAAACTCTAAATGATCCGATATATAAACTATCGGTTCTTAAGCCTTCGATGAAAAATCTTCCAAACCCATTCCATGCAAGATACATAAGGAATATTTCCCCATCAAACTTGCGCCTGTTTATATATAAAAACATCAAGACAAACCCAATAGCACACCAAACCGATTCATATAAAAATGTTGGGTGAACGGGCAACATAGGATCAACGATTATCCCTTTTTCAGCAAGCTCTGCAGCTTGATTTTGTAGATAAGCCGTTGTTACATCGCTCTTCATGCCAAAAGGTAGCGTTGTGTTTGTTCCAAAAGCTTCTTGGTTAATAAAGTTCCCCCATCTTCCGATAGCTTGCCCTATCAAAAAACCTCCGGCGGTTACATCTAGGGTGGATAAAAACTTTGTTTTCCTAAGCGGACACATAATAAGAGTGGAGGCTACGGCGAAGATAACGGTGCCATAAAACGCAAGTCCGCCTTTTCTAAGATCAAAAATCTCGGTTATGCTTTCGAATTCTCCCGGAGACGCAAACACGAAATAATAGACCCTTGCTCCAATTATTCCGGCAACAGCGCCAACTAGGATGATATCAAGCAGCCTGTCGCTATCTATTCCAAATTTCTTAGCATTTGCTGTTGCATAAAGCATACCAAGCAAAAGCCCCAAGCCAATCAAAACGCCATACCAATATATATCAAACCCGCCTATCGAAATAGCAACTCTGTTCACCGTGAGTTCAATTCCAAGACCCGGAAAACTAACTAACACATCCATATTAAAATTTATACACCTTTCTCTTGTTTTGGAACTATTACCGACGTTGCCGAAAGAGACGAAACAAGAATTTCTTTTAACACTTGTTCAACATATTCTTTAGTTATATCAATAGTTTCATTTAATGCCAAAAACAAACTAGCGCCCTTGAAATGGGAATAGACAAGACCGGTAGCAACCTCTTCAACGCTGTCAAAATCGACTATAGTTTCTCCGATTAGCGCTCGCTTTGCCTCCAAAAATCTTTGGTCACATATCCCCTCTTTTTTGAACTTTTCAATCTCTTTAGAGATTAGTTCGATAGCCTGATATGGTTTTTCCGATTCAGCGGAAAACGTCGTGCATAAAAACCCTCGTCCCTCGATAGCCTCGGTTGAAAGAGGTCCGTTTATAAGCCCGCTATCATAAAGATTTCGGAAAAGTTCGCTCGTTTCACCCGCTATTATATCAAGTATTATCTCGATAGCAACCGATCTTTTAACGGCATCTTGATCGTCATCTATCGGGCGTTCTTTAAAGCCCAAACAAAACATCGGCGATGAAATGTCGAGAGCTTGTTCGAATTTTTGTTTATATACTTCGTTTGGTTCTTGTTGTGAAAGATATTCAACTTTGCTGTCAAACTTTTTAACAACATCGATTTTTGATTGAACCAGTTCAAAAACCTGTTCGGGGTCGATGTTGCCGGCAACCGCCAGCACCATGTTTTGAGGGCGATAGTAGGCTTCATAGCATTTAAAGAGAACCTTTTCATCAATCTCTGCTATGCTCTCAACCGAACCCGCTATGTCGTCACGAACGGGGTGTATGCTATAAATCGATTGCAACAGCCCAAAGAGCATAACCCAACTTGCCGCATCAAGATACATCTTGATCTCTTGACCTATAATCCCCTGTTCTTTTTCGACCGTTTCTTTTGTGAAATACGGTTCATTAACAAAATCGATAAGCGACGACAGCGATTGAAGCTCGTTGCTGGAAGCTGAAAAGAGATAACAAGTTTTGTCGAACGAGGTAAACGCATTTGCCGAAGCCCCCGTTTTTGCAAACAATGTGAAAGCATCCCCTTTTTCGCTTTCAAAAAGTTTATGCTCAAGGAAATGCGCAACCCCTGCCGGAACATCTACCCTTTCGCCATCCAACATAAAGCTGCGGTCAATTGATCCTATCTTTGCTCCATATAAAGCATAGACCGACATCTTTTCCGGCATAGGATAAACGGCAACGGTTAGCCCGTTATCAAATGTTTTTTTATAATAATTTTCGTTTAAAAGTTTATCATTAGTTTTAATCATTTTTCATTAAACCCCTTCAAGAAGACACACAACATCTAGCTTCATAAGCGAAAGAATATCGGACACCTGTTGTTTTGACACCGCCAAAAGCTTTTCAACCTCTTGTTCAGGCTCGATAAATCCATCAAACCTTAGCAAACAGTTGAAATACCATCCAATAACGCTTTCGGGCGTGTTACGTATCATTCTCATCGAGTTATGCAACATGAGTTTAACCTCATGCAGTTCTTTGTCGGTTATCTTGTCCTTGATAAGTTGTTCAAGCTGAAAATTAATAGCATCGATAGTTTTTTGAACATTTTCATGCTCAACCCCGCTATCGACCGTTAGCGCCCCTGTAAACAACCCGGGTCTGCAAGCGCAATAATAGCAAAGGCTTTGTTTCTCTCGAACGTTAACAAACAGCCTCGAGGTCGGAACGCCGCCAAACGCCGCCGCCGCAACCTTAAGAGCTACTTGTTCATCGTGGTTAAGAAGCCTTCCTGCCGTGTATATCATGGCAAGTTTGTCTTGTTCTATATCAAACTTTTTGGAAACTCTTTTTGGTTGTTCGCTATAGTCAACGGCGCAAAAACCTTTTATCTCTTTTGGGTTTCGATCGATGTTGTTAAATGCATCAGCAAAAAGTTTTTTAATGTTCCCTTCGCTTTTCCCAACGACAAATATCTCGATTTGCGATGTTTCAACAAAACTCTTGTATGCGCTATAGAGCGTTTTTCCGTTTATTCCGTCGAGATCTTCAAGATATCCATTGCTAGGTATTGCTCTTTCATCTTTTTCAAAAAAGCTTGAAGTCGCAAGATTAAGACAATAGGACCTTTTTTCGTTTATCTCGGAGTTGATAACCTCTCGAAGTTTTTCTCTCTCGATATCGATTAAATCATCTCTAAACGACATATCCTCAACCAAAGGATTACACAAAACATCAAGCAAAAACTCGACCCTTTGTTCAAGCAAGTCTATGTCTTCGCTTATATACTGCCCGTCTACCCCTTCAATCGAGAGGTTTAACACTCTTGAAAAATCAAAACTCGACACCGACGTGTAGAGGGTTGAACCATAAAGCAAATCAAGCTTTCTGCGAAGCTTTGTTATATCGGGGCAACTCTTTGTTCCCCTTTCAAGCATATACGGCAAAAGAGCGGTTTCGGTTATATCCTTTCTATCAAGAGGT
This sequence comes from uncultured Faecalibacterium sp., assembly GCA_964370715.1. Taxonomy (GTDB): domain Bacteria; phylum Bacillota; class Clostridia; order Oscillospirales; family Ruminococcaceae; genus CAYJAY01. Next base: position 241,293 of record CAYJKJ010000001.1, read on the forward strand.
TTTCTTAATACAACCGAAATCCTGTTCTTTTTATAATTACCTTCAATAAATGTGTAGTTAACGCCTTTTGCTATTAATTCTCTTTGCATTAAAACATCCTTTAACTAGTTAGTTGTTATAGTATGAATTCGTCGTGGATAACCGCAACAGCTCTTTCAACATCTTTTCTGTCGATTAGAATTGAAATTTTAATCTCGCTTGTCGAAATCATCATGATGTTGATTTTGGCTTCATATAAAGCGCCAAACATTCTAGCGGCAACGCCAACGTTTGTTTGAATTCCTGAGCCGACTATCGAAACTTTAGCAACATCTTTAATCGCTTTAATTTTAGCCGCACCGATGCCTTCGAGATTTTCGTTTAGTATCTCAAGAGCTTCTTCAAGCATATTAAGAGGGACGGTTGCGGTTATATCCTGTCTTCCGTCTCTTCCTTCCGATTGAAGAATAATATCAACATGGATATTCTTTTTCGCTAGAAGCGAAATAAATTTAAACGCAACGCCCGGTTGATCCGGAACTCCTATAACCGAAATCGCCGCAATATTTGTGTCTTGAGCTACCCCTTTAACTAACAATCCTTCCATATCTGTCCTCTCCTTTACTATTGTTCCCGGTTTATTTGTTTTACTTGATAAGACCTCTAGGTTAACTTGATATTTTTTCGCAAGTTCAACCGAACGATTGTGGAGAACCTGTGCGCCCTGTGTCGCAAGTTCTAGCATCTCATCATATGTTATCTCTTTAAGTTTAACTGCTGTTTTAATCTTTCGAGGATCCGCTGTGTATACGCCATCTACGTCGGTGTAGATCTTGCAAATATCCGCTCTCAAAGCAACCGCTAGCGCTACTGCGCTTGTGTCGGAACCTCCTCTGCCGAGCGTCGTTATATCGTCATTTCGGCTAAAACCTTGGAATCCCGTCACGATGGGAATCTTTTTGTTCGCAATCTCTTGCAACAATCTGTCGCCATCAACTCGTCTTAATCTTGCCATAGCGTGGTTGCTGTCGGTCAACATTCCCGATTGCCAGCCCGTCAACGAAATCGCAGACACCCCAAGTTTGTTTAGCGCCATAGCCATAAGCGCCGCCGAGGCTTGTTCCCCCGTTGCAAGGAGCATATCCATCTCTCTTGCCGAGGGGCGAGAGTCTATCTGTCCTGCTTTGTCGATAAGGTCATCTGTCGTGTCGCCCTGTGCTGAAACTACCACCGCAACAGAGTTTCCTGCTTTATAGCTTTCCGCTATAATTCCGGCTGCTCGCATAATCTTTTCGGTGTTTGCAACCGAACTTCCACCAAATTTCATTACTACTAATGCCATATTTTTCAACTCGCTTTCGCTATTACTGTATTTTGTCTATTCTTTCAACCGTTGCTCCAACGTTATCCGACAAAAGCGGAACAACTTTAAAGACTTTTGTTTGTTCATTTTGATTTATTGCTTGCTCGATTTTTGCTTTATAGTTTCTGTCGTTTGTTTTTATAATCGAAAGTATCGTAGAACCCGCACCGCTTATAAACGTTGCATACGCTCCAAGATTGTTCGAAATTTCGAACAACTGTCTTGCTCCCGGAATAAGGTCAAGCCTATACGGTTGATGAACAGCATCTTTTGTCGCTTCGGTTAAAAGATCATATTTGCCAAGAGCAAACGCAGAACAAAGAAGCGAACATCTCGAGATGTTAAAAAGCGCATCTTTCATCGGTATCGTTTCGGGCATAACGCTTCTTGCAAGCGATGTTTTAAGGGGAAACGGAGGAATAAACGCAACAAACGAGATATCCTCTCTTATGTCAAACCTTGCTGAATAAAGGTTTTGTTCCCCAATTGCCGCCGCCGCCATTCCTCCTAGAAATGCCGGAGCAACGTTGTCTGGGTGTCCTTCTATCCTTGCGGCTATATTTAAAAGCTCGTTTGTGTCGCAAGGTTTTCCCATCATTTCGTTAGCACCGATAAGCCCTGCCACGATACAAGCCGCACTGCTTCCAAGGCCTCGCTCCATCGGTATATTGTTTGTTTGTTTAATCGAAAAATCCGGTACCGGTTTGTCGAATTTATCATAAAGCATCTTTGCCGATTGATAAATCAAGTTATCCTTGCCTTTTGGAACTTCGGTGTTGTCGAGCGACGTTACCGAAAACGGTTGATCTTGCTCAATATAAACCTCGTTATAAAGATTAAGCGCTATACCGGCGCAATCAAACCCCGAACCGAGATTTGCTGATGTTGCCGGAACGGATATTTTTATCATGCTTTCTTGTATCTTCCTTTCTTAAAAGCTACCAGCTTAACATTTATTTTGCTATGCCAAAACTTTATAGACTTTTTTATAATCCTTTGTTTTATCAAAATCTTTTTTATCCACAATTTGCCCTTTTTCATAATCGCCCTTTTGCTCAATTACAAAATATTGTTCGGGGCTAAATTCTTTAATCTCGATGTCGTGTTCTGCTTTTTTCCATGCCGGTAGTCTTGATTTATCGCAAATTGTTCTTGCAACATCCGAGGCTACAACGCTAGCTGTTGGATATTTTCCGGCTCCTCTTCCGCCTACAAAAATCCTGCCTGCAAATTCATGTTCGACCGACATTCCGTTAAAAACATCCTTAACCTGTTTAAGAGGGTTTTTGTCTTTTATAAACATTGGTTCAACCCCAACACTTATAGCGTTATCCCCTTGTTTTTTATAATATGCAATCAATTTAATTGTGCCATTACATTCCGCAGCTTTTTTAAGATCGGCTAGCGAAACATCTCTAATACCAACATTAGGCACAAGATTCGGATCAATATAATATCCGCTAACTATCGACGAGATAATTGATATTTTTCGCTTTGCATCTATTCCGTCTATATCATCTGAAGGATCTTTCGTTTCGGCATATCCCAAATCTTGAGCAACCTTTAAAGCTTCATCAAAACTTATCTTTTGCTTCTCCATTCGAGTTAGCATAAAGTTTGTCGTTCCGTTTATTATTCCATAGACACTGTTTGTGTCGCCAATAGAATATGTGTCCATCAACAGCGCCATCGTCGGCATAGCTCCGCCAACGCTTGCTTCAAACCTAAACGAAACATTGTTTTCGCTAGCTAGCTGTAGGAGCTCTGTTCCGTGGGTTGCTACTAGTTCTTTGTTTGAGGTAACAACATTTTTAGAAGCTAGCAAACTTTGTTTAACAAATCTATAAGCCGGTTCTGTTCCTCCGATAGTTTCAACAACAACCGAAATCTCTTTGTCGTTAACAATAGTTTCAAAGTCTTTAATAAAATATTCTTGAAGTGTGTGTCCCTCAAAATCTCTTATATCAAGAATATATTTCAACTTAAAGGTTTGTCCGAAAAAAGTTTTTCCCTTTTTCTCAAAATCAAGAATTATATCGGCAACCCCTGAACCGATATTTCCAAAACCAATAATCGCTACTTTGTTTTCAACATTACAACTCATTTTCATCATTCTCCAAAATCTTTTTTAACTAATATATTATAATATAAAAACAAAAGTAATGAAAGAGCAATCGAAAAAAAATTCAAAAAAATAAGTAAAAACTTTATAATATCCTCCGATTTTATTTTCTCGTCATTAAATTATTACAAAATTATTAAAATCAATCAATATTATTCAACATTTATTTGTGATAATCACGATATATTTTGTGCATATATCCATATTTTTAAAAAAATAGGTTTTTTTTCGATAAAAGTCTTTACAAACCGTTACAGAAAGGTTACAATATGGTTACAAGAACAAGCTAATTTTTTTACTATCTTTTTCCTCCTTTTTATTAGTTACAAAACAACCGCTTTTAAGCGGTTGTTTTGACTTTTACGGCTTTTTTTATACAACCCCAACAAATTCAAGTTAGCAATATAACATAGTTATATTCCGTTTATTTTAAAGCTCAATCATCAAGCTGTTAATTCAAAAGCTGTTTTTTGCTAATTTTTTATTTATTTGTTATAATACAATTAAAAACAAAAGGAAAAATGTATGGCGGTTAAAAGAATATTTCACGCTGTAGCCGGCATGAACTATGGGGGCTATGAAACTCTTATAATGAACCTGTATCGCTCGATAGACCGAGACAAAATACAGTTTGATTTCATCTCCTCTTTCGACGGAGTGTATGACGACGAGATAGCCTCTCTTGGAGGTCGAATTTTTAAAATTCCGTTTATCACCGAAAAAGGGCCTTTCGCTTATTGTTCCAATCTAAAAAAAGTTTTATCCCAAAACAAAGAGATAAAGATTATACATTCTCATATGGATAAGTTTAGCGGCATGGTTTTAAAACAAGCCAACGTTCTCGGAGTCCCCGTTAGAATAGCCCACAGCCACAGCATTAAAAACGAAGGCTCTGCCTTGTTTCATGCGGTTAAGAACTACTACGGGCTATATATCAACGCTAACGCAACGGATTTCTTTGCTTGTTCCTCGCCGGCTGCAAGATGGCTATTTAAAGATAAAGCGAAACTTGCTATGATAATAAACAACGGCATCGACCTTAATCGTTTTAAAGTTAGCGACAATACAAAAAAAGAGATAAGGCAAGAGTTAGACATTGGTGAAGGTTTTGTTGTCGGTCATGTTGGAAGATTTAACGAGCCCAAAAACCATGAATTTATAATTTCGGTTTTCGCCGAACTATTAAAAAGCCGCCCCAATTCAAAGCTGGTTTTGGTTGGAGACGGTCATAAAAAAGCGGCAATCGAAGCTATTTGCCAACAAAAAAACATCAAGGACAACGTGTTGTTTTTGGGCGCTAGAAAAGACGTTGAAAAGGTTATGCAATGCTTTGATGTCTTTTTGATGCCGTCGCTTTATGAAGGTGTTCCGCTTTCGGTTATCGAAGCGCAATCGCTTGGAATCCCCCTTGTTCTATCCGACAGAGTTTCTTGCGACAGCGATTTAACGAGCGGTGTTTTGCATCTCTCGCTTGAAGAGCCTTTATCAAATTGGGTCGAAACAACGGTTAATATAACGCAACAACCCGCCGAGCAATGCCGACAAAATATAGTTGACGCCGGTTATGACATAAATAAAACAGCGGAGTTTTTGACCGATTATTATCTAAGGAGAAGCTTTGATGTCTAAAACAGAAAACCTTAAATTCAGCGTAGTTGTTCCGGTTTATAACGTTGAAAAATATCTTTCAAATTCTATCAACTGTCTTTTGTCGGGAAGTTATAAAAACCTTGAGATACTTTTAGTCAACGATGGAAGCTTGGATAATTCGGGCAAAATATGCGATGAATTCGCTTTAAAAGACTCGAGAATTAAGGTTTTTCATCAACAAAATCAAGGTCCTTCCGGCGCTCGCAACACCGGATTGTTAAACGCAACGGGCGACTATATTGTTTTTTTCGATAGCGACGATAGCTTTGCCGACGATTGTTTAAAGGATATCGCCAAAATATTGATTGAAAACCCCGTTGATGTTGTGGTAAACTATGTTAAAGCTGTTTTCTATGACACGGGAAAGGTGTTCTACCATAGAGATTCAAACTTCGACAAAACTAAAATAAACGGCAAAGACAGCGACAGCGTTGTCGCAGAGCTTAAAAGGAACAACGCCTCCCCTTGCGTATATCGATATGTTGTCAGGCGGCAACTAATAATAGATAACGATTTATTTTTTATACCGGGGCATCTGAATGAAGATGCGTTATGGACCCCCACCATGCTATGTTGCGCTAACAGTTTTTATCTCAACGAAAAAGATTACTATGTCTATAATCTAAGGTCGCTTTCGATAATGACAGACCCGAAAAACTACAAACGATATTACGATCTTTTAACTATATGCGAAAAACTTTTTGAACTTTCGATTGATAAATCAATGCCCAAAAAACTATATATCTATAATCTAATATGTATTCTCTTAAACGATCTTTTGCAACAACGAGTATATTTTCTAGATGATCAAAAAGCATCAATTAACAACTGGTTTAATCAAAACAATGATCTTTTGAAAGAAGTTTCGACGGCACAACCCCTTATTAATGGTTTTGCCAAAGTTGTTGGAGCAAAAAACAGCATGATATTTTTCGCAGATGCGGTGAAATATAAAAATAGATTTAAAAAAATGTTTAGTAGATCGACAGATTAAAAATATAATGAAAAGAGGAATAAAACAATGTTTAACCCTATCGACAAAGAAACTTGGGCAAGGACCTCGTATTACGATCATTTCATCAAAGAAAATCGTTGTACCTACAGCATAACCTGTAACATCGAAATAACCGAGCTGCTAGCAGAGATAAAAAAGAAAAATGTTAAGCTATACCCTGCAATGATGTATATTGTAACAACTGCCGCTAATAAATATGATGAGTTTAAAACAAGAATAAACAAAGATGGCGTTCTTGGCATCTATGATACGTTAGACCCTAGCTACACCGTTTTTAACGAAAAAACAAAAACGTTTTCCGCTATACATTCAAAGTATGATAAAGATTTCAACAGCTTTAACAACAGCTATCTTAAAACTACCGAAAAATACGCCGATTCAACCGTTTTGTTTCCGATTGAATCTATGCCGGAAAACACGTTTGACGTCTATATAACCCCTTGGATAACGTTTTCATCCTTAAACTTAAATTTCTATAACGATGGTTTAGACCTTAAACCAACCATCACGCTTGGCAAATTCTTTTTGCAAGACAACACCACCTATATTCCAATATCGGTTACCGTTCACCACGCTGTTTGCGACGGATACCACGTTGCAAAGTTTTTTGAAAAAGTTCAAAGAATGTGTCACCAACGTGTAGATTGGCTAAAAATTTCTGAATAAACAACTAGGCTCTGTTTTGTTTACTCCAACACTTAGTATAAGAGCGCCTAGCGGTAGCAAAAGGGCTTCGACAATGATTTTGTCGAAGCCCTTTCATCATAAAGTCAAAACGCTTAATTTCCAAAACTGAAAATTAAGCGTTTAAAAAAACTATCTTGTAATTTTTTCTTTAACCTTAGCAGATTTACCAACACGGTCTCTAAGATAATAAAGTTTTGCTCTTCTAACTTTACCCATACGAACAAGTTCAACTCTGTCAACGTTTGGCGAGTTAATCGGGAAAACCCTTTCAACGCCAACACCATATGATGTACGTCTAACTGTGAATGTTTCTTCGATTCCGCCATGTTTTTTAGCGATAACAGTTCCTTCAAAGATCTGAATTCTTTGACGTTCACCCTCTTTAATTCGAACATGAACTTTAACTGTGTCTCCAACATTGACTGAATGAGGCTCAGCTCTTAGCATTTCTTTTGTCATTAGTCTTAATGCATCCATCTTTTGTATCCTCCATAATTTTTTTATTGTTCCGACATTCGTGCCATATTGGCAGAGGACTGTCTGCTTAATGTTTAAACATTAACCCCGCTGGCTTTCCAGAGGATTTATGCAAGCACAAATTATTATATCAAATAAATATGTATATTTCAAGGGTTTTTTGTATTTATTTTCGATTTTTTAAGTTTTTTGCATTTTATGTCGCTAGGTCAATTATTGTTTACGAAGCGAGTTTATCAATTGTTCATCCACCGTTACAAAAGCCGAATAATTAGTGTTATATATAACCATTCCAAGCTTTGCTCCGGGCGGTTTCTTGATGTTTTTAACTATAGTGTAATCGACCGCCACTCCTTCGCCGCCCTTTTCGCTGCTATAAAACGCCGCTATCATTGCGGCTTCGGTATAGTCTTTTTCGCTAGGTTCGGTGTTTTCGGTGAAAAGCACCACATGGCTTCCGGGGGCGTTTTTAACATGAAACCAAACATCGTGTTTAGCGGCTGTTTTAAACGTTAGCTTTTCGTTAGCAAGGTTGTTTTTTCCAACCAAAACTTTATAACCACCGCTCGTTTCAAATTCAACATAATCAACCGTTTTCATCTGCTTTTTGTTGGGCATTTTAAAGGATTTTAAAAATCCCGCTTCTTTTAGTTCGCGGCGAATATTAAGATATTCCTGTTCGGTTTTCGCCCCATCGATTTCATACAAAACCGATTTAAGATACTCGATTTCTTGTTCACCTGTTTTTATAAGGTCGGCGAGAACTTTTTTTGCTGTCACAAGCTTTCGATAGTCTTTATAGTATTTTTGGGCGTTAGCGTTTGCCGAAAGCATCGGGTCAAGCGGTATCGTTATGTTTTGGTTAGTGTAATAGTTTAACACATTTGCGCTTTTGTCCCTAGGGTTAATGTTGCTAATATTAGCGGTCAAAAGTTCACCATACAGCTTTTTTGTTTCGGCTTTGTCGGCTAAAAGAAATTCTTCTTGTCTTGCGGTTTGTCGGCGACAGGTTCTATCCAATATCGTTGAAACTTGTTTTTTAAGATCGTGTGATTTATTTTTCGACCGTTCAATTCGGTCTTTTTCCGAAAAGTATCTATCAAACATTTCGGAGGCTGTTTCAAAAAATTGTTTTGTGCAGGTCTCTTCATATTGGTTAATGTCGATAAACGAGAATTCAAACGGACGTTCTTTGTCGTATAAAATACAAAATTTTGCGCCTTCTCCGTTTGCAGCTTGCTTAACGTTTTGTATTGCGGTATAGAGTAGACCGATCTGCTGTTCGCTCAAACGGTCTGCATCCTGTTCTTGCTTCGACACTATGTAGGAGATCTCTCGAGCAACAAGCGGACCTATTCCGGACGAAACTTCCATAATAGCTTGTGCCAACGGTTTTTGTTTTGTGATGATTAGATCTATTATTTTTTTTGTTTCATCTTCAAGAAACAATAGTTTTTGTTGTTTTGGGGGCATCGTGAACAACAGCCCCGGCAAAAGTTGGCGTTTCTCGGATTGATCTATATCAACTCGTTTGAGAGCATCGATAATCTTGTTGTTTTTATCGATTATAACAAGGTTGGAATACCTTCCCATAAGCTCAACCGATAGCGTTATGGTTGTTCTGTCTCCCATTTCGTTTATTGCTTCAAACACAATAAAGCAAACCCTTTCGCCGTCTTTTGCAAATATATCGGTTATTCTTCCGGTCGAAAGATGTTTTCTTAAAAGCATACAAAACGCCGGCGGAACCAAGGGATTTTCAAATGTCTCACCCGTTAGATGAATCCTTGCACTTCCGCTTCTTGCCGATATAAAAAGGCTTTTGGTTTTTCTTTGCTCTGTTCTTAGATTTATAACTATTTCATCTCTTGTTGGGCTATATAGTTTGTCGACCCTAGCACCAACAAGTTGGCTTTTAAGTTGCGCTGCAGTCGCTTTTATAAGCGCGGCATCTTGCGACATGATGTTCTACTCCTTTAATGCGTTTGATAGATAATTGTATAGTTGTTGTGCTTGTTGCTGTTTTTCGGTTGAAACTTCCGTTTTCGCAAGCTTGATATTTTCAAGCATAATTTCAGCCTTTTTTAAAACGTGTTGTTTATATTTAATACCATCCGTTGTATTGTCGTTTAATATCAATCCCAGTTGTCTGTCTATATGGGTTGCGCTTGTTTTAGCGCCCGTGTACCTTGTTGTGATAACGGTGTAGCAATGCCCATCTTCAAAAACCGGTTTTTCCTTTATAAGTTCAAACCCATTTTCAAAAAGATATGTTCTGAGCGAACTATGTCGAGAAGACGGAACCAACACAAGCTGTATCTGCGGATTTTTTAGCCAACTAGCGCTATCAATAATCCCGATTGTTATATCCGAGCCTATGCCCGCAATTATCACGTCGTCGATGTCGCAGTCTTCTAGCGAAGCCACTCCGTTTGCTAAAACAGGCTTTGTTTTGTTTTGTATCTTCAAATTATCGAAAAGGGCTCTAGCAACCGACAACGGTTTTTCGTTTATGTCAACAGCATAGACAAACGAAGCTTTGCCGGACAACACAAGTTTTGCCGAGAGTTTTCCATGGTCGCAACCAACATCGGCGCAAACAGAGCCCTCTCGAACCGCTAAAAATGCTTCATTTAGTCTTTTAGAAAGGTTTATATCATTCATATTTATATGTTTTTCATTAAAAAGATTTAAAAATAAACCTACGCTTCATAAAACGGCGTAGGTTTTATTTTTATGCGAAATTTTTATCGAAAAAAATTATGCTTTAAGATGATTGTTAATCTTTTCGATCAAACCGTCTGCATCGGTTCCGTGAACAGCGCAAGCTTGCTCAATCGTTTCCCCTCTTGAAGCGGGGCAACCAAGGCAATGCATACCGATTTCCATAAAATATTGTGCTGTGGTGGTGTCGTGGTCGAGGATATCCCCTATAATAGTTTGTTTTGTTACTGTCATTTGAAAACTACTCCTTAATGTTAAATATTTCTCTTGAATATTATACTCGTTTTTTAACAAAAATTCAATTAATTATTGCTGAATTTTCAAAAATTTAAAAATCAAGCTGTTATGGAGTTGTTCTTCTACTCTGTTCTAAAAATCAGCCGTGTTTCGTAGAGTTCCCATCAGACCAACTCATCCTCAATGATGAGGGCAAAAAGCCTCCCTCCTAGAGGGAGGTGGCAAAATCTTTGATTTTGACGAAGGTAGTTCACGCACGCCAAACTTGATTAACTCAAGTTGCTTGCGAGGGCGGCTGTCCGTAAAAACAAAACCGCAACCTCATCAAACCTATCTAACAGCCCAAAAGCAACCCCCATATCGATTAAGATATGAGGGTTGCTGAGTTTAGATGTTTGGGTTAACCTCTGTTATAGAGTTGTATTATCCCCATCTTTGCGTTGTTGGATCCCATGTGTAGGTGGTTGAGCCAACAATAATTTTAGAACTTGTGTTTAATCCCTTAATTATTGGATCAGGATCTGTTAAATCTGTCGACACCAACGACTTCCAATAATTGGTAGCAGCAGCGGTACCATCGTATACCAAAATATTCCCTAAATCACTACCATTAAGGAACCTAAGCGTTCCGCTAATAATAATCTCCGTTCCGGCGCTTGGATTAATGTGGAAATATCCTGTGCGATCTGTTATCGTTCCGTCGGCATTATATATATCTCTGCCAATATAGAACGAACTGAGTGTTGCTGTTGACGATCTCTCAAAGAACAAACTGCCGCCAATTTCATAAATAGCTGCTCCATCTGAATCATTTCTATAGGTCGGTATCGAAGATGACGTTTTTCTCCATGTAACACTAATAGGATTACCTGACGAGTCATACGCTCCGCTCCAAATATACCATCCAGCCGCCCTCTCCGTTCCGGTTTGGTCTACATATTCTTTCGAAATCCGCAACCTTGAGGATGGATCTGTTCCCAAAATCAAGCCGTCTGCGAGCGTTCCGGTAACTTGAAGTGTCACGCCATCATCTATCGTTAGCGTTACATTTTTTTGGATAACAAGCGTTCCGTCAACCAAAACGTTGTTTGCTAATGAAATCGCATAAACCGGCGCTGTATCCGGAGCAGTTCTACCAAGCACAATCACCTGACCTGTCGGAACAGTTGTTCCAAGCTCCGTAACTTCAACTAGCTTGCGCCATGCGCTTGAATACCAAGCATAATCTTCGCCCTTTGCAAGTCCCGGATATGTTCCATCTTTAATGTACAACTCAGAACTCGAATCGGAACCTTTTATTGAAGCGCTTGTTCCTAGGGTTATATTTCCATTAACCGTCAGCCTTATTCCCGGATTGATTAAAATTGTTTTGCTGTTTGCTATCGTGACATCTGCAGAGATGGGCGTATCAACTGTAACCCTTGTTGTAGCATCTGTCGGGCTAAAGTAGACTGATCCTGTTGCTCCTGTAAGGTCGTTCCAAGACGTTATAACCTTCATCCAATCTGAGTTAACCCATGAATATGAGCCAACCGGTTCGCCGTAGCCATAATCAGTATCAGCAGTCTTCTCTAAAACAACTAGTTTCGAGGTGGTGCTGGCGCCTATAATTCTTCCTTGCGTTGAACTTCCTGAAAGGTTAACTAAATCCGGATTATTTTCATTAATATTCAACGTATACCCGCTTGGAACTGTCAGCGTTATGCCGTCCGGTATATATAGGTTGCTGATGATAGTCGTTCCGTTTGAAACCGAGAAACTTGCTGTTACTATCGTATCGTTTCCGGCATTTTGGAGTTTTATCAACTCTGCCGCTGTGCCTGCGTATGCTGTCCATGTTTTCGTAGCAGGTATAACATTCCAAGCATAGTTTATGCCATGCGCTAACAGGCTATCAGCATCGGTATTCAACTTAACCGCTGCGTTTGCTTGCACCACAAGCTTCGAGTTGTGCGACACGCCTTCTAGGGCGTTGTGTCCTGCTGCTCCAAGCCCCGTTATTGCGCCGTTGGTTGCGACGGTTACCGTCACACCTTCGTTAACCGTTAGCGTTATGCTAGGATCAACATTTATCCCGTATCCGGCTCTAACCGTTACCGACGAGGTTATGTTAAAGCTTTTCGTTGCTCTCGAAGATTTAACCGTTGCGTTTGCGAGAGCCGCCGTCAAAGAAGCTTGGTCATAGACATTTAGCACCCATTTAGCGCCATCCCAAATATATTCGCCGGCTGTGTAGTTTACGCCACCGAGCGAAACCGTTTTGCCTGTTGCAATAACCATTCTTGCGGTATTTGCTGAACCAACAAGCGTTGCCCCTGTTTCAAGCTTTAGGTCGCCGTTGACATAGAATGTTGTTCCGCCTAAAATTATAAGCTGTTTGTTCGCCGCTATAACAAGGCTTCTGCCTGCCGGAACTGTTAGATTTCCGGTGGTTGTTCTATTCGTTGGGTCATCAGGGTCAGGTATAACAGGGTCAAAGTAGACCGTTTCCGCTCCGTTTTGGAACGACAAGCCTATACCCCTTGCCGGATTATCTTGACCGGCTTCGCTCTCTGCTGATGCCCATTTATCTACCGCCCATAGGTAGTTTCCGCTTCCTAATGAGCCGAAGCTAGAGTTTCCGGTAACTTCCGCTAGCGAGCTACTATCTACACCTATGATCGTTCCATAGTTTGATTGGTTCGCTAAAACCAATCCATCGCCTGATACATCCCCGTAGACGATAAATTTATGTCCACTTGGAACGGTTATGTTTGCTCCCGAAGAAACCTCTAAGGTGTTTTTCCCATCAACAAGGAAGGGTACTGGTGTTGTTGGTGCTTCCGCATCTATCGTCATCTTTCCGGAAACCAGTTTATAGATAAATCCGGAACTTGCATCCCCTGTTCTGTTGAGTTTTGTGTTTGTAACATTTTTGTCAAACGTTAAATATCCGCCTTCGCCTAACACTTGTGAAACTGCTTTTCTTGCAGTGCCACCGGTAGGATCCGGAAGTCTAAACAACTTCGAACCCGTAGTAAATGAGATTGTTCCTGCTCCAATAAGCGAGTTTTGGTTATAGGTTTCTTCAACCTCTCCCGCAACTGTCAAAGTTACGTTTGAGAGAACCTCTATTTGACTTGTTCCATCTCCGCCTATTATCTTGTTTCCGGTTTTCAAGGTAAAATTAGCGTTTTGCGTTACATATCCATCTGACGTTACTCCAATAATATATGTTCCGGCTGAGCTGTTTTTGTTTACCGTTACATCGCCAAAGAACACGCCATCGACGTTGCCTTTAACCAACGAACCGTCGACCGTTTCAGTCAACATCGTGATTGAACCCGATCCATCCACCTTGCCGTTGACAAGGGTGTTGACCCTACCTGTTCCGGTAATTGAAGAGCTTGGTGCTGATGTATCAGCAATGTTCAATATACCTTTGTTATCCAAAGTTCCTTGAACGTCTACGCTACCATTATTTGAAGTTCTAAGCGTTGCGGTCGAATTAACCGTTAGCGTCATGCCTTTTGGTATAATCAAATGCTTTCCGTTTAGGTTAACGGAACTCGAGATCGAGAAGCTATTAGCCATCGTTATGTTTGTCATCGACATCGAAAGCGCTGTATTTAGTGTCGATTCGTTTGTTACAAGGAAAGTAAATACATTATCCGGATCGACAAGTTTATTGTCGCACCTTGAATATGTAATGGTTCCTAGTAGATTATTTAACGTTAATGCGTATGGTGATGTTCCGTTATGTTTTGCATCATCATTTTTAGCGTTAATCGCCGTTTGACAACTATCAAATGTACTTGAAGTTATTAAAAGATCTTTCAAGGTAATTTGATCGTTCGATTTAGAAGTAGAAACGATTGGGGTGACGACATTAACGCCAAATTCAAGACCCGTGAAGGTGCTACCGGAAATTGTGGTTTCGCCTATGTATGCACCTTCGGCTCCGCCGATGTAAACACCAGTGCCTTCATCGGTATTAGTCGAAGTAAATTTGCAGTTTTCTATCTCTACGCCAGAGTTGTAGAGATCCGAACCACTTGAGTTTTTGAGGCCTTGGTAGTCAAGTCTTATTCCGTGTTCTGATGTATCAATATAGTTAAATGTACTATCAGAAATCGATGAATTAGTAAGTTTATTTGCCCATATTCCCGGCCCATCAAATACACAGTTTGTTATTTCTAGGTTGCTAACATTATCAGTCCCTGAAGTTGTTTTGTTAAAACTAAATGCTGCCCCCGTAAAATTAGTAAATTCGCAATTTTCAAAAGTTAACTCATCAGAAGAAACTTTATCATCAACAAAGAATGCATTTGAAACAACACCTGCACCTGCACTTAGATTAATTCCAGTAAAAGTAAGATCCGAAATCATAGCATTATGTTTGCTAATATCAGCATCAGTTGGAGTTGCCGGAAGAGTTGTGTCTATAAATGCATCTGTATTTGTTAACATTATTGTTGTATTATCAATTCCACCGCCTGTGAAAGTGATATTTTTGCTATTATAGACATTGCTCGAAACACGATAGGACAAATCCCAGTTACCGGGGGTCGAGAAATCTGCATTAACCCCGACAAGTTGTATTCCGCAATTGGGTGAAATTCCGTTATTGCCTACGTTGTCAGTATGCCAGCTAGCAGTAACTGGATCTTGTATAACTAAAGCATTTAACGCTGTTGAAGTTTTTACCCCAAACGTTCCGGTCATTGTTCCAAGATTTGAAAAATATGGTAAAGGTTGGCCGACATCTGTATTTTCAAATCCAAACGTCGTTGTTCCGCTATTTATGAACTTTCCTTCATCCAAGCTTATTCCGCTGGATGACTTCGACGATTCGATAGCAACCTTTCCGTCCACCTCGAATACAACACCGCTGTTAACAGTTAGCGTTGCACCCGATTCAACAATAAGTTCGTCGTTCGACGACATCTTGAAGTTTGCAACAACGTTAGCGCTTCCGCCTTCCGGTATAGTGATTATATATCCATCACCTTTTTTCTGCAACTTCACATCACCGGTTATCGCTCCAAGAACGTTCTGCGCTCCATTTAGTTCAATATATCCGTCGCCATCCAAAACGCTATCCACATATTCGATATACTTTCCATCGCCCAAAGCTCTACCATCAATCCACAAAGCGCCCTTGTTGTGTAGTTCGCCATCTAGGGTTAGCGTGTGTCCAGTAACCGGAGATGAGCCATCTCCCTTAATCCAAAGCAATGAATCTTGTTCTATATCAACCTGTTGACTTGCCCTGATTACAAGGTCTTGATTGGTTTCAACGTTCCCAAATATCTTGTAATCAAATGTTGTGTAGTCCATTCCGGTTATTGCAACTGCTCCTGCATCGAGATCGAACGGCCAATTTCTTCCAGTCGATCCTGCAGAATCTTTTTCTAAAGCACTGCCGCCAAGGAAAAATTGTCCTGTAGCAACACTGCTCGAAATAAATGGTGTTGTCCCAACATCGGTAAATATGATTTCTGATACTCCAGTTGCCGTTCTTCTGGTTATCAAATCTCCCGGGCTTGTTAGATCTGCTCTATTAGCAGAAAGGCTTCCTTCGTTTATAAAACGGCTATCTTTTCCAACCGTTAGTTTTGCGCCGGGGTCAAGCGTTAATGTTTCGCCAGCTGCAAGGGTTACTTGCGAGCCATCCTGTCCAACGACAAAGCTGTCGCCCGAAGCGAGCGTTCTAAGGAATTTATTCGTTGCAGATCCGCCAGTCGTTTGATATGGAATAACCGTTTCCATAACCGCACTACCGGTCAACATATTAACATAACCGTCTACTTCCGAACCATTCATCGTTATGTTTGACCCTTCGGTTATAAGAAGATGCGGGTTGTCCGTCTTGTCGGTAGAGGCATAGTAGTAGTAGCTGTGGTCTGTTGGGTGGGTCTCATCATTTGGTTCACTACATAGCGCAACTTTTCCGGTTACAACCAAGTTTCCGTCTGCTGCTAGCGCTTTTTCATTCATTCGAATCTCGCCATAAACCGTTACGTGTTTAAGGCTGTCGATTAAAAGTTGGTTTCCACATTCGATAATTAAAATCTTATCTTCCGGAACAAACAATGTTCTGGAAACGTTTAGATCCCCATTAACTCTGACTATTCTTTCTCCCGCCGGGTCTGTCAGTTCGTCATAAACTTCAACTTCTCCCGAGCGGTAATCGCTTTCGAGTATATATTTAACATTTAATGTATGGTCAAAGGTCTCTGTGCTATCAAGGGATTTCGCCATCTTGATTTGAACAACATGGGTTCCAAGATAGGTAGTTTCACTTACGTTGAAAGGAATTCTAACAATGTGGTAACCTCCAACTGCTTCAACAGTAACAATCTGCGAAGTAATACCACCGCCTTTGTTTGCTCCGAAAACAAAGTCGTCGATAATAAATTTAATTCTGTCGCCTACATTGTAACCCTCAACAGCAACTAAAAATTGTAAGGTATCACCGGTAGCTGTTGTTATCGTGTCTTGATAATCTTTTGCTGTTCGGCGGTTAACGTTCCCCGAGCTTGCAGTTTTATATAATCCTGTAGACTTGTTATATTTAAAAGTGCCCAGTTCAGTCCCATCTGGCGCCATTGACTTTATGCCATTTCCAGTGCCGTTGGTTGCTATATCATACATCTCAAACGAATTTTCGATAGCAAACCTAACCTCGGTTATTCCAAGCGAAGCTCCACCTATATCAAACAACTCGACACGCATAATGTATGTGCCAAGATCTAGTTTTTTTGTATCTCCTATTTCATATGACAATACATGACCTGTTGCAGAAGCTAGGTGGTTTCTGATTGTATCGGTCAAAGTAATTGTTTCATCAACAATAGTTTGAGTTCCGTCTAGGCTAAAAATTGTTCTTTCAATTCTTCCGGCATTGGTCGCTCCGGGATATTTATACGTAGCTGCCAAAGTGTCGCCGTTAACAGCTTTAACGGGGGAACTTGTTTGGATAACCGGAACGGAACTGTTGGCTTTTGTTAAGGTTACGTTTGAAACGGAAAATGTTCCAAGCGTTCCAACACGAAGTTCTAACCTCTTGTCTTCCATTACACTTGCATCGTCGATACTTTGTACACGGACATCTATATAGTATGTTCCGGCAGCAAGAGTTGAAGGCACAGCAATCGTGGCGGTTTTTCCGTCACCTGTGCTTTTAAAGGTAACTCCACTCGGAAGCGTTCCAAAGCTTTCTATTGTAAATTGGGCAGCCGAAACATTAGGCACTCCAACATTAACGGTAAACGACCCGGCTTTTCCTGTCGTTGCAAACATTATTCTGTCGCCATCGGTTGAATAGTTTGCCGAAGTTGTCGAGGGGGTTATCGTGACCGCTCCCGTCGTAATCGAACCGGGGCCGGTGAATTGTTGCCAGTCTTTAGTCGAGTCGTAGCTAATTAGCTCGTATGAACCATCTATTGTATGAGCGTATTGTCTTGGATTGCTGCCGCTCCATTTTGGGACAATTCTAAAATCATAGTTTGGACCCAAAAAATCAGTGTCAATTTTAAATGTCAATGTCTTTGAAGAAGAGTTCCAATCAACATCGGTTACTGTTCTGTTTGTATCATACACAAAAGGAGACCCATTTAAAGACCATTGCACTTCAAAATCACCCGGCAAAAACTCTGAAGCTTGTCTGATAAAAGTATATGGAGAACTTGTAGTTTGAACTATTGAAGGTGCATGGGTGAAATAATAGCTCGCCGAAAGCCCGTCCGCCGTGACGGTTGCTTTTTGGGTTAATGACAACGGAGAAACTACGGTTCTGGAAAACTCAAACTCCGCTGTGTTTGCGACTCCATCGTATACATATGCTCGAAGGGTTGCTTTTGCCGATTGCACCGAAACATTTTCAACGCTGAAAATTGCTCTCGCTACGTTTGGTTTTCCGGTTACAGGTTCAAATCCTTCAAAATATATATTAGCTGAATTATCTGAATAGAATGTAAATAATTGTTGAATTTCATTGTATGTTAATTGTTCAGCCGTAGTACCTGAATAGTTCGCTTTTAAGTAGATAGAAAAGCTATCATCATCAATACCCGTTCTATAATAGTCGTCGAGTGTGTCGTCATGATAAAACTGACCTTCAAGTGCATTGCTGCTGTTTAACGTTTCAAATGCTTCTATTTTAGCAACATATCTCCCGTCCGTTATTGAATTATCGACAACGTTTACGGTGTAGTAAGCAATAGCAGGAGTGCCAACATTCGATGTAGCTATAATCGTTGTCGTTCCAGGACCTTTTACATCGAACCCTACAGAAGCAGAAGGATTTGCCGCTCCCGTCTTTAGTTTAAGCACGCTTTCATTGGTTGATACCCAATGAACCGCTTTATCAGTAGCTGTTGACGGCGAAACCGTTGCGGCAAAATTAACTGATTCATGAGTGTTTAGAATAACATCATTTGAGGTTGGATATGTTTTATTAATTGTAATACTCTCAACATTAATTACACTTGCAAAAACCGTTGCTGAATAAACGGTTATCGCAACCACCATAATTAAGAATAAAACTCCAATTTTTAATAGCTTTGATTTCATTCTCTATACTCCTTTTAATACAAAACTAAACCGTTTTCGGTTCACAATAATCCATCAAAATATACTAATACATTTTTATATATTTTACATTATATCTAATTTTCAAAAAATAATCAATAATTAATTCGAAAATTTATATTTTTTTGTTGAAAAATCTGTTCAAAACCTGTTGAAAACTCTTTAAACAGCGTGAAACAAGTTAGAATCAAGCATTATTTGCATAATATGGTAAAGCAAAAGTCTTGTTATATCCGCTCTACAATAAGACCGAGAAAAAGCCAAAATGTTAGTGGCTTATGCATCTATATCTCGCCTTGCATATGCGTTTTGGTTTGATTTTGCTATGTTTCCTTGTTTATATTCAAAATAACCTTGCGACGCTATCATGGCGGCGTTGTCTCCGCAAAATTCTTTTTTGGGCATATAAAACGGTATACCCCTACTAAGACACATCGATTTTGCAAGATTTTGAAACTCATCATTTATCGAAACCCCTCCGCAGATAGCCGCCGGTATTCCTTTTGATTTTGCGGCAAAAACCAACCGTTCCGACAACATCGTTACAACCCTGTGTTGAAAAGATGCCGCAAGCGAATTAACGTCGAGCGGTTCATCCTTCATCTTTGCAGAATTAACTATGTTTAAAACCGCAGTTTTAAGCCCCGAAAAACTAATGTCGTTAGGATTGTTTTGAACCTTTGGGGTTGGCAGGTTATATTTAAATTTATCTCCGGTTTTTGCAAGTTTTGCGATTTCGACCCCTCCGGGATACGGAAGATTAAGGGTTCTAGCAACCTTATCGAACGCTTCCCCCGCCGCATCATCAACAGCTTTTCCCAATATTTCAAACTCGGTGTAACCTTTTACTAAGATAAGATGGCTATGCCCGCCCGAGGCTACCATCGCAACAAACGGCGGTTTAAGGCTGCTATCGGTTAGATAAAGCGACGCAATATGCCCCCTAAGATGGTGAACCGGAACGAGCGGTTTGTTTGATGAAAAGCTCAATCCTTTTGCAAAGCTCACCCCGGCTAAAAGCGCACCGATAAGCCCCGGCGCATAGGTAACCGCTATCGCTCCTATCTCGTCGAGTGAAACACCCGCTTGTTTTATCGCATCATCACAAACTTGAGATATAGTTTCGATATGAAGTCTGCTTGCTTCCTCCGGAACGACTCCGCCAAAAATTCTATGGCGTTCGATCTGAGAGGCTATAACGTTTGATTTTATATTTACTCCGTCCTCAACAACCGCAGCAGCGGTTTCGTCGCAGGAGCTTTCAATTCCAAGTATAAGCAAATTCATTTCCTCTTTTGTTTAATTAATAGTTATCTTCGCAGGGTGGGCGCAATACCAACTCTTGAATAAACGCATCTTTTGGTATATCAAGTGTTGCTACAATTGCTTTTGCTACCGTCTTTGCCGACATATAATCCGGTCGAGAGTTCTCTCGAAACGCTGTGTCGATTCCACCAGGATACACCCCGAAAACACGAACTCCCTTGTCTTTAACTTCCTTTGCCAAAACATCGTTTATGCTTTTCATGGCGTTTTTGCTTGCGGTGTACCCTGCAACTGACGGATTGTTGAAAAGGCAACAGCTTGAAAGAATATTTATAATCTGTCCGTCACGGCGTTGTAACATCGACGGCAAAAATTGTTGAATCATCAAGATATGGCTTATGAAGTTTACCTCCATCATATCCCTTACATCCGAAATATCAAGGTCTAAAACGGAGGATTTTTTTGGGTTGAATCCGGCGTTGTTTATGAGTATATCAACATTTCCTTTTTTCAAAACATTTTGGCAAAAGTTTTTTAAGCTTGTTTCATCTTTCATGTCAAAACATTGTTGATAGACGTTTTTATTGTCTAACTGTTGCAAAAGATCCTGCATCTTTTGTTCGCTTCGTCCACATAACGAAAGTTCATATCCTTTTTCGTTAAGAATTATCGCCAGCTGTTTTCCGATACCATCGGTAGCGCCCGTAATAACTACTCTTTTAGACATTATACACATCTCCTTTAATTACAATAGAAAACGGACAGGCAATGAAGCCTGTCCGCCACTGTTTTTGTTTGTCGACAAAACTTTCATATTTCGTCTTGCGTTGAATTTAAGCTATTCTGTTTTAGCGTTTAACGCTGCTATTGCATCTTTGCGAGAAAGGTCTAGCCTTCCTCTGTCGTCGATTTTGATAATCTTAACCGGAATAATATCATCTATCGCTACAATATCTTCGGTTTTTTCAACACGTTTGTTGTCGAGTTTACTTATATGAACCAACCCTTCTTTTCCGGGAGCTATCTCAACCATCGCTCCGATAGGAAGAATTCTAGTAACTTTACCGTAGAACATCGAGCCTATTTCGGGTTCTTTAACGATAGTTTCGATAATAGTTATCGCTCTTGTTACGTCATCGATGTCTGAACTTGAAACGAATACCGTTCCATCTTCTTGAACATCAACTTTAACGTTGCATTCAGCGCAGATTTTTTGAATCGTCTTTCCGCCTTTTCCGATAACCTCCGAGATTTTGTCTACAGCAATCTTGATTGAAATCATTTTTGGAGCGTATTTCGAAAGTTCGGATCTTGGTTCTTTAATCTCTTTAAGCATAACATCATCTAGGATATGAAGGCGAGCTTTACGGCATTTTTCCAAAGCTTCTTTAACAACATCGTATGAAAGACCGTCGGTTTTTATATCCATTTGGATAGCTGTGATACCTTTGTTTGTTCCGCCAACTTTGAAATCCATGTCGCCAAAGAAATCTTCAACGCCTTGGATGTCTACCATCGTCATAAATCTGTCGCC
>CAYJKJ010000002.1:0-192711 GCA_964370715.1 uncultured Faecalibacterium sp.
GGGTTAGTCGAAAAACCCCCACACTCCCCCCGACATCAACAGATTCATGGCGTTTACACAAATCAAAAAACAAAGCACAAAGCAATACAAAAATTTATTTTCGTTATACGATGGGCGGAACTGCAACCAACCCTTCTTTTTCATCAAACCCCAAACACAAATTCATGTTTTGAATAGCCTGTCCTGCAGCGCCTTTAACCATGTTATCAATTGCGGATATAGCGATAAACACACTATTCCTAGCATCTAAAAACAAACTGATATCGCAAAAATTTGTATACTTAATGTTATGTATATCTGCACTCTTGCCTTTGGGCAAAAGCCTTATGAAAAATTCGTCGTCATAATATTTATGGTATGTGTCAAAAATCAACTGTTCGCTCACACCCTCGTTAAGCTTTGCATAACAGGTTGCTAAAATCCCTCGATTGACCGGCAAAAGATGCGGAACAAACGTTATTCCGTGGTTCTCCCCCGTTATCTTTTGAAGCGTTTGTTCAATCTCGGGGGCGTGGCGGTGGTTTGCAACTTTATAAGCCGAAAAACCCTCGTTTAAATCGGGGAAATGGGTTGTTTGCGAAAGCGCCCTTCCGGCACCCGTGACCCCCGATTTGCAGTCGGCTATTATTCCATCAAGTTTAATCAGCCCCTCTTTCAACGCCGGGTATAAGGCGAGAGGAACGGCGGTGGTGTAGCAACCGGGATTTGCTATGATATTTTTTCCTTTTGAACTTATTATTTTATCTCTGAAAATTTCCGGCAAACCATAGATCGCATCTTTATGCAACCCGGGTTCAGAAAAATCGTTTCCATACCAATTCTTAAAAACCTTCTCGTCTTCAAGCCGAAAATCTGCGCCAAGGTCGATAAAAAGCTTGTCTTGTTGCCGGCAACTCTTGGCTATCTTTTCCGAAAGCCCGTGTGGGAGCGCCGCAAAAACAACGTCGGATTTTAAAACAACCTCGTCGCTCGTTTCGCATATATTGTCGCAAAGCCCAAGATAGGCCGGGTATATTTCGGACAAAGCCTTTCCCTCGAAGCTATGCGAACTAATTGCCGAAAGTTCAATCAATGGATGGGAAAAAATTAATCGACAAAGTTCCGCTCCGGCATATCCTGTAGCGCCTATTACCCCAACTTTTATCATAATATAAAAATTCCTTTCACCTTTGCACACAATATTGCAAAATAACATTTCAAAACATCTAAGCTTGTTCTATTCGTTGTTCCATCTCGGTTGTTTGAGCTAGAACGTTTTGGGGCGAGGGACCTCCGAAAGAAGTTCTGTCGCCCAAACATTTTTCAAGGCTTATCGCTTGATAAACATCCTTTTCAAAAAGCGAACAGACCTTTTGATATTCTAAAAGTTCAAGGCTTTCAAGGTCGGTTTGTTTTTCGATGCAAAGCGCCACAAGTTCCCCCGTTATTTTATAAGCATCTCTAAACGCTACGCCCTTTTTCGAAACGAGATAATCGGCGCAATCGGTTGCGTTGATAAACCCTTTTGCCGCCGCATTTCGCATACTTTGGGCGTTTACCTTGAGCGTGTCTATCATCGGGATTAAAGGAGTTAAACAAAGTTTAAGGGTGTCAATTGCGGAAAAAACCGCCTGTTTATCCTCCTGCATATCCTTGTTATAAGCTAGCGGCAACCCTTTCATCATCGTTAAAAGCGCCATGAGTTCACCAAAAACTCGCCCCGATTTCCCCCTGATTAATTCCGCAATGTCGGGGTTTTTCTTTTGGGGCATGATGCTAGAACCGGTTGAAAATGCGTCGTCCAGCTCGATGAACTTAAATTCATGGGAACACCAAAGGATAACCTCTTCCGAAAATCTCGAAAGGTGAACAAACGCAAGCGATATCGCAAACGCTATCTCGGCGCAAAAATCCCTATCCGAAACCCCGTCTAGGCTGTTTCGATTGGGGGCGCTAAATCCCAAAAGCTTTGCGGTTTGCTCTCGATTTATGGGATAGGTTGTTCCGGCTAACGCTCCGCAACCGAGCGGGGAAAAATCCATGCGCTTTTTTGCATCTCGAATTCTTTCGATATCCCGCAAAATCATCTCGCAATAACACAAAAGATGGTGACCAAAACTTATCGGTTGCGCTCTTTGAAGATGGGTATATCCCGGCATAACCGTTTTGGTGTTGTCTTTAGCTTTGTTGTTTAAACAAACGCAAAGCTGTTTTAAAAGCGCTATTAATTCATCGCATTCCTGCTTAAGATATAGTTTAGTGTCGACCGCCACTTGGTCGTTTCGGCTTCTTGCTGTGTGCAGCCTTTTTCCGGCATCCCCAATTCGTTCGGTTAGCTCGGTTTCGATAAAGCTATGGATATCTTCCGAATTCGGATCGATTAAAAGTTGTCCGTTTTCGATATCGTTTAATATCTTCTTAAGCTCGGTCGTTATGCTTTCGCCATCCTCTTTTGATATAATCCCGCAATCTTTAAGCATCGTTGCATGAGCTATGCTTCCCTCGATATCCTGTTTATACATTCGGCTATCTATCGAGATAGAGGAATTAAAGTCATTCGTCTTGGGGTCAAGCTCTTTTGAAAATCGCCCTTTCCAAAGTTTCAAAACATCACCTTTTTCTATTGTTTGTTTTTAAGTCTTTTTTTAGCACCGACTTGTATCGGCAAACCAAACAGGTTTATAAATCCTGCGCTGTCGTTTTGGTCGTATACCTCGTCTTCGTTAAACGTCGCTATCTCTTCGTCATATAAAGAATATGGCGAAACGGTTGAAGCGGTTATGATGTTTCCTTTATAAAGTTTAAGCTTAACTTCTCCCGAAACATTCTGTTGTGTGCTGTCGACAAACGCTTGAAGCGCTTCTCTTAACGGAGTGAACCATTGGCCGTTATAAACGAGATCGGCATATTTTAACGCTATTTGTTCTTTATAATGGAACGTTTCACGATCTAGGCAAAGTTCCTCTAGCTTGTTATGGGCATGATAAAGAATCGTTCCGCCCGGCGTTTCGTATATCCCACGGCTTTTCATTCCGACAAGGCGGTTTTCAACTATATCCGCGAGGCCTATGCCGTTTTTTCCGCCAACTTCATTAAGCTTTGCTATCATATCAACCCCCGAAAGTTTTTCACCATTAAGGGTAATCGGGTTGCCTTTTTCAAAACCAATCGTTATATAGGTTGCCTCATCCGGAGCGTTTTCCGGGGAAACTCCCATCTCCAAAAATCCGTCTTTGCTATAGTTTGGTTCGTTTGCCGGATCTTCAAGATCCAAACCTTCATGCGAAAGATGCCAAAGATTTTTATCTTTAGAATAGTTTGTTTCACGGTTAATTTTAAGCGGTATGTTGTGTTTATCAGCATAGTCAATCGCCTCGTCACGCCCTTTAATATCCCAAACTCTCCAAGGCGCAATGACCGTCATATCGGGCGCAAAAGCTTTTATAGTTAGTTCAAAACGAACTTGGTCGTTGCCTTTTCCTGTGCAACCATGAGCGATGGCATCCGCCCCCTCTTCAAGAGCTATCTCGACTATTCTTTTTGCGATAATCGGGCGAGCAAACGACGTTCCCAAAAGATAGTTTTTTTCATAAACTGCGCCGGCTCTCATCGTTGGATATATAAAATCTTGAACAAACTCTTCCTTTAAATCCTCGATATAAAGCTTTGATGCCCCCGTGTTAATCGCTTTTTGTTCAAGCCCCTCAAGCTCGGAACCTTGCCCAACATCCCCCGAAACCGCTATGACTTCGCAACCCTCATAGTTTTCTTTTAGCCATCTGATGATAATAGAGGTATCAAGCCCTCCGGAATATGCAAGAACAATTTTCTTAATATCTTTTTTTGTCTTTTTCATGTTAAACCCCTTTATAATATCTTTATTTTTGTTTATTAATATTATAACCTTTTTTTCGAAAAAAGCAAGCGCTTTTTGAATAAATATTCAATAATTTTGTAATTTTTAATTAATTTAATGAATATTTATGTATATTCATTAACGATTATACACCCCCTACTTTCTTTTTTAGAGGGAGGGTTTGCTCTCTCCCATTTTCAATCAACAAACAAGGTTTTTTAGACAAACCAAAAGGCTCTGCCGTTAATTCGACAAAGCCTTGGGTTTTTATAATCCGTTTGAAGCGTTTTCAACCACAACGATTAATCGCTAATCTATCGTGTATGTCATGTTCTTTGAAGGACTGTTTTTTTCAAAACCATATTTCTCATACAGCGGAACTCCCTGTTTCGTTGCAAGAAGCCATATATCCTTCACCCCATTTTGTTTAACCTGTTCAACAATAGTATCTAAAAGTTTTGTTGCAAGCCCTTTTCTTCTGAACGCCGGAACGGTGTAGACGCTCGAGATGTGCGCTTTTAAACCGGTGGGGTTTTTAAAAGATGGGGGGTATTGCTGAAAAATTAACCCACTCATCGAAACTATCTCGCCCTCTTGTTCAGCAACGTTAACGGTTATCGTCTTGTTAAGCTCTTTTTCATAGTATTCAAAAAGCAGCTTTTCAACATCGGCTTTTGTTTCGATAAAAGCGCCCTCTTCCTTAAGGAGTTTTAACCGAAGGTCTACTATTTTTGCTATATCGTTTGTGTTCGCTTTTCTAAACTCCATGTCGTCCCCTTGATATTTTGTTTTTATAAATTGTAACATAGCAACAAAGCTTAATCAATAATATTATATGTATATAATAATTTTTTCTCAAGGCTACGCATAATCAACGTTTACTTAAAAATGCCCTTTATATCTAGTCTAACCTTCGCTTATAGTCTTCCATTTTGGATCGATAAGAGTTTTGTGTCCGAAATAAAGAGATAGAAATGTTGAAAGCGAAACTACGGTGCAGATAGCTATCATTATCGCTATTTGATAGAGTATCGCCGTCAAAGGAAGCGTTCCCGAAAGAATCTGCCCCGTCATCATGCCGGGCAGCGACACAATTCCCATGCCAACCATCGAGTTAATGGTTGGGATCATCGCTGTTTCAAGAGCCTTGCGTATTAGGGGGCGCAAGACATCTTCCGGGCTTGCGCCTGCTGAAAGGAGAGCGTTTATCTTTTGGGCGTCCCCTTTCAAGCTGTCGGCAAACGTTTTGATTCCCAGCGACAACGCTGTCATCGTGTTCCCCAAAAGCATTCCCGATATTGGAATAACATATTGTGGATCGAAAAAGTTTTGGGACACAACGATACAAACAAAATACCACAGCACCGAAACCCCCGAAAAAATTATTGAACCCGCAATAATAGCTTTGAATTTTTTGTTAAGTTGTTTGTTTTTAGACAAAACTCGATAGATAGAAAAAATCATCATCACCGAAACATATAACATTATCAAAACAGGGTGGGGCTTTTCAAAAAGATACATTAAGATAAACCCTGCAGCCACTAGTTGAACCGTCATCCTTATGCTTGAAACAGTGAGGCGCTTAATCTCATTTATACCACATTTTTTCATGACAAAACCAACTATTAAAAGAAGTAGGTATATCATTAAAAATTGACCGATCTGCAAACTGTCTGCTCCGCTCATTCTTCGCCCTTCCTTTCCAGCTGTATTGTGTTATCTGAAAATTCATCGGTTAGTTTTTTCGAATGGCAAACAACCACCACCGTTATATTTTTTCGCTTGATCCATTCTTTTATATTAGAGAAAACCTCGACAGCCGTTCGATAGTCGAGCGCTGCGGTTGGTTCGTCCAGCAACAAAACTTTTGGCTCAAACGATAAAAACAACGCCAAAAACAATCGTTGTTTTTCACCGACAGAAAGCGTATCGCAAACTGTTTCGAGCGGCATTTCAATAGCACAAAGTTTTAAAAAACTCTTGATCGTTTGAATATCCGGCACATCTTGTTTTCGCATTAGATAGAAGCTTTCAAAGTTATCCAAAACCGTTCCCTCAAACAAAAACGGTTGTTGAGTAACGAGAGCAACATTTTTTCGATAACCTATAATATCGAGCGTTTTAATATCGGTTTGTTTGTAATAGATATTTCCGCCGGTTGGCGGCTCAGTTGCGTTGAGCATCTTAAGATAAGAGCTTTTTCCGCAACCGCTTTTCCCGGTTATAAACGTCATCGTGTTTTCCAAGATTTCAATTGTAGGATACTTTATTATATCTTTAAACCAAATATTGTTATCGGATTTTATAATAACCATTTGTTTCATTCTCCTTGACTTTAGATATGTGTTGTGATACGATATTAAAAAGTCAATATCGTTTTTCAATATCGTGTTTCGATATTATCAATTTCTATGATTATAACACAAGGAGAAAATATATGCAACACCCTATTTTACGAAAGCTTTTTCTTGGGTTCATTCATATTCATATTCTACACCACGCCGCAAACGAGCCTATTTATGGAAGTTTTATGATGGAAGAACTTAAACGCCATGGATATGATATATCGGCGGGAACGATATACCCTATATTTCACAGCCTCGAAAAAGAAGGGTTGCTTATCGTTGAAAGCCAAAACGTTAACGGAAAGATACGAAAATACTATAGGGCTACCGAACAAGGGGTCTCGGTTTTAAAAGAAGCAAAACTAAAAATTAAAGAGCTAACCGAAGAGTTGTAACGCTAGATTTAAAGTTGAAAAATGTGTTTTATAGTTTGACAATTTTAATGAAATATGATAAAAATATATTAGTTTGAAAAGGGGGTGTTGTGATGACAGAAATTGAATCAAAAACCAATGTTATGAAAGCAATAGATCTTCTATATGAGCGTGGTTTAGTTTTTGGAAGATCGGGTAGTGTTAGCTGTCGAATCGATGAACATAGCTTTGTTATAACCCCGAATCAAATTGATTTTGCAAAACCCGATATAAGAACTATTGTAGTTGTTGACATTAAAACGCAAAAACACAGCGGTGTTGTTGAGCCATCAAACGAAACTAATATTCATGCGCTAGCTTATCAATTAAGCCGAAGCACGAGTTTTGTTATCCACACACATCAAAAATATGCAAGTTGCGTTAGCGTTGCCGGCATCGAGGCTATCGAACCCAGCGAACCACAGCAAGAGATGCTTAACACGAAAGTTATGCTTTCGCCGTATGCTGTTGTAGGTTCAAAGGCGTATATAAAAAATCTTCAAAAAGTTCTAGAGTCGCAGAGCAAAGCAATTTTAATCGAAAGACATGGGGCTCTTGTGGTGGGTGCAGACATGACAACCGCATTTAACCGAGCGCTTGCGCTTGAACACGTTTCAAAAAAAGTGTTACACGACATGGAGTTTTCCGACATTGCGTTTAGCTCGATCTCGCAAAGGGTCGGGAAAAAGATGTTTAACTACACTAATGTTGAGAACACCGAGAATATAGAAGAATCTCGAAACGATGTTGTAGACGACCCAAAATTAGTCGGGATTAAGTTTATTCATGCAAAGCTTATGGAGGCGTTGCCGAAATATAATATTGTAGTTTGCCGCAACAGCGAGGCTACAAATATCGTTTCAAGGCAGACCGATTCAATAGATTCGCTATTGTATGAATTTTCTGAAAAGATAGGGGAAGATATAAAGCTTGTTTCCCGAAACGATATCGAAGAGCTAATTAAGGCTACAAAAAAACGTGGGGCTGTCATCGTGAAAAACGTTGGCGTTTTTGCCTTTGCGAAGGATTATGCCGAAGCTGTGGCGCTCCTTGCGGTGGTCGAAAAAAATATAATCGCCTACTTAAACGCAACTAAATATAACGCTAAAACCAATCTAACCCGTTTTGAAAAATGGAGCATGATGAAGGGCATTAAAAAGGAATCAAAGAATAGAGCGAGAAAAAAATGAGCGAGGGGCTTGCTTGTTGTTTGCTTTATCTCTTTGATAGATATTTGAGCAACCAGATAAAAGGAACTGGGATAATCGGCGGATTATCCCAGTTCCTTTTTTTACCTCTACTCAACGCTGTATCTTTTGTATGCAATTAGCGCTTTTTTAAATTCATCCGATTCAAGCGGTTTGTCGAAAAAATATCCTTGCGCATAATCGCAACCGATTTCTTTCAAAATCTTCGCTTGTTCAACGTTTTCAACCCCTTCGCAAACCGCCTTCATCTTAAGGTCATGAACTAGGTTTATGATGTTTCTGACAACGGTGTATTCCCCAATATCGTTGCCCGCCTTATCCAAAAACGCCTTATCAAGCTTAACTATGTTAGCGTTAAAGTTTGTTAGATGGTTAAGGGAGGATGCTCCTTCGCCGAAATCATCGATCGACAGTTTAAATCCAAACACTCGGAGTTGGTTAATCCTTGTTTCCATCGTCGAGTCAAACTCAACTAGAAGGTTTTCCGCTATCTCTATCTCTATTTGTCGGGGTTTAATATCATATTTCTTTGCAATTTTTATAAGGTTTCCAACCGCTTTTTCATGCACCAACGTGAACGAAGAAAGGTTGACCGATATAACCGGAAGTTCTCTGAACCTTGATTTGTCTTTTATAAAGTTGCAAACCTCTTCGAAAACATATATATCAAGATCCGCAATAAAGCCGTTTTTTTCAAATATCGGGATAAAATCTCCCGGCTTTATAACATCGCCATAGAGCGGTTTCCACCTTACAAGCGCTTCCGCTCCGCAAAGTTCAAACGTTTCTAAATCTACCCTCGGTTGATACACGACATAAAACTCTCTGTCGATAAGTGCCTTTTCCATACGGAAAGTTATATTCGCCATCTTTTCATAGCGTTCTTTCTTATCTTTTGTGAACGTGTTGTATGTCGTTTTGTGTAGCTGTTTTCCCGAAAGTCTCGCAAGGTTAGCTCGGTCGATCAAAACGTTTATTGGGTCGTTTGCATCTTCAACAACATAGTTTCCAATCGACAAGCTTATGTTATAGTTCTTGCCCATAATCTCTTTAATTTCGGGCAATATTCGGTTTTCGCAAATCCGCCTTATATCCTCACCCTCAAAGTTTCTATGAAGAATAACAAACTGCTCCGCCGTCACCCTTGAAATTATAGCCTCGACATTTGCATATCCTTCTTTAAGGCTTTTCGCCATCGCTTTTATTATAGCGTCGCCCTTTTCCATTCCGGAATATGTGTTTATCGTTCTGAAATAATCGATATCAATCGAGATCACTTCAAACTGTTGCTCCGGAACCAAAAGCATCTTTTTTGCAAGTTCGCTAAATTTATGCATCGAATCAAGCCCAGTCAAGCTGTCGGTGTCGATAATCTTTTGCATCCTTCGTTTGTTCTTATGCAAGGAATGCACCTTGCTTGTTATGTAGAACGCCAAAACTAGAACCGTCACAATTATTAGAAGCCAAAGATATTCAAGAAAAATTTCAAATATATTTGTCGGTAGATATTTATCTTGTTCGTCAAGAGTTATGCTGTAGAGTTCGTTTTCATCAATAGTTTGGATTAAAAGATTTATTATGTCGACATATTCACTACGAAGGTTATTTGAAACAAAATACATCTTCGGAAGGAAAAAATCCGTCGTGTATTCATAGCTTCCATACTCTGCGCCATCTTTTTTTATCTTGTATTGAAATCCAAGTTCGGTTAAAATTGCTCCGTCGATCGCTCCGCTTTCGTTGTCATCAAGAAGCTTGTCGAGGTCGTCGTATTTAACTAGCGTAAGCTCGGGATAATCTTTTTGAAACCTTGTGTAATCAAACGCAAGCAGATTTAAAATACCAACCGTTCCTTTTTGCTCGGGTTCAAAAACATTCTTTTCCGAAACAAAAACTATCGGGTAGTCGTAGCTCGGGTTGGTCGCTGTAAAGTTTGAAGAAACATCCTCAATATCCCCCATCATCGAGATGATTAAATCAAATTGTGCGGGATCTAGCTTTTCTGCATCTTCATCAATCGGTATAAATTCCAGTTCGAAATTATATTTTTCGGCAAGCCCTTTAATAACCCTGACCGCTATACCGTCTGCCTCGCCGTCGCTGTTGGTGTATTGATAGGGTCGGTGGTCTTCGCTATAGCCAACGCTCCATTTTTCAAGGCTTAAAAGCTCTGCTTCGATTTTAGTTATCGTTCTGGTGGTGGTCTGCGGGGATATCTCATCATATTTTTCATATATTTGGTTAATTATCTCTTTGTCGGTAACCATTATCTGTTGAATAGTTCTGCTCAATCGGTCTGCAAGTGCGGTGTTTTGTTCCGCAACAGCTAGCTTTATCGGATATTGATCAAAGTTTAAAACCGAGATAAAATCGTTTCCATTATAAGCTTGGCTTCCCGCTAGGAAAAGGTCTGCTTCAGCATTTAGATAGTTTTGCTCGTCTGAATAGACATATGAAACCGAAATGCTCCTTTGAAACAGATACTCGTTCAGCTGTTGATTGGCGATGTTTCCGGGATAGGTTGAAACTGTTTTTCCGTTGATAGTATCGGTGTCGTCATAATAGAGATTTGATATATCCTCCGGTCTCGCAACAAGAGCCATCTGGCTATATCCTATCTCGGGTTCAATAAAATTGAACAACCCCTCTCGCTCGGGCGTTTCAGCAAAACCTGCTAAAACATCAACCTTTTCAAACGGCGAGGCTTCGATATCCTGGAATGTCAGCGGAACATATTCAAAACTATAGTTTGTGTTTCGTTCGATATGTTTCAAAAGATCATAGCCATATCCCTTGTGATTAATCGAAGATATATCGTTAACAAATCCAAAACCTTCGATGTAGCCAACTCGAACAACCTCAACGCCTGCCGATTGAACAGTCGGCACCGTTAGCGCACCAACAAAAAGCATTATCAAAAATATACTGGCTTTTGCCGCTATCTTTTTCATATCAATAGATCCCCTCTTTGCTGTTAAAATACATTATCTCATTTTTAAAAAGCTATAAAACAAGACATTAATTTAAATATACTTTAAATTTTAACATTAAGCGGTTTAATAATCAATTGGAAATTAACGTTTTTATACAATCATCTAATCATTTTAATCCATTTGACCAAAAAAAAGTTGCAAAAAGTTTGTTAAAAATACATATATAACTGGCAAGGCAGCATCCCGTTATAAAGTTTTCGCCTTTTGTTTGCTTTTTTTCCAAAAATCTTTTCAAATTCAGGGTGGTTCGTAATTAGATACAAGCCTTTGTAGTTTTGAGTTTCGATATTTTTTGCAAACTTTCTATAAAGAAGTTCAACATCATCCTCGCTCATAAGGCGCTCGCCATATGGGGGGTTGGTTATAACTATGTCGTTTTGGTTTAGTTTGATGGTGGTCGCATCCGCTTGTTCAAACGAAACGAGATGATCAACCCCCGCCCTCTTTGCGTTTTGTTTCGCAAGTTCCACCGCCTCGGGGTTTATGTCGTATCCTTTCCCTTTAAACTCTATATCATTTGTTATCGCTTGGGTTGCTATCTCCTTTGCAACGTCAAAAACTCCTTCGCCAAGAAAGCTATATGTTTCGCCGGCAAACTTTCTCTTAAGTCCCGATGCAGTTTTAGAAGCTCGCATAGCCGCTTCGATAACCAGCGTTCCGCTTCCGCAAAACGGATCTACAACGCTAGTTTCGGGGAAAATCCTCGCAAGGTCACATATTCCGGCGGCCAACGTTTCTTTAATCGGCGCTTCATTAAGCAAAGGCCTATAGCCCCTTTTATGTAGCCCGTCCCCCGAAGTGTCAAGCATAACGGTGCATAGATCTTTAACTATCGAAAACTGAATGCGTTTTGTTATGCGGTTGTTTTCGGTTAGAAACGGAGAATTATAATCGCTTTTTAAGCGTTCTACGATAGCTTTTTTAATTATCGATTGGCAAGCCGGAACGCTCGAAAGAGTGCTTTGCATCGTGTAGCCTTTAACCGGAAAAGCATCTTTTTGATCGATATATTGTTTAAACGGTATCTCATTAACTTTATCGAAAAGTTCATCAAACGTTTTTGCAACAAAGCTCGAAAGAACAATCAAGATTCTTTCGGCGGTTCTAACATTAACGTTTAATTTTGCGATTGTTTCCCCATCTGCGACAAAACTAATTCGCCCATCTGTCACCTTAACATCCTTTGCGCCCTGTCTTTTAATCTCAAAAGCAACGATAGATTCAAGACCAAAACCACACGTCGCAACTGCATTATATTCCATATATTTTTCACACCTTTTTTATTGTTTTAATATTTAAGATAATCGAGGCAAATAATCCGAATTATCGTTATAACGTATATAGGGGAGGGCTTGCTTGCCCTCCCTCATTTTTGAACTTTTTATTATTCCTCAATGCAACGACCCAAACATATATTAAATTAAAAATCAGTTTGGTATAAGCAGGCCATAATCATCATCCTTGCGCCTGTACACAACGGAGGTTTCTCCGTCGATGTTTTGGAAGATGAAAAATGAATGCCCCAAAAGGTTCATACGAAGAATGGCTTCGTCGACCGACATTGGTTTGAGTTCAAATCTCTTTTCTCTGACAATTCTGAATTCATCATCAACGAATTCATCAAACTGTTCCATTTCAACTTCCGGTTCATGGGCTTTAATTCTTGAGCCTAGTTTCGATTTGTGTTTGACAATCTGTCTGTCAATTGAATCGGCGGCATCTGCAAAAGCATCTTCCATATCATCGGCGGCTCGCTCAGCACGGAAGATAAACCCTTTGTTTTTAACCGTTATCTCGACCGTTTGGCGATTGCTTTCAACCGTTACAGTGACTATAGCTTCAGCGTCTTCATCAAAGTATCTGTCGAATTTTTCAAGCCTTTTTTCTACTGCCGAAAGAAAATGCTCCTTGAGGTTAACCTTGCGCCCTACTGTTTTAATATTCATGATATAACCTCCCATTTTTTTATTAAACAACTTATATGGTTGCTTATGGTTTTTATATTATAACACTATTTTTTATAATATAAAAGAAAAATTTTTTAATATTTTCGACATATTGTGCTAAATTTTTTAGAATACACAAGCTATAATAAAACACGCATTCCCTCTATATTCTTTTTTTGGGCCGCTTGTTAGTAAGCGGTCTTTTTTTATCAAAAAAATCTTTAAAATCTTTGCATTCAACCAGCTGCTCAACCAAATGAAGTTTTGTTTTTTTCATTTTTATTTCCCCTTTATAATTGTATTTAAAAAACATTTAATAACTGTTGAATATCGGCTATGTTTTTTAGTATAATTAAATGAATAGTAATAGTTTAAATTGGAACAATCGATTAACTAACTCAAGATAAGGAATAGTCTAAAAATGAAAAGTCGTGTAGTTAAAAATACAGTGCAAAATAAATTGGTTCAACAGGCGGCCGAAATGTCCTTTCAATATGAACTGACGATCGGTTTGATTGTCAAAAACGAGGCGGAGCATCTTGACCGTTGTATAAAGTCGCTCGAAAAGCTTCGAAAAGAGATTAGCTGCCAACTAATTATAACCGACACAGGGTCGACCGACGGAACACAGGATATCGCAAAAAAACACGCCGATGTTTATCTCGAATTTCCGTGGAACGGTGATTTTTCGGCGGCAAGGAATACCGGCGTTGAAGCTTCTCTCGGGCGGTGGTTTGTATTTTTTGATGCGGACGAATTTTTAGATATCGACTGCGACGATCTAATAAACTTTTTTAAAGACCCAAAGCATAACGAATACAACTACTGCGATATAACGTTGCACAACTACAACAACAGCGCATACACCGATTTTTATAAATCCACCAACCAACGGTTTTTCAACTTCTCGGGCGGTAAACGCTATTTCGAAGGCGTTATCCATGAAGCTATCCTAATAACCGGCAAACAATACTACAGCTTCAAAACAATCCTACACCACACAGGTTATCTCGGAACAAAGTATATAAGCAAGATTGTTCGCAACGACAAACATCTTTTAGAATCTATTGAAAACGATGTTAACGATCTTAGAAGCTATATGCATCTTGGCGTTTCAAGAAAAAGCGTCGAGAGCATAACGATATATGAAGAAAGTTTAAAAAACAACCAAGATAACAACTCCCCCGAAGCAGTTATATATAAATCTGCTATAATCGCTTTGCTGGCTAAGGCTTATTATAACAACTCGTATCATCAACAGCTTCAAGCCCTAGCGGATAAATATATCAAGGACAACATAACCGCATCAACCATCAACCTTGATATCTTGCTTTATCTTGGGCTTTCAAATATGAACTGCGGATATTTCGAGAAAGCTATAACATATTTTGATGGCTTTCAAAAGATGTATCAAGCGCTTAATCAACAAAACCAATCCGAAATTTTGTTCATTCCTTATTTCCATAACAATAATAAAAAGGCGTATCTAAACAATTATTTATATATTTCATACTGCTATTTTTTGTTGAATGATAAAGAAAAATCCTATCAAGCTTTGGAAAAAAGCGAAGCTTTAAGCTTTTTGGAAAACGACAAACCGGTTTTCCTTTCGTTTTATATCGATATGCTAATCAACCTTAAACGTTACAGCGATGTTAAAAAAGCATATTTAAAATTTTGCGACAACGAGGAAACAAGAAAATATGTAATATCGATAGTTGAAAAATATCTTAATCCAAACAAATTCTATGTACACAACTTTGAGCTATCGACAGCGTTTTACAAAGAGATTGAAGACGGGTATGTTGCGCTAAGTTCAATGCGGTTGTCGGAAGATAGATTAAAAGACCAAAGCCCCGAACTAATCGAGAAAATCAAATCCGACCCACTTACATATAAACTAGCGGTTTTCAGCCCTCTCGTTTATGATATCCTTGAAAGCAACAACGATATTCTAGGGTTTGTCGACAACTGTTCCGCTGCGGCAATGACCTCAAACATTAAAAAAGTTTTTACAAACTATGCCGATTATCCGATAGTCGTCTACAACTATTTATCAAAAAAAGATGTTAACGCAAACTACCAAAACAAGGAATTGTTGTTTATAAAAAACCTTGCGTATCTTTATATAGCAAACCTCGCAAACGTCCACAAAACGATGACACCGACAAAACAACAGGTTGAATTTATACTTGATGTTTATATAGACTTTTCGATTAAAATTGCAAACAGAATCTATGATCTAGAAAAAGTTTCAAACAACTTGGATATCGTTCCAAGCGATCTTGCTTGCGCTATCGTTCTTTTTGAAGCAAGAAAATATAAACAGACCGACACCCTTATGTATATCAAGCTTTTGAAAAAAGCGCTGTTGATTGATCAAACTTTGTTTAAATATTTGATGATGTTAATACAAGATATCGAACAAAGTTGTTCGCAACCACCCCCCGAGCAAACAGAGTTTTTAATGCTTGCTAAAAACATAAAATCCGAGATAAAATCCCTCGCTTTTAAAGGCGATAAATCAGCGGCAAAAGCCGTTTTGGATCAATACATCAAAATCAATCCGAACGACAACGAGATAGCCGAGCTTGAAAACATCTGCCGCTAGTGTTAACGGTTGAGTGTTCTTAAGCTGTCCCTCCCACCCACTAGCCTCAATTTTATAAAATTCAAATTCTTCATAAACAAAAGAGCCAACCATCGTCAATAGTTTGACTACAGTTGGCTCTTTTGTGTTTTTATTATCAAGAGGGTTGATGGCGTTTAAAACACTACTTTTCTACTTTTGCCCATTCGAATGGATTGTTCCTTGCGATATGAGCAGCTTCATGAGTAGCTACAACACAAATTGCTTGTTCGTCGGTGGAGGGTGCATCTTCCCCTAGGAAAAATTCAAGCATTGCATCTATCGAGAGCGGGAAAAAGTTTGTGCAATCCTGAACATGGCAAGTTGTATTGTCTTGATATCCAATCGAAAACGAAAACGGAAGTTTCCCCATGACGGTCAAGGTGGCGGTTGCATTATCAAGCTCGGCTACCAAAACAGGATGTTCAACGGTTCCAACATTCATAATTCGATTTATTGCTGTTCCATATAATCTAACCAACATCTCGATTTGATGAACAATATACACATCAAACGATGCGGCTCCCGAAATCGTTATAACCGCAATGTCATCAGTCGTTTTATCTTTAGGCAACTCGCTAAGTTCATTAAAAAATCTTAAAGCAGAGCTAGAATACATACGAGCAGAATTTTGTTTTGCCATGTCACATATTCTTTTTGCGCTTTCGGTGTCGTCAGCTAGAACCTTGTCGAAAAACACAGGTTTTCCGGCTTTAAGCGCTAGTTCTCCTAGTTGTTCATGCGAATGTGCCTCATCCGGCGCTAACACAACGATGCAATCGCTTGAGTCTACAAGCTGTTGCATCGTTTCAGCTTGAGCTATTTTTTGTTTTTCACACCATTGAGCGGTTGTTAATCCGCCCTCTTTGTCTTTAATTGCATAAGCATATTCAAGAGAAAACCTGTCGGCATATTTTGAATTTCTTATCCAATCAGGAAAGTGGTTTGCGTGAAATTCATCTAGATAATAATCTACAAATCCTATTTTCAACGGCTTCATATTGCTATATATTCCTTTCGTTTTATCTCTTAAAACCATTTATCTTTGATTTTAAATAATCAACAGCAAGCTTCACGTCTGCAACGGGATCTTCGCCAAGTTCACGTTCGATTGTCAAATATGATTGATACCCAATATCATCAAGTGCTTTTAGATAGTTGTCGAAATCAACATCGCCTTTTCCAAGGGCTTCTTCTCTGAAATAATCCGCAAGGTTCATATCTTCAATTCCGCCGACCGCAAAATAATCATATATAATCTTCGGGTCTGTTTGTTTAAGCATGATTCCATCTTTTGCATGGGTATGTGCGATTAACCCTTTAAGGTTATAAACTCCTTGAACCGGGTCTTCTCCCGTTACCATTAGAAGGTTTGCGGGGTCATAGTTTACAGCAACATTTTTGCAAGGTAAACTTAAAATAAAATCTCTCAACACCGTTGTTGTTTCGGGTCCTGTTTCTATTGCAAACTTAACATCAAGCTGATCTGCATACGCTCCGATATCTGCTAGCGCTTCCTGCATTCTTTTGTATCTATCGCAATTTTTATCGCTTGGTATAACCCCTATATGTGTTGCAACAACAGGGCAGTTAAGCGACTTTGCATGATCAATCTTGCTTTTCGCTAAAGGTATTTTTTCCGGAAAGTCTTCAGGATTAGACAAAGAATGTCCCCCAAGGTTTCCCGTTACCGCAGAAATTTTAATATTGCAATCCTCAACAAGGCGCAAAACTTCTCTTCTTTTTTCATCCGTTAATGTTTTAGGATCCATCTCTCCGGTCGAGTGAATTTGGAGCCCCTCTATTCCGAGAGAATGGGCAAGTTTAATGCCCGATATAACATCCATGCGAAGTGAATCTACAATTAGCCCAACTTTAAACATACTCATATCTATTGCTATTCCTTTCTTATTTATCTTTCGATTGATTGATTGATTTATTTTATTTCGTTTAAACAAACAGTTCTGCTTCCCTCTTTTGCCGAAAGGTATCCCATCTCTATTACAGCTT
Source organism: uncultured Faecalibacterium sp. (assembly GCA_964370715.1). Classification (GTDB taxonomy): domain Bacteria; phylum Bacillota; class Clostridia; order Oscillospirales; family Ruminococcaceae; genus CAYJAY01. Next base: position 17,380 of record CAYJKJ010000002.1, read on the forward strand.
GTGATCTATAAGCTTCGTCAAGTGTCGGGGTTTCAGGCATAACAACTTTTCCGGCAACAATATTAAACAACATATTCATCGCTGATGCCGAATGTGTGTTTAACATGGTTCCCATATCAAACATCGGCCTAGGATATATCATCTGCAGATGTTTTCCCCAATCAGTATTAGGGGTAAACGGCCCTATATATTCTTTTTGTTTTGTATAGTCATACACCTTCAAAAATCCACCCGAAATGAGATCAATAAATATATGTCCTTTTGAACAAAAAATTTCGATATAGTTTCTCGGGCTAACTCCTGCAGCGATTCTTGATGTTTCTATCCCACCCTTAACGCCATCTTCAAGCGTTAGATCCATAAACGACCATTCATCATTTGTAACGCTAACCTTTTTAGTTAGGGTGTCATCTGTAAACCGTTCCTTAAAGTATGTCGAGGTCCGACAACTAACTGAAGACGGCTCACCAATCAGAAATCTTATAAGGTCCGCAACGTGCACACCGGTATCCATTAAACTTCCACCGGCAGATTGATCCTTTTGAAGCCTCCAATTAACCGGTCTGTTTGGGTTTAAATAAGAATTGTTTAATATAACAGCTTTAAAATTTATAACCTCTCCGAGTTCGCCGCTTTGCAACAGTTCTCTTGCCGCAGCTACTTTAGGTTGAAACCGCATAACAAGCGCCGTTTGGTTAACAAGACCTGCTCGTTCTGCAGCAGTTGCTATCTCTTTTGCTTCGCCTAGCGTTTGAGCTATCGGTTTTTCAAGATAGATATGTTTTTTGTTTTCTATCGCTGTCATCGCCTGCGTATAGTGCAGAAAATCCGGCGTGCAGATATCAACCATATCTATGTTTTCGTTTTTAGCCATAAAATCATAGTTTGATGTAATCTCTTTGAACCAACTGTTGTCGGTAACCGAGCTAGAACATAGCGTATATAGTTGAGGGTTAATATCGATCGGCGTTGTCTCCGCCATAGCTCTATATGCAATTGCGTGTGTTTTGCCGATAAACCCATAGCCGCAAAGCCCAACATTAATGTTTTTCATAATAGCATCCATCCCTTTCTTGTTGTTTTGCCCGTTTTGCCACAATAATTTTTATAGCAGCAAAATTTCGGTTATCCTTTTACCCGAAAAGCACAAAACTCATGTTTGAAACAAGTTTCAAACTATTCTCTCATTGCCTTTAAAAGATTTAGTTCTAAATTATTTGCAAGAAAGCTTAAGTATTTCTAGTATATCTTGTTTTGAAAGCGGAACAAGGCGCCCAACTACTCCGTTGCTGTCTTCATATATATCATCAGCAATCTCTTGAAGCTTTTCGTCCGTTATCTTGTCGCAAAGTTGCCGATAAGATGTTTCCATATTAACTTTTTCAAGCCACTTTTCAAAACACTCTATCCCCATTTTTGCCGCTAAAACATCGTCACGTTCTGTCACGCCGAAAATATTTCTAGCAAATCTTGCGAAAATCTCAGGAGATTTTTTATAGACATATCGCATCCAATTTGGGGTTATAACCCCAAGACCCGCTCCGTGGTGGGTGTCATAGAATGCTCCTATTCCTTCCTCAATTGTGTGGCAAGCCATATCGGGCAACCCTCTTCCTATCCTTGTAAGACCTGTTCCCCATGTCATCGCCGAAGTCCACATCAGTTCGCCATAATAAAACAGATCATATCCATGTTCTGCAAGTTCCGTAATGCATTCCATCGCCGCCAAAATAATTCCTTCAGAAAAGCGAAGTTGAAACGGCGAATTATATCCATTGAAATAGTATTCGAATGTATGGCTTAATACATCCATTGCTCCCCACCGCATTATATTTGTCGGAAGATTTTGGGCATAATACGGATCTATAAACGAATATTCCGGATACATACTTAATGCCGCACAGGAGCTTTTCTTTTTAGTAACTTCATCTCTAATAACCGCAGTGTTGTTAAGTTCTGTTCCGGTTGCTGCAATCGTTGGAACGGTTATAACCGGAAGGCTTGCCGTTATCTCTTTTGTTTCTCCCCATAAAAAATCTTTAACATCTATTCCGGTAGCAGCGCTTGCCGCCGTCATTTTTGCACAGTCTAGCGCTGAACCTCCACCAAGAGCAACAATCGCCTCAACATCATTTTCGATACACATCTTTGTAGCGATCCTGACTGTTGATATCCGAGGGTTAGAATCAACGTTTTCCGTTAGAACAACCTTTATTCCATTGCCTGAAAGATCTTTATGGAGATCTTTAAAAAACTCCTCCGGTATACCTTTAGCGCATAACATTAATATCGTTTTATATTGTTTTGCAAGGGTGCTTCCGATTTTATTTCGCACACCTTGGCCAAACTCAATTTTAACTGGATTTTGAAAGCTTAGTATCTGCATAACATTCCTCCATTCTGCCACAAGATGGCATCTTTATTTATTAACCCCCAAGATACGCTTCAAGAATTTCTTGTTTTTGTAGAAGTTCTTTTCCCGTTCCTTCAAATCGAATGTTCCCAACTTCAAGAACATATCCCCTATCGGCACAAGAAAGAGCCATAACTGCATTTTGCTCAACAAGCAAAACCGTTACCCCTTGTTTTCTTATCTCTAGTATCAGTTCAAAAATCTTTTCGGTTAAAAGCGGCGAAAGCCCAAGAGAAGGTTCATCCAACATCAATAGCTTCGGGTTGCTCATCAAAGCCCTTCCGATAGCCAACATCTGTTGTTCTCCGCCCGACAGGGTTGAACCTGCTTGATAATGGCGTTCTTTTAGTATTGGGAACAACGAATACACCCTGTCGAAAGCTGCTTCGATCTCGCCTTTTGGGCAGGTATAAGCGCCGACTCTCAGATTTTCCCAAACACTTAGTTTAGGGAAAATGCTCCTTCCTTCGGGGCAAAGAACTATTCCTTCAGTAACAAGTTTATTAGCTTTTATTTTGGAGATATCTTGATTTTCATATAAAATCTCGCCGTTTTTTGTCTTTAGTATGCCGGCAATCGACTTTAACAATGTGCTTTTACCGGCGCCGTTGCTACCTATAAGAGCAACAATCTCGCTTTTATTAACATCAATACACACATCCCAAAGCGCATGAATAGGCCCATAGAAAGCATTTAGGTTAGTTACTTTTAGCAACATTTTGACTGCCTCCTTTTCCAAAATAAGCTTCTATAACTTTAGGGTCTTTTTGAACAACAGAAGCTTCTCCAAAGCTGAGCATCTCTCCATGATCCATAACATAAACATAATCCGAAATACTCATAACCAGTTTCATGTCATGTTCTATTAAAAAAATTGTGTTTCCTTCTTTGCAAAGTGTTTTAATATAATTGCTTAATTCCTCGGTTTCGTGCGGATTAAGCCCCGCAGCCGGTTCATCCAACAACAAAATCTTAGGCTCGCTAACAAGTGCCCTTGCAATCTCAAGCCTTTTTTGCATACCATACGGCAACGAAGAACAGATAGTATCTTTATATGGTAAAAGCCCTATCTTTTCAAGCGCATTAATCGATTTTTCAAGCGCCAAACGTTCTTGGCTTTTTCGACTAGCAGTGTTAAACACGGCGTTTATGCCATTATATGAAATCTTTGATTGATAACCAACCAACACGTTTTCAAGCACCGTCATTTTTCCAAAAAGGCGCAGATTTTGAAATGTTCTGCTCATGCCTTTTGCTATTCTATTGTGGGTAGGAACGCTATTTATATTTTGTCCGTCTAAAACAACATTACCCTCATCCGCATCATAAAATCCGGTCAAGAGATTAAACAGCGTTGTTTTTCCCGCACCGTTCGGCCCTATAAGGCTGACGATGCTATTTTTTTCGACAGATAAACTCATGTTGTTAACTGCCACAAGCCCACCGAACCTTTTGCAAATTCCTTTTGCTTCTAACAACATCTTATCAACCCTCGTCTTTCTGGATAGGTTTTTTAAATCTTTCTTTCAACTTTCTAAACCATGCATAATTGTTCCAATCAACCGTCTTCAACAGCATCATAGAAACAAGCAAAATGCCATAGGTTAACATTCTATAATCGGAAAAGCCCCTGAGTAGTTCAGGCAAAACCGTTAAAAGAATCGCAGATATAATCGACCCCACCATATTTCCAAGACCTCCAAGAACAACCATGCTGAGTATTGCGGTCGATTCATCGCCTACAAACTTTGAAGGATCGATAAACAACATAAAATGGGCATAGACAGATCCTGCAATTCCCGCAACAAACGAAGAAATAGCAAACGCTTTGATCTTATCTTTATAAACATCAACCCCCATAGCGCTCGCCGCTATTTCATCATCCCTGATAGCTCTCAAATTACGACCGAATTTAGAGGTCAGAAGCCTGTTGAAAACGCCTAGAACAATAAAACAACAAACTATAACGATGATGTAGAACAACGAAGGATCTCGAAACTCTATACCAAAAATCACCGGAGCCGGTATACCGACAAGACCCATAGGTCCTCTTGTTAAGTCGATCCAGTTAAGCAAAACTATATACACAATCTGCCCGAACCCTAGTGTTACTATCGCAAGATACCCTCCCGACAGTTTCATAGATGGAACGGCAACCAGATAACCAATTAGACCCGCAAAAAGCCCCGCAATAATAAGGCAAAGAACAAAATTCAAATCCGCTTTAAGGGATAATAAAGCGGATGTATATGCTCCTATCCCAAAAAAAGCAGCATGACCCAATGAAACTTGCCCTGCAACCCCCGAAACAAAATTAAGCGAAGTCGCAAGAAGAGTGTATATTCCTCCAAACACTGCAAGTCGCATATAAAACCGAGAAAGCCCTAGCAACGGTAATGCCAATATGATAACCAAACATATTAAAAATAGAATCTTCTTTCTGTTTAATTTAAGTTTTTGTTTCATATTATTACACCTTCTTTTGCAATGGTTTTCCAAGCAATCCATTCGGACGAACCAGAAGCACGATGACCAACGCCAAAAAAGCTGAAAGATCTCTTAAACTTGTGCTAATATATGCGGCCGTAAACACTTCTGCCGCAGCAATGATAATAGAACCTAGAACAGCACCGCCAAGATTTCCGATTCCTCCAAGAACAGTTGCGGCAAACGTTTTTAATCCAAAAGATGTTCCGATTCCAATATCAACACTTTGATAGTTCATGCAAACAAAAATTCCGGAAACAGCGGCGATAGCAGAGCCGATAAAAAATGTCATCGACACAACGCCATCAACAGAAATCCCCATAAGCTCGGTTGCATCATAGTTTTGGGCTGTGGCGCGCATAGCCATTCCCCATTTTGTTTTTCTTATAAACACGCTTAATAAGATTAATAGCACCGCCGAAACAACCACAATAACTATCTGCATATAACTTATATTCACTCCCGAAAAAGTTACATATTCTCCGGGATATAGTGTCTGATAGGGGAGCGTTTCGCTCCCCATAGACAAAAACATAATGTTTTGTAAAACAATAGATGTTCCTATTGTGGAAATTAAGGAGGCGAATTTAGGTTGATTGTTCAGTCTAAGCGGTCTTAACGTCAGTTTTTCTATGAGTATTCCAAGAAGCCCCGTCAGACAAACCGCTAATATAAAGGCAATCCAGCCGGGCAAACCAACAAGGTTGGTTAAAATATAGAACAAAAACGCTCCAACCATGAAAACCGATGCGTGCGAAAAGTTAATCAGCTCTAGCACACCAAACACCATTGAATATCCTATTGCTGTCAATGCATAAACGCTTCCTAAAGCAACTACGCTGACAAGCTGTTGAGATAAAAATTCCATATAAACCTCCTATAATTATGCACCTTTCTAAAATTCAGCCAAAACCCATTCGCCATCTTTAACCATGATGGGTACGCTATTTTTTTCAGGAACTCTGTCGGTGTAGACCGATGTGCTGGTCAAGCCTTCCCATGTTTCAATCTTTAGAAGTTCTTCATATAGAGATTCTCTTGTTGTTGCGCCGTTTTCAAAAGCATATGCTAACATCGACATACATTCATAAGCTTGCGCTGCAAATTGGTTTGCTGTGTTTCCGCCGCTAGCTTCTGAGAAAAGCTTCGAAAACTCTTGAACGCCTTCATCGGGGTTATCTGCAAAGTATAGCGTGCTAACATAGAAACCTTCTGCGGAATCTCCTGCAAGCGTTAAGAACTCATCTGAATATGATGTGCTTAAGTTTGCAAAGTTTGTGTCTTCAAATCCCATTTGCTCAGCTTGTTTTAAGATGTTTGCAACATCTTTATATTGTGCCGAAATCATAATTGTTTCGGGATTTGCTTCTTTTAGTTTTGAAAGCATCGGTGTGAAATCGTTAACTTGTCCTTCATTAAAGCTTTCAGCAGCGACAAGCTCAACATCCGGATATTTTGCGATCTGCTCATTCAAAAGATCATATCCCGAAAGACCGGCGTCGTTGTTTAGATATACATAAGCGATTTTTTGAGATTCTAGACCTTCGATAACCATTTTTGCAAAGTTGCGCATTTCATCTGCAACACTCGCTTGAAGCCATGCATAATCACTAACGGTAGGAATATCAACGTGTGATGCCGCCGGAACCATCTGAACCATTTTGTTTTCGCCATATATCGGCGCACTAGCTAGCACGCTTGTGCTTGCAAATCCACCAATAACCGCAACATATTTCTCTTCATCGCAGATTCTTTGAGCCAAATTTGAAGCTTCAGCATTGTCGCCACGATCGTCGAAAATATCGAGAACTATCTCTCTTCCGTCGATTCCGCCGGCTTGATTAACTTGGTCCACTTTAATCTGAACCGCAGTTTGGAAATACTCTCCGTAGAGTGCTTGGTTTCCTGTGATTGGAACCGCAAGAGCTACATAAATTGGTTCGCTACTTTGGATATTGTCTTGAGCGACATCTTCGTTTCCACTGTTGTCGGGGGTTTCTTGAGTTGTAGAACAACCGGAAAATGCAACCAACACCATAGTTGCGACAAGTATAAGCGCTAATAGTTTCTTCATAATACAATCCTCCAAATATAATTTTTTTATTTCAGTTTGAAACCCTTAACCGCATCTATCTTTTAAATGTATACGTTTATGTGTTTCAATTACTGTGCATTATTATGTGTTCTGATCGATTTTTTTATCAAATTCGCCATCATAAGTTATGTTATGTAAGTTATACTACACCATCATATCCGTTTTGTCAATATATTTATTGAAAATTTATTATTTTTGTTGACAAATACTATTTTTGATGATAATATTTTTAATCATAAGTTATTTTAATTAAGTAATTGAAATGTTAGGGAGGATTGTATGAACAAAAGAGAAAGAATGAAGGCAGCATTCGAAAAAACTCAAATGGATTGTCTGCCTGCTGCTTTTTGGCACCATTTCGACGCACGAGATCCTAAAGATTTAATTGAAGGTCATGTAGATTTTTTCAAAAAGACCGATATGGATTTTATTAAAATAATGTATGAGTATATGTTTAATATGCCGGATAAGGTCGAAAAGGTTTCTGATTGGTATAAAATAAAGCCGAAGGGTAAAGATTGTATACAATATAAAAACCAGGTCGAAATAATAAAAGGAGTCCTAGACAGGATAGGAAGCGAAGCAATGTCGTTCACTACTATGTTTAACTCTATGAAGATGGCGGCATGGTGTGTTGGCGATGCCGGGCTTATGGCACACATTAAAGAAGATAAGCAAGCCGTTAAACACGCTTTAAATGTATTCTCAGAAGTTTTGACCGAATGGATGGACGGTTTTCTTGAAACAGGGCTTGACGGAATATTTTATTCAGCACAGTTCGGAGAAGTTGGCCGTTTTGATAAAAGCGAATGGAGCGAACTCGTAGAGCCATACGATAAAAAGCTTTTAAATCATATTAAAAGTAAAGACAAGTATATAATGCTTCATCTTTGCGGCGAACCTGAATTTGAGTTCAAAGTTCATATCGATCGATATGCAAACTATCCAATGGATATGATAAACTGGGCTATCCACGCTAACAACTACGAGCTAGAACGTGGAATAGATCTTTTCAACGTTCCTGTAATGGGCGGGCTTGACAATCGCGGAATAATGGTTAACGGGGATTTTGCAAGCCTTGACAGCAAAATCGAACAGCTACATTCAAAATATTCAAAACACGGTTTTGTTCTCGGCGCTGATTGTTCTGTTCAAGAAGGATATCAAGTCGAACTAATGGCCCATGCAATTCAAAAAGCCCATTCGATCAAAGCAACCTAATCAGGAGGAAATATGAGTTTTCATCATGTTGCATTAAACGTCCACAACATAGAGCAAAGCACAAATTTCTATACCAATGTTTTTGGCATGAAAATATTCGGGCGTTGGAAACACATCGACAAAAACATCGTAATGCTTGAAATTCCTCAAGGAGGGTTTTTGGAGCTACACGAAGTTATAGATGATTTCAAAAGTTCAGATCAATTTTGGCATATAAGTTTTTCGCCAAAAGATATAAACGATTGCTATAAACTCGCTCTTGAACATGGGGCAACAGAAGATAGACCTCCGTTTATGACTGTGATTAAATCATACGACCGAGATATTAAGGTTAAAATAGCATGGCTATTTGGACCCGAACAGGAAAAAATCGAGCTGTTTTGCCCAATCGCAGAATAAAACATAAAAACACCTTGCTTAAGTTGTGCTACTAGCACCACAAATGCAAGGTGTTATTTTTTTATTAGATTATAATCTATTCTACATTTTCAACAAAATGTATAAAAGGAAGACAAGCTGCGCCCAATGCAGCGGATTCGTTCCCAAGTGTTGCGGCGGAAATTATTATCTCGTCCTCTCTAGTGCAAAGTTTATGACGATCTTTAAGCGTTTTTCTCAATCTTTCGAGAAGCCAAGGGGAATTTCTTATAATGCGCCCAGACATAACAATATGGTTTATATCAAAAAGGCCAACAATATTTTCTATTGCAGCGCAAAGATAGGAGAGCGCTTCGTCGACAACTAATTTTGCAATACGATCATTTTTTCTCGCTGCTAGCACAACCATTTCTGCTTTAATATCCTCAACGTTTCCGCCAACGAGATCGAGCGCACTGCTATAAAATCCGTTTCCAATTATTTTTTTTATTTTTTGTTCAATGGCTTTTGTAGAAGAAAATACCTCAAGACAACCTCTTTTTCCGCAACTGCAAAGTTCGCCATGTACATCCATAATGGTATGCCCCAACTCTCCGCTCATGTTGTTGCAACCTCGATAAATTTCTCGGTCGGATATAACCGCCGAGCCGATTCCGTTTCCTAGCGCTATCATTATAAAGCTGTCGCTATCTTTTGCGCTCCCTTTCCGAAGTTCTGCTAAAGCACGAACCTTTGCCGTGTTATCCACAAAAACCGGAACACAAAATTTTGATTCAAACTTTATTCGCATATCATATCCGACTAGCGAAAGGTTTTGGCTGTATACAATTCCGGTTGCGGAATCAGCAATACCCGGAACTCCAACTCCAATTCCATAAAGTTTACTGCGGTCTATATTTAAATTATCGAGCGTTCGTTCCAACATATCAATCGTAACTTGAACAATACCATCACCATCTAAATTTTCCACATCGATAAAAATATTATTTTCGGATATCTTTTCTTCTTCAAAATCTATCAAAACACAAGTTACGCTGTTGTCGCTCAAATCTACTCCGGCAAAGTATTTCGACGAACCAACTATCCTTAACATTTCCGGAGGCTTCCCCCCAGTAGACGAATCTCTCCCTGTTACAGCAATAAGCCCATCTTCGATAAATTTATCGGTAATTCTCATAATTGTAGGGATGCTAAGGCCTGTAATGCGAGAAATTTGAGCTTTGTAGATATCATCATTTTGCCTTATTAGCTCAAGAATTTTGCTGCGATTGGACAAAGCCGAATTTTTTGTAAAATCCATAATGATGCCCATTCCTTTTTTATTAATCGATTGTTGGGTCTGCCTCTTTTAAATGATATAAACAATAATGTAATCTCATATTCAAAGTACCCAACATTATAAGATAATATTAACAGGAAATTTGCCTAAATACAAGAAAAAAGCTATTAATCAGCTTATTATCGATTATATTTTATTTATATCGATTTAATTAGTGAAAAAAAATATAATTAATGATTATCTAAGGGTTGGTCAACCTATACAACAACGTTAAATCTCTAATCTTCAAACGCCCCTCTTTTATTTATTACGCAAAAGCAAACGGCTACACCATCTTTAGCGGCAAAGCGCCGCTAGTTTTTTAGATGTATTGGCGTTTCGTATCGTAACTTTATGATATATAGAGGTGCTAGATATTTTACACCATCTCGTTTTAGAAAAATTCTCTTTTAGCGCAGACCAAAAAATAACGTTTGAATAAACCCCAACCTTTTCATATTCCGCCTTTGGTTCGCCAACCACCGACAAAACCTCTTTTGCGGTCATCGGCGGGATAACAAATATCGCTTGATGCACCATAGGCAAATCGCTCGGAGCGTCCCACCATTCGGGGGCGTTTTGCAACGCTAGTTCAAGCTCCAAAAACGTTATAACCCCTACTTGAATGTTAAGCTCAAACCGTTTTGCTATCGCTTGCTGAGCAATGTTTATAAGTTCGGTTATATCGGTGATGTCGCTTGAAAAAACAACATTTCCGCTGTTGATATAGGTTATAACCTCTGAAAAACCAGCTTCTTCAAACGCCTCTTTTAATATCGGCATCGAAACCTTGTTTTTTCCCCCAACGTTTATCCCTCGAAGCAATGCGATGTATTTTTGTTTCATATCGTTTTAATACCCATACCTTTTTCTGTTTTTTATCAACAAGACCACACTAATAACTATACACATCAATTCTGCAAAAACAATCGCAAGCCATATTCCGTTTATTCCGAAAACATATGGCAACACCATAATCATAATCGCTTGGAAAACGAGGGTTCTCAAAAACGATATTAGCGCTGAGATAAAGCCGTTGTTTAGCGCAGTGAAAAAAGCCGAAGCGAAGATGTTTATACTGCTAAACAGATAGGAAATTGAATATAGCCTTAGCGCTATCACCGACATCTCCAACAACTCTTGATCATACCCTACAAAGATAGTTGCAAATGTTGAGGCAAAGATCTCTGAAACTATTGTTAGAACAATCGAGGCCAACGTTAACAACACAATGCTCTTTTTGAAAACCGAAGTCAGCTCTTTTTTATTGCCAGCTCCATAGTTATAGCTTATAATCGGCGAACACCCGATTGTATATCCAATAAACGATCCAACAAAGATAAACGATACATACATTATAATACCATAAGCCGAAACCCCGTTCGCTCCTATAAAACGCATAAGTTGGATGTTATAAAGTATGTTAATAAGCGACATCGAAACGCTTGTCATCATTTCGGAAGCGCCGTTTGTGCAGCTTTTAAACAAAGCGTTTTTATCCCATTTAAACTTAACCAGTCTTAGGCTACTTGTATTTTTCTTGCTTAAAAAATATATAAACGGAACAACCCCTCCGATTACCTGCCCGGTAACGGTGGCCCAAGCGGCTCCCGCAATCCCCCATTCGAATACAACGATAAAAACATAGTCTAAAACTATATTTGTAACCCCAGACATTATCGAAAGCATCATTCCCATATTTGGTTTGTTTGCAACTACCGCAAAAGGTTGAAACGAGGTCTGAAGGATAAACGCCGGCAACCCAATTAACATAATAACTCCGTATACAACGCAATCGCCAAGCAGTTCCGGCGTTGCTCCGAGCAGTATTGCTATGGGTTCGATAAACACTATGGCAAGCACAGCAAGAACAACAGCACCCGCTAGCAAGAAATAGATAAGCAGCGAAAAAACTTCGTTTGCTTTTTTGTTGTTTTGCTCCCCTAAAAGTTTTGCAACTAATGCACAACCCCCGGTTCCTATCATAAATCCAAATGCATTAAAGATCATAACAAACGGCATGATCAAATTAAGCGAGGAAAACGCATCTTTCCCGACAAAATTTGACACAAACAAGCCATCAACCACCCCATAGACCGACACCACAATCATCATACAAATAGAGGGCAATGTGAACTTTATCAATCGCAAATATGTGAAATTATCTGAAATTTTGCTTTTCATGTTAGTTTTTCCTTTTTCTTGTATTCCAAAATAAAACCCGGACAAAACAACAAACCGTTTGGTCAGTTATCTTATCCGGCGAATAGTCTTAGCAATACACCTAAAGCTTACCAAGGACATTATACCATAATCAAAATATAAAGCAAATTATTTTTTTGTTTTTTGTTCCCGCACCCAACCCTTTGAATTATCTAATTAAGCACAAAGCTTAAGTCTTAAGAAATACTGCGATTTTTGCACCAAAGGTGCAAAATGGCAAGCAAAGCTTGACAAGCAGTATTTCCAATAGCTCCGCCAAAGGCGGAATTCAGCAAAGCTTAAGTCTTGAGAAATACTGCGGTTTTTGCAACACAGGTGCAAAATGGCAAGCGAAGCTTGACAAGCAGTATTTCCAATAGCTCCGCCAAAGGCGGAATTCAGCAAAGCTTAAGTCTTGAGAAATACTGCGGTTTTTGCAACACAGGTGCAAAATGGCAAGCGAAGCTTGACAAGCAGTATTTCCAATAGCTCCGCCAAAGGCGGAGATTTTTTATACCATCCCCATAAACCATTCAACGGTTATCGCAACTATAACGACAAGCGCCGATATTATAAATCCATGTAGCATCGGATTAAATCCGGATTTTTTGATATCCTTAAAGTTTGTGTTCATCCCTATTGCCGCAAGAGCGCCAACCATTGTGAACTTGCTAATCTCTTTTGCAAACGAAGAAACCTCCGGCGGAATAACATTAAAGCTGTTAACGATTGCAAGAGCTATGAACCCCAAAATAAACCATGGGAAAATGCTCAAAAAATTAACTTTGCCCAAAACATTATTTTTATTTTCAACCTGTTGTTTGTCCTGTTGATTTAATTTATCAAGCTGGCAAACCTCATATTTTTCGGCTTTTTGGTTGATATGCCCAACAGCCTCGCCGCAACTTGCGTGTTTCTTTTGTTTTAAACGAATGTTGATGAAAGCAAAAACCAAAACTGTTGGTATGATGGAAAGCGTTCTTGTTAGTTTAACCATCGTTGCAAAATCCCCCGCCGCTTCGCTATAGGCGTATCCTGCGGCAACCACGCTTGATGTGTCGTTGACTGCGGTTCCTGCCCACAAGCCATACGCCATATCGCTAAGCCCCAACATATGCCCCATAAACGGAAATGCAACGATCATTATCATGTCAAAGATAAACGTCGCCGACATAGCATAGGCGATATCTTTGTCTTCGGCATCGATAACCGGCGCAATTGCCGCAATCGCCGACCCTCCGCAAATCCCTGTTCCGGCCGATATCAAATTGGAAAGCTTCCAATCAAGCCCCAAAAGTTTTCCGATAAAATAACCACCGCCAAAACAGGTTAGCAATGTGAAAAACATAACCGCAAGCGACAACGTTCCAACCGTTAGAATAGTAGTTATGCTAAGCGAAGCCCCAAGCAGGATGATAGCAAACTTCAACAGTTTTTTTGAGGTGAACTTCAAACCGTCTTTAAGAACCGACGTGTCTAAAAAGCTGTTTAACACCATTCCGATAAAAAGCGCTATAACGGAAGCACCTATAAGATGGATAGGAAGTAGCCCTTCGATAAACTGAGAAACAAACGCTATCATAAAAGCGACCGCAACCCCGGGAATTATTTTCAATGTTTTTTGAACCATATTTTTTGACCATGCCTTTCTTGATAGAGTTTTGCGCCGTTTTTAGTTCAAGCGCAACAAACCCCAAAATTTAAAACCCCATTTTGTTACCACCTTGATTTTACTACAAAATTGTGATAAATTAAAATAATCAGTTATTATTTAGCAATAAAAATTATTTATCAGAAAGGTTTATCATGCTAGACAACAGAATCTACACATTTATAGAACTTTGCAACACGATGAACTACCACAAAACAGCGGAAAACCTAAACATGACCCAACCCGCCGTCACGCAACATATTAAATTTCTCGAGGATTATTATAGCTGCAAACTGTTTGATTATTCAAGCCGAAAGCTGTTGAAAACCAAAAGTTGCGGCGAACTCGAAAAGTATGCAAGGGCGCTTATCTCTCTTAATCTTTCGATTAAAGCCGAGTTGTTCCAACAAAACAAGGTTCAAATTAATGTTGGTGCAACAAAAACTATCGGGGAATATATGCTTAAAACTGCGCTTTTTTCTCTTATGTCAAAGGCGGAATATGAAATTAATCTGATTATCGACAACACCGAAAACCTTTTAAACAAGCTTAATCATTTTGATTTGGATATCCTGTTGCTCGAAGGATATTTCGACAAAGATAAATATCAATGCCAAAAGATATCCGACCAAAAACTCGTCGGCATCTGTTCGGTTGACCATCCGTTTGCGTTTAAACAAGTTTCTCTAACCGATGTTTTTGAACAAAAAACAGTTTTCAGAGAAAAGGGGTCTGGAACTCGAAATGTTTTTGAAATGTTTTTGTTAAACCAAGGCTATTCGATAGACAGCTTTAAAAACAAATCGTTTATCAGCAGCAACAAGATAATCGAAACGGTTGTTCAAGACGGCGTTGCAATTTCGTTTGCATATGAAATTATACCAAACCAAAACGACAATCTCGCTAGTTTCACGATTAAAGATTGCGACATTTCGCATCAATTCAACTATGTTTTTTTAAACAGTAAAAATGCCCAAAAGATAATAAATATTATTAATTCCAAACCCTGAAAACATATGTTAATTTTTTAAAAAACACTATGACGTTTAATCTAAAAAATGATATAATGATAAAACTACAAAAAGGAGAGCCACGATGCACAACATAAACGACATGTTACAAAACCCCGAAATATATAAAATCAACAGGCTAGACCCCCATTCCGACCATCTGTTTTATGAAAATATAGCCGACGCTTCGACCGACAATCGGTCGTTGTTTTTCTCGCTTAACGGTGAATGGAAATTCAAATGGAGCAAAAATCTCTCTCAACGCCCGGCGGATTTCTATAAAACCGACTACAGCCTAGACGATTTCGAAAGCATCCCTGTTCCGTCACACATCGAGCTAAACGGCTATGACAAGATTAATTACGTCAACAAGATGTATCCTTGGGATGGCGTTTGTCATCTTCGACCCCCGTTTATCGACCAACAATACAATCCCGTCGGAAGCTATGCAACTTTTTTCGACGTTCCGCAAAACTTTATCGACAAAACAGTTTGTGTCTCGTTTAAAGGTGTCGAGCAGGCGTTTTCGCTCTATTTAAACGGCGAATTCGTCGGCTATTCCGAAGACACGTTCACCCCGTCGGATTTCGACCTTTCCCCTTTTATCAAGCCAAAAGGCAACCGCCTTTGCGTTGAAGTCTATAAAAAAGCTTGCACAGCATGGATCGAAGACCAAGATTTTTTCCGCTTTTCGGGAATATTCCGAGATGTCTTGCTCTATGCTAAACCGTTACAACATATCGAAGATATCTGGGTTAAACCCATCGTTAATGATGATTTAAAAAATGGTGAGTTTTCGTTTAGCGTTAAGATGGCAAACGTTCCTCATATATCTTTTGAAATAAAAGACGCCGACAATAAAACGATTATACAAGACACGCCCTCCTTCACACATCACAAGCAACAAAAAACCGAGCCGGCAGAAACCGAGATAAACTATTATGTTTCGCCGACCTACAAGCTTGAAAACATCTCGCTTTGGGGTATAAACAAACCCAATTTATACAATCTGTTGATAACTGTGAAGGATGAAAACGGCAACGTCTCTGAAATCGTGTCGCAAGATTTTGGGTTCAGGCATTTTGTTATAAACAATGCCGTTATGTATCTAAATGGCGAACGGCTTATCATTAATGGGGTTAACCGCCATGAATGGAATCCTCTCACCGGCAGAGCGATTTCAAAACAGGATATGCTCCAAGATATCGAGGTTTTCAAGCGAAACAAGATAACGGCGGTTCGCACCAGCCACTATCCAAACCAAGATTATTTCTATGAGCTTTGCGACAAAAACGGAATTATCATGATGGACGAAACCAACCTTGAATCACATGGTTCTTGGGAAAAACCGTGGGGTGTCGACCCATCTTGGAACGTTCCCGGCAACGATGAAAAATGGCGCAACTGTTCGGTCGACAGGGCGGTTTCGATGTTTGAGCTACATAAAAACCATCCCTCTATCTTGTGGTGGTCTTGCGGAAACGAGGCATATTCCGGCGAGGTTATTCTCGCTATTGCAAACTATTTCAGAAAAAAAGACAGTTCTCGCTTTGTTCATTATGAAAGTTGCCATTATGACGAAAACTATCATGATTGCACCGATGTCTACAGCAGAATGTATGCATCCCCAACCGAGATAGATGAATTCTTATCCAAAGGGTATAACAAACCGTTTGTTCTTTGCGAATATATGCACGACATGGGGAATTCTTTGGGAGGGATGGAAAGCTATATAAAACTGCTTGATAAATATGAAAACTATCAAGGCGGATTTATTTGGGACTATATGGACCAGGCTATCTATACCGAGAAAAACGGCGTTAGGTATCTCGGATATGGCGGAGATTTTGGCGACCGCCCAACCGACTATAGTTTCAGCGGAAACGGAATTGTTTTTGCAAACAGAGCCGAAAAGCCCGCAATGCAGGAGGTTAGATATTGGTTTAGCTCTGTCGAGGAACGAGCTAAACACGACGAACAAAACGCCCAAAAAATAAAGCAACTTGCGGTTAAACACACGATACAAAACGGCAAAAAGTTTGAGGTTATAAACGGCGACTACAACTTTGGCGTTAAGGGCGAGGGGTTCAGCGTTATTTTTTCGCACCTAGAGGGCGGTATTGTGTCGCTTAAATACGACGACTATGAATGGATCTATCGAGCAACCAAACCTACCTATTGGCGAGCGCTAACCGAAAATGACAAAGCGAGCGGTTTTGGAGCAAAGAGCGGCATTTGGAGTTATGCAACGACCTATTCAAAACACAAAGAGTTTAAAATAACGGAACAGACCGACGATTATGTAACGATAGTTTATATCTTTGACACGCTAATCGGAACCGACACCCACGTTTCCTACACCGTTTATTGCGACGGAACGATAAAGGTTATGGCGAAACTCTTGGGCGCAAACCTTCCGCAACTTCCACTTTTCGGCATCGATTTTATAATCCCCGACAGCGTTAAAAACTATCAATATATCGGATATTCCGGCGAAACCTATCCCGATAGATATAAAGGCGGAATTTTCGATAACCACCAACAAAATGTTGAAATATCCGATTATCTTGTTCCGCAAGAAAACGGTTGCCATATAAACAGCCACAAGGCAACGTTAAATATGGGGGAAAACAAGCTTAGCATTATAATGAGCGACAAGCCGTTCCATTTCTCGCTTCTCGGCAACTCTGCCGCCGAGCTTGAAACCGCAACACACAAACACGAGCTACCAACTACAGGTTTGTCCCATCTTCGCATTATGTCGAAAATGCGTGGGGTCGGAGGAATCGACACATGGGGGCAAGACGTTGAAAGCCAATATCATATACACGCCGACCAAGATATAACGCTTGAATTTTTTGTTACAAACAAATAATCAAACATAAAGAAAACAGGACACCAAGGCAAACAATGCCCGGTGTCCTATTTTTATAAATTTTAGTTCATAATATCGTTGGGGTTGCTTTCAAGCGAATTAAAATATTCCGCTATATCCTCGTTTAACGTTTGCGATGTATAGTAGGTCTGGCCTATGCTAACTAGATTAAGGCTTGGCATAACGACAAACGTTGTCGCCGTGTTGTCGCTAAAGTTAATGCATAGTTGAAAGGCTTTTCCCTCGCTTTGAACGCCGGCTATATTTTCATATTCTTCGTTTGAAAGTTCTGCTTTGGTTGTTTTGGAAAAAGCATCAAGCATCTTGATTACATCATCTTTAGAAACTGTCGAAAGCTCGGTCGTTCCCGAAATGTTTTTGATAGTAGCGCCGCTTATAATATCTGCGTGGTCTTTTATATTGTCTGCCGAAATGTTGATGCTTTCAAGGATATAATAGACCCCATCGGCAAATATTGCTATTCTAAAACCGTCGTCATATCCCAAAACAGAATAAAACTCGGCGGTTTCGGAAAAGCTGTTTGCAAAATCGGTTGTGAGCAACGCTTGGTCAAAATTTTGATTAAAATCGATAAATCCCGAACTATCGCCTAACTTTTCGCCAATTATCGTTTCATCTATATCGCTATCGTTTGTTAAAAGATAGTTGTTTCCGTTATAGATCGCAATTTTGGGCAAAAACGCATCCTGTGAAGCGGGGGGTTGCTGTTCGGGGGTTGTTTCGGGTTGGCTAGTTTCGCTAGGCTCGCTTGGCAAAACTTCGGGTTCTGTTTGTTCGTTTGGCATACACCCAAACAACATCGTTAGCGACAACATCGCCACGACAGCGATGAATATAATTTTTTTAAATTTTATCATTTTTATTACCTCTTTATTTATTTATTAATTGTGTCCTACATCTATTAGACAGTTCATCTTTTAAGTTTTGTTGGTATCTTGTCGGAAAATTTCATAAAAATTATTATTCCCAATATCGACAAAACAATTAGCGACAACAACACAACCAAAATGTTATCATTAATTATTTCTAAAAGCAAGCTGCTTTCCTCGATTGGCGAAGAACTCGGGCGTGTTGGTGAAGATGATATGCCGGGGTCGCTTTGGGGCAAAGACTGTTGCGGTATTTTGAAATTGCTATATAGATTAGCCACCCTTGCGAAAGCGCTTATCGACAAGACCATCACCAACGAAGCCATCGCCCCAAGCGAAACACGAAGTTTTTTTATCGAGGTGCTATAGATCCATTGGATTGTGCCGATAGGTTTATCGAGCATTCTCGCTATCTCTTTGTGGCTAAAGTCTCCCAACACTTTTAGAGTGACAACCTCTTTTTGTTGCTCGTTCAAGCTTTCGATCAACGAATAATAGCTATCGATATCTATTAGGCTATCAAGATTAATGTCGACAACGGGCAGTTCAACATCATCTATGTCGCTGTATTGTTTGCGGTTTTTAACAAAGTTTATCGCCTCGTTTTTAACCACACGATATAGCCACGAAACCTCCCCCTTTTCGGGAAACCGGTTGGCGTTCATGTTGGAAAGTTTATAAACAACGTTTTGAACAACATCTTGGCTGTCCTGCTCGTTTTTAGTCACCGCAAAAGCGGTGCTGAAAAGCAGTTTATAATGATGTTTATATAATAATTTATAACCCATTGAATTTTTATTTTTAATTAGATCAAGCACCGTTGAAATTTTTATTCCGTTCATCGTTTGTTTTCTCCTTTCTATATCATTAGACATTTTAACGATATAGTTTTGTTGGTATCTTTATTATTCTACAAAATAAATTATTAATAATTCAAGCTAGATAATAATAATTTTTTAGCGACAAAAAAGACAGAGGAGATTATAACACCCTCTGTCTTTTATAGTTCAACTTTTTTTATTTTTTTGGAATTCGAGTTTCCGACTTATCGTCAAAAACAATCCCAACTTTTTTTGTGTAGGTTTTGCTTATTATGCTTTGAGAGATCTCAACGCTCGCTTTTGTTTTGTTCGCTATTTCATAAAGGCTGAAAAGCCCAATTCCGCTGCCGCCCTCGTGTTTATGGGTGGTGGTTTTTTGTTTGCCGAAATTCTTTAAAACTTCGCTTGCAAACGGCGGGGCGCTGTCATATACAGACACAGCGAAAACTCCGTCTTCAAAGCCCCAATGCAAAAGTATGCAACGGTTTTCGCTTTGGTCGGTTGCGATAATGGCGTTTTCGATTACATCCGCCAACACCGTTTCAAAATCCTTTATCGAAATACAGCGATCGATTATCGTTTCAAGGCTCGTTTTAATCGAAAAATCCATCTTGATATTTTTATCTTGCGCTTTGGCATAAAGATAATTTATAACCGAATCAACGCTCGGATATCCTGTTTCTTTTATGTTTATCGTTTGGTTTTCACGGCTTTTCAATATGCCTTTTCGGTCTCGGGTCAACGATTCAAGCTGTTGAAGCAGTTTTTCTGTGTTCTCTCGGTCATGCTCTTCGCCCTCTGTTTTGTTTTGCAAAAGCGTTCGAACCGAAAGTTCAAGCGCCGGAATAAGCTTGTTGTCTTTATGAACAATCTTTGCTAGCTCGTCTTTATCCTCGCCTAGCTTTTTGAGTTCCTTTTTGCTTTGTTCCAGCTCATCTTTGAGGTATTGAACCTCCTGCATTCTAACATGGGTTAGATATTCTTGTTTGATACGATTGCGCCACCAAAAGACGAGGAAAAGGCCGAGGATGAGAACGCCTGTTACCGGAATAACTGTGGTAATACTAGTCGTTTGGTAAAAAGAAAGACTAAGTATAAATAACAAAATACCGGTGCTGATATACACCGCAACATCCTCGTTGGCGTAACTGTATAGAAACGGCAGACCTTTTTTGTATCGTTTGAGTTTAAATGGTAAATATATTAAAACTATATGAATAATACCCGTAATTAAAAAAACAATCAGTGTATATAGATTTGATCGATTGCCATCTGGATTTATATTTGAAAACATAATAGCTATAAGAAGCACAGCTACCATAGATGATGCATACGAAACACCAAAAGATACTATTGAACAGGTAATGGTAAGTTTAAGTTGTATTTTAAATATTGTTACGCAAAAAAACAAGACACATAAAGCTAAAAAAGCAATTGTGAAAACTGATTGGATTGTATTTATTACAGCACCACATACAGCAGTCAAACTTGAGAGAATGGCTATCTGTAATAATTGATTTTTTGTAACATCAATATTTAACATTTTGATAAAAAAATAAAAGCTTCCTATTACCAAAAATAAGTATTTAATTCCCTCTATTTTCACCACTCTTTTCACGATAATTACGAGATTTCACTGATAAATTAACCCTCAAAACTAATCAAAAAAATCCCCCTTAAAAGCTAAACTTTAATCAATAAAAAAATACTGATTGGGGGATAAATTATGTACTATTGGCAATGGGTAATGCTTTGGATTAACGCATAACATTTTCTTAAAACATATTAAGGCGTCGTGTAGTTTGTTACACGGCGCTTTAATATTCTCCCCTTAGTTTATTTGCATAGTAGCAGATAAACTCGGTTATCGTTGGGACGCCTTTGTCGGAATTTATCTTGGCGGTGTAATGCACCAACAGATCTTCGATAGCGGATTTTCGCCAAGCTTTGTTGATTGCGTTTTGCATAGCTCTTTCAACGCTGGGTTCCGTCTTGTTGTTTTTCGCCGCTATTAAACCACAGATGTTTGTTGTCGGACCCTCAACCATAATAACAACGCCATCCACAATATAGTTGAACCCTGTTAACTTTGGGCTAAGCCCAACGAGGTAAAGTTCGGCGTGCATACGCTTAATTATCCTTTTTTCTCGGTTAGCGGGGGTTTCTTCTATCTTGTGGTCTTTGTGCGTGTGTTGAGAAAGAATAACGTTTTTGGTCATCCTTAAGAAATCAACCGCACCTTGAGAGGAGTAGTTGTTTTGATGTTTCGACATAATAAAATCCGCGCCAAGCGTTCTTGCCATGTCGTATGTTGTGCTTGAAGAATTGTTTGTTGTGACCAAAACATATGGTTTAATCGGCAACATCATCGATTTTAATTCTTCCAAAACTAACAACCCGTTGCCATAGCCTTGGTGTAGTTCAAGATCCAAAATCAAAGCGTGGGGGAAGTTGTCTTTTATATGTTCGATAGCCTTTGTCGAGTTGTTTGTTACGCCAACGAGAACGACATCTTCAAGCGTGTCGATGTATTTCGTTATCTCGTTGCAGACATCGATATCGTCTTCAACAAGCAAAATCGATAATTTATTTTCCATAGTCGCACCTTCTTTCAAAAGTATCATATCATACTTTTTGACAACAAGCAACAATTTTTAACGAAAACTTGCATATTTTTTTAAAAAAGTTGCTCGCATATTTCGACAAAATTCGACATTTTTGCGAAATAAAAAAAATTTCAAAAAATAAAAAGTTGCTTTTCGTTCCCAAAATAGTAAAATAATGAAAATAATTTCTATGTGTTTCCTGTGTATTTATGGCTGGAATTAAGGTGTTTTTGGTGGGAGAAAAACTCCCTCCGTCAGGCTTCGCCTGCCACCTCCCTCAAAGAAGGAGGCTAATCTGCTAAAACCAAAAACCCCCGGCGTTTGCTGAAAGCAAGAAACAACGCTGTGTGACTTTCGCCACACAGCGTTGTTTCTATGTATAATAATTTTTTATGAGGAACTTCTAATATTATGAAAAACTAAGGCGTTCTCTAATCGGCAAGATTTGCGATGGTGTGACCGAAAGTTCATCGACTTCCGCTTCAACGAAAAATCTTGTCATCTCTTGGTCGGCGGCAAGTTCTCCGCATATTCCGACCCAAATTCCTTGTTTATGTGCATTAACACAGGTCATCTTGATAAGGCGTTTAACCGCTTCGTGATGATCATCGCAAAATTCCGAAATGCTCTCGTTTTGCCTGTCGGTTGCTAGGGTATATTGGATAAGATCGTTTGTGCCGATGCTGAAAAAATCAACTTCGATAGCTAAAAGATCGCTTATAACGGCGGCTGCCGGAGTTTCAATCATGATGCCAACCGGAAGATATTCATCGATCTTGTGTCCCTCTGCAACGAGTTCTGCTTTAACTTCGGCGATTATTTCTTTGGCTTTTTTAACCTCCCAAACCGAGGTTATCATCGGCAACATTATGCTGATATCGCCGAAAACAGATGCTCTGTAGAGCGCTCTTAACTGTGTTTTGAAAACCTCCGGTCTTGTTAGACAGATTCTCAAAGCTCTCATGCCCATTGCCGGATTTTCTTCGTGGGGCAAGTTGAAATATGCCGCTTGTTTGTCTGCTCCGATATCAAGCGTTCTTATGATAACAGGGCGGTCTTGCATCTTTTCCGCAACTTTGCGATATGCCCGAAACTGTGTTTCTTCGCTTGGATAATCTTCGCTTTCAAGGTATAAAAATTCGCTTCGAAAAAGCCCAATACCCTCGGCATCGTTTTGCAAAACAGCGTCGACATCTGCGGGAGAACCGATGTTTGCATATAACTTAACAACCCTTCCGCCCTTTGTTATCGTCCTTTTACCTCTAAAGCTATCAAGGCGTTTTGCGTTTTGTTGGCCTTCGCTTTGCCTTTTCATGAAAATCTCAAACGTTTGCTCATCGGGTTCAACATAAACTTCCCCCGTTTCGCCGTCTAGCACCACCAGTTTTCCGTTGAGTTCCTGCGAAAGATCGTCCTTCAACCCGATAACGGCAGGAATACCAAGAGTTCTTGCAAAGATAGCTGTATGGGAGTTTTTGCTTCCATAGCTTGTCACTAAAGCCAGCGCCATGTCTCGGTCGAACTGTGCCGTTTCGCTTGGGGTGAAATCAAGCCCACAATAGATGCAAGGTTCCATCAGCATCTCTTGTTCGCTTTGTTGTCCCGTTAAAATCTCGATAACACGAATCGAAACGTCTTTGACGTCGGCGGCTCTTTCCCTCATATATTCGTCTTCCATATCGGAAAACATCGTTGCAAACTGTTTCGCCGTTTTGCTAACTGCATATTCAGCGGTTACTTTTTCTTCTTTAATCGTTTCTTTAACGGTGTCGCAATAATCAAGATCTTCAAGCATCATTTGATGAATTTCAAAAAGCAAAGAGTTTTGTTTGCCAAGAGAATTTGCAGTTATAACAGCAAGTTCTCCCAGTTGGGTAACCGCAAGCGCTCTTCCGCTTTCAAAGCGTATAACCTCTTTTTCAACATCATCGGTATATTCAAGCGGATAATCGATTACACGCTCTTTTGGAAAATGAAGTTTACCTATTGCAATCCCGGGTGATACCCCGATACCTTTTAATGAAATCATAATATTTCCTTTCAACAACTATTCCACGCCGAAATGTTGTAGCAATATATTTTCAGCTTCGGTGTTCCAAAGCCCTTTATGTGCTTTAACGCTTTGATCGAGTTTCGCAAAAAGAGGATCGCTTTTTCCGAGCTTTTCAAAATCATCCAACGCTACAAGCGGCAGGTCAAACTGGGTATATCCTAGAATTTTTCCGGCTTTAATGTCGGGCAACTTCGCTGTCGCTGTTGCAATTTCCGAAAGCCCGCATATATGGCTCACCATAACCGAAGGTCTAATCTTTCCTTTTGAAGAAAGTTGGAGCGCTTCTTTAAGGTCATCGGTGTTGCCCCCGGTGCTTCCGAGAATGTGGGTCGAGATATAGTGGACGTTGTAAAGATTCATCTCGGCTGTAAAATCGCTGTTGGTAGGTCCTGCGAAAAAGTTTAGGCAACCGTCAAACGCCATCAACTTGTCGCCGAGTTCCGCAAGCGGTTTAATCGGTGCATAAACAAAAACATCATCATATCCTTTGCCTTCGCTTATATCAAGCAAAAGTTTATAGACATCTTCCGATTCGCTAGGGTTAACGTAGTGTAGCTCAACGCCGTTTTGTTTCGCAAATTCAGGAGAGATAAGTTCTTTTGCTCGGTTAATTCTACCGTTGTCAAGATCGGTTACAACGATGCGTTTTGGTCTGTTTCCGGCAACTATCGGATATTCAATTGCGCCAAGACCCATAGGTCCGCAACCGCCGAGAATTAAAACGTTTCCGCCCTCTTTAATCCCCATTGCGTGGTCATAGTTAACTTTATTTGTGTGATACATTATGTTGTATCCGCCGATTATGCAGCTCATCGGTTCGCCAAGAGAAGCGTTGAAATAACCTTCGCCGTCATAATGAAGCAAACAGCCAAGCTCCATAACCTCTTGCGGAATTATTGCGTAGGTTGCCGCACCGCCAAAATACTCATAGGAATATCCCGGAGAAGCGAGGCTTCCTTTGTAGTTGAGCGCCGGTTGAAGAGCGAAACGCTCGCCCGGTTTAAATTCTTTCGCCCATTTTTCGCCAACTTCAACGATAGTTCCGGAAAATTCATGCCCTATGATAATTGGATTTGTCGCAACATTTTTTGGGCAACGTTTATGCTGGGCGCCCTGTCTTAACAGTTTATATGTCGACATACAAACGCTGTCGGTTATTATCTTAACTAGTATTTCATCATCTTTAATCTTTGGTAGTTCAAACTCTTCAACTCTAAGGTCATCTGCGCCATACATTCTAATAGCTCTGGTTAACATATTAATTCTCTCCATTGTATTTAATCAATTCAAAACGTTTTGGTTTTTTTTATAAAGGTTTTACAACTGCTTGTTTTTTAAGTTGTTCAACAAGCTCCGCTGTCGGTGGTTTTGTTCCTTCGGTTGTGACCGCTCCTGCGCTTGCCGCAACCGCAAGCTTTGCCGTTTCTAAAAACGAAAGACCCATCTGTTTTGCGCAAGCCGCCGCCGCAACCATGCTGTCGCCCGCTCCGACCGTCGAAAGAACTTCAACATCAATCGCCTCGACAAAACACGCTTCCTCTTTGCTGAAAAAAGCAGCGCCGTTTGCGCCCAACGAAAGCGCAACAAGCTCTATTCCGCTTTTAACGAAATCTTTGCAAGCATCAAACATTTCGTTTTGGTTCATCGTTTGTTTGCCAAGATATCCCAAAAGTTCGTGGTCGTTTGGTTTGATAAAGTTTGGAATCTTTGAAACTGCGTTTTTAAAAGCTTCGCCATCCGCATCGAAAAAAACCGTTTGATTTTTGCTTTTAAGTTCGGTTATAAGTTCGCTATAGTAATTTTTCGTTGCGTTTATATGTGTGCTTCCCGACAAAACAAATATCGTGTCGTCGCCTGCATATGACATTAGTTTTTCAAAAAGCAGTTGTTGTTCCTCTTTAGAAACCTCTGCACCCGATTCGTTAAGCTCGGTTATTCCATATGTTTTGTCAAACACCTTTGTGTTGGTTCGAGTGTTTGAACTAACGTTAACAAAATCATGTTTAATGCCGAGACTATCGAGTTTATCAAGCAACAGTTTTCCGTTTTCACCGCCGCAAAACCCCGTTGCAACGCAATCGACCCCTAAGACGTTTGCCATCTTAGCAACGTTTACCCCTTTGCCCCCGGCATCAACGGTAACCGATTTTATGCGGTTTAATTTTCCCGGCATCAACGTGTCTAGGCTAACTGTTTTATCAAGAGCCGGATTTAATGTAACGGTTACAATCATTCTTTTACCACTCCTTATTGGGTTTTTAAAACTATATTTTTAAGCGTTGCCGCCCGAAAAAATAGCCATAATCTTTTCGGCATCCCCGGAAGAGACAAGTTGCTCAACCGATTGTTCATCTTCAAGGGCATCAACGATGTTTTCAAGAATATCAAGATGTTCTTCGCCAAGCGCCGCAATACCGATAACAAGTTTAACGGTGTTATCCCCCCAGGTTATGCCTTCGGGGTATGTTATAACGCAAAGACCGGTTTTTTTGATATATTTTGCATAATCCTTTTCGCCGTGGGGAATCGCTATCAAATTGCCGATAGCGGTTGAAAAACCGTTGTCTCTTTTTATCATGCCTTCGGTATATTCCGCCGAAACATATCCTGCGTTGGTCAAAAGCTCTCCGCATCTTTTGATTGCATCGTCTTTGTTTTCGACCGGTTGGTTTAAAATGATTTCAGTTTTGTTTAACATCTGTTATTACCTCTTAATTAAAAAAATAATTTTATCTATCCAAAAAATCTATCTCTAAAATAGTTCATTAGATGAACCGAAAGAATAAATTCCAGTTTCGTTTTAATTGCAGTTTGTTCCCCGTCTACTACCGCTTTTAAAAAAGCTTCGTCTTCGATTAAACTACTGCTGATAGCTCCAATGGCTTCTTTGAGTTCGGATTTTGAATTTTGCGGAATGAGCATTAGAACGCAACTTTTTGCCGTTTGGCCTGCTTGGTTTTTAATTTCGCCGTTTTTCGGGTGAAGCAAAACTATGATCGGTTGTTTAACGCCGTCGGTGCTACAATGCAACAGCACAATGTTAAGCGATTCGATAAGTTGGGTCGACATCTTCTCCCTTGCCATAAGGCTTTGATATATCTTTTCGCCATCTCGATGGCTGTTTGCAAATCGATAGCCCGCATACTTAGAAACTTCATCGATGTTCATATCTTGCTGTATTTCTATAACCTCAAAGTTTAAAAGAATATGTTCTATACATTTTGTATATTCAATCGTTTCCCCTAAATTTTCAGTAAACGATTGATGCTTTGAATTTGCAATTGTGTTGTTGTCGCTAGCCGAAAGGGTTTCAACCAAATTTTTTATTTCATTGATCTCCTGTTTGGTTAGCATCGGGTGGGCTATAATAGTGGGTTTATCTGTGTCGGGGATCATGTTTGTTGAAACAAGAAAATCGCAATCTTTAAATGTGTAGGGTTGGTTGTATTCGCAAACCTCGGTTATAACGTCTTTGCCGAAAAGCTTTTTAACCTGCCCTGCCATCATATAAGAAACGCCGATTCCGCCAAGGCATATAACACCGACTCGCAACCTTCTTTTGATTTTGTTTTGTCCTATTTGGAGAACCGCCGCCCCGAAATGTGTTGCTACGCAAGCTATCTCTTCGTCGGGGATTTTGCAACAAAGTTGTTCGCTTAAAGCGGTGCAAGCATATTCGGTGTTTTTATATATCTCGGGGTATTCCGCTTTTAGCTGGCCGCCTAGCGGATCTTTTATTTTATATCCTCGTTCTATTCGAATAACCGCCGACCAAAGGTGGATGCTTAAACCTCGAACGAGTTCTTCGTTTGTTTTAAGGGTCGGAGCAAGACGGCTGTCGAAACGCTCGATCATCTGATAAGCAAGGCTTTGCGCTCGGCTAAAAGCTATGCTTTCGTCTTCATAAAATTCGCTTCCCGTCTTTGTTCTCGCCGCCCTAAGGCTTTCGACTATGTAATCGAGTTCCGGTTCTGATATCTCGATGGTGAAATGATATTCGAGTTCGCTCGCTAGTTTCTTTGCAACTTCGGTGTACAGCGTGTTGAACTTTCGCATATCGCTTGTTCCGAGAACAAGGCCCGATTTAATTCTTGATATTTGAACTATTAGCTGATACGAAAGAACCAAAAGCGCATCCTTGGTCATCCAGTTGATAAAGATTGATTGTTCCGCCAACACCCCGCGAACACCCTCGGCTATCTCGGTTGGGAGTATCTCTTCAAGGGTTGGGGATATTTTCGAATCAACTTGAGATTTAACAAGATAGTTCACATAAGCGGTTCTGATGTTAAGTTCCGTTGCATTAACAACAACCCCTATTCCTTTTTTGCGCATAAGCTGGATGTTATAGCTTTTAAATTCTTGTTCTAAAACATCAAGATCAAGGCTTATTGTAGCTTCGCTAACTTCAAGAATACTTGCGAAAAAATATAGTTTTTTCCATTGTGTGCTTTCGAGCAACAACAGAGCTAGCGCTATTCTTCGCAGTTCCTTGTCGGTTGCTATGCTATCTCGTTGCTCGATTATGACCTGTTTAAGTTTTTCGATATCCTGTTGAAGTCCGCTGAGGAACAATCCTTCGCCAACCGTTGTTTCAAGCTTGACATTAAATCTTTTAAGAATAACATCAACGTTTTCAAGTTCACGAAACACCGTTCGTCGGCTGACACCCAACAAAGAGGCAAGCGTCGATACACTCACAGGAGATTTTGATTTAACTAGCTCTGTAAATATTTTGCTTAATCTTTGTGGTATTGAATACATACTACCTCTTTATTGGTGTTATAGTTTAAAGATTTTCCGAGATGAATTTTTGCGCCGCTTCGCTTGCTTGTTGTTCATCGCTTCCTTCGCAACAAACGGTTAGAACATCGCCTTTTTTAACCGCAAGACCCATAACGGCAAACAATTTTTTTCCACTGGCTTTTTTCTCGCCTTTTGTGAAGGTTATGTCACATTCAAATGTTTGCATTATCTTAACCAGTTCTCCTGCCGGTCGTGCGTGTATTCCGTGTTCATCTACTATTGTATAATTAAACTCTGTCATTTTAAAAGCCTTTCTTTTTGTGCCTATTGATTTTTATCGTTTTTAAGTTTTTCGATTAGTTGGTCATATTCCGGTGCGGTTAAAAAGTCGGTTATCGTCACGAGATATGCCGCCGAGTTTGCTTGTTTCGCTCTTTCTTGAAGTTGAACGTGGGTAACAACGATGTCAGCTTCTTTGGGGATTTCCGAAACGGGGGAATGTTTAACCGTTATATCTTCTATGCCATTAGTTTTAAGTTTTTTGCGAAGTTTTGTAGCGCCCATTGCGCTGCTTCCCATTCCTGCGTCACAGGCAAATATTATTAGCGAGGTTTTGGAAAGGTTTTTTTCCGCTACGTCGGCAACGTTTGTTGCTCCCGAAACTGTTTGACCTTTAGATTCAGCTTTCATATCTTTGGTTTTTTGTTGAGCTGCCTCTAGATCGTCGTCGTCTTTTGCGCTTCTCTTAATTAAAACCGAAGCGATAAGGAATGTTACTATTGTTGATAGAGTTATGCCGATGAGGTTTGGAATATGTGTGCCTGCCGGGCTCATCAACATCTGGGCTACGATACTTCCGGGGGATGCTGCTCCGGCTAGACCGCCGCCAAACGTTGAGAAGACAAATGTTCCGGTTGCGCCGCCCGCTATCAAAGCGATTAGCGTTACAGGTTTCATCAATACGTACGGGAAATAAAGTTCATGGATACCGCCGAAGAAATGAATTATTGCGGCTCCCGATGCGCTGCTCTTTGCGCTTCCTTTGCCGAAGAACATAAATGCAAGGAGTAGACCTAGCCCCGGTCCCGGGTTTGATTCTATCATATAGAAAACGGATTTTCCAAGTTCCGCAACCTGTTCTGCTCCAAGCGGAGTGAAGATACCGTGGTTAATTGCGTTGTTAAGGAAAAGAACTTTCGCCGGCTCTACAAATATTGCTGTCACCGGTAGCAAACCTCTGTTAACGAGGAATTCAACCCCTGCTCCAAGAGCGTTTGTTCCAACCGTTACAAGCGGACCTATGCCATAAAAACCAATTATCAAAAGGATTGTTCCGATAATTCCTGCTGAAAAGTTGTTGACAAGCATCTCGAAGCCTGCCGGAATTTTGCTTTGCGTTGCGTCGTCAAATTTTTTGACTATGATACCGGCTAGGGGACCTACAATCATTGCGCCCATTAGCATCGGGATCGAAGAACCTGCAATAACACCAAAAGTTGCTATCGCACCAACAACACCACCTCTGACATCGCTAATCGCTTTACCGCCTGTATAGCCTATCAAAAGAGGTAAAAGATAAGAAAGCATAGGGCCTACCATCGCCGCTAGTTTCTCATTCGGCAACCATCCCGCCGGAATGAAAAGCATCGTTATGATACCCCAAGCTATAAAAGCTCCAATGTTTGGCATAACCATGCCGCTTAGAAATCTTCCGAATTTTTGAACACCCTGTTTCATCACATCAACTCCAAAATTTTTTTTCATCTGTGATATATGGCGCGCTTCACATATCATCTGGGTTCAGTATATCACCGCAATAACGTCTGTTCAAGCTTTTCAACTTCAAGTTTGGCACAGACAGTTGTGACAGAATTAAAGTGATTAAAAAAAGAGTCATGCTAGTTTGGTTTGGGCTAAACTAACATGACTTTTTCTTTTCGAAAATATTTTGTCGGCGCTAAAGCTTTTTAATCTTTTGTTCAACTTTATTAAAAGCATAGCTAATTAAAAAATTCTATTTATTCATCTCTTTAAACAACTTATCAAGGGCTACTTTCATCGCAAGAATACTTGCTTTGTTGGTAAAAGAAAGCATAAGCGGGAATGTTTTTATATCGCCGTTCGTCAATTCTTTTGGCGTGTTCTCGTCCTGCACGTTGCCTATCTTGTCGTGCTTTTGCTCTTTAAAAAGCAAAAGTCCTTTTCCTTTATACATGGCGCAGTTGATCTCGACATCTCCGTCGCCCATCTCGATAAACATATTACTTTTAATCATTTGTCTTTTTTCCTATTTGTTTTTTTGTTTGTATTCTTTAAACGCCGCTTCAACTATCGGAAAAACTTCATCGATCTTTTCATGTAACAACGCAAAGCGTATAACAACTCCGGAGTTGCCGCCTCTGTAATATTCTTTCTTTAATATACAATCTGTTTTAAAAAGATTGCCAAACGTTGTTGAGACTTTTGAAATCAACGGGAGAGTTTCGTATATCTCGGTATAGCTTGGAATTTCGGCAACGATAGATCCAATATCGGGTTTTTTTGTAACAAACTTAACATATTTCCATTCGATGCGAAGTTCGGGGCAATCTACCGAAGTGTTGATGGTCATTCCCGTCTCGTCAAGAACAAGCGCCGGTTTTTTCTTAAAGATACGCAACATATTAACATATATCGCTATCAAGCAATAAAAAACTCCGATCGTTAGAACGATGGTGAAAAACGAATTAAACATTATGACCTCATCGCCCCCGGTAAGCGGAGCATAGATCAACATAAAGGTAGACATCGAAGCCAACACAAAAAACGTTATTGTCCAGATCGTCTCTTTTTTTCTTTGGCTGTATAAAATTTTATTCATTTAATCTTCTCTCTTATTTCACATAAAACTTGTTAAAAGTCTTTTTACCTTTTTTAAGGATAACGCCGTCGCCAAAAGCCGATAGTTCAACTTTGCTGTCAAACCCGGCAACAGCTTTTCCGTCCAATTCAACGCCGCCGCCCGAAATCAAGCGTTTTGCATCCCCTTTAGAGGAGCAAAGGCCGGATTTCACTAGCATATCGATAACCGAAATTTCGCCGTTTTCAAAATCATCTTTCGAAAGCTCGGTTGAGGGCATATTGGAGCTATCTCCCGAACCCGAGAAGATATCTCGTGCGGTTTTTTGCGCTGTGTCGGCGCTCTCTTTGCCGTGGACTAGATTTGTTAATTCGTATGCCAAAATTTCTTTAGCCTCGTTAAGTCGGCTGCCTTCCCATTTATCCATCTCGTCGATCTGTTCAAGCGGTAGGAATGTTAGCATACGAAGACAACGAAGAACGTCGGCATCATCAACGTTTCTCCAATATTGATAAAACTCGTAGGGAGAGGTTTTTTCGGGATCAAGCCAAACAGCGCCGGCTTGCGTTTTGCCCATCTTTTGCCCTGTGCTTGTTAAGAGAAGATTTGTTGTGAAACCATAAGCATTTTTTTGCAGTTTCTTTCTTATAAGTTCCGTTCCGCCTAAAATGTTGCTCCATTGGTCATCGCCACCACATTGGAGTTTGCAATCATAATCCAAAAACAAACGATAGAAATCGTAGCTTTGCATTATCATGTAGTTAAATTCAAAGAACGACAGGCCTTTTTCCATGCGGTTTTTATAACATTCTGCCGTCAACATCTTGTTAACCGAAAAATGCGCGCCAACATCACGAAGCATATCGATATAGTTGAGCGGCAAAAGCCAATCGGCGTTGTTAACCATCAACGCTTTTCCCTCTGAAAAATCAAGGAAAGGAGACATCTGTTTTCTGAAACAAGCGCAATGATGTTCTATCGTTTCAACCGTCATAACCATTCTCATGTCGGTTCTTCCCGAAGGGTCGCCCACCATTCCTGTTCCGCCGCCGATCAAAACTATCGGGCGGTTTCCGGCAAGTTGAAGATGGCGCATCATGATAAGCTGGACAAAATGCCCAACATGAAGGCTGTCCGCAGTTGGATCGAAGCCGATATAAAACGTCATCTTACCGTCGTTTAAAAGTTCCGCAATCTCTTGTTCATCGGTTATTTGAGCAATTAGGCCTCTTGCTTTCAGATTTTCATATACATTCATTTTTTTTACTTTATATCCTTTCTTATCTTGATTTTGTCAGAACAACAAGATGTTTTCTAATTCGTTTCATTCTAACAACATCTTATTTTTAAAACCAGCAAAATCCCATTATTGAAAAGTCTTTTCATTCTTTTCATGTTTATTTCTATTATTATACTACATAATAACATATTAAAACAAATTTTTCACCTACAAGTTAAAAGAAATTTTAAAAATTAATTAAACTATTTTTTGTTGTTTTGTGATATAATAGTCAGGGCAAAAGTTTGTTTAGAATGATATAACATTTAAACATTATAAAAAAACTTAATACAACCACAAACTAAGTGGATATCAACGGAACCATGCCGTATTTCATGGGATTTTATGCTGGAAAGGAGCATGGTAGTATTTATGGAATATACAAAAGAAAAATTAATAGAGCTTGCTTGGCAAGCGAGAGAGCGTTCCTATTCGCCATATTCAAAATTTAAAGTTGGAGCAGTGGTATTAGGTGAAAACGGAAAGATCTACAAAGGCGCCAACATAGAAAACGCAAGTTTTGGTGCAACGGTTTGCGCCGAAAGAACCGCTATCTTTGCTATGAGAAATGACGGTTGCGAAAAATTTGTTGCTGTCGCCGTTGTGACCGACCTTGAAGAGGACACCGCCCCATGTTGCCTTTGCAGACAAGTTCTCATAGAATTTGCAAAAACGCTTGAAGCGCCGGTTTATATGTCGGGTCCTCATGGCGTTATATATCCCCACACATTGGGCGAAATTGTTCCGCTTCCGTTCACAGAGTTTTAACGGTATGGGAAAAACAAAACCAAAAAAAAGCCTTGGCCAAAATTTTTTGATCAACGATGAAATCCCGATGATGATAGCAAAAAGCGGAGAGCTTTCAGAGGAATACGGGGTAATCGAGATAGGCCCCGGGCTTGGAGCTTTAACAAAAGAACTTTGCAAAACCGCAAAAAAAGTTGTTGCGATAGAACTTGATGGCGACGTTATCCCAAAGCTTAAACAACAAACAAAGCAGTTTGACAACCTAACGATAATACAACAAGATATCTTAAAGATAGACCTTGACGAGTTGATAAAAAATGAATTTGATGGACTTAAAGTTGCAATTTTCGGAAATCTTCCATACTACATAACAACCCCTATAATTATGGGGATTTTGGAGAAAAACATAAAAGCTGAATACATCGTGGCGATGGTTCAAAAGGAAGCCGGCGAAAGGCTTTCGGCAGACGAAACGACAAGGGAAACGGGAGCTGTCACCCTCGCTGTTCAATACTATAGCGAAGCGATTATGTTGTTTGATGTTCTCCCCGAAAACTTTTATCCGATACCAAAAGTTACAAGCAGCGTTTTAAGATTTAACATAAGGCAAACGCCGCCGGTTTTCCCAAAAGATAAACAAAATATGTTTAAGGTTATAAAAGCCGCATTTTCTCAACGCAGAAAAACGGCAACAAACGCTATTAGCTCGGGAACAGCGTTTGACAAAGCGTTTGTCATTGAAGTTTTTAGAAAACTTTCGATAGATTTAAATATAAGAGCGGAAAGACTTTCGCTTCAAAACTACAGCGATATTTCGGATATGCTTTATAAATGAAAACTTAAAATAATGGGGGAATAAATTTATGGAACGACCGATGATTATCGGAATAGCGGGCGGAACAGGTAGCGGAAAGACGACGCTGACAAGGCAGATTTGCAAACATTTCGAAGGCTCGGTTAGCGTTATATACCACGATAACTACTACAACAAAAACGATAACCTTTCGTTGGAGCAACGTCAAAAGCTAAACTACGACCACCCAAACGCTTTTGAAACATCGCTTATGGTTAAACATCTATCCAATTTGAGGGATGGAAAATCGATCGAATGTCCTATCTACGACTTCACTGTACATAACCGAAGCGAACAAACCAAGCTTATTAAATCCGCAAAGGTTATAATAGTTGAGGGTATTTTGGTCTTTGAGGAAAAGAAGCTTCGAGATCTTATGGATATCAAAATCTTTGTAGACACAGATGCCGACACTCGTATATTAAGAAGGCTTATGCGAGATGTAGACGAAAGAGGGCGTTCGGTTCAATCGGTTGTATCGCAATATCTAACTACCGTTAAACCTATGCACGAACAGTTTGTCGAACCTAGCAAAAGGTTTGCTGATATAATAGTTTTGGATGGCGGCTATAATCTTGTCGCTATCGACATGATTATGAATAAAATTCAACGCCATATAGAAAATTAAAAAATATAATAACGATTAAAAAACAAAGGGGTATAGAAAAATGAAAAGTGTGTCATACAATACAAAAGGAGTTTGCGCTAGCAAGATACATTTCAATCTCGACGAACAAACCGGAACGCTACATGATATAGTTTTTGTTAACGGCTGTGAGGGGAATTTAACCGCAATTTCAAAGTTGCTTGAAGGAAAAAATGCTAGCGATGTTGTTGAATTGCTTTCGGGCAACGACTGCGACGGCAGAGGAACATCCTGTGCGGATCAGCTTGCAAAAGCTGTTCAAAACGCTTTGATAATGGCTTAAAAGAAATACATACAAAAGCTAAAATGCCGTTGGTTTGAAAAACCAACGGCATTTTGCTTATTTTATACTTTTAAGAGATAAACTTAACATATTCATTAAACGGCAACGGTTTTGAAAATACATAGCCTTGGATATAATCGCATCCATTGTCTATAAGGAAATCTTTGATCTCATCATCTTCAACACCCTCCATAACAACTTCGACAGAGCTGTCGAGAGCTTTAACCGCCGTTAAAAACTTGACAAAAAAATCTCTTCTTTGTTCAGTTGCCGTCGAGCTTACAACTAAGCTTCGGTCAAATTTAATTATACGAATCGGTATGTTAAAGAACATACTGAAGTTTGAATATTCAACTCCGAAATCATCGAGTTCCAAAACAAACCCACGTTTAATAAAATCATTCATAATAACGAGGGTGCTTTCGATATCGGTTGCAAACGTTCTTTCGGTTAACTCAATCTTTATCATCTCGGGCGAAAGATTGTAATGACGGACTATGTTGTATACCGCATCAACCGAGCCGCTTTTCATGAAAAACACATAAGGGAAATTAACCGAAATTGAGGAAATTTTTAGTTTATCTTTAAATTTCTCCAATAGTTTTTGATAATCGGAACAAACCAGTTCCAACATTGTTATCGTTATCTTGATTATCAATCCCGTGTCTTCCGCAATAGGAATAAATTCAGCCGGAGAGATAAACTCCCCTTGTTCCGGTTTAAATCTAATCAAAGCTTCCGCCATCGTGAAATCATCTTCCTCAACGGAATATATAGGCTGATAATACGCCTCAAACCCATCCGTTTCAAGAGCGTGTTTTATGCGTTCGATGACATAGTTTCTGCGTTTCATTCTCTCGCAAACAGCTATATCATATACAAAATTAATGTTTCCGGCGCCTTTTTTTATGAGCGACAAGGAATAATCCATCGCTGATATAAGACCCTCTGCTTTGTTTCCAAAATCGGGAAAATCCACTCTTGCATAGATGAAATCCAGCGATGTGTTGCTGTTGTCTACATCGTATGGTTGGCTTATATCTTTATAAACCTGTTCAATTCTTTTTAATGAACCATCTTCATATTCGGGCAAAATTATTGCAAATTCATCGCCTGAATAACGAAACAGGTATCTATGTGGATATGAAACTCTAAGCCTTATCGCTATCTGTTCAAGCAAGGCATCCCCAAACTCTAATCCGTTGCGCTCGTTTATACCTTTGAAATTTCGTATGCTAAAAACAAACAGCGAGTATGGCACGTTTGCTTTACAAAGCTTTGTCATTTGATTTGTAAGGGTCGAACGATTGTTAAGCTCGGTTAAAGCGTCGGTCGTGTGGGACACGTTTTGCACATAAAATTGAATAATAAGCACGCCGGCAACGCTTGCTATTCCCGAAAGTTGAAGAGGGGGATAGAACAACTGTGTGCAGAAAATCAAGCTAGCTATAAATAGATTTAAGCAGATTATAAGCACGCCGTTTCGTTGCGGTGTTTTGAAATTTTTAACCGTTAGGTATATGACCAAACCAAAGTATAAAAGCGCTATGACATATGTTATTCTGAACCATTCGCCCCTTATATATCCTTCGGTTGGAGATATCGTGAATATCATTCTATGGAAACTGTTGGTTAAAATTATTACGCAATATATAGCATACGGCAACCACGCCCAAACATATTTTTTGAAAAAATGAAATTTATATGTTTTGTAGTTTGTTAGAGTTATACCATAAAACAACGCAAGAGGAGCGGCAACCGGTGAAGTTAGAAAATAGAGATATTTCAAAACATCTACTAGCCAGATTGGATAGTCCATAAAAAAATCTGCAGTTATGAGCGAACCAATCGTTACAATAATCGAAACAAAAGTTCCGATCTGCATCCACTTCAAAGCGCCATACCTTGTAGTGCCTTTGTTCTGATCTAACCAAAAGCCGACCATCGCAAGACATATAACAATAAGCGAAGCATATTCAGCCGCCAAATTGTAAAAAGCCATACAAACACGTCCCCATAATCTAAATTCGTTTTAAAAACATAGTAATATTTATACCATTATACACCGACTTTTATCGATTGTCTACAAACTAACTGCAATAATTTTATGAATTGTTTATTAAATTAACAATATCATCGTTAATTTTTTATGATTTTTTCGTTAATAAATATTAAACTTTTAAAGAGACTACAACGAAACAAGCATAATGCACAAAAATCATAGGAACGATCCTGTATGGTCGCCCGAAATCAATGGTAGCTCCAAAGTTTCGGGGTCTCCAAGCAAGATCGCCCCTTTATTCTTAGTTTGTTTAACAGGTTTTGTTCACAGGTTAAACCAAACGACAGCTCGTTTAGTCCTCTACATTGGTTTCGTCTGTTTCCATAGCCTCTTGTTGTTCGCTTGTTTGTTGCTCTTCAGCGTTTCCCTCTTTAAGCGGAGATAAAATCTCTTGTGCTTGTTCTCCATCTGCTTCCATAACCGCCTTAAAGGTGTTGCCGTCCATCTTTTCAAATTCAAGCAAAGCTTTTGTTACTATCTCGAGTTTGTCTTTATGTTCATTCAACATCTTTTCGCATTTATCAAAACAATCTTCAATAAGGTTTTTGATCTCGTGGTCGATTTCGTTAGCAAAGTTTTCGCTATAGTTCTTTTGTTGTTGCGTGAAATCTCGTCCTAGGAAAACCTCATCTTGAGAGCCATAAACAACAGGACCCAGTTTTTCCGAAAAACCGTATTTCGTAATCATATTACGAGCGATTGCTGTTGCTCTTTGAAGGTCGTTTGAAGCGCCTGTCGAGATATCATCAAGCGTCAAGCTTTCCGCAACACGACCGCCAAGCAACGTTATAATCTCGGCTATCATCTCTTTTTTTGTTTTAAACTGTTTGTCCTCATTAGGCAACGAAACGGTGTAGCCGCCCGCCATCCCCCTCGGAATTATCGATATTTGATGAACCGGTTGGTGTGGTGTGTAGTAGTAGTGTGCAATAGCGTGTCCGGCTTCATGATATGCCGTAAGTTTTCTTTCATGTTCCGTCACAACACGGGATTTCTTTTCAGGCCCTACGATAACCTTCATAGTGGCTTCCTCTATGTCTTGCTCGGTTATAGCCTTGCGCTTTTTCCTTGCCGCCAAAAGTGCCGCTTCGTTCAACAGATTTTCAAGATCCGCTCCGGTGAAACCGGGGGTGGATTTTGCTATCGTCGAAAGGTCAACATCGGGGCCTAGCGGTTTGTTTCGAGCGTGAACTTTAAGAATAGCTTCTCTGCCCTTCATGTCGGGATGCCCAACATAAACCTCACGGTCAAACCTGCCCGGACGCAATAGCGCCGGATCGAGAATATCGTTTCGGTTGGTTGCCGCCATAACAATAACGCCATCGTTTGTTGCAA
Source organism: uncultured Faecalibacterium sp. (assembly GCA_964370715.1). Classification (GTDB taxonomy): domain Bacteria; phylum Bacillota; class Clostridia; order Oscillospirales; family Ruminococcaceae; genus CAYJAY01. The sequence goes on from CAYJKJ010000002.1 coordinate 56,190, forward strand.
ATCCATCCATCTCAACCAAAAGTTGGTTAAGGGTTTGTTCTCTTTCATCATGTCCGCCGCCAAGGCCTGCGCCCCTTCGGCGACCGACTGCATCTATTTCGTCGATAAATATAATAGCCGGCCTTGTCTTTTTCGCTTTGTCGAATAGGTCACGAACCCTCGACGCACCGACACCGACATATAGTTCAACAAAGTCTGAACCCGATATCGAATAAAACGGAACTCCGGCTTCCCCTGCAACAGCACGAGCAAGCAAAGTTTTACCCGTTCCCGGAGGACCAACAAGCAGAACACCTCGAGGGATTTTTGCCCCAAGCGTTCCAAAATCCAGTGGGTTTTTAAGATATTCTACTATCTCGGTTAATTCTTCTTTTTCTTCGTCTGCTCCGGCCACGTCGTCAAACGTCGCTTTTCTGCCTTCCTCCGAAGCGTTCTTTGTTCTCGCTTTTCCAACAGAACCAATCTTTCCGCCGCCTTGTCCCATCATCGACATATAGAAGAATATAATAACCCCTACCATCAATATGAACGGCAACGCCGAGAAGATCATAGCCCAAATATCCGATGTTCTTGTAACATCATATTCTATCGGTTCGTCGGAGTTTAGCGTGTTGTATGCTTCAACCACCGACAGTATATAGTCCTCAAAGAGGGCAATACTTGGGATTTCATATGTGTTTGGGAGCGCATCTTCTGCGTCACCCTTTAATTTATATGCCAGTTCTCCCGAGCTGTAATCAAATGTAAACGATTCTACTTTATTTTCTTTAAAGAGATCAGAAATTTCATAAAACTGTTCGGTGGGTTCGGTGCCAAGATTGTTGAACAAAAACAGCATCGAAAGCGCCAGTATAACAAAAACTATAATCGGTATGCCTTTTCCGCCTCTGTTGTTGCTTGTTTGCATAAATTAATTCTCATTTCTCCTAAATTTTTTGCAGTTATTTAATTAGTTAGTTAACTCCAAGAGCCTCAGCATCTTCGGCTGTGTAGACGCATGGTTTTAAAACTCCGATATAAGGCAAGTTGCGGTATTTTTCTTCATAGTCCAGCCCATATCCGACAACAAACTCATCGGGAACGGTGAAACCTATGTAGTCTGCAACGATGTCGGCCTCACGGCGAACCGGCTTGTCCAAAAGTGTGCAGATTTTAAGGCTTTTTGGTTTTCTTCCGTTAAGGATATCTCTAAGATATGAAAGAGTTTTTCCGCTATCCAAAATATCCTCTACTATGAGAAGATCTTTTTTATCGATAGGAATGTCAAGATCTTTAACTATCTTAACTACCCCTGTGCTTTTAACGCCACCTTCGAAACTCGACACAACCATGAAATCGATCTCGGTGTGTATATCTATCTCTCGAACAAGGTCGGCAACAAAAAGAATAGATCCTTTAAGCACGCTTATTATCATAAGGTCATTGCTGTGTGCATAATCTTTTGAAATCTGTTTGCCGAGTTCCCTTGTTTTTCTTGCTATTTCCTCTTCTGTTATAAGTGTTTTCAAGATATCATTATGCATATTATACCTCCAAGCTTATATTTATATTTATTATTGATTTAGTTTTATCATCTATAGCAACTCGTTGGTCTACACCCTCGCCAAACATCCAAACCACCCCTACCTCATCCGCTAACACAGGGTAAAGCGACTTTTCTTTTGAAGTAAGTTTTTTTTCGATAAACATTTTTTTAAGGGTTTTTGTCACTTTGCGTCGCCTCGAACAAAAAACATCGTTTGGTTTTCTTGTTCGCCAACATAAATCACCAACTATTTTATCACAATCTATCGAATTATTGTAGACAAATTTTAAACTTTTTTCAGGAATTTCTTCTTTTTTAAAAAGCTTTTGCTCGCAAAGCGCAATATATCTTTCGTTTATCCTTGTTTTTTGCAATCGAAACTTTGTTTCATACGATATATCTCGCTGTTCCCTTTGTTCAAACCAAAAACTTTGCTTTTGGCAAACAAAAAACAAATGCTTTTCTATCTGAACGGTTTTTTGTTCTACAACGGCGTTTAATGTGAGATTAATAATCTTTTCCGATATATTCTTTGAATGCAAAAACAGCAGTTGTTTTAAAAGTTGTTTTTGCAAAAATTCCGTTTCGTTTAAAAACCCTTGTCGGTCAAACGTTTTGTTCCCTTTATCCAAGGCGTTTGAAAATTCTTTTGTTTTTTCATCTATATATTGTTCCGCTTCAAACGAAAAATCCGAAAGCCTTGAAATGTTTTCTAAAGCCTTTTGATTAATCTCGAGAAGTTTCGGAAAAACCGAAAGCCTAATCTTGTTTCTTGAATAGTCCCCCGAAAGATTTGAGCTGTCGGTTGCGTATTCGATGCCCTGTTCTTCGCAAAACAGTTCTATTGTTTCCCTTGAAACATCAAGTAGCGGGCGTATCGCCGTCTTTGTGTTTGCCTTAATCGAGCGCAAAGCGGAAATTCCGCCGCCCCTTATGGCGTTGAGCAAAAACGTTTCGGCCTTGTCGTTAAGGTTGTGTGCTGTTAAAACAACCGCATTCGTTTGGCTTGCTATCAAAGCGAAATATTCATATCTTAGCTGCCTTGCGAAAAGTTCAAACGAGGTTCTTTTGGGTCGTTCCCTCTCGTTCATATGCCCAAACCCAACAAAAAGTTTAACGTTTCGTTGTTCGCAAAATCTTTCGACCAACCTTTGTTCCGCTTGGTTTTCCTCTTTCCTTGTGCCATGGTTAAAATGGCAAAGATATATCTCGTTTATTTCAAGCTGTTGTTTATTTTGAATCGTGAATTCAGCGAGCGCCAGCGAATCCGCTCCGCCCGAAACACAGATTAAAACATTTTTATCTTTTAAAGATATCCCCCATTTTTTAAGGGAGTTAAACACAATATCACGCATCGTTTATATAACTAACCTCAGTAAACCTCGTGTGCTGTCCGTCCCATTTCATGGCGATGCTCTTAACTTCGCCATGACGGTTTTTAGCTACTATCAAGTTTATATCTTCAAGATAGGATTGTTCTTGTTCCCCATCTTCAACCCTGTCTCGATGCAAAAACAAAACGATGTCGGCATCCTGTTCTATCGACCCCGAATCTCGAAGATCCGAAAGCAGCGGTTTTCTTGGCGATTGCTGTTTGTCGCCCGCACGGCTAAGCTGGGACAAAACTATTATCGGAACGTTTAGTTCTTTCGCCATAATCTTAAACGCCCTCGTTATATCCGAAACCTCTTGATTTCGGCTTTCGGTTCTCTTCCCGCTCCCCCCCATAAGTTGGAGATAGTCGACAATTATCAATCCCAAATTATCAACACGCCTGCATTTTGCTTTAAGCTCGGTAACCGATATGCTCGATGTGTCATCGATATATATATTAGTTTTGCTAAGTTGCCCTGAGGTTACGGCGATATCCTTGAAATCGTTGTCGCTAAAATCGCCCGATCTGAACGCATGGGAATTAACCTTGGATTCCGAGCTTAATATTCTTTCGACAAGCTGCATTTTTGTCATCTCGAGCGAGAATATTGCAACAGCGAGATCCTCGTTTTGCTTTGCCACGTTGGTCGCTATGTTAAGCGCAAAACTTGTTTTACCAACACCGGGTCGTGCCGCTAAAATTATCAAATCGGATTTATTAAGCCCCGTCAACGTGTGGTCGAAATGTTTAAACCCGGTTTTAAGCCCTAGGAATTTATTTTTATCGGGTCCTGAAATCTTGGAAAGATGTTCAAGCGTTTCGATAAGCACCGCTTCGATAGGGGTGAGTTCAGATGAGCTTTTTTTGTTTCTTATATCATATATTCTTTGTTCCGCAAAATCCAAAAGCCTTGTTGCGGTTTCGGATTGTTCTTGGGCTTGTTCCGATATCTCCCTCGACGCTATTATAAGCGATCGCAAAAGGAATTTATCATAAACTATCCTTGCATACGTTGCAACGTTTGAAACGGTCGGAACCGATTGGGTTATACCGAAAAGATATGTTTTAGCCGCCGTTTCGTTTTCAAAGATGCTAGCTTGGACCACGGCGTTAAACACCGTTACAAAGTCTATCGGGTTGCCGGCGGTGAACATCAAAACTATCTCTCGAAAGATGAGTTTGTTGTATTCATGATAAAAATTTTCAGCAGAAACGATACCCATAACCTCATAAAGAGTCGATGAGTCGGAAATAATAGCTCCGATAACCGCCTGTTCCGCATCACTTGAGAACGGAGCGTTTATCCCCAAAGCTTCAAAATTAAACTCTGTTTTTGCTGCCACCTTTTCCCCCAAAATTTAGCCTTCGACGCAAACTTTAAGTTTTGCCGAAACGCCGGAATGAAATTTAACCAATGCTTCATAAGTGCCGAAAGATTTAATCTCTTCTACAGAAATCTTCTTTTTATCCACCTCAACACCGAGTTGTTTTTGAACCTCTTCCGCTATTTCTTTTGACGTTACCGAACCAAAAAGCCTGTTGTTTGTTCCGGCTTTTGCTAGAATTTTAATCTGTTTGCCATCCACTTTAGCGGCAAGTTTTTTAGCCTCTTCAAGCTCAATCGCTTTTTGGCGAGCTATCGAATCGTTTTTTGCGTTAACTTCGCTCACAGCGCCCGCTGTCGCTTCTTTCGCAAGCTTTCTCGGAAACAAAAAGTTTCTCGCATAACCATCCGACACATTAACAATCTCGTTCTTTTTTCCGATGCTTTTTACATCTTCAAGTAATACAACTTTCATTATCTTTACACCCTTTATATTATTTTTATTTGTTTAAATCAAGTTAAAAATTATAGATTAAACCCAATTTAATTATTAAGCACCAAATATTCATCGATAGCTTTTTGCATCTTTTCGATAACTTCGGTGGTGTTTTTTGCTTCGACCTCTGCTCCCGCCATCATCTGGTTTCCGCCGCCGCCCAAAAGTTCCATTATCAATTGAACGTTGTGTTCTCCAAACGACCTTGCCGAAAGCCGATACATCTTGTCGGTCTTCTTAACCGCAACTATCGAAGCTTTTGTTCCTTCGATGCTCAAAAGATCGTCTGCGGCTTGCGGAATAACAAGAGCCAGTTCGTTAGACAGGTTGTCCGACACCGCAATGGCGCAACCTTTATACATCCTAGCCGACGACACAACCTCGGTTTTTCTAAGATACACGTCAAGCCCCGTTGCAAAAAGAAGTTTCGCTTCCGAGCTGTCTGCGCCAAGCTTTCTAAGATAGGCCGCCGCATCAAACGTTCGAACCCCGGTTCTAACCGAGAAGTTTTTAGTGTCGAGCATGATTCCGCCCATAAGCGAAATTGCTTCAACCTTGTTTGGTTTCAAATTAACGGAACCTAAAGCTTGAAGCAGCTCGGTCACCATCTCGCAACAAGACGAGGTGTAGGCTTCGTGATAGAACAAAACAGCATTATCGATATGGTTAACCATCTTTCGGTGGTGGTCGATAACAACAACGTTTGAGGCTATATTCAAAAGCTCCGGCCGGTCGAGTTGTGCCGGTGTGTGGCAATCAACTACTACCGCAAGGGTATTTTTTGTGTAGCTGTCGGGCGCCGCCGACGGGGTGACAAAATAATCTTTATAGCCCTCTTTAACGAGTTTATCCTGCAAAACTTGAGCCATCGTAGCGGCGGGGTCATGAACAATCTTTGTCTGCTTGTTATAAAAACTTGCGATCCTTGCAACGCCAACACAAGCTCCGAGCGAATCTATATCCGCCATCTTATGCCCCATGACAACAACGTTGTCGCTCGATTTAATAAGCTCTGCAAAAGCCGCTCCGATAATTCTGGCTTTAACTTTGTTTCGTTTTTCGACCGCTCTTGAAACGCCGCCAAAGAAATCATATCCATCCTTTGTTTTGAGCGCCGCTTGGTCTCCGCCCCGTCCGAGCGACATATCGAGAGCCTGTTTTGCTCTTAGATAGTTTTCATAATAGGTTCTAGCGCCTCTGCCGACACCGATAGATAGCGTTAGCGGTATATTTCCGCTGGTCGGTATAGAGCGAACATCATCGAGAATTTCAAAACGTTTTTCTATTAGCTTAACGATATGTTGTTCCTCAACAACCGCAAAATAGCTTCTTGAACTAATTCGAGTTAAAACTCCGTTGGTTGAATTAATGAAGTTTTCAAGCGTTCGGTTAACGACCGCCATGAGTTCCGAGCGTTCGCTCTCCCCCGTTTCAACCCCAACTTCATCATAGTTATCTACCATAAACAAAATAATGCTGGGTCGACGTTTTTTAAACTCAACCGCCATCTTGTTTTTTTCGGTATCTTCAACAAAGAGCGACACAAAAATCGTGTTCTCTCCCGATTTTGATACGTTTGAAAAAACGTTGAAATGCTTTCCTCCGAAATATAGCCCAAGGCCTTCCGGCAAGCGGCTTTTTTCTATGTTGTATTCATCGATTGTGTCGGTTATATCTTCGAGAAAAATCGACTTTTTGTTTAAAAGAACTTTATCTCCAAACGCCGAGTTATACCAAAGAACCTTACCAAACTTGTCGGTCACCACAACAGGGGTCGACATCGATGTTAATATAGATTGCCTGTCCTCGTTTATTCCTTTTTTTGCGCCGTTTATTATCTGGCTAATGCTTTTTCTTAATTTAAATACATTAAAGATAAATATAGTTATAACGACTATAGTTAGAGCAATTGCGATAAAAACATATTCCGAGCGCAACACAACAAGGTATGACACCAACACAACATAGCATACCACAAGTAAACAGAACAATATCTCTATAGTAAATCCTCTGTTTTTGTTCATCTACACCTCTAAATTATATAAAAAAGTTAGATATCCATTATAATGGGGAGTATCATTGGGTTTCGTTTTGTCTTTTTGTTAAGAAGGGTTGAAAGCGCATTTCTAAGCGCAACCTTTATCTCGCCATAATCAAGCTCATCCGTTTCAAGGCATCTTTCGACAACCGCACGGGCGCAAGCTTTTGTTTCGTCAATCAAGTTTTCGCTTTCTTTGACATACACAAAACCTCTTGATATTATGTCGGGTCCCGAAAGCAGCTCTTTTGTTCCGACATCTATCGAACAAACAACGACGATTAGCCCATCTTCCGCAAGATGTTTTCTGTCTCTCAAAACAACGCTTCCAACATCTCCGACCCCTAGACCATCGACCAAAATTCTGCCCGACGGAACGGTGTCTCCAAGCCTTGCTTTGTTTTTCGAAAACTCGATAACTCTGCCTATCTCGGCTAGAATTATATCTTTGCTTTGGTAGCCCAACGATTTTGCAATCTCGCCATGTTTAATAAGATGTTTATATTCACCATGCACAGGGATAACGTATTTCGGCTTTGTTAGCTTAATCATAAGTTTAAGCTCTTCTTTGCAAGCGTGTCCCGAGGCATGAACATCATACATCGATTCATATATAACGTCGCTTCCCTTGCGCATAAGTTGGTTGATAACTTTAGACACCATCTTTTCGTTGCCGGGAATTGGGTTTGCCGAAATTATTATAACATCCTCTTCGCATATCGTCACCTGACGGTGGTTTCCTGCCGACATTCTTGAAAGAGCGGAAAGCGATTCGCCCTGGCTTCCCGTTGTTATAATGATAAGATCCTGTGGCCTGTATTTGCTTATGCTATCGATGCTAACTATAACGCCATCGTTGACCATGAGATATCCTAGCTCGATAGCTATCTCGGTGTAGTTTTCCATGCTCCTGCCCGAAAACGCAATCTTTCGACCATGGCTTTGGGCGAGAGTTATAATCTGTTGAATCCTTTGGATGTTAGATGCAAACGTTGCAATTATAAGGCGCTTGCCCTCGGCTCTTCCGAAAAGCCTCTCAAAGCTTTCGCCAACAACTCGTTCCGAAAGGCTAGTTCCCGGGCGTTCTGCGCTTGTGCTATCAGCCAAAAGCGCCAAAACCCCTTCTTGGCCCAGTTGGGAAAATCGAGGAAGGTTTATAACATCCCCGAAAACAGGGGTATAGTCGATCTTGAAATCCCCTGTGAAGATAATGTGGCCGCTTGGCGTGTTGATAGCATACGACATTGCATCGGGAATCGAATGGTTAACGTTAATTCCCTCAATAGAAAACTTTTTAAACTCGATTATCTCCCCCGGCTCGAGTTCATAAAGTTTTGCAACATCAAGCATTTTATGCTCTTTAAGCTTTGCTTTAATAAGCCCAATTGCAAGCTTTCCACCATAGATTGGGATGTTGAGTTTTCGCAAGAAATATGGAATTGCGCCTATATGGTCTTCATGTCCATGCGTTATAAATATAGCTTTTGGTTTATGTTCAAGGTTTTCAACAAACGTGAACTCGGGGATTACTATATCAACGCCGTACAGCTCGATATCGGGGAAACTCATTCCGCAATCAACTATGATAGATTCTTTGTCGACCTCTACCACCGTCATGTTTTTTCCTATTTCGCCGATTCCGCCGAGCGGAACGATCCTGATATTAGCATCACGATTTTTCAAAACATTTCGTTTATCAGCTTGTTGATTTTTCTTTCTAATGGGTTGCTGTTTTTTTTCTGTTTTTAAAGTCGGTTGCTCTTTTTTCACCGGTTTTTTGTTTTGAACATTCTTTTGCATTGCGGTGTTTCTTTTTATCTCGTTCTTTTTTCTTTCGACAGTCTTTTTGTTTCGACCTTGTTTTTGGTCCTGGTTGTTTGACTTTTGCGTTTCAGGTTTATCTATAGTTATCCTGCCAAACGCTTTAACAGCCGGTTGTTTTTTTTGTTCTGACAATTAATGTCCTCCGTTTAATTTTAAATAATGTTTGTGGTTTTTATAAAATTTTCTTATATTTTTTAAATTTACATTACAAAACTCTGTAAATTTTATTTTTACCATGATAAAATAGTATAACATAAATTTGTGTTAAAACAAACAGTTAAAAGTGATATAAGCAAAAAACAATAATATTTAACACTTTTTGATAAAAAATCATTAAATAATCGAGGTAACTTTTGTTATGAAAAACATCAAGCTTTATTCCGACGGGGCGTGTAGCGGCAATCCGGGCCCCGGCGGATTTGCTGCAATCCTTGTTTATGGGGAAAAAGAAAAGGTTATAGTTGGGGGCGACAAAGCAACAACCAACAACCGCATGGAGCTTTCCGCCGTTATCGAGGGGCTATTTGCTTTAAAGGAGAGTTGTGCCGTCACCGTTGTGACCGATTCGAAATATGTTGTCGATGCTGTCTCAAAGGGTTGGCTATATGGTTGGAAAAAAAAGGGTTGGCGGAACTCCGCAAACAAACCAACGCCAAACGTTGATCTTTGGGAAAAGCTTTTGCCTCTTTTAAAGCAGCATCAAATCACCTTTGAATGGATTAAAGGGCATTCGGGACACCCCTATAATGAACGTTGCGACGTTCTTGCGGTTGAATACTATAAAAAAAATTTGTAAATTTTTTTATTTGGTATTGCAAAAGTCTACTAATTTGGTATACTATAATTGTAGCAATTAAAAAGGGAGATGACAAGAGGTATGGACAAAAAAAATATTTATCTTGATAACGCAGCAACTACAAAGGTTAAAAGCGAAGTTTTTGATGCGATGTTACCATATTTAAAGGAATACTACGGAAACCCGAGCAGCGTTTATGACCTTGCCGGTTTTTCGAAAAAAGCTATCGCCAATGCTCGAAACAAAGTTGCCTCAGCTTTAAACGCAAAACCCGAAGAAATTTTCTTCACATCCTGCGGAACCGAATCGGACAACTGGGCTATCAAAGGAGCCGCAGAGCGTGGCTCAAAAAAGGGCAAGAAACACATCGTTACCGCCGTGTTTGAACATCATGCAGTTCTCCACACCGTCGACCACCTTAAACGTGAAGGGTTTGAGGTAACGCTTGTTCCTATAATGAGCAACGGTTTAATCGATCCTCAAGAAGTTGAAAAGGCTATACGAGAGGACACCTGCATCGTTTCTATAATGTATGCAAACAACGAGATAGGAACAATTCAACCAATCGCCGAAATCGGCAAGATCTGCAAAGATAAAGGGGTTTTGTTCCACACCGATGCGGTTCAAGCTGTTGGAACGGTTGAGATTGATGTTGTTAAACAAAATATAGATATGCTTTCGCTTTCGGGGCATAAGCTTAATGCGCCCAAAGGGGTTGGAGCATTATACATTAAAAAAGGGGTTATCATCGAACAGTTTATCGATGGTGGCGGACAGGAGCGAGCAAAACGAGCCGGAACCGAAAACGTTGCGTTCATCGTGGGGCTTGGCGAGGCTATCGAGCTTGCTGTTAAAAATCTTAAACAAAAAAACGATCATCTTTTAATGCTTAGAGAGCGTTTCCTTGATGGTGTTTTAAAGATAGACCGAGTTCACCTAAATGGCGACCGAGAAAAACGTTTGCCCGGAAACGCCAACGTTTCGTTTGAAGGCATCGAGGGCGAATCGCTTCTTTTGATGCTAAACATGGCGGGCATTGCGGCTTCTTCCGGTTCGGCTTGCACGTCGGGTTCGCTTGACCCCAGCCACGTTTTGTTGTCGATAGGCCTTCCCCACGCCATTGCGCATGGTTCATTAAGGGCGACGTTTGGAGAGGACAACACGACCGAGGATGTTGATTATACCATACAACACATTACAAAAATCGTCGAGAGACTTCGCATGATGTCTCCGCTTTGGGAAAAAATTATTAAACAAGGTTAATAAACGAAAGGATTTATATAGATGTATAGCGAAAAAGTTTTAGACCATTTTTCAAACCCACGCAATGTTGGGGAGCTTGAAGATGCCAATGGGGTTGGTGAGGTTGGAAATGCAAAATGCGGAGATATCATGAAGATGTATCTCAAGATTGAAAACGATATTATAACCGATGTTAGGTTTAAAACGTTTGGTTGCGGGGCGGCTATCGCCACAAGTTCGGTTGCAACCGAGATGATAAAAGGCAAATCGATCCAAAACGCAATCGACCTCACAAACAAAGATGTTGTCGAGCAACTCGACGAACTGCCAGCCGAAAAAATCCATTGCTCGGTTCTTGCGGAACAAGCAATTAAAGAGGCGCTTTCCGATTACTACACAAAACAAGGAGTAGATCCCGAATCTGTTCTAGGCGCTAAAAAACTTAAATGCGATGTTTGTCATCATGGATAACCCCAAAAACAAAATAGCTCTGGCGCTAAGCGGAGGGGTCGACTCTTCGGTTGCCGCCGATATACTCCAAAAAAACGGATACTCCGTTGTTGGGGTATATTTTGTTATGTCAGAAGCATCAATAGCCGGCGCAAAAGAAGCTCAAAACGTTGCGCAAAGCCTTGGGATTGAATTTCATGTTGTCGACATAAAAGAGCGGTTTGAAGATATCGTTATTAATTATTTTTGCCAAAGTTATTGTAGCGGCAAAACCCCCAACCCTTGCATTATATGCAACCCAAATGTTAAGTTTCATGCTCTGGCGGAATTCGCCAACAACCACGATATTCAAAAGATAGCGACAGGGCATTACGCCAACGTTAGAAATGACGGCAATTTCTCAATACTTTGCAAAGCGGATTATGTTGAAAAGGATCAAAGCTATATGCTTTCAACGTTGTCCCAAGCTATTTTAAATCGTGTCGTTTTTCCGCTCGGGAATTTAACAAAACCTGAAGTTCGAGAAAGAGCGGCAGCGCTGGGCCTTATCTCGGCAAACAAACCCGATAGCCAAGAGATCTGTTTTATCCCCGACAACGATTATCCAAACTTTCTTAAAAAACGAGGAGTTTTTGGAGCAAAGGGGGATTTCATTTTGACAACCGGTCAACGGCTCAAACCACACAACGGCGTTGAATGCTACACCGTTGGTCAACGACGTGGGTTGAATTTAAGTTATAAGCATCCGCTTTATGTCAACGAAATTTCAGAAAACGGCGATATTTTGGTTTCTGCCAACGACGAATTGTTTAAACAAAAAGTTTTAATTAAAGATTTGAAAACAAGTTCTGCGGTGTCGCTATCGGACGGCGACGAGGTTTTGGTTAAACTGCGATCTGCGGCAAAGCCTGCTGCCGCCGTTGTCAGCGAGATTTGTGGCGGAGAATTATCGCTAGCGTTCGAAACACCGCAACGTGCGCCGGCTAAAGGGCAACAAGCTGTTTTATATATAAACAACGATGTTGTTGCAAGCGGCGAAATTGTTTCAAGCGAACGGTAGCAATGGTTGTTTAATTTATTAAAGCCTATATACATTCGAAAGCTTTGGGGTTGATGCTGAAAACGGCATCAATCGCCAAGGCTTTTTCTTTGGCAAAGTTAGCCTCCTTCTATGAGGGAGGTGGCAGGCGGTAACGCCTGTCGGAGGGAGTTTAGGAGAATTTCTAACAGAATACTAAAACCAATTTCTTAAATTAACATCAACCCTTCCCCAACCGCTTGATCCAACAAAACGCAAAACAACAGATAGCGACATTACATCACCATCTGTTGTTCATTTTTGGATTAACTATTATCTTTCGAAAGAAAGTATCTAATATTGTTAAATACTTCTTAAGCTAATATTAGTCGTAAAGAAGAATAGCGATATCTTCTTGTTCCATGTTTTCAGCTGTGTAGAATTTGTATCCTGTGTCAACGATTTCATCAAGTGTTTCGCCCATAACTGCTTTGTATGCGAGTTCAACTGCTAGGTAGCCGATCATGAACGGATCTTGTGTGATCGAACCATAGAACCAACCTTCTTTAACTGCATTCTTTTGGTTTGCGCCAGCATCGAATCCGATAACTGTTAGGTCAGCATATTTGCCGCCATCTTTAGCAAGGTCTGTTCCGTCTGTTGTTGCAGCAAGAATTCCGCCAACAGAAGCTTCGTTTGAAGCAAAGAAACCGATTAGGTCTTCTTTAGCAAGAAGCGATTGAGCAACGTTTGAAGCGTCAGCTGGTTCTGTTGTAGCTGGAACTTGAACGTCGATGATAACTGCTGCGCCGTCAACAGGCATAGCCCATTTGTCGTGACCTTCGATAGAAACTTGGCCGGGGAATACTTCTTCAGCAAGAGCTGCCATTTGGTTTACAAATCCGTCAGTTCTTCCAACGATAGAGCCAGAAGTTGCGTCTTGTGATTGGCAAGCGATGCGAACAGGAGCTTCAGGAGTTGCTGCTGCGAAAGCTGCTGCGAAAGCTTCAGCTGCGAACATTTCGTCTGCTGCTGCAGCTGCTGCTGCTTCGTTATCTGTTGAAGCTGTTGATTGGATTGTGCCTTCCGGTGCTCCGGGAACGCCCGAGTCGAAAGCAACAACGGGAACTCCGTCAGCTTTAAGTTGGTTAAGGATTTCTGTAACTGATTCTGTGTCAAGAGCTGCAAGTGCTACTGCATCCGGTTCTCTTGCAAGAAGAGCGTTAAGTTGGTCTAATTGTTGTGAAACGTTTGTTTCGCTGTCCGGTCCTTGGAAATCGATTTCTACGCCAAGGTCTTCAGCTGCTTGTTCCGAACCAGCAAGAACGGTTTGCCAAAATTGGTGTTGGAAACCTTTTGATTCGATAGCGATAAAGAGATCTTCTGCCGGTGCTTCTGTTTCTGTTCCGGTTGCGTCGGGAGCAGGTGCTTCCTCTTCAGCGGGAGCAGCGCAAGCTGCGAAAGCAAAAACCATTGATAGTGCGAGCAATAAACAAAGTAATTTTTTCATTTTTTTCTCCTATTATTTTTATTTTTTATTCTGAACCCGAGCTATTGCTCGGATTGCATACTATTTAATTGTTCCCCTAAACTTTTTTAACAGCAGATGTTCTCTTAATTCTGTAGTTGTCGAGTAGAACTGCGCCAACAACAACGATACCTGTGAAAAGAGTTTGCCAGTGGGATTGAAGGCCAACCGAGAGAAGCCCTTGGCGAAGCACGCTCATCATGAAAACACCTATCATCGTTCCAACAAGGCTTCCTTGTCCGCCCGACATCGATGTTCCGCCGATAACAACGCCCGAGATAGCAAGAAGCTCAATTCCCGAACCTTCGGAAGGGATAATCGAAGTGTATGCGGCTGCATAGACTATGCCGCCCATACCAACAAAAAATCCGCTCAATGTGTAGACTATGAGTTTCCAGTTTGAAACGTTAACGCCCGAAAGCCTTGCAGCTTCTTCGTTTGAACCCATTGCGAAAGTGTATCTTCCAAGTCTCGTTTTTGTTAGAATGATGTTTGCAATAATCAAAAATCCGAACAACCACAAAACCCCTGTTGGGAAACCTTCGTAGTTATAGAATATGTATTTAAACCAGCCGTCTTCTGTTCCAACTGTTGGGTATCTTTGAGTTATAACCCTTGTGGATATAGCGCCAAGACCCATCGAGATCATCTGTGTTCCAAGAGTTGCGATGAAGGGGGGGAGTTTTAATTTTGCAACCATTATTCCGTTTACAAAACCAAAAAGTGTTGTAATTGTAACCGCAATTAAAAGAGCTACTAAAATATGCACATCCCAGTTGTTGTATGCATACCCGCCGATAAGCGCACCACACATCATAACAGTTCCGAGCGAAAGGTCGATACCGCCCGTTATAATAATAAACGTAACACCTATTGCAAGAAATCCAATGTAGTATGAAGCGTTGAGGATTGCGATTGCTGTGTTAAGCGAAAAGAATGTCTCGCTTGCAAATGCGAAGAATATATACAGCACCACAAGCACTGCAGGAGCAAGCAATTTTTGCAAATCCAACTTCTTTTTAATTATACCTTTGTTGTTTTCCATCTCTATTCCCATTCCTTATTTATATTGATTTTAAACCAAGTTGTAAATTTGAAGATTAAAACTTTCAAATTTGTTATCTTTGAGTTGCTAGCGTCATAATCGACTTTTGATCAGCTTCTGCTATGTCGAGTTCGCCTGTGATTTTGCCCTCACACATAACAACAACTCTGTCGCTCATCCTTAGAAGTTCCGGCATCTCGGAGGAAATCATTATTATAGATTTGCCTTCTTTAGCAAGCTTGTTCATAAGCTTATATATCTCGCTTTTCGCACCAACATCGATTCCCCTTGTCGGTTCGTCGAATATCAATATATCGCAGTTTTTTATAAGCCATTTAGCGATGATAACCTTTTGTTGGTTTCCGCCCGAAAGATTTTTAACCAGCTGTTTAATCGAAGGCGTTTTTGTCGAAAGCTTTTCAACATATTCTTCCGCCGCTGAGTTTATCTTTCCGTCGTCCACAAACCCTGTTTTTGTGAAATCTTCAAGGCTTGCTATTGCGCTGTTGGTTGCCACCGAAAGTCCTAGCGCAACGCCATAACGTTTTCTGTCTTCGCTTAGATAACCTATTCCAAGGTTAACCGCATCTTTCGGGGTTTTGATGTTAACCTCTTTGCCGTTTATCTTGATTTTTCCCGAAATCTTGGGATCTGCACCAAACACAGCTCGCATAGTTTCGGTTCTTCCGGCTCCGATAAGCCCTGAAAATCCAAGAATTTCACCCTTTTTAAGTTTAAAATTAATGTTTGTTACATCAATCGTTTCAAGGTTTTCAACCTCTAAAACGTATGGAGCATCCTCAGCAACATTACTTTTTGTTTTGGGTTCTTCATATATAACACGACCTACCATCATATGAACTATATCGTCGATCGTTGTTTCTTTGGTTACTACCGTGTCGACATACTGACCGTCTCGCATGACGGTTATTCTGTCGGTTATTCTTAAAAGCTCATCCATCCTATGCGAGATATAAACAATGCCATGTCCGCTATCTCTTAGATCCTCGATGAATTTAAAAAGATCGTCAATTTCTTTTTCGGTCAACGGCGCAGAAGGTTCGTCCATTATAATGAGTTTTGCATCATATGACAAAACTTTTATAATCTCGATCATCTGTTGTTTTGCAACCGTTAACGTTCCAACAATCGTTTCGGGTTTCAAATCAACTTTAAATCTTTCCAAAAGCTCCGCAGTTTTTTCGTTCATCTCTTTATCTTTTAAGAAAAGTTTTCCCTGTAGCTCTCTTCCTATAAAGATGTTTTGAGCAACTGTTAGATGTTGCATCAAGTTAAGTTCTTGATGAACTATACCAATGCCCAATTTTTGGCTATCTTTAGGGCCGCTTACTTCAACTTTTTTGCCTTCTACGTAAATTTCGCCTTCGTCCTTTGAATATATACCGGTTAAAACTTTCATGAGCGTCGATTTGCCCGCTCCGTTTTCGCCGACAAGCGCATGGACTTCCCCAGCCTTGACTTCAAACTTTACATCGTCAAGAGCATGAACTCCCGGAAAATATTTTTGGATACCTTCCATCTTAATTAGAACTTTATCCACTTTTTCTCCACCTATTTTCAATTTATTTATCGTCTTGAAAAAAATTTGCTTTTGCTATAGGTTAATCGTTTCATTTACATGATACACAATTCACATCACCTCGTCAATAATTATGACAAAATTGTAATCGAAAACGAAACGTTTCGTATACTTCACCAAAAACCACAGCTTGTTATTGTGCAACAATTCACTAGATTTATCAATAATTTTGATATTTTTACCATTTATTTTATGTGTTAGTAATAATTATCATGTAAAAACTATTGAATTTGTATATATTATTACTTCAAAAATGTTCAACCGGGTTGACAGCAAGCTTTTTTGCAACTATAATCTAGTTGTAAAAAAGCGAAACGTTTCGGTTTTTAAGGTAGTGAAAAATTGAATTCGTTCAAGCGTCAAATAGTGATTGAATTTTCATGCATAATCCGACATGAAACTTGGTGTTTTTTACAACGCTAAAAGTTAATCGTTCAACAACAGTCATTATACAAATATTAAAATGGAATGGGGGAAAGTTATTGAGCTTAACAATGAAGGACATCGCAAACAAAACCGGGCTAGGGCTTGCAACCGTTTCAAAATATTTCAACGGCGGAACTCTTAAGGAAAACAACCGACTGGCTATAGAAAAGATCGTCGAACAGGATGGTTACACCATCAACCAACTTGCAAGAAGCTTAAAAACTAAACGCACTCGAACTATCGGCATCGTCATCCCTAAATTCAGCTGTGTCTTTTCGGTTGCGGTTATAACCGTTATTCAAGAACATTTCAGAAACAACAGCTATGGCGTTATCGTTTCGGAGGGTGGTGACAACGCAAAACAAGAGAAAACGGCGGTAGAGTTTCTTATCAGCAAGATGGTAGACGGTATTATCTGTATGTCGATAGATCCAACCGGAAAAAGCCTTTTGCCGGCTATCCAAAGAAAGATACCCGTTGTGTTGTTCGACCGATATATCGAGCCGTTAAAAAAAGTTGTCGACACCGTTTTAATCGATAACAAAGCGGCGGCGGAAGAGGCGGTTTCTCTTCTTTTGCAAAACGGCCATAAAAATATAGGCGTTTTAATAGGCCCCGACGACACCTACACCGCCTTAGAGCGCAAACAGGCGGTTATCGACACATTAAAAATCAACAACATCGAGGTTAATCCCGACTATTTTGTTTATGGCGACTATGACATAGCGAGCGGCTACAGATCTACCAAACAACTGTTAGCCGACCATCCCGAGTTGACCGCTATCTTCGCCCTCAACTACGACATGACGCTTGGAATGATTATGGCGCTCAACGAACTAGACATAAGTTTTCCAAACGACATATCGATAATCGGGTTCGACAACTTCCAATTTTCCGATGTTATAAAACCTAGAATAACCGTTATGTCTCAGCCAATCGAAAAGATAGGCAAAAAAACGGTTGAACTTATGCTTGAGCGGTTGCAAAACAGCGAAGAGGGGGATCAAACAAAAACGACCGTCACCCTCTACCCTTCGGTTTGCCACGGCAAAAGCATAGCAAATATTCTGTAACTTTAAAAAAATTATTATTTATTGTTTAAAAAGGAGTCAATATGTTAAAAGGTATACCAAGCATTATATCCCCTGAGCTTCTTAAGGTTCTCCAAGAGATGGGACACGGAAGCGAAATCTGCATAGGCGACGGCAACTTCCCCGGCGCACAGTTTGCAAAACAAAAAGGCGCAATCATCGTCCGTGCCGATGGCCACAGCGGAACAGATATTATGAAAGCGATACTAACGCTTATGCCGCTCGACACATATGTTGATAGCCCCGTTAAACTCATGGAAAAGGTTCCCGGCGACACGGTTGAATGCCCGATTTGGGATGAATATGCCAACATCATTTCGGAATTCGACGATAGAGGAAAAAGCGCTATCCAACACATCGAGCGTTTTAAATTCTATGATCATGCCGCCGATTGTTATTGCATAGTTCAAACGGGCGAAAAAGCTCTTTATGCAAACTATATCCTTAAAAAAGGCGTTATCAAATAACAAAATATAGTATTTTTCAAAAAACCCATGGCGATAACAACTGCCACGGGTTTTTTGTCGTCTGTTTTTTTGCGCAAAAAAGCGACAAGAATATTCCTGTCGCTGTCTTTATTTTATTAACTTGGAATAACTATGACCATCTGCCGATGTTGACCCCTATTTCATCGATCCATGCATTTGCCGTTCCGTCTACAGGGTGATACGCAACCGCTATATCTCCTGTTTCCATATCGAGATGAAACACGAAACTGTTTGCATCGGCGGCGGCTGATTGAGCTTTATCCATTACAGCATACCAATCGTGTGTACCGCCATTTCTTTGAGCGGTGTATCCCATTATTCCGATAATTCCTTTTTGAAGCTCTTCAACGCTTGCCATCTTTGAGGTGTATGCGCCACTGGTCGGAACAAACTTTGAAGTTCTGCTGCTTCCGCTCGCTTCTCTAACCAATATCCAATCTGTAAAAGTTGGGTCGGTATGTCCCGTCGCCCAGATAACCTCGATTATAGCGTTTGAAGGCACTCCGCTTTTTGGGTCTGCGGCGGCTACCGTTGCGGCTTTAACAAGGTTTGTTGCAATTTGAAGATCATTTGACTCACGGGCTCTCTCGACATATCTTAGATATTGCGGAGCGAGAACCGCCGCAAGAACCGCTATAATAGCAACAACTATAATTAGTTCCACCAACGTGAAACCTTTGTTGTTTGTTTTAGTGTGTTTTTTCATTGCCTCAAACATCCCCCAACCCTTATAGTCTTAATTATTTACTGTTTTGACTATTATATCACCGATTGGACAGTTTATCAACACAAAGATTAAAATTGGTCTACTCTATTTTTAATAATTCGCAAGTCCGGCATTAACGCCGATTTCATCTACCCAATATCTATACAAAATGTGTATCTCAGGGGTTCCGGTAGAGGTGTTAATTCTGAACAACAAATCGTTCCCTTGCGACAAAGAAGACTGACCGTCTCCGATAAGACCGTTAGCATCTGCTCCCATAATGTTCAACAATTGCTCTTTAACCACCGCAAGCTCAGCAGTAGTCAACGGAGACGCCGAGCTGGTTCCGCCTCTGATTTCGGCGGTTATCCCGCCCTTTCCGCCCGACGGGTTAGGCCCTACGTTGCTAGTCGAGGTGTCCCACCTAACTACAAAGTATGAACCGGCGGGGATATTGTTTATAGGATCAGACGCGACAACTGTTGCCGCCTTTATTAAATTAGTCGCTATTTGAAGATCGTTTGACTCACGGGCTCTCTCGACATATCTTAGATATTGCGGAGCTAAAACCGCCGCTAGAACCGCTATAATAGCAACAACTATTATCAGTTCCACCAACGTGAAACCTTTGTTGTTTTTTTGAGTTTTTTTATTTTTCATCTATCTACTAAACCTCTGTATTTAATATTATTTAAAACAACCTATGTTTTATTTTATTATATCATTCCAATATTCAATTATCAATATATCTTTCAAAATTATATCAATCACTATAAATCATCTAAAATTATGTCATCTAACTGTTTTAATTCAATAATTTTATTGTAAGTAGTTGAAATCGATTGACATTTATTTGTCTAAATGGTATTATTTACAGGTTACATTTTTAACAGTAACATAAAAACTAATAAATAAAGAAGAGAAAAGAGGAAAATTCAAATGAGGAAAATTTTAACGTTTTTGTTAGCAATCGTTGTTGTTGCAAGCTTGGTTGGTTGTGCAAGTGCTGATGCGTTTCTAGGAACTTGGACACTCACAGTTTCTGAACCTGTTCCGGGTATGGAAGGCTTTGAAGCTGAATTAACGATGGATCTTTCGATATCGGAAGATGAAACTTTTAATCTAAGCATTGCAATCGAAAACATGGATGAATTTGGCGCATATCTAACCGATATGCTTGATCAAGAAAAGCAACTTCTTTTAGAACAACTTTCGATAACTGAAGAAGATCTAGATGCAACTTTCCAGCAAACCGAAGGTATGACTTATGAAGAATACGTTGCAACAATTATCGAAGATTCCTATGTGCTTCTTGAAACCGAACTTGCCGGCGAAACTATAACAGGAACATGGACTTTGGAAGGCGATAGTTTGGTTGCTATTTCGGATAGCGGCGCAGAGACATTCGGTGACACCTTCACCGTTGATGGCGATATGCTTATCGATTCCGAAAGCAACGAATGGGCAAAAGCATAATCTAGACCGTTAATTTTAAAAACAGCAGGTTGCTTTAGTTAAACAAAACTAGGGCAACCTGTTTTTTTATCCGTTACATCGGTTTTTTCGCAACGAGAGCAACCCAACCTTTAAGCAATTTTTGTTGTTCGATAACAAATCCGCTTTTTTGTATAGCGTGTTTAACTTCGTCGCTTCTTGTGTCGATAATTCCGCTTGTTATAAGATAACCGCCGTTTTTAAGCTTATCAAAATACATATCGCTTTGCATCTTTATAACATCCGAAACAATGTTTGCAACCACTATGTCATATTGTTCCCCCAGCGTTTGTTCAAGCTCGTTGTCGGTCGAGGCGTTGCCACAATACACCGTCATGTCCTGCGCTGAAAAACCATTTATTTCTCGATTTTTTTCCGAAACTTTAACAGCGTTTGGGTCGATATCAACCGCTACTACGTTTTTTGCTCCGACAAGAAGCGCAGCCACCGAAAGAATACCGCTGCCGCATCCCATGTCTAGCACCCTGTCGCCCTCTTTAACAACCTCTTCAAGCTGTTCCAAACAAAGCATCGTCGTTTCGTGTTCCCCTGTTCCAAACGCCATTTCGGGGTCGATGGTCAAAACGATGTCGTTTTGCTTCTTTTGATAGTGTTCCCACGACGGGCAGATAATTATATCTTTACCAACTCGTTTTGGTTTAAAATATTTTTTCCAGCAGTCTTGCCAATCCTTTTCAAAAACCGCCTTGTCGGAAATTTTGTATAAAATCCCCTGTTCCGAAAACCTCTCTGCAACATATCCTTCTATCTCTTCGAGCGAAATCTCTTCGCCAAGATAGCAATGAATAGTGGCTTTTGTTTTGTCTTTATCGAGAAGTTTTTGGTCGATATAATCATAATAACCAACCGTCGGCAGTTGTTGTTCCATGTCGGAATAATCCTCTATATAAAGCCCACCCGATGCTATCATCGTCATAATATTAGATGCAGTTTCAACATCTTTTGAATTTATTTCTATCGAAAGTTCTCTCCAGTCCATTTTGTTTCTCCTATTTTTATTTATAATCGTTTCATCATTATACTATATTTAATTCTTTTATATAAGTTTTTCTATAACAGAATTTGAAAGCAAAAAACCTTTCGGTGTAAGGTTTAATTTCTCGCCGTCAAACTCCGCAATTTCTAAATCTTTGCAGCTTTTGATAAAATCAAGCTGGCTTTCGCTAAAGCTTTTGTTATAACGTTGTTTAAGGTTTTCTATACTTAGCCCTTTTGTTGTTCTGAGCGAAAGCATGATATAGTCGCTTTGGTCAACCTCTCCCTCAAACAGCAAAATCTCGTCATCAGAGGGTTTAACGGTGTCAAAATATTCGCAAAATTCATCAACTGAAAGTTGGTTTAAAAATCTTTTATCCAAAATACAGGAAGCCGCAAAACAACCCGCTCCGAAATACGGTTTCAAATCCCAATATTTAAGGTTGTGTCGGCTTTCAAACCCGGGTTTGCAAAAATTCGAAATCTCATAGTGAGCAAAACCATTGGATTTTATTAGTTCAACCGCCCTTAAATAAAGTTCGCTTTGCATATTATCGTTTGGAATATCAAGGTTTGGGGTATCGTAATATCTGGTGTTTTCCATAACTTTAAGAATGTATGCGGATATATGGGTAACTCTACTCTTCATCAAATCGCTAATGCTTTTTTCGAGCGTTTCAAACGTTTGGCCGATTGTTCCAAGCATTAAATCAGCCGATACGTTTTGGATGCCTGCCGCCACAAGTTGATCGATAGTTTTAAGCGCTTGCTCCCCTGTATGTCTGCGAGAAAGAGAAGCCAACACCTTGTCGTTGGTCGATTGAACCCCAATCGAAACTCTGTTCACCCCAAGCCGTTTCAAGGTTTCTATCTTTTTTTCGGTCAAGCTGTTTGGGTTTGCCTCGAGCGTTATTTCGGCGCATTTGTCAACATCGTGGTTTTGATGAATTGCTCGAAATATTGTTTCAAACGCAGTTTCAGACAAAAGCGACGGCGTTCCTCCGCCAAAATATATCGTGTCAAACTGCGAACTGTCGAGACCTTTTATCTGGTTTGCCAAAGCTCTTGCATACTGTTCGACACGGGTTTTTGAAAAAGCTATCGAATAAAAATCGCAGTAGTCGCATTTTTTAAGGCAAAACGGTATATGTATATAAAGTCCTTTTTTCATAGTTGTTTTGTTCGTTTAACTAAGCTATTCCTTTCTGTTTATAATATACCGTATCATGAGTGGGCTTCCTTTCGATTGCCGGTCAAAAATGCTCCCTCCGACAGGCTTCGCCTGCCACCTCCCTCTATGAGGGAGGCTTTTTGACACACTGAAAAAGTTTTTGCAAAACTTTTGTTGCAATATTTTGTTAATTTATTATAATTAATCTAAACCTCTAGCTGTAGAAAGGAAAAATAATAAACTATGGAAAATTTATTGATGTCTCTTGAAACTTATCTTTCGGATTCTTTTGTCGAAACGGTGTTTGATTTCGGTATCGCTATATTGATGCTAATAGTCGGTCTTTTTATCATCAAATGGCTAACAAAAACACTTACCGTTTCAAAGCTTATTTTAAGGCTTGACAAAAGCGTTCAAAACTTTGTCATGAACCTTTTCAACATCGTTCTTAAAGTGCTTCTTGTGTTTATAGTAGCGGTGCAGATAGGTGTTCCGGAAGCCTCGATTGTTGCGGTTGTTGGTTCTGCCGGTCTTGCTGTCGGCCTTGCTATGCAAGGCGGGCTTTCGAACCTTGCGGGGGGCTTTTTCATAATGATCTTTCGCCCTTTCAGAATAGGCGACTATATCAAAATCCAAGGATACGAAGGCACCGTTACCGATATCAACGTTTTCTACACCACCCTCACCACACCCGATAACCACATCATAACCCACCCAAACGGAGACCTTAGCAACGGCGTTATGATAAACTATAGCAAGATGCCAACAAGAAGAATCAATCTTACGTTTGGCGTTGCGTATGATTGCAATCTCGACACAGTTAAAGAGATTATGCTAAACGTTGTCAACAACCATCCGAAGATATTAAAAGACCCCGCTCCCGAAGCTCGCCTTTTAAACCTAAACGAAAGTTCGATGGATTTTTTCCTTCGTGCTTTTTGCAACACAGAGGAATATTGGCAGGTTAAATACGATGTTTATGAGCAGGTTCGAACCGCCTTCGACAAAAACAACATCGAAATTCCGTTCCCGCAACTTGATATAAACGTTAACCATCTCAAAGAAAACGGCATTTTATAAGTTCAACCCAAAAACTATTTAAAGTTGGCTTTTATAATTTTTCTCTCTGTTTTTTAAAAACCAAAAATATAAAGCATTCAGTTGCTTGGCCGAAAGCATTTCGCAATCGTTTTTTCTAAACCTTTGCACAACGTTTTCGGCTATTTTTAATGTTGTTTCGATATCCTCTACCGCCGAAAATTCATCGGCGAGATGTTGTTCTAACCTACCTAACGTCTCAAGATAATCAAGGTCGTTGTTTGTGTGCTGTTCAAATTCCTTGATCTGTTTTTTTGTTATTATATAGTTTAGCGTTTCATCTTGGAGCAGCGCCTTGTCATACTGTGAATATTCCTTCAACCGTTTTTGATCCTGCTGTTGGTCGAGCGGAACGCTACACATACAGGTTGAATATCTTATTAAAAGCGGGCTATGTTTTGTCATAATCCTTAGCCAAAGGTTCCAATCTTCATGTGCCTCGAGTTCCTCTCGCATAAGTCCTGTTTCAAAAAGCGCTTTTCTCGATACCAAAACCGATTCTATGCTTATAAGACATCGGCGTGTCATCGTTAAAATATCTATCCTTGGCATTATAAGCGACATCAACTCCGCAACCTCAATTTTGTGTTGGTCGGTCGTTTTTTCGAAAAGTTTTGCCGCCATGCAACCCATTACAACAAACTCGCTATTTTTCTGTTTTGCAAAACCCACCGCCATCTCGATATGTTCCGGAAACAAAAAATCATCATCATCCAGCATCATAACATATTCGCCTTTGGTCGCTTCAAACGCTCGGTTTGCGTTTTTTGTTCTGCCAACTCGTTTTTGGTCGTTTATATAAACGATGTTAAGGTTTGAAAACTCCCCCTCCAACATTTTTTTGGCGGTCGGCTCGCCATCCTCCGCCACTATAACCTCGATGTTTTTATACGTTTGATTGCAAACGCTTAAAAGCGCTCGCCTTAACGAACCGGCTCGGTTAAATGTTCTTACAACTACCGAAACGGTTGGCGTTTCTTCTGATTTAAACGCAACTGTTTCCCCTCGTCGAAACGCATAATCACCATCATAAAACTTCTTGCTTGAACCTATCATCTTAAAAATATTTTTATCTCTTAATAGCAACAGCGATATAATATCAAAAGCCGAAAACAAAAGTTGTTTTATCGCATTTAATCTGTTAACTCCATATCCTCTAGGGCTTTTTATCGCTTTTAGAACGTTCAAAAACGCTCGTTTTTTCGTTTTTTTATCGGCATATTTAAGCGCAAGCATTAGAGCGCCGATAAAACGAGAAGATTTATCGCCCGCTGACTTTTGCAAAGCCGAAACACAAACGTTTGGTAAATAAACCGCCCTACCACCAAGCGCACCAATTCGCCAAACGATATCGGTTACGGCGGCGGCTCTCAGGCGTTTATCATGCCCCCCCACCGTCAAGAACATATCAAGGCTGATTGCGAACCTATCGTTTTCTGCGTAGTCGGTTTCAAGCGTAACGGGATCTATATATCCCCCATCTTTAAACGGAAAACTATCAAGCAAAAAAACCGTTTGTTCGTTGCGTTGAAATTCCTGTTTAAGGTTTTGTTCATGTTCAGGTGAAAGTTTTTCCCCATTAGAAAAAACCAAAATATCATTGGGCGAAGCGTTAATTTTAGAAAGATTGTTGAGATCAAGATATAAAACATTCATAATATCACCCGGCCTTTTATTATATATTGTATATTATATCATAAATACATTGATTTAATAACACAAAATGTTACTGTATTGTAACAATTCTGTTATAAAACATAAAAATAAAACCGTTGGTAAACTATCAACGGTTTTAAGTATATTATAGGAATATTATGTTATTATACAATAAGTTATTTTCTCATCTTTTCAACACAGCTGACAAAGCAGACGTTGAGAACGTGTGACAGGGCATCATATGTGAAATCATGTTGGCTACCATACCATTCTTGAAGCAGATTGGTCGTTCCTGCGGCTATAAACGAGAAAAACAACTTTGCTTCATCCCCATTTCTGAATGTGTTTAACATTTCGGGGTCATCCATCATATATTCAACAAAAACTGCCCTTAGTTTTCTTAGGAACGAATCGGAATTTTTAGAAAGAAAGATCATTTTATAATAGTCTTCCTTTTTTTGAATGGCTCCAAAAAGTTGATTTAAAAACGGGCGAAAGTTATCTATCAGCACAACTCTTGGGCTAGCTTTAAGATATTCAATGAGCGTCTCGATGTTCTCGTTTTCAATCTCTTCAACTACATCATATATATCTCGATAATGCGCATAAAACGTGGCACGGCTTATATCGGCAAGTTCGAGAATATCTTTAACCTTAACTTTCGAGCTTTCCTCGCCATGTTGCAACGTCACGTATGCTCTTTTTATCGCCTTCTTAGATTTAATTGCGCCTCTGTTTTGTTTCTTTTTTTCCATTTTAAAATCTGTGTTCCTTTCTCTGAACCGAAATTTTGAGCAAAAAAATCCGTCGCTTTAACTGTAGTTTTAATTTAGACCCAAAACTTTATCCTTCTTTTTTCAACTGTAATATATTAAAATCATACTAAAGTATGATTTTGTACTTTAGCCTATATTTTAACAGTTCTAATATTTTTATATCTATATTATAATTTAAACTATCGTTACAGTCAACAGAGAAACGCAAAATTTTTATTATTTATTCAAAATTTATATATTATAATTGATTTAAAAATAACTATTTTATTGCATTTGTTGCGTATATATGGTGATTTATCAACGAAAGGATATTAATAATGAGGACAAAACTTGCAGACAGAAAACTTCCGAACTACACAAGAGGGGAAGAAACCTTTAATATGGTTTCCCACATCGTCGGTGGAGCGCTTGGAATAGTCGTCTTGGTTCTATGCGTCGTTAAGTCGTCGATAAACGGAAATGTTTATGGCATAGTCTCGAGCGCAATCTACGGTTCGACGATGATTATGCTCTATACCATGTCGAGCTTATACCACGGATTAAGACACGAAATGTCTAAAAAGGTTTTCCAGGTGCTTGACCATTGCGCTATATATTTTCTAATAGCCGGAACGTATATGCCGATAACGCTTGGTGCCGTTCGTGAGATCAACCCGGCTCTCGGTTGGACATTGTTCGGCATCGAATGGGGGCTTGCCGCTCTCGCCACCACGCTGACCGCCATCGACATTAAAAAATACGAAGTTTTTTCGATGATTTGTTATATATGCATGGGCTGGTTAATAATTGGATTTTTTAATATTGCTCTCGAAGCGTTGACGTTAAACGGGCTTTTGTTTATGCTGGCGGGAGGAATTCTCTATACCCTCGGCGCAATACTTTATGGCATCGGAAAAAAACGAAAATATGCCCACAACATCTTCCATGTGTTTGTGTTTGCCGGAAGCCTTGTGCAATTTTTTGGCGTTCTGTTCTATGCACTTTAAAATCGAATAAAATTAAACAAAATTAAATATATTGTAAAAAAAGATTTTTATACTCTAAGTTTATATTGTGTAAAAATCTTTTTTTATACATTAATTAATAATTGATTAACAATCTTCTTTGTTACTTGAATTGCATAAATAATTGTGGTAGTATTTAAAAAAGTGATATATATGCTTGACTATATATCAACGACCGATATAATTTAATCGTGTTTATACTTCGAGTATAAATTAGTTGAGTTGATGACTATGCATAATAATTTTATCTACACCAAAGAAGAACATTGCAAGGGATGCAATAAATGCATCTTCAAATGCCCTGTCAGAGCTAACAAAGCTGTATGGAACAACGACGAAAACATAGTTTTAATTAAAGATGGCTTTTGTATTTCGTGTGGAGAATGTTTCTCGATTTGTGACCATAATGCTAGGGATTTTGAAGATGATACCGCTCGCTTTTTTAAGGATCTTAAAAACGGCGCAAACATAAGCGTTATTGCCGCTCCTTCCGCTATCACCAACTTCCCAAACATAAAAAAAGTGTTTGGATATTTAAAGTCGCTCGGTGTCAATTTAATATATGATGTGTCGTATGGTGCGGATATCTGCGTTTGGGGTCATCTTAGAATGCTTGAAATCCTCAACCTTCAAAGTATGATCTCCCAACCCTGCCCTGTTATAGTAAGCTATATCGAGAAATATCACCCATATATTTTAAAACACCTTTCCCCGATACAAAGCCCCGTTATGTGCACAGCTATCTATCTTAAAAAATACAACAGAGTTACTGATAAAATAGCTTTTTTGTCGCCCTGTATCGGCAAAAAACGTGAGTGTGTCGATGAGAACACAAGAGGGCTTATTGATTTAAACGTTACATTCTCAAAGTTTTTGGAATATATCGAGCAAAACAACATCCACATTGAAAGCTATCCCGAATACAGCTTCGACAGCTTGGATACCTCTTTGGGGTTTGCATTTTCCCGCCCGGGAGGTCTAACCGAAAACATTAAATTCAACCTCGATTCAGATGTTTGGATAAAACAAATAGAGGGAATCCACAATCTTGAGCAATACATAGGACACTATGTAGAAGACATGGAGCTAGGGCGGCCGGTTCCCCTTATCATAGACGTTTTAAACTGCGAGCATGGTTGCAACGTTGGAACAGGAACAAACAAATCCGCAAACTTTAACTTTATCGATTTTAAAATAAACAAAGCTAAAGCGAAAGTAACAAAACAAGATAGCGAACGCATTATGGCAGAGTTCGACAAAAATCTTGTGCTTAACGATTTTGTTCGAGAATATAAAGACAAAAGCGAAAAGTTTCTTTTTTCTCAACCGGACGATCTTGAAAACGCTTATATAGAGCTTGGAAAACTGACCGAGCAAGACCGAAACATCAACTGTTTTTCTTGCGGATATGGAAGTTGCGAAAAGTTTGCCATCGCTTTATCCAATCAAGAAAACCATAAAAACAACTGCAAACAGTATCTGCTCAATAAATTTAAATCGCTAAGCATGGTCGACGAACTAACCGGGCTTAAAAACCGATATAGCTATTCTATATCTATCGAGAAATATGAAAAACAACCGCTTAAATCTCTTGGCATCATCTTTATTGATATAAACGGATTAAAGATAGCTAATGACATTAAAGGCCATAAATATGGCGATAGTTTAATTCTTCGTTGTGCTAACATTCTTAAGGGGGTGTTCCCCGGAAAGATATATCGTGTTGGCGGGGATGAGTTTGTTGTGCTTGACGAAAATGTTGCTGAAGAGAGCTTCTACACAAAGATAGTTAAATTAAGAGATATTCTTAAAGCCGATAAGAATATTCTATTTTCTATCGGCGACTATTGGAGCGTTGACACAACAAAAATAAAGGAGCATATCGAAATAGCGGATAAACGAATGTATTATGAAAAACAGCAACACTATAAAACGCTTAATACATAAAATTCAGATTTACTGCCTCGTTGTTGTTTAACGATTAACGAGGTTTTGTTTTGCCAAAAAAATTATTGTTGAATACATTTTTATAATACTTAAGTTTTTACATCGACGGCTCAAAATGACGAACAATGGTAATCAAGGAACGTTTAAAGCTTCCAGTAAATGCAAACATTGTTTGAACAATCTGTTAATAATAAGTTATTCGACAGATAACCCCAAAATAACAGTCCTGTTAAAGGTACACTAAGGTATACAAATAGTAATACTTCTTACTTATTGTACAAGCTTCGACGTTATTGATGTTGTTAAAAGGAGGAAAAGATGGAAATTAATCTTGAACAACTTATCTCGATCTACGAAAATTCTATTTCTAAGGTAGAGATAACCGACAAAGATTTTAATCTGGTATGGAAAAACAAAACTTGCGGAGAAAATCCTTTTTTTGCTGTTGGGTCTGTTTTATTCGATTTCTATGAAAAAGATAATATACATTCCGTCATAGCCGAAAAAGGTTGCATTAACATTCCGGCGTTTGCATTTCCTCATAACGAGGCTGTAGTTAACGTCATCGAGATAGCAAATTTTTATATCGCTACATTTTCTGCTACCGTTAAAGACTTTAAGATGATGGAAAGCCTCGAAGGGATTGATGTTTTTTCTGCTTTTGCAAGGGAGGATACTTCTAGCCTTTTTATACATTCAAACCGCCTTTCAAGCCTTATCGAGGACAAAAAAGCCGAAGAAGATCTCGACGAAATTATGAGAATCGGTTATAAAATTCTCAAACGATCGATAGATGCTGTTATGTTTTCAAGGGTAACAACGGGTTCGCTCTCGCTTAACCGAACAACGATAGATATATCAAGCTTGCTTTCCTCTCTATGCGAGGCAACAAAGATTATTGTCGATGTTCCGATAGATATGAGCTTCAACGTTCCAAAACAATCTGTTCCGGTTTTTGTCGACTATGAGCTTGTTGAACACGCAATAATTGCGGTGCTGTTAAATTCCTATAAATTCACGAGAGACGGCAACGAAATCTCTGTTTCTCTCGAAACGAAAGGCAAAAATGCAGTTGTAACCATCAAAGATAAAGGAGCCGGAATTAAGCCCGAAAACCTCAATAATATTCTGCGCCCATATTTTTCAATCTCGCCATACAGCGAACAGGGCGATCTTCGCCCCGGGCTTGGCGTCGGGCTTTCGATAGCCTCCGCCGTAATGCGGCTACATGGCGGAACGATTTTGGTGTCGAGCGAATACGGCGTTGGAACAAAGGTTGTTATGACGATACCTCTTTTAGAAAATCAAAGGCAAGATGACATACTTAAAAACAACAGCTCAAAATACATAACCAACAAATTTTCCACCGTGTTTATCGGGTTTTCCGAGATTTGCAGGATACCGCATTAACGTTTTTTGCTGTAAACTGTCTTTAACTCAACAACAAAAACAAGAGCTGCGACGATTTTTCATCTCGTCACAGCTCTATTTTTCATATTTTTTCTACTAAGCGGTTTTTGATTTTGCGTATGCCCTTTGGCAAGCTTTAACTATTTCTACAATCGGTATCATCAAGCAAGCAAGACCGGCTGATATTCCAAATTCAGCAAGGCTTATCGGCTCAAATCCGAAAGCAGTCTGCAAGAACGGCACATATAGAACACAGATAGTTAAAATCAAACTAACGATGCCGCCGCCCCAAAGCATTAAGTTTTGGTTTTTCAACGAGAAGATGCTCTTTCTTTGTGAACGCATACTAAAGCTATGGAATATCTCGGCAAGGCTCATCGTTAAGAACGCCATCGTTATACCGTCTTTGCTGTTTGCTATCTCCCATACACCCGATTCGATGTAGTGTCCGATGAAGTATGAGGTAAGCGTAAGACACGCAACCAAAAGACCTTGGTATATAACATCGACGCCAACTCCGCCCGAAAAAATTCCATCGTTTCTGTTTCTCGGCGGTCGGCTCATAAGACCCGGCTCTTCTTTTTCTGTTCCAAGCGCCAAAGCCGGGAAGGTGTCGGTTATAAGGTTAATCCATAATAAATGGATAGGTTGAAGGATAACAAATCCCAACATCGTTGCAACAAAAACGCTTATAACTTCGCTCATGTTGGAGGATAAAAGGAACTGGATCGATTTTCTGATGTTGTCATAAATTCGGCGCCCTTGTTTAACTGCGCCAACGATCGTTGCAAAGTTATCGTCGGTCAAAACCATATCCGCAACATTTTTTGTAACATCGGTTCCGGTTATTCCCATGCCGATTCCGATATCTGCACTCTTGATGCTCGGTGCATCATTAACCCCGTCTCCCGTCATAGCGGTGACAAAACCTTTGCTTTTCCAAGCTTTAACGATTCTAACTTTATGTTCCGGTTGAACACGAGCATAAACGGAATATTTTTCGATATCTTGAATTAGTTGTTGTTCGCTAATCTCTTCGAGCATAGCCCCCGTTATAGCTTGGCTTTCATCGGTTATGATTCCAAGCGATTTTGCAATAGCTACTGCCGTGTCTTTATGGTCCCCCGTTATCATTATCGGGCGAATTCCGGCTTTTCGACATTCTTCAACCGCCGCCATAACTTCGGGGCGAACAGGATCGATCATTCCGGTTTGTCCGATATAGCAAAGCCCTTGTTCAAGCGCCGCCGGAGAAAAATCGGTCGGTTGCTTATCATAAACTTTTTGAGCCGAAGCCAAAACTCTAAGCGCTTTGTTTGCCATCTCTTTGTTAGAATCGAGGATTTGTTTTTTGTATTCCTCCGTCAAAGCTACGGTTTTGCCGTCTTTATCGAGGTAATGTGTGCAACATTTAAGAAGTTCATCGGGAGCGCCTTTTGTGTATTGAACAATGCCGTCTTTTGTCTTGTGAACCGTCGACATCATCTTTCTCATGCTGTCAAACGGAGCTTCCCCAACCCTTGGGTAATCATCTTCGATTTCGGCTTTGTTGATGCCAAGCGAATTAGCATAGTTGACGAGCGCACATTCGGTTGGTTCGCCTTCGGCTTGCCCCGACGCCCCAATGTTTGCATCGCTAGCTAGCGCCATTGCGAGAGCCAAAAGGTTTTTATCGGTTGTGAACTCTTCGACAACCGTCATTTTATTTTGTGTTAACGTTCCTGTTTTGTCGGAACAGATAATTTCAGCACAACCCAGCGTTTCAACTGCGGTTAGTTTTCTAATAATAGCGTTTTGTTTCGACATATTTGTAACGCCCATCGAAAGAACTATCGTTACAACCGCCGCAAGACCTTCGGGAATCGCCGCAACCGCAAGGCTAACCGCTACCATAAAGCTATCTATTATTGCGTCATACGCAAAGCTTCCTGCACGAAGAATTCCAATAGCAAATATAACGACACAAATTCCAAGCACCACGTAGGTCAAAACATGGCTTAGCTGTGATAGCTTTTTTTGCAACGGCGTTTTGCTTTCGGTAACCATCGAAAGGGTGTGAGCAATCTTGCCCATCTCGGTGTCCATTCCAACAGCGGTTACAATCGCCTTGCCTCTTCCGTAGACAACGGTGCTTCCCATATAAACCATGTTTTTGCGGTCGCCCAATGATATATCTTTAACGCCATCGTTCAACATCAAAGCATCGATCATCTTGTTAACCGGAACGCTTTCTCCCGTTAGCGCCGCTTCCTCTATCTGCAAGCTTGCGCATTCAATTATGCGAGCATCGGCGGGGACCGCATCGCCGGCTTCAAGTATTATAACATCGCCAACAACGAGATCTTCGCTTTTGATAACCATCATCGTGTCGTTTCGCAAAACCTTGCTTGTTGCCGCAGACATCTGTTGCAACGCCTCGATAGCTTTTTCGGCTTTACTTTCTTGGTATACCCCAAGAACCGAGTTTATGATAACAACCGCTAGAATAATAATCGCATCGGTTAGTCCATGCCCTTCGATTGAGGAGGTTATCCCCGAAACTACCGCTGCCGCAATAAGGATTATTATCATGGGGTCGAGTAGTTGTTTAACAAATCTAGAAAAAAGCGAGATCTTTTTTCCTTCATCAAGTTTGTTTTTTCCGTTCTCTGAAAGCCGTTGTTGGGCTTCACTTTCTGAAAGCCCTGTTTCTGAAGTGTTCAACGCTTCAAACATCGACTTCAACTGTTCAAGATAAAATTTCATTGTCTGGTTTCCGTTTCCTTTTCTTTTTATAGTTTTTATTTTTTAGTTAAATATATTATATCTACATATATTATTGCTCAAGAAATCCGGTTTTAACAGGTTGAAAACCGGATTTTAAGAATAATATAGCAACATACTAAGCACACATTTTTTATCGCCGACATTTTTATAGGAATGTTCAACATCCGCTTTAAACTTTAAGCTATCCCCTTTGTTTAACCTAAAAGTTTTCTCCAAAACATTTATCTCTACGCTTCCCGAAAAAACCGTTATATATTCCTCCGTCCCCGAAAGATGTGGCTCGGACATCAAACCGCCATCCTTTGCTATGACTATTCGATATGTCTCAAACCCACGGTTTTCATCAAACGTAAACGCCGGATAGTTTATATATCTACCGTCATCTTCCTCTATTGGCGAAATTTTTTCGGCAAAAAAAATCGTTTGTTGCTCGCTCTTTTCCTCAACAAGGCTTGAAAACGAAACTTTATAGCCGTTTGCTATCTTCCAAAGCACCGTTATTGTGGGGTTCGCATCCCCCTTTTCAATTTGAGCTAGCATACTTCTCGAAACCCCCGTCGCTTGTGCGGCGGCATCAAGAGTAAGTTTTTTTTGTTCTCGAGCATTTTTTATATTTTCCGAAACAGTGTTGTTGATGTTCAATTTTTTCCCTCCAAACCATTGACAATATAATAGAATAATAGTACAATATAACAGAAAACTATATATTGATATTATAGTCCATTATAACACACTTTTCAAGGAGAATAAAGCCATGTTCAGTTGGATAAATTTTTTAACCTATGCCGTTGTGACGGCGATAACCCCGGGGCCTAACAACATCATGAGTATGTCAAACGCTAGCAGAATAGGGTTTAAAAAAACTCTTCCGTTCAACTTTGGAATAATGACCGGGTTTTTATTAGTAACAACTATCTGCACCCTTTTAAGCAACTTTCTTTCCTCTTTGCTTCCGGCAATTGAATTTCCAATGCTGATAATCGGCGCAGCTTATATGTTATATCTTGCTTGGAAAACGTTTAAAAGCGGCGACACTATCGAAGAAAACACCTCTAAAAGCGGGTTCATCTCGGGAATGTTGCTCCAATTTGTTAACCCAAAGATCTATATCTACTGCATAGTTTCGATGCAAGCATACATACTTCCGTTTTTCAAAGAGAACAT
Source organism: uncultured Faecalibacterium sp. (assembly GCA_964370715.1). GTDB lineage: Bacteria > Bacillota > Clostridia > Oscillospirales > Ruminococcaceae > CAYJAY01. The sequence continues at coordinate 90,644 of CAYJKJ010000002.1, forward strand.
TCCTGTTCTTTTGTTTTTCGCATTTGTGCTATCTTCGATTGGGTTTATCTGCACCCTTTGTTGGTCGGGCTTTGGTTCGCTGTTCAAGATGATTTTTTCGAAATATTCCAAAATCACCAACACCATCATGGCGTTGCTACTCGTCTATTGCGCCGTGTCGCTATTTTTATAAAATCAAAATAGCTAAGGTTTATAATAAACAACCTTTGTTCCGCTGTTTTCAAATTCAAATGGAATCGAAAGCAAACCGTTTAAGCTTTTTTTGATGCTCTCGTGGTTTTCGGGTTTTGCGAACAACAACATAAATCCGCCCGCTCCGGCGCCCATAAGCTTTCCGCCAATCGCTCCGTTTTTCATAGCGGTCGAATATATTTCATCAATCTCAACGTTTGAAACCTTGGTCGAAAGCGTTTTTTTGATGTTCCAAGAATGATCGAGCAACCGCCCAAAATCACATATATCCCCATTTCCGACAAGGATTTTTTCCCCCTCATCAACAAGGCTTGAAAGCTCGTTAAGTTCGCTTATGTTCATCTCGGTATTGCGGATTTGTTCTGCCAAAGTGTCGCCCGAATAGCGAACAAACCCTGTGAACAACATTAAAAGATGCGAATTTAAATCCTGCTTGCGCTCCTTTTTAACGATGAGCGGAGTGACCGTCATTCCGTCGGAATTAAACTCCATATGGTTAAGCCCACCAAACGCCGCCGCTAGTTGATCTTGAACGCCGCCTTCCTCTTTGCAAAGAGTTCTTTCAACATAGATAGCCTCTTTTGCAAGGGTCATCTTATCGACAAATTCACCCTTTAAAGAATGAAGCCCATTTAAAAGCCCCACCATAAAAGAGCTGCTGCTGCCAAGCCCTGAACGAGCCGGAAGATCGGCATCATATGTAATCTGTATTTTTTCCATATCAAGATATTTAAGCGTTTCACGAACTGCCGGGTGTTCCACCTCGCAAGCATCGTTGAAACGCTCTATTTTTGAATAGGTAAATTGATTTTTCCAATCGAAAAACTGCGGAAAATATCTTATTGTGTGGTAGCAATATTTATCAAACGTTGCGTTTAGAACTTTTCCGCCATACTGGTCATAGTATTTTGGCATATCGGTTCCACCGCCAAAAAACGTTAAACGAAAAGGTGTTTGAACCATTAGCATATTTTTATATCCTCCAAGAGAATTTAAATTATAATATAAGCTTTATCTCTTTAATCCCAAGAGTTTTCTTTAAAAGGCTGTTATCCATAATCGTTGAATTTGCCCTTTTGGTTTCGAAAATATCCCCGTTATCATTAACCGAAATGCCTTTTAAATTTTCGCTTGAAACCGAAAGTTTTTGCGCTAGCATTACCCCAATTTCATATTTAGACAGCTGTTTATCGGCGCAAACATTAAGAGCTTTCGGAGCTTTGTCATAATAGTTTTCGATGATATCTATAGTCAACTTTGCCGCCATATCAAAAGAAATTGCGGAACGAAAGCTATCCGAAAAAAGCGAAAATTCATTGCCCTCTAAAATCTCTTGTTTCATTATGTCATAAAAATGTTTCTTATGCGGAACAAGGCTTTTCCCTATTAAAAAAGGATATCTTAAAACGTTGTAGCCCGAAAAAAGAACCAACTTTTCCGCTAGAACTTTTTGCGTTCCATAGACGTTTACGGGGCAAAGGCTATCGTTTTCGCCAAAAGCTTTTCCATCGACGCTTTCTCCATAGACGCTGTCGGTCGAAGGATAGAAAAAACATTTTATGTTGTTGGCTTTTCCTAAAAAAAGCGACAACGACGTTATATTTATCCCCCATGCTTTTTTCGGGTCTTTTGCAACTTTATCAGGATGATGAAGCGCCGCCAAAAACAAAACCTTAACAGCTTCTTTTTGGGAATCAACCGTTTCAGAAAGCTTCTCAACTTGAGACAGATCCTCGATATCAACCGACAACCATTCCACCCTCTCATGCTTTAAAAAAGCTTGTGACAGGTCTCTTGAAGTAGCGATTATTTTGTCGTTCGTCTGTTCGAGAACCGTCTTTAAAAGATATGACCCAAGATATCCGTTTGCTCCGACTATTAAATACATATTATGTTAATGCCTTTATTTTATATTATATTGTTTGGTGATTATCTTCCAAAGTATCGACAGTTGATATATGTTTCCTCTTATTCCGCCAATCTTGGAAGGCACCTCGCCCGAATCGGGGTATGCTCTTATAACGGGAATTTCGGTAACTTTAAAGCCTAGGTTACACGCCGTAACCGGAAGATAGTATATAAGTTCATATCCATAGAATACGTCTCTAAACGGTTTAACCCGTTGATCGGTCAAAAACTTGCTTGAATACGCTCGATAACCGTTTGTTGTGTCGGTCAGGTGTCTTTTGGAACAAAGCGACATAATAGGTTCGTTTATAAAGCGCATAGCAACTTGGCGAACAAACGGAGTGTTGATTCCTTTTCCGCCTTTTATGAACCTTGAACCTTGAACATAATCAAACCCTTGTTCAAGAGCTTTAACAAAATCTTTGGTCGCCGAGGTGTCGTCTTTGTCGTTACCGTCTACCGTTATAAATCCTTTGTAGCCCTGTTCGATTGCCCAATAATAACCCATCTTAATATCGGTGCTATATCTGCCTTTTCCCTGTCGTGTTAAAAGCGCACGAAATCCGCTCTGTTCAAGATAGGAAGATTCTGTTGCCCCGTCGGTGCTTCCGGCATCGCATATTATAACATCGACAATATCAAAAATGCCACCGGCTTTCATCTTTTCGACCTGCGAACGAAATCTGTCCCCTTCGTTTAAAAGCGGAATTAGCATACAGTATTCATGTTGTTTCGGTTTGAAAACATCTTTATTAAAATCTGGAATTGATATTTCGTTCATCGAACTTATAACCATGCCTTTCTTGATATAAAGCTATAACATTAAAATTATACAATAAATCAAAAAAAATTGCACTCTTTTTTTAAAAGAAATAATTACCAAGTTCCGATTTGATTAATTCGGTTTGTTTAATGACAATTTATAGACAACGATATTTTTATATGATAAAATCATTTTAAATAAAAATATTTTTTTGAGGAGTGACCAACTTATGAAAAAACTTAACGTTTCGATTATGGCAACCGGATTAATTGCGGAAACAATGGCGGCAACGCTAAATAAAATGGACGAAGTTGTCTGCCGTGCTGTCGGTTCAAGGGACATAAAAAAAGCGGAAGAATTCGCCAACAAATACGGCTTTTCCGCAGCATACGGAAGCTATGAACAACTAGTTGCCGACCAACAAACCGATATAATCTATATCGCCACTCCGCATTCACACCATTTTGAAAACGCTATTCTTTGTTTAAACGCCGGAAAACACGTGCTTTGCGAAAAATCTTTCACCGTCAACGCAAAACAAGCCGAGCAAGTTTTTGACCTCGCTAAACAAAAAAACCTCTTTATCATGGAAGCAGTTTGGACAAGGTTTATGCCGTCGATTAAAAAAATCAAAGAGATTATCGACAGCGAGGAACTTGGCAAACCTCAATATCTAAACGTTAGTTTCACCTTTCCGCTTAGCAAGGTTCAAAGAATGCATGATATCAACCTAGCCGGCGGCGCTCTGCTTGACCTTGGAATATATCCTATCACGCTAACCTCGGCGCTTTTCGGGAGCGACTTTGAATGCGTCGGAACCAGCGCAAACCTTGTTGGCGGCGTTGATTTCGTAAGCAGTTATTTGATGAAATATAAAGACGGAAAGCAAGCGATATTAAACAGTTGTATGAACGGCATCGACAGCAACAGAGCGATTGTTTGTTGCGAAAAGGGTTATATCGAGATCGAAAGATTTTGGTGCCCCGAAAGTTTCACCGTCCACACCGGCAAAAAAGAAGAGGGCGGAACCGCTAAAATCTATGAAATGCCGTTCGACATATCGGGATATGAATACGAAGTTCGAGCGATGGTCGAAGCGATTAACCAAGGAAAAACCGAATGCAGCGAGATGTCCCACGCCGAAACTATGCGTATAATGAAGCTGATGGACGGCATGAGACAACAATGGGGGTTGAAATATCCTTTTGAATAGCCCAAAAAAACCAACCTGTCATATATTCGGCGCACTTGAAGTTTTTCAAAACATAACGATAGAGCAAGGCGATATCGTTATAGCGGCGGATGGCGGTTATTCCGTTGCAAAAAAGCTAGGGCTTTCTCCCAACATCGTTTTGGGCGATTTCGATTCACTGGGATATATCCCAACCGACAACAAAAGTGTCACGGTGTTTCCGGTTCAAAAGGACGATACCGATCTTATGCTTGCGGTTAAAACAGGTTTTTCAAAAGGTTATAGCCAATTCAAAATCTATGGCGCTGTTGGCGGCAGAACCGACCATACATTCGCCAACATCCAAACCCTTATTTATATCACAAAAAACGGCGGAAGCGGCGTTCTTATAAACGGCGATGAAACGTTGACCGTTATAAAAAACGACAGCTACACGATACACACCGATAATCAAAAAACCGTCTCGGTGTTTGCTTGCTTCGGCAAAGCGTATGGCGTTTCGCTTGAAGGGCTTGAATATATCATAACCGACCACACGTTGTCGCCGGATTTTCCGCTTGGAATAAGCAACCTAACGATAGCAAAAAGCGCCACTGTTTCGGTTAGAGATGGGTATATTTTAATAATAGTTTCAAACAAAGAGATAAAAAAACATATTAGTGAGGGATAGATTTTGGAGCTACGTTCCGAACAACTAAAAAACGGTATCGAGTTTTTTTATAACAAACAGTATAGCTTTTTCACCGACAGCACGTTGCTAGCTCGATTTGCGCCGATTAAAAAGCATAGTTTAATGCTAGAGCTTTGCAGCGGTTGTGGATATATCTCGTTCGAGATAGCCGACAAAAATCTTTGCAAAACGATAACGACGGTCGAGATAATGAAAGAAGCGGTTGAGCTTCAACAAAAAACCATCAAGCAAAACAACCTTTCAAATTTTATTGCGCTAAACTGCGACCTTAAAGATTACAACGGAAAGCATAAACAAGATTGCGTTGTTTGCAACCCGCCCTACTTTAAAATCGACAGCGGTTTTTGCTCTCCGAAAGAGGTTAAGGCGACCGCTCGCCATGAGGTTATGTGTAGCTTCGATGACATAGCGGCGGCGGCTTCGAGAAACCTTAAAACGGGGGGAAGTTTTTCGTTTTGCATGGTGCCGACAAGGCTTAACGACGTAACCGAAAGTTTGCATAAATATCGTTTGCGGATAAAAAGGCTAGCTCTTTGTCGCCACAGCATAGGGGAAAAACCCTGGCTTATGCTAATCGATGCACGCTATGAAAGAAACTGCGAAACCGAAATAGTAGAAGACGTTATCTTGTAAAACCCTAACGTTTTGCATTAGACAACGACATAAATTTTGCCACAAAAAGCCGACACTATCAAAATGATAATGTCGGCTCAGACTGTCAAAAAAGGTATACACTAAAATATATTACACAAAATTATAAAAATACTGGTAGGGGGCGACGCCCACATCGTCCCGTTCCAGAGCATTTGTGCTGATTTTCAGTAGGAGAAGCCCCTCCCCCTACTTTATTTTTTGCCCCCATTAAACGCTATGAATCTGTTGATGTCGGGGGGAGTGTGGGGGTTTTTCGACTAACCCCCAGTGACGCCCCCCGACACCCCCCCACTTCCCCCCTTAACGACTTAGGGCGACACACGCCCTAAGAACCCGCTCGCTTTTGCCGCTTGAGATCTTAGCGACTGGCAAAAGCTGGATTGGTGGGTTTTATGTGGGAATGTGCTTCGCTTCGGGAATTAATTAGCTTGGGTGTGGAGATTGGCTGTACATCCAATCTTTTTTATTTGTGCAATATTTTTTTAGATATACCTTTTTTGACACGCTGAAACCGACACTATCAAAATGATAATGTCGGTTAATTTTTTTGTTCTATTTTATCTTGAAGACTTTCTAATTACCGCTTGAACTTTCGTTTAATTTTATGAACAATCTGTTTTTTCATCTCGCTAAACGGAATTTCTTGATAATCCCCTATCTTTTGTTTTGAAATCTGCCCCGCAAAATGTTCAACAAGAAAAGCCCTGTCGCCCTTTGCATATTCCAAAGCTTTTGTAACCTGCGCAAAAATAGCGCTATCGACCTTGCCTTTGCAAGCCGTTTCAAAATCCATCAATGCCGATTGATAAATAAGGTGTTCTCGTCCTTTATGAACTACGCCCCATTTTGCTTGGAATCTCTCGAGATTTTCTAATACTATATCGTTTTTTTCGACAACCTTTCCAAAACTGCTTTCGCCAAAATGATGCATATAACAGTCTCTAGCAACTACCATCTCGATAGATTTTTCGGCCGCACGCATACAATAATCGTCGTCCTCGAAATATCCCGGGAAAAATCTCTCGTCGAGCAGACCGACCATATCAAAAACCGAGCGCTCGATAAGCATCGCAAAAAAAGAAACAAATTCACATAGAACCGAAACATCTTTAAAAAGTTTATATCTTTGGTCTGCTATCTCTTGAACTATGCCAATAGAGCTTTTATCTTTTTGCAGTTCTCTGTCGCAAAAGATAGTTTGTATTCCCGCTCCGCTGTTTGAAACGGGCCCTGTTATCAATGCATTTTGTTTCAACAGGTTTTCAAGCCAATAGTTTGAAACTACCGTGTCGGCGTTAAGCAACATGATGTGGGTTATGTCGGGTTGTTCCAAAAGATGTTTTATCCCTTTGTTGTTACCCCCCGAAAAGCCAAGATTTTTTTCAAGGTCAATAAGTATATCGCCCTTTTGTTGTCGGGCTAAACAAAACTCTTCAAACTGTTGTTTAACCGCTTTTTTTGAATTCTCCGCCGAACCGTTTTCAACCAACACCACACAAAATGAAACCTCTGTTTTTGCGGCTTTGATTGAGTTTAAACAGATAGATGTTTCGTTTTCGCAGTTGTAGTTTAGTATGCAAATTCCGATATGTTGTTTCATATCCAAACCCTCGACTTGATAAAATTATTGTTTATAAAGTTAAACTTGAATTAGATTTCGTCGGCTTCTGCCTTAACTTCCCTTTCAAGTTCAGCCTCTGCAAACGACGTTGTTGTTTCTGTTTCGCCCGCAATTTCGGGTCTAGCCATTTCGATAGGTTGCCCTATACCCGTTGGTTGCGATTGAACTTGCTCTTTCATTTTGTCGTTATAAACCAGATCTTGGTAGAAAAAAGTTGTAGCCGCTTCAAAATATGGACCTACCCAAAGATAACCAATATAAAGCGTTAGCGCCGCCAATATATTCCACCCTATGAAGCTCAAGTTTAAGCAGACAAACTTCCAAACATTACCCTCCATAAGTTTATTTGAAAGCTTTAACGCTTCGCTAGCTTTAAGGGTTGGGTTTTCCGCTAAAATATAGGGCGCAAAATAAATTTTCACCATTACCACCGTTAGCACGACAACAAACAAAATTAAAATAACAAATAGCATAAACATAGCAATTCCATTGCTTCCCGAGCTGATCATCGCCACAACAAAAAAAGCAATATACATAAGTATGATCGACACTACTATCACAAATGTATAAAACAACATCGTTAAAACCGTTAATGCGAATGATTTTCCAAACATAGAAAATCCCCAAAATATATCGGAGAATTTAACGGGTTGTTGTTGAGTCAAGTTTAAATTAAACTTTGCATACCCAATTCGCATAGCTCCGCTAATCACAAACAACACAACATAATAAATCAAAGCAACAACCAATATCGCCAACACCGGTTGGTAACCCAGCATATACATAGCCTGTTCCGACGAAACGTTGCTAACAACGTTTCCGCTACTTGCCGCTGTTATATAAGTTCCTCCCAAAAGCGTAGCAACAAACCAAGCACCAACACCAAGCCCCCATCTTCCTTTAAGCGCACCTCTCGCCTTCGCCCTGTATTCACTTGCAGTTAACATAAAAAATACCCCCTCTTTTTTTAATTTGATTATATTTTAAAATATATGCTCACTATAATTAGTCGTTTCCCATCCTAGCTTCTGCTTCCATTCTCAGCCATTGCAAACGACGTTGTTTTTTAAAAAGAAATTTCACGTTGTGGGTTAACCATATAGTTTAGTTGTGATTGGTTTTTCAAGATATTGTCGTTTACAACATCCCGATAGAAAACAGCTGTAGCCGCTTCAAAATATGGGCCTACCCAAAGAAGACCAATGTAAAGCGTGAGACCGGCCAAAATATTCCACCCTATAAAACTTAGATTTAAACAGAAAAGCCTCCATACGTTGCCTTTCATAAGCTTGTTTGAAAGTTTTAAAGCTTCGAAAGCTTTAATGTTTGGGTTGTCTGCTATTATGTTTGGCGCAAAGTATATTCTTAACATAAGTATAGTTAAAGGAATCGTCACAATTATTGCCACAATCACAACAAACAATATTATAGCTTCAAAACTCATGTAATCTGAAAAAAACAGCAAAATGGTTGCTATTGACACAAAACTCAAAACAAATGCCACGACAAAATAAATCAAAAAGCATATAAACGATAATAAAAGAGATTTTCCAAAAACAGAATAACCCCAAAATATATCAAAAAATTCAACCGGTTTTTGTTGTGTTAAATTTATATTAAATTTCGCATACCCTATTCTTGTAGCTGTGCCGATTATGCACAACGCAATAAAGTAAGCCAAGATAAACAACACAATCATATCCGATATAAGATTAGTCCCGTCAAAGTTTGTCGTTTCGGTCTGTGAGCTACTGATTAAATTCATGTAGGTCATCGCATGATATGTTCCTCCCAACAGCGTTGCACCAACCCAAGCTCCAACAGCCAGACCCCATCTTCCTTTAAGCGACATTCTTGCCTTCGCCCTACATTCCCTCGCAAGCAGCATAAAAACACCTTCTTTCAACATTTTTCATTAAAAACATTATACAACAATAGGAAAAGAAAGTATATAAATTTTGCCAAAATAAAAATTATATTTTGTTCAATATAAAAAAGTATATTATATTTACTAAAGCTTTGTCAATCATTTGATTAATTCCGGATAAACATCCTTCGCTTCTTTATAAAAATGTTGGTAGTCCTCGAAACCGTTTCCCCAATCTCCTCCCCATAAAAAGCCATGTTGTTTAAAAATATTATAGCAAACATCCCCTTTTTCAATGTAATATGGGTTTTTGTTTTGTCGACAAAATGCATATTCTTCGACAACGTGTGGCGCTATTTTTCCATCAACTATATAAGGATTATATCTTGGGTTGATGTCAATCGCTGTTCCAAAAGCATGGTTCGATATTTTATCGCTATTCGCAATGAGCCGATAACAAAACGCCGAGCTGTTGTTATTGGCAACCGACCTGTCGTCGTCGGCATCATAGTCGTCGATTAGGTTTATTTTCTCAATCTTGTATTCCGCTTCAAAAAGCTTTTTGAATATCTTGATAACATCATCCGCAACTCTGTCGCCAACTATGAGTTCCCCCGTTTTTGTTTCGCCGGAAAAATCAATATACAATACGTTTAACAAACGAAGATTTTCAAAAGGAATTTTGCAACCATAGGGATATGATTTTCCGATTATTCTTTCTTTTGTTTTTAAGTCGATCTCTTTTTTTAAAAAACTTTCCAACTTAGAGCCTCCCTATACAACCAAAAATAATTTGTATATTTTTTAAAATATTAACACCATCTGACACTTTTTTCAATTTAAAAAAATTTATAATATTTTTGTAGTATTTTTTTTATTTGTGTTATATAATGTATTTGTTTGTTTATATATATGCTAAAGCCAAATAAATAATTTAAAAATAAAGTTGATTTAAAACAGAGAGGTGTAAAATGGAAAAAAACATCAAAACAATTGCTGTGTTAACAAGCGGCGGAGATGCTCCCGGAATGAACTCGGCTATCCGTGCCGTTGTTCGTGCCGGTCTCCACTACAAAAAGAAAGTTATCGGAATCATGAACGGCTATGAAGGGCTTCTTGAAAAGGATTTCAAAGAACTTCAATACCGTGATGTTTCGGGAATTATGAACAGAGGCGGAACGGTTATCAAAACCGCTCGAAGCAAAGAATTCGAAACAAAAGAAGGGGTTCAAAAAGGCATCGACAACATGAGGGAAGCCGGAATTGATGCCCTTGTTGTCATCGGCGGCGACGGAAGTTTCCGCGGCGCTCGTGACCTTGCTGAGCTCGGATTCCCCGTTATCGGAATCCCCGGAACTATCGACAACGATATCGGCTGTTCGGAATACACGATAGGGTTCGACACAGCGCTTAACACAGCGGTTGAAGCTATCGACAAAATTCGTGACACCGGTGCTTCACATGATCGTTGCAGCGTGGTCGAGGTTATGGGAAGACACGCAGGGTATCTTGCAGTTCACACAGCGGTTGCAACGGGTGCTGAAGTTGCGCTGGTTCCTGAAATTTCGTTCGAGATGAAAGACATCGTGAGCAAAATGCGCTCCGATAAAGAAAAAGGCAAAAGCCATTTTATCATCGTTGTAGCAGAGGGCGTTGGCGGTTGCGACTTTATCGCAAAAACTATCGAGAGAGAAACCGGGGTTGAATCCCGTGATTCCTATCTAGGTTATATCCAACGTGGCGGAAGACCTTCTCAGCGCGACCGTGTTATGGCTTCAAAGATGGGTCTTTATGCTGTCGAAAGAATCGTCAACGGCGAATATAACAAAGTGGTTGCATACCGCAACGCAAAGATGGAAGCCATCGATATCGACGAAGCTTTAAAGATGAAAAAAGATTTCAACTATGAGCTACATAGAATTTCGGATCTTTTGGCAAACTAAAAAAGCTTTATAAACAGGTTAAACAACAACAGCGAAAAACAAGAAACAAGCTTTCTTATTTTTCGCTGTTGTTTTGTTTATTTAAATTCGCCATGTGGCTTTGCTATGGTGATTTCGAGGGTTGTACACACCGTCGTTTAAAATCTAAAATACGCTTTAAAAATACCCAAAGCTTATTAGCTTTGGGTATTAAAAAAAGGGGGTTGCAAATAATGAGGAGGAATAATGTATACAAAATCTTGCGGTAGAATTTGTATGACTAAATTATATTGTTTCGTTGTTGAATTACTATTAATCGGTTATGAATAATCTGTAAATGATGAAAAATATACTTCTTGAAATATATGTTCGTCTGTGTTATAATATATTTAACAACAAAAAAACCGCTATTTTAAAGGCTTTTTTCGATTTCGGTTATAAAACCAAATAAAAATATTTTTTAAATCCCTTTGTCAATATTTGTTTATAATGGTTATATTTTCCGAATTGTTCAGTTTTTCTTTTGATTAAAGTTTTTGTATCAGCTCTGTTTGTAGTGGTTTTATGGTTTTCGGTCAAAAATAAAAATATGAAGGGAACGGTCATCCAATGACTAACAAAGAAAAGCTCTATCAATATCTTATAGAAAACAGTTTCAGCTCTCCCCCCTCGGTTCGAGAACTTTGTATCGCTCTTGATGTTAAATCAACCTCAACCATGCACGGCTTGCTCCATGAGCTCGAGGCAGACGGAGTTTTAACTATCGACAAAGGCAAACGTCGAAACATCTCGGTAGCTACTGAAAGCTCCGCCATTAAAGTTCCTATTCTCGGAGTTGTTGCCGCCGGAATTCCAATCCTAGCCCAAGAAAACATCGAAGGGTTTATCTCTATCGAGCGCCCTCGTTCGGGGTCTTCCGAGCTTTTCGCTCTGCGTGTCAGAGGGGACAGCATGATAGATGCCGGCATCCATGAAGGGGATGTTATCGTTGCTAAACGAGCCGAAACCGCCGACAACGGCGATATCGTTGTGGCTTTAATCGGCGAAGAGGCAACCGTTAAAAGGCTATATCGCAACGGAACCGCCGTTGAGCTTCGTGCCGAAAACCCAAACTATGACCCGATAATAACAAACGATGTTATATTGGTTGGAAAGGTCGTTGCGCTAAGCAGATACTACGACTAGGGGTTTCACAAACTAAAATTATAAAGGATTTGATTTATGGTTAACATCTTTGCTGCTTTAAAAGGCAAATTTAACAGTCTTAAAAATATACTTAATCTTAATTTATTCTGGATTCCGCAACAACTTAAAATTTTCGAACAAGAGCTTTCTGTATTTAAAGAAAAAAATGAAGATCCAAACTTTACTTGTGTTGAAAAAAAACCTATGATATACGATAAGTTTGAGCAAGCCGGAACTATTGACCCACATTATTATTTACAAGATATATACATAGCTAAAAAGATAGCAAAAACCAATGTCAAAAACCATTTCGACATTGGCTCTCGTGTAGATGGATTTATTTCTCATCTTTTATGTTTTGATATTGATGTAACTATAATCGACATTAGACCTCTCCCCCAGACGGTTAGTGGTATGAAATTTATAGAGTCAAACGCAACTGAATTGAGTCAAATAGCCGACAACTCTATATCATCTATTTCAGCTCTACATTCTATTGAACATTTTGGACTTGGTAGATATGGCGACCCTATAGATCCTGATGGTTGGAAAAAAGCTCTATATGCCATGCAACGTGTCTTGGCAAACAACGGAAAATTATATGTCAGTGTTCCTATCAGCAACAACAATATAGTATACTTTAACTCCCATCGGATATTCTCCCCAAAGACTATTATCGAAAGCTTTAACGAATTAACTTTAGTTGAATTTAGTTATATACAAGATTTTAAAATTTCAACTCTTACAGGTAACAACATCGTTAAAGATCTTGAAAATATTAATTTTACCAGTAGTGACTGTGGTATGTTTATCTTCGAAAAAAAATAATCATCAAAAAACAGAGATTTAAGAAATCCATCTTAAATCTCTGTTTTATTTAATTCCTCTCCTTTCTATTCAATTTTTTTCGCAACCACAACTATTCTGTCGGTCTTGCGGTCGTTTGTGCAGGTCGAAAGCGTTAGAAAACTATCCCCCTTTTGTGCATCTATTTCCGGTTTAATTTTTGAATATTCCTCTAGAAATTCAATATACTGTTCAACATCAATTTTGCTTGCATTGTTTAGATTTTGATATGGAACTAATGCGTTTGCGTTTTTTATATCGGTGTCGATTATAAACGAAGCGAACACCTCATACTTTGCCATATCTTCGCTTGTGTTAAAATTAATAAGCTTGTTTTGCTCCCAAAACGAAGCGTTAAGATAGCTTTCGAGAACCGAAAACATCGTGTTGTTTTTCATGTTGTGGGCGTAAACTACGATGTTTTCCCCCTCGTTTTGGATGTTTGAATATGCATCTAAAAACGGCGTTCCCGAAAAAGAATATTCCTTATCAAACCCCCTTCTTAAATAGTATTCCGGCTGATCCTTTGTCTGCATAACCGGATAGTTAACCTCGGTATCGGGTATATTTATCCAAGCCACAATATCTTGATTTTGGTTATATAGATTTTGAAAATTTTCAGCCCATATTTCCTGTTCGGTTTTTGGCGTATCGGCTGTTTGTTCAACAGCAGCTGATACAGTTGCTACTTCTTGAATAACCTTTAGTTTTCTGGATTCGTTTGAAAGCATTATAAAATAAGCCAAAATCGTTGTGAAGGATATCAACAACGAAACTATCGAAACCGCTATAACAACGTTAACCATCGAAACGGGATTTATGTTTTTGGCGTTTAAAAACACACCCCAGGCTTTTTGTTTTATTTGTTTAAATAGTTTAATCCCAAAGTTTATTATCTTTACAAAAAAACTAGTTATCATCCATCCCCCCATATGTTTCACCTTGATGGTCCGGTTTTTTAGTTTTTGCAAAAACCTTAAATCTTAGCACCAATGCCACCGCAAGAACTACAATCGACACCGCCGACAATATCACCATTGAGTTGAGCGGAAAGCGGTCGTCGGTCTGCGGAACCGTTGTCACCCCTGTGCTTTCGGGTGGGTTTGTATAGGTATTGGTAATAACGGTTGAAAAATCTTGATACGAATAACTAGCCGAATACCCCGACGGCAGATTTTGAACCTCTCGAACTCGATATTCCATTGGGTTTCCGTCGATAAACGCCGGCAAGTTTTGGAACAGATAGCTCCAACTATTACCGGATCCCGAAAGTATAACGTCGTTTGGATATATATAATAGGTGTCGCTAAAATCGTTTTCTCCGACTATGCTCTGTTCAAGATGAACCGATATCCAAGACGGCCTTGTTAAGCTTGTTGCCGCAAGATCTCCCGCCCAGTTTTTTGTAACGGTGTGGTTAATCGTTTCAACGCTATATGTGTGTGTAACATCGTATAAAAGCCCTCTTTCATCGGTTTGCGCCACATCTCCTTTATTATAAAAATTCGGCAACTCTCCAACTGTCGGCATATTAAACTCAGTAGGTTCTCCGCCATGGAACGCAAAAATGCCAGCCCACCTATATTCCCAAAGATCTCCTTGTTTAACTATAGTAGGTTCGGGGATAACTGCGCCTTCGGTTGGGCTTTCAAGTTGAACCAACACCTCATCGGGGCGGTTGGCAAAAAGATCTTGGTCGTCTTCCCAGTTTTTCAAAAGCACCACATCAATCTGCAAAGGCGTATGACTGTTTGTTAAACTAAACGACAATGTTTCTTGTTCGGGGTCGACCGTCTTTGCCTCGGTAGCTATTCTGTTTCCTGCCGACTGCCCTTGCGAGGTATATTCCTCCGGTATCGTTTCAAAAACTCTATAACTCGCCAACGCCAAATCATAGAATACCGGGATATTTTCAAAGGTATAAAACCAGCTGTTTCCCTCTTCGACAATGCTTGACGGCGAGACACCCTCAACAAACTTTCCACCCACTAGCTTTATGCCAAGCGGATCACTTTCAACCGTCGTCAGTTCCGGCCGAACGCCATCTCGGTCTCCGTCGTCATCCCAAACTTTTTCAAAAACCACCGTTACCGTTTGGTCACTGTATTCGTTTGTCGCAATCGCCTCGGTGTTGTCATCTAATATATTAAATCCATCTGTATACGGTTCTGGCGGTTTGTTGTCGGATTTGACTGCATACGAAACTTCATACCCCAGCGGAACCGTTTGTTCCTCCATATTATATGTTATTAGATTTCCTTGAACATCATACACCGGAATGTTTTCAACTATTTTTGATATCTTCTTGCTTCCAGAAAAATCCGCCGTCGAAAAATCAAGCTCCAACACCGTGTCGAAATCCTCTTGGTTTTTAACCTGCAAAAGCAAACAGACATCGGTTTGCATACGGTTTTCATCGTCAAAATTGACCCAAACTTTTGTTAGAATTATATCGTTGACCTTAAGCGTGTTTGTTATATTAGCTCCGTTTTCTGTATACGAAATGCTTGTATCAAAGATATCTTTGTTTGTTTGTTCAACAACTTTGTATACAATCTCGTTTCCGTCTATATCGGTTATCGGAAGAGCTGAAAATGTGTGGCTATAGTTGTTTTGAGCGGTAAGAATAGCGGTGGTTTCTATCTCCCCAATATCAACCGTTTCATCTTCAACGGTTGGAACTATCGTTATCTCGACATCCCTCTTATACTGTTGGTATGAATAAACGTTCCAGTTTTTTGTAACGGTGAAATCTCTTGTGTTGCTGTTGTATCTATTGGTAATCGTTATCACTCCGTTTGTCGAAACCGAGCTACTTTGGGTGAATTCCCCTAAAATCGGATCGTCTTGCGACAACAAAACTATCTCGGTTTCGTCTGCTCGATAGATCGCTTTTTCTCCGTTTATATGGGTGGGCAAAAGCTCTGTTTCGGTTTCAAAGTTTGGCAAAACTATCTCTACGCTATTTAAAACTTCGTTAGATACAGAACTTAGAATATCGGCTTTTATAGATTTTATTTTCGCTATCTCTTGTTGTCCGCCATCGAAAATCTTTTTAACGGTTAGCTTGGTCATAACGGTGCTGTTGGTGATTGTTAATCCTTCTACCGTCTTTGCGTAACCTTTGGGAACGCTCTGTTCGCCCGCAGAATACAAAATCTCAACATCATCTACCGAAAAGGTCGGCATCTTTTCAAACAAAACCTGTTGGCTTTCCAAACTATCGCTAACTAAAAGAGTTTTGTTTTGCGAAACTATGCTTTTGTTATTTGCTGTTCCATCAAGCGAGATAACAAGCGTTTCGGGGCGATTATTAAACTCGTTGTTGTTGTCGTTCCACACCTTTGTTATCGTAACGTCGCCATCGTCTTCAACGAGTTTTCTCGTGTTTAACAGCTCTGTTTTGTTGCTATAATACGTTGGGGTTAATTCATATGCTTTTGATGGATTTTTTTCTATAACCCTATAGGTATAAACCTCTGTTTTGTTTCCGGCTTCAAGCGCATCAAACTTAAAACTTGCCGTCCAACTTCCACTCGCTCCTACAGGCGTTAAAACAGCGCTTTTTCCGTCGACATCTTCAAACGTTTCTCCATCTACGCTTCGTTGCAACACAACTTCGATGTTTGGCGGTGTTGAATCGTTATCTTTCGACAGGTCTTCCCATTCTTTTAAAACGGTGTGTGACGTTGTCATCGCTACAGAAACTTTTGTTAGCCTTGAAAACAACGACACATCTCTAACGGTGTCTCCTTCCCCGGTTTGGTGGCTTTGGGCGTTAAGGTTAATTTGATATAAAAACTCTTTTGTTGTTCCTGTTGTTGAGGAAAATTTAAGCTTGCCCCCCTCGACCGAAACGGAAAAATCGATAGGGTCTATCGGTGTTCCGTCAAGATTAAAAAGTGATATCGAATAATCCTCATCCACCGTGTAACCGCTTGCCTTTATTTTATAAACATCCGACAAAAAGTCGTTGTCGACAACATCGATCACAATCTCTTCCCCAACCCCACAACTTACCGCATCATCGGTTGTTTTTGGCGAAAGAGCGACAACGGGTTTCGGAAAATCAAACGCTTCCTCCGAAACAGTCTTAACGGTCGCAGTGGCGCTATCGTTTGAAAAAGCGTTTCCAAAGTTTTTTTCGGTATGCCGAATTCGATATGTAATCGTCGTCGGATTAAGCCGGTCGCTCGACACGGCAAGATTATTAATCGATATTTGATTGTTGTTAACGATAGGTAGATCAAAGCTGTTTGAATTCTCAACCAAAAGGCTATCCTCTATAAGTTGGAACTCTGCCGGCACAATATCGCTTATATCAACCTTTATCTCGATAGTCTGTTCGATTATCTCGGATAATTGTTTAAAGGCTTTTTTATAATCGCTTGCGGTTGAGCTGGAATCTAGCGGAATGTATTTTGATGAATAGCTTTCTGTTTCATTCCATCTGTTGTTTAAGTCGGCATATTTCGATATATCTTCTTCGTTTAAAACTCGGTTGCTTTTGTATGCCGTTTCCCCCAAAAGCCGCTCGGCAAGCAGATAGTTATCGCTGTTCTTGTCATAGGCCGAAAGCATTCCAAACGTGAATATCTCGATATCTTCCGAAATATTCGAAAGCTCTTGCCCCGCTTCTACCGCTTGGTTAAACTCCAGTTTGCTACAATTAGAACCGCTGTCGTCGTTTGTTGTGTTTTGGCTTTCATACCGATATGTAGGTATCCCGTCGGTTATCATAACAACTATGAGTTTTTCGTTTTTGTTGTTGTTATTTGATGCCTCCCAACCGTTTGCTATAGTTTGAGCCATCAAAAACCCGCCCTCAGTGTTTGTGCCGTTTGACTTTATATCAAGAGCATCCGACACCGTCTCTTCCAGTTCGTCAACATCCTTGGTGAAATACCTTTCATAGAACAGAGCCTCCTCGCCCGAATCATACTCGGTCCAGCTGTTGTTATAAAAGTTATAGCCGGAAGATTGCGAACCAAACGACACTATACCTATGTTGCAGTTTAAATCGACCAGATGTTCAATCAATCCTTCTGTCGAACCGCTGCCATTAAGCTGTTGTTCAAGCTCCTCTGCTAGCGATCTGCCGTCAACCTTGTTGCTCTCCATCGACCCCGATTTGTCGATAACAAACAAAATATCTCCTCCACCTTTTGGCGAAGTCTGCGAAGAACTTCCGCTAACCGAAAGCGTTATATCAAAATATTGATACAAGTTCCCCAAACTGTCGGTTTCGGTTGGCAACGTTGCTGTCACATCAACCGCTTGTTTCGAAAGAGAAATCTCGGTTTTTCCATCTTCCAAAATATAGTCTATAGCAGAAACCGTTGCCGGCAACAAACTGCACAAAACTATTGCGATTAGCGTTAACAGCGTTAACAATCTTTTTTTCAAAAAAACACCCCTTAAAATAATTTTTTTCAAAAAGCCGTTTTGGATATAAACAGCTTGAGGTTAAATATTATTTTAAAGAGGATTTTTTTTAGGTCGAACATCGCCGTTGTAATCTAGTTGTTATTGTCATAAAATTGAATTGTTTTTAATTTTTTAAAATAACCGCCATATTTAAGGCGAAGATTTCACAATTGTTCTTATAAAAACTGCAAATTATTAATGATTGAGTGTTACAGTTAAACTAACTTCAAATATCTCATTTTTTTAAAGATTGGAGTTTTAATAAAAGTTATGTTGAACGCAAAAAATGTTAAACGTAAAGAAACTAGCTATCTCGAAACAAAAAGCCTTTTTCTTTCCTCGTTCCCAAACAGCGAAAGAGTTCCTTTTTGGATTTTATACCTAGCCTCTAGGCTAAAACAAAAACTTATCGAGTTTAAAGCTTATTATGAAGACGGCGTTTTTTGCGGATTCACGTATATCATTAAACAAAAAGATTTTGTGTTCGTTTTGTATTTTGCGATAAACGATAAACTTCGCTCAAGGGGATATGGTTCAAAAATCCTTAGCTTAATAGCTGAAAAAGAAAAGCATAACAATATGTTTTTAGCTATCGAATCGGTTAGAGTTAAAAGCGAAAACAGCGAATACAGATTAAAACGACAGGGATTTTATTTTAAAAACGGTTATTGTGACACTGGGTTTTGCTTTAAAGAGAAGGAAAACCTTTTCGATATTCTTTACAAAGGCGAACCGCTTCCAGAAAGCCAATATCAAGATATCTTCGAAAAAGTCTCACGCGGTCTTTGGCAAAAGATAAAAAAAGACAGCGCACTGCAAGACAAAGGTCTATAAAACACAGTGGGCTACATAAGACACCGTCTATATAAGACACCGTCTATATAAGACACCGTCTATATAAGACACGGTCTATAGAGAATTTGCCAATGCTTCGGCAAGCTCTATTTAATATATATTTCCCAAGTTGTTTTTTACCCACGCTACAAAGCAGTAGCAAAAACGACAACGCCGAACCGTAATGGCTAGGCGTTGTCGTTTTGTATTTGTTATTCTTGTTGTTCTAAAAATACCGGTCTAAAAGCTATTCTTGGTTGTTTCGTCCAATCGGTTAAGCGAAAGAGTTGTTCTATCGTTCCTTTAAAAACGTTAAGGTCGATATATTTTTCAACTCCATCATACCCCGGCAGTTCCCCTGTGTGGGAATATTGCCAAAATCTCCAGTTCATATCCTCTTTGATATACCCCAAAATATCCGCTACCCATAGCGTGTATTCGTCATAGTCGTCGCCTAGATATTTATCTTTCATTCTCTCATTAACATATATAATCGGCTTAACGCCATATGCATATTCTATATTGCTGATCATCTGGTCGAGAATCAAACGAACGTGTTCAACGCTCGGCGGGAAATAATAGTATTTTCCGTATAGCTCAAGATCGATAACGGGAGGAAGCATATTTTCAACTATCGGAACATTTCTTGTAAAGTTATCCGCTTGGGTTTCTCCAAACGATTCAAAGCTTAGAAAATGGTACGCTCCGATAGCCATATCGGTTTTTGAAGCCGCTTGCCAGTTTTGCATGAAATATTTATCGACGTGGGTTGACCCCTCGGTTGCTTTAATAAATGCAAATTTAATACCTTGTTGCTCCAAAACCTCCCAATCAACATCCCCTTGATAGGAGGAAACGTCGACACCTCTAATAGGATAGGTCATGTTTGGTTCGCTTAATCTTATATATCCCAGATTAACAAGCAACAAAATAGCGCCTAGCGCCGAAAGCGTTATAGCCACAAAAATAATAACTCGCTGTTTAATTGTTAAGTTGCGTATTATTTTCAACATAGTTTCACACTTTTATAAAAAATTTCTAAATCTATTTTATGAATTATATCATGAAAATATGAATTAGATACAATTATACCACAATTTAAGCAAAGACTACAAAAATATCAAAAAATATAGGTAATTTTAATTAAAAATTGCAAAAAACTCTTGTACAAAACAAGCAAATAGTTTAAAGTATATATATGAGAGTTTTAAGCTATTTTGTTTTTTTATTGGATAAAGCTTTTATTTAATTTAACAAAACTGCTTTTGCTCATCTTTTTTAAGAAACTTTGAATGAGGAGTGTTTTTTTATGGTTAAGCAAACCCAAATGGTTGAACTTATTGTCGAAAACAAACCCGGCGTTTTAGACAGAATTGTAGGGCACATAAGAAAAGAAGGTTGGAACATCAAGAGCATAACGGCAGACGAGACCAACGATCCCGCTATCTCAACGATGCAGATTAAAATTTCGGGGAACTATTCAAAGCTCGAGCGAGTTGTCGACAAGTTGATAGACATAAACTGTGTTTTAAAAGCCGCTATCGAAAAAGACGGCGAACTAGTCGTAAAAGAAAAGCCACAAATGGAAGAAGTTCGCAAAGTTGTTGAAGGCATTCCAATAGTCGGCGACAAAAAAGAGGGAGCTATTCGTATACTCGCCATCAACCCCGGGTCGACTTCGACAAAGTTTGCTGTCTATGACGACCAAAAGATGGTTCTTGTCCATGTCATTCGATATGACAGAGGTCGTTTAATGAAATGCGGACCCACGATACTAGACCAAAAAGAACTGCGCTTACAAGGAATTCTCGATATTCTAAAAGAAGCAGAGATCGATATTAAATCGTTTGATGCAATCTCCGGCAGAGGCGGAATTGTTAAACCAATCATAAGCGGCACATACAACGTCAACGAAGATATGTTAAAAGATCTTCACACGATAGCCGCCATGAGGCATCCTTCCGCTCTTGGCGCTATCATCGCAAAAGAACTTGCGGATGAAGTTGGCATACCGGCTTACGTTGTTGATCCCGTTGTTGTTGATGAATTCGACCAACACGCAAGAATTTCGGGAATGCCCGGTATCGAAAGAAACTCATTGTTCCATGCGCTTAACCAAAAAGCTATTGCAAGGCGACATTCGGCGGTTATCGGCAAACAATATGAAAACTGCCGTTTTGTTATCGCCCATCTTGGCGGCGGCATAACTATCGGTGCGCATAGATACGGAAGAGTTATCGACTGTAACGACGGTTTGTCGGGCGAAGGCCCATTCACCCCCGAGCGCCCCGGTTCGATCCCCATCGTTCCGCTTATCGAGATGTGTTATTCCGGCGAATATTCAAGGGAAGAGATGCTCGACAAGGTTACAAGAGCTAGCGGAATGCTAGGATATCTTGGAACAAACGACGCTCAAGTTGCGGAACACATGATCTCGGAAGGTGATGAATTTGCGGCTCTCGTCGTCGATTCGATGGCATATCAAGTTGCAAAAGAAATTGCAGCTATGTGTGCGGTTCTTTCGGGTTCTGTCGATGCAATCCTTTTAACCGGCGGCATAGCATACAGCACTCGTTTTTGCGGCGAGATTAAAAAGCGTGTCGATAGCTTTGCGCCTGTCTTTGTCTATCCTGGCGAAGATGAAATGGATGCGCTCATGAGCGGAGCTATGAGAGTTTTGCGTGGCGAAGAAAAAGCAAAGACTTATTAATTGATAAACTATTCAAAACAACACATTCGGCGTTTGATGAGGCTATCATCAAACGCCGAATTTTTTCTTTTATAAAAATTTTTATCCCAACATCAAAAGCCCTAGTTTTTGGAGGACTATCTCTGTGCTAAGGTCGGAATAATACCTAGCGCCGAGCTTTGTTTTAAATTCATAGTATACCTCTAGTTTATAATCGTCGTCCTCATCAAAAAAATCTACTATATCGCTATTAAAAATAATCTGTTGTTGTTTATTGACGATATCAAGCCCAACAATGGGAGAACCTGTTGAATCCGCTTTTAAATCATCATAATAGTTTAATGCCGCTGTTTCCTCTTTTCTTGAAAACTTTAAAGCATCTTTATCGGTCTCTGTTGTAACGGTGTTCATACTGTTTGTTGTTTTGTCTAGATAGTATTCACCATCGTCATCTTGATAGTATATATAAACCTCAAATTTTCTATCAAAATACTTTGCGTTTAGTTCGTTAACGTTTAAGGTGACGTTCGACATTTGGTCGCTATTAAGCGCTTCTCCTTTTAATGACCCATCTTCAAAAACCGTAGGCATAACAAAATATGAAAACTCTGTCGTGTCTCCCGTTTCTTTATAAACCTTTATCTCGGGTATAACGATATCGTTCAACGTATAGTTAACGATATGTCGAATTCCGTTTGCCATCGAAACCTGTTCCAAAAGCATCTCCCAATCGACAAACCCTGCCACACCGGCGTTGTTTGCGTTGTCGAGTTCCCTCGCTTGGTTTTCGAGCAGGATCTCATCGAGAACGGGATAGAAAACCGCTTTATCGTTGTATGTATCGTTTTTGTTGTCCCCCGAAAGGGTGTCGGCAAACGGTGTGTTAAATTCGGTTGTTACGATGTGTTTCATATCTACCGGCAATACGTTGTCGTTTTCTTTTGCGCCAAATGCATATATGTTTTTATGTATATATCCCGAAGAAGGAACTGAGGAAGGGGAAGAAGACGATCTTCCGGAATATACTAAAAGTTCCTCCGCTATCTTTGATATGTTCAACGTGATATCAGGAAGCGGATTGGTGGGTGTAGATAAAGGATCGGGAATTTCGAGACCAACTAGCCCTAAATCAAACATAACCGCTACCGCATCTTGGTTGTTTGGGTCGAGCAGTTTGCTATCCATAATAACTTTAAGCTGTTCATCTGTGAAATCGTTTGTTTTGTAGTCATCAGCGAGGTTTGGTTCTGTTTGTCCCTCAAACCCGGCCGAAAAAACAATCATGTTAGCTGATTTTATAAGCGTTTCAAGCTCGTTGTCGGTGTCTATCTTGTCATCATCCGGAGTTATGCTTATGACTTCTATTTTAATATTTGAGTTTACTTCATCAAAAACATACTTTTTAAACCAGTTGTTGTTGGTGTAGCCCTTTATTATCTCGCTGTAAAAAACGGTGTGTGAAGCGCCGCTTTCGTCCTTTGTAAAATTATGCGTTCCGCCTGTTCCAACATATTCATATGCTGTTGGTGTCGACGCCGGTCTTTCGATAAATCCTCCGTTTTGGGGTGTGTTTGTATCGGCAATAAACTCGCCGTTAACCGTTGTCGTAGTCTCGGCAATCGCTATGCTAACTGCTCCGCTCGGTTGCTCCTTTTCCCATGGGAACGCGTCCACCGTCGAGAGAGGTGCGCTGTCGTCGTTTGCCATAACGCCTTTATTGATCATCTCGCTAACAAAAGCATTGTATCCCGCTACGTCGGTGTAGGTCGTTGGTGCAAACGGCTCTTGCTCTCCTATGTAATAACCAATGCTTCCTGTTTTGTCTTTTGGAACTATCTCGATAATTCTATAGATTGAGTTTGGGGTTTTCTCGAGGTTTTCGATAGAGGCATACGACGGAATTGTCGCCGAATATCCTTTTGCCGCCACCATTAAACCGAAAAACATCATCACAATCGTTAATAACGTTATCTTTAAATTTTTTGTTGTTTTCATCTTCATTGCTTTTGCATTTCCCTTTTAACTGTTTCTCTGTCTGTTTCTTTTTTTATTCTTCGTTTAATCTATCGATTAAATCGGTTATATTATCATAATAATATGGTTTGTTTCGAAGAGCTACCGTCTGCCTTGCGCTGTAGTTTCGGTTATCAAATTCAAACTCAGTAGCGATATCAATCGTCGTTATCTCGCCCGCAACGCTTGGCGAAACAACCTCAAACCCCGAAAGATATTGAGACATCGGGCTTGTTATGTTGGCTGTCGAAAAATTCAGTATAGCGTTGTCGTTGTCGGTTGAACTCGTCGACGTTCCATAAAGCATCTCGGTTCCAACCATTCTTATTCCATGAACCGTTTTTGAGTTGTCGGGATTTTTGTTGACAACCAAAAGAGTGTTGCTTCCATCTAGCCAAACTATACCGCCGTTGCAATCGATTACCCTTTCTTGAATCTGCGACATAACTATTTGGGATTCATATTGGAGGTTGGTGCTTCTAAACATATTTGAATAGCCTCTTGTGCTTGAGTTCAAAAGAACCGTTAACCCAACAATTATGAAACTCAATATAGATATCGACACCATCATTTCAACCAGCGTGAAACCTTTGTTATTTTTCATATACTCTCCGTCTATCCTACGTTTAAAAACATTCTAGTTGACCTCATGATACCCCGTTGCAGCTACTATGTTGATTGTATATCGTTTTGACCCCGAGCTTGCGGTTATCGTTTGTATATCCATCGGGGAGGTTATCGCCCCCGAGGTGTCGTATCTAATCGTTAAACTTTGGTTGCCGGTCATCTCGGTTGTCGTTCCCCCAATGGTGAACGAAACGTTAACCGCATTTGTTGCTACCTCTTCGATTTCGATTTGATGCCCGTTTGCAAAAAGCGTTGCTGTTATATCTCCGTTGTTGCCGGAAATTTCAAGATATGGGTCAACCATTCCGCTAAGGGTAGACATTCTACATCTGCTAAGCATACCGGCTATCTCGTTTGCAGTCTGTTTTGCGTTGGTCGAACTCACTTGATAGGTTGTTACAACAGCGGCGGAAGAAAGAACCGCAATTATCGCTACTACTATTATAACTTCAACTAGCGTGAAACCTTTATTGTTTTTCAACACCGTTCTCCCTCCTGCTTTTATTTAATAAATTTAATTCTTTGTCCAGTTTTCATATCGAACCATGTCGGTTATATCCTCTATATCATCCAAGGCGCTCGCTCCGCCAACCGCCGTCGTGCCTGCTGTCGAGAACAAAACGCTAATCGGCGTTCCGTTATATTCCGCCGAAAACGCTTCTCGAACTGCGGCGGAATTTGACGATATATTAGCCGCTCCCGAAATGTTTATGTTTTCGTTTGAAAGGATCATTCCGGAAAAAGTTCCGTTAACCGTCACATCCCCCGTTGCAACTATCAACTTTGCATCGGGATATGCTAGCGTGCTTAACGATCCCGATTGTTCATTATAGGAAAGAACCGCAACCGTGTCACCCGCTGTGTTTTTAAACTCCCAAACATCCCCCGTTATAGGGTTCGTTTTAATAAAATTATCTATCTCGTTTTTATCGACAATATGGTCAAACGGATCGCTGGCGTTTGAGGGAAATGTCGTTAAACTTTTCGTTAAATTCTCATATGACCAAGCGATAAATTCCGCCGTTTCGTCGGTAACCGGATTTATGCTCGGCATCGAATAACTGCCCGAAGTCCCCTCGATAAAGTTACCGCTCGTTTGGGCGTTGTTGGTTACATAGGAAAGATCGGCAAAAGCATCGATATATTCCGTTATATCGCTTTTGTTGTTCGAAAAATATTCTCTGAAATAATCATTTGCGTTTGCTGTGTCTTTAAAGTTTATAAAATAATAAACTGCGCTTTGGTTTGTTCCGACAAGCGGATATATGAGTTGTTCAACCGTTGCGCTGTAGGAATTAAGCGAACTTCCGCCCAAAATCACCGTGTCTTTATTTATCGATGATATATCGGGGGGAGCTGTTCCTGTCTCGATGACGTGTGGATTTGTTTTAATGTCGGAGTTTGCCGCCGTTAAAATGTGTGTCGGCGCAAGGTATGCTAGCTGGTTTGTTCTCGCCGAGATAGATTCGCCCATCAAAAAGCTTCCTGCTGTTCCTTTTTGCGCCATAATAAAGCTATGCCCTGCTAGCATTAGCCGTTCGGTTGAAGAAAGATCAAGGGAAGAATCCACGCCGTTTATGATAATCGAGCTGCTTTTTTCGGGGTCGGTGGTGCTGTTGCCAAAACCTATAAGGCTTCCTTCGATATCGGCGCTCGATCGGTCTCCGTTTAAAGCAAGGTCGTTTTGCAGATACACCGTTCCGCCGCTCTTTGAATTTATCTCAGCTTCATTTAAAAGCGTTATATCGTTTGCCCAAACCGAAGCGGTATTCGTTAGTTCAACTTCGCTGCCGACCGAAAGCGAAAGACCCTCTCTTGTTACAACGCTGTCGGAAAATTCCGTTGTTTCTCCCGTTATATTAATCTTGTCTGCATAGATTCCGCCGCCATAGCTACCGGTTGTAGCGGTTAAAGTTTCGGTCGCTACAAGGCTATAATCGGTGACATCGGAAAAATCCAACACAATATCTCCGCTGTTTGCGAAAAATTGGTCGGGAAGTTCTATAACAAAATCCGTTGTGATGGAGGTTTTGATTTCGGTTTCGGGGTCGATATAGGTTAGCGACACCCCTTTAAATGTAACGGTATGTTGGTCATATTCAACCGTTCCGCCGTTTTTGTATGTTCCAACAAACCCAACAACGTTTCCGTCTATATGAATTGGGCGTGCGGTATCGGAAGGATCCGAAACCCCTTCGATATAAATATCATCCCAAGAAGCCCCCGCTTCGACAACAAACGCCGCAAAAGCCTCGGTGTTATAGACATATCTTGGCGTTCCGTCGCTGTTGGTTCCAAACTGTTCTAAAAGTTGAACCGCCGGCGTTCCGCTCGTTTGCCAATTATCTAGCCTTCCGACCATTATTGTTCCAAGCTTTGTGTTGTCCGAGTTGTATTGTTTAAACAATATTTCGTGTGCTTCAACGGCGCTGTCGGAGGCGGCGTTTTGAAGCCCGACTTTCATCTCGTCTACCAGCGCTTCGCCATCATAAAAGCTTCTTGTTCCAACCGCTTCGGTTCGTTCTATCTGTAGCGCTGTGTAGCTCATGAATATCATGATGCTTCCAAGCGTTAACAAAAAGAACATGGCGAGCATTATCGTTACTATCGTTGCGCCTTTGTTTCCGTTAAGAGAACAAGCGGTAGCGCTAATTCTTTTATTAAAATCCAAAACTGTTGATTTAAAAATTCGAGACGATATATTTTTAATTCGACAATTGAATCTACGTTTGAAAAATTTTTGTTTCAATCCCTGTTCTCCCTCCTTGTCGGAAATTTTAATTTTATTAAATAGATGGATTATTTTAATTTAGTGAACGCAAGGTCATAAACGATTCCGGCAAGATAGTTGCTGTTGTCGTTTCCTTCCTGTTGTTCAAAAAGTTCGACGTTAATTTTATAGATTCTATCAACCGCTTTTGTTTCGATTAAACTGTTTGATGCCCACGTTGCCGAAAGTCCGTTTTCTGAATAGAAAACCGGCGAAACGGCGAGATCATCCCCATCGGCTTTCGAAAGATCGGTATCGAGGTTGGAAGAAATACTAACGTTTGTCGCTCCGGAAGCTACATTAACGGTATATTTATGGCGGAGTTCCTCATCAGCAAGGTTAACAACACCAGTATCTATTTGTTTTGAAAGCGAAATTTCTGTTGGAACATCGTCGACATTATTAATCGTTATCGTGTCGCTGGCTCCAATATAAAACGGATAAAACGATATAAATGTGTTGGGCGCTTGGTCTCCCGGTTGTGGCATTGGTATTCCGCTTTTAGGGGTCAATCGAATTTCTTTTTCCCAAATATAAGTAGAAGCATAAACATATTTATACGTTACATATATTTCAACAATCTCTTCGCCCTCGGCGTTTGTTGTTTTTTCAACATCAACGATTATCTCTCGGGTTTGATTAACCGAAGATCTCACCGTTGTGTCGGGCAAACCTTGATCCGCTAGATATTCATTCCAAGAAATTTCATCGGGGTCGACGGCTTCAACACTTGATTGCGAAGCGATAAAATCGACATTAACGTTTTGGAAAACCTCTTTATCGTTGATGTTTCGATATTCCGCCTTGCCGCTAGGATCGATAGTGACAACAGCATTCAACAAAGAAAATCCCGAAGGTAGCCCCTTATATTCAATGAAATATGGGGCGTCGGTCGGTGGGGTTGTCAACGGTTGATATGATCCGGTTGCCGCCGGAAACACAAAACTTCCGGACATCGTTTTATCCGCTATAATAAGTTTCGGGATATTTCCGTTTGCTTCAAGATCGGAAAGATCGATCATTTCAAACTGTTCTGCTATCGTTTCGGCAAGCATTGTTGCATCGCTTATCTCATAGCTTTGCGACATAAATCTATTGCTCGAAAAAAATGTCGAGGTTATCGGAACGGATATGACCGCTAGAATTGCTACGCCAATCAACAGTTCAACAAGGCTGAAACCTTTATTCGATTTTTTCAATTTTTTAAACATAAAGGCTTCCTCCTTATCGTTAGTGTTGTTGTTTTATTCTATTCATCATCCTCTGCCGACGAAACCAAAAGCGAACCAAATGGGTTCGGGTTTCCTATCGGAACATTTGGAATGTCTAGAGGTTGGTATTCCGCTTCGGGGTATGCTAGATAAAATTTCGTTATGTTCATGTTTGCCGCAAGCTGTGCCGTTGTTGCGTCATATGTTAAGTTAACCGAATCGATAGCGGTTTTGTCGTCGTAGTTATAGATATAATCAAGTGCTTGTTTAAAATCGGTGTAGGTCATCGAACCGTCGATAGCCGATTGTCTGCTATATGCCGACATATTCGTTTGGATCTCTCCGCCGTCAACCGTTGCATACCCAACAAACGAAGCAATCGAGGTCGGTTCGGAAAACGATATCGAAAGGAAATCGCTGTTAGCTTGCTGTTCAAGAGCCAAAACCCACATAATCGTGTCTTCTTCGCTAACATATGCCGGATAATATGCAGCCTGTTGTTTTACGTATTGTTTGCTGAGTTCCGTTTCGGCTTCATACTCCGAAATCTTCGCTTTGTGCATCTCAAGCGTTATAATCTCTTGTTCGATAGCGTTTGTTTGCATATTTAAACTTTCGGCGCTTTCGGTCAACGGCAAAAGCACAAACACAAAAGTTACCGCAAAAATTAGCGCTCCGATAAGCGTTAGCACAAGGCCTTTATTATCTGTTTTGTTGTTCATATTAAAAGCCTCCTATATTCCTTCAAGACCTTGTTCAAGGTCTTGTTCCATTTCGCCTTCTAGGGTTAAATCCCCTTCGAGAGATGGTTGTTGAAGCTCGATTGGTGGGTCATAGGAACAGACAACCGAGAACGAAACTACCGAAAGCCCCGTGTCGTCGACCGCTTCCGACACCCCTCCTATCTCGATCTGTTTAATAGATTCAAACGTCCTTAATTGTTTAAGGGTTGTTGCGGCATCCTCCATCGTCGAGGTTGTTATGTTAAGCGTCACGCCGAACTCATCGCAACTTGCCGAAAGAAGCAAAAGCCTTGTCGGCATCTTTTGTTCGAGTTCTTCTAAAAACGCTCTTAAATCTGCGTTTTTGTTAACCGCTTGTTGTTCAAGTTGTTCGAAACTTTGCCTTATCATTTGGTATTCAATGTATAGGTCATATGATTCTTGAACATAGGACAAACTATCGAGTTCTTTTTGTGCTGCGCTGTTTGCCGAAGCGCTAATGAAATAATAGATAGCGGAATATGCCGTCACCCCTATCGAAAGAACTATAAACCCGACAAAAAATGTCATCGTTGCGGAGACAGCAGATTTCTTTCGAACTCCTCCTCTTTTTCCAAGAGAGCCGCCTTTTTTGTCCGACATCGGCAGAAGGTCGAGCGGACGAACAAGGGCGCTTGCTATCGCTATGTTGAACCCGACCTTTGCTCCCGTCACTATCGAATTATAGCCCGAAATCTCTTCGATTGAATAAACCTCGATAGAAGTTGAGGTTGCAAGAGCTTTTTTAATTCCGGATATTCCGCAACAGGTGTCGACCAATATAATTCGGTCGATATCCATGTTTCGGTTTGAGGATTTAAAAAAGTCGATAAGCCTTGTTACAGCGCTTGAAAAACGGTTTGAAATATCATCAAAACGTTGTTTTGGAATGTGGTCGGCAACCCAGGAGGGAATCTCGGAGTTGTTTAAAACAAAGCTATATTTATCCTCGTTTTTTTCGATAGCCGACATCGCAAGGTTAAGATATTCATCTCCGCCAAACGGCATTGCGTGTTGAAGCAACAACGCATTGTTTTGCATAAACGTTACAAGGCTTTGGCGAGAACCCAAGCTTAAAAACATCGTTACGCCCGAAACATTAAGGTCGTGGAACAGTTGATACTGTGTGTTTGCTACGGTGTCGAACGATTGTATCGAAAGCCCCGCAATCTCTGCTAGCTTTTCATATGCCGCCATTAATTGCTTTGGAACAGCCATTACCATGAGTTTAAAACCCGGCTTGTCGCCCTCGACATTCTCCAGCATGGTGTGGCAGATTTGATAGTTCGCAAGATCTATCGGAAAATATGTCGATGCATTTGCCAATATAACCGAAGCTATCTGACGTTCTTTAACGGGCGGAAGGTGAATTTTTCTGCTAACAATCTTCGGAGAAGCCAAAACGAATATAACGCTTTTAGCCTCTGTCATTTGATTTTTAGCAAGATTTTCGTTAAGGGCGTTTGCAAAAACTTCGGGTTGGGTAACCTGGCCATCCAACACCGATTGTGGCGGCGTTTCAAAAAACATACTTTTATGCAAACTTGAAGTTTGCCCACGTTTCGAAACGGTAGCAACTTTTGTTATTCTATCCCCAACTTCAATTATTAATGTTTGTTTTTCCATTAATTAAGACTCCATTTTTTTGTCATTATGCCTATACTGTGAAAAATTCTGAATGAATAGCTATATAGTTAAAAGGTTTATATACCAATCTATCAATTGTTGCCCAAACAAAAGCGAAATTAAAACGCCCACCGAAAGATATGGCCCCATAGCAAGCACCCTTGATGCTCCGAAAAATCTCATACGCACAACGTGGATAATCGAACCGATAATACAAGCCAACACAAATGCCAACAGCGTTTCAAAAATGCCGAGATACAACCCGCACCCTGCCATTAGTTTAACGTCGCCGCCGCCAATCGCCGTTCCTTTTGACAAAAACAAAAGAAGGATTAAAAAGACGGTTATTGCGAGAAATCCCAACAGATGATCGAGCCAGTTTTGATAATCAAACGCTGTTTTTATAACTGCCAAAACCCCTATAAACACCGTTGTTTGAATGGGGATTTCTTTAGTTTTGATATCGATAACCGAAAGCACCAAAAGAGCGCTAACGAGGAAAACGCCCAGTAGGCTTTCGAGAGACACCCCGAATTTATAAAACACCAACAGCCAGAGCAGGCCGTTTGAAAGCTCTATAATCGGATATTGGGGGGAAAGCTTTGTTTTGCAACTCGAACATCTTCCCAAAAGGAAGATATAGGAGAAAATCGGGAAAAGCTCATACCATCTAAGACGTTTTTCACACGACATACAGTGTGACGGGGTTTTAACAAAATCTTCGCCCTTTGGTATGCGATAGATTAAAACGTTGCAAAAACTTCCGAAGACTATGCCAAGAACAAACACCAATATAAAAATAGCTATAAATTCAAAAGGGTACATCATATAGATTTAATAAAAGTTCCAGTCTTTAATTTGTATTTTAAACGACAACACATCGTAGGGAGAACGCACTGTATGCGTTCCGCAGAACGTCAAAAAAGGTATACCTTAAAAAATATTGCACAAAATTATAAAAATACTGGTAGGGGACGATGCCCACATCGTCCCGTTTCAGGGCATTTGTGTTGATTTTCGGGAGGAGCAGAGCCCCTCCCCTACATTCCGCCTATTGGGTTTATGCATTTTGACGAAAGATGAATTTGTATTAGAGGTTTTTCGACAGTTTGGGGAACGCATTGTATGTGTTCCGTTGGTGCATTACAGCAAATTCGGATTTCCAACATCTCCGCCCACAGGCGGAGATAATTTGCATAATATATGTTTATATATAAAAAATTACAATTCAATAATACTATGCAAATTTAAAATATAGTTTAAATTCTCTTGTTGTAAAAAATTATACAAGAAAATGTTGTTTTCCAGTTTATCTGCAAAGAAAAGTTTTTTTAATTTTGTCGTGAAATTTTATTGTTTATTCTCTAAAAAATAATTTTGCTTTTAAATCATCCGTTCCCCAACACACCTCAAACGAGGTGTGTTGGGGATATTGTGGATTAGTAAAAGTTTAGCTGTTATGGATTAGGTTGTTGATACCGGTTGGCTAACGCCGACTTCTGTTGCCCATGCTCCGCTAGCTTTTGCAATCGTTATTTGACCTGTTGAAGCGCTAATTGTAAATACGAAGTTTACTCCGTTTCCTGCTGCAGATTGAGCATCGTCAACTCCTGCTACTGCTGTGCCGCTCCACCAGCCCATAGTTTGAGCTATTTCATTTAAAAGAGCAGTGTTAGTTGCAGCGTCTTGTGTACCTGTTACAGCCAACCCGTTGGTTGTGCCGGTTGTTGTCCAAGTAACAGTTACTGTTGAGTTCGATGCAACTCCATCTGTTCCAACTTGCGGATCGGAAATTGCGGCTGTTGCTGCTCTCATGATCGAGGTTGCAACTTGAAGGTCGTTTGATTGTCTGGCTCTTTCAACATAGCGAAGGTATTGAGGAGCGAGAACCGCAGCCAAAACCGCTATAATTGCAACAACGATGATAAGTTCTACCAACGTGAAGCCTTTGTTGTTTGATTTTTTCATTTTGATTTTTTTCTCCTTAAGTATAAAAAATAATTTGGAAACTATCATACTACCGCTCGAAAGCGTTTCTACCGCTCGAAAGCGATCTGTAGTTTTTTAAGTTGTGTTTGCTATTTATGTTAAACTATTCCCCCACACAACACACCTTTTGTTTTGG
The DNA here is from genome assembly GCA_964370715.1 of uncultured Faecalibacterium sp. Taxonomy (GTDB): domain Bacteria; phylum Bacillota; class Clostridia; order Oscillospirales; family Ruminococcaceae; genus CAYJAY01. Next base: position 123,568 of record CAYJKJ010000002.1, read on the forward strand.
TGTGTCGGTGTGGTTTAATAGCATTGTCTTTGCTTGTTTTTATTGGTCGTTTAATTTTATGGTGAGGTTGTTGATGCAACCATTTCGTTTATCCCGATTTCCGAGACCCAACGACCGCTACCGTTCGCAACAACTATATTCCCCGTTGCAGCGTTTATAATAAACGAAAAATCTTGCGCCGTTCCGGCTTCCGATTGCGCATTGTCGACATCATCGACATCTGTCCAACCCATCGTTGCGGCGATTTCGGCTTCAACGCCGGAGTTAGAACTGCTTATCGTTGCCGGGTCTTGCCCTGTGTCCCATGTCACGGTGACATTTTCGTTTGATGCAACGCCAACTCTAGGGTCGGCTATTGCGGCTGTTGTTGCTCGCATAATCGAGGTTGCGACTTGAAGGTCGTTCGATTGTCTTGCTCTTTCAACGTATCTAAGATACTGGGGAGCAAGCACCGCCGCGAGAACCGCAATTATTGCGATAACGATGATTAATTCAACCAGCGTGAAACCCTTGTTGTTTCTAGGGTTCGCCATTAAATCCTCCTTTCATCAAAATTTATTTAAAATATTATAAAAATAATATTCTAGCGAATTTAAAAACTTTTGTTTAAAACTTGTTAAACGTTGTTTAATCCGTCGTATATAGAAAGCATCGGGAGCAAAACCGCAAATATAATAGCAATAACTATAACCGCAAGCACGATGATCAAAAGCGGTTCTATTGCCGCCATAACGGTGGCGGTTGTGTTCTCAACTTCTTCGTCATAATAGTCGGCGAGTTTGGTTAACATCCCTTCAAAATCGCCCGATTCTTCCCCTATCTTTGTCATGTGGCAGACAAGAGGGGGGAAAAGCTTGCTGTTGGTCAACGGTTCCGACAAAGCGATACCCATCGTTACATCGTCGGCGGCATCATGAAGCGTTTTTCGAAACCTCGTGTTTGTCATGATATCCGCTACTATGTTGATCGATTCAATCATCGGAATGCCGGCAGAGATAAGGGTCGAAAGTGTTCGGCAGGTTCTGGCCGAAGCCGTTTTAACCGCCAACTTTCCAAAAAGCGGAGCTTTCAGTTGAACTGCGCTGAAAAATTCTCTTCCAACCACAGTCTTGCTAAATTTATGGATGCCATAAGCAATACCGCCCAATATCAACACTATCCAAAACCATTGGGCTTGAACAACCTTTCCCATTGCGATAACAACGGCGGAATATGCCGGCATCTCGGCGCCAAGGTCGGTTAGTATCTCTTCAAACTGCGGAACGATATATCCCAAAAGAACCATGACGATTATAACCGCAACGACAAGCACCGCCAAAGGATATGCCGACGAACGTTTGATAAGAGCTTTAAGCTTTGCATCTTTTTCAAACTGCACCGCCATTCTTTCAAACGCAACCTCAAGGCTACCCGACGATTCTCCCGCCGCCACCATCATGACAAGCAGTTCGGGGAAAATTTTATGGTTTTCTTTCATCGCTTCCGCAAGCGACATTCCCTGTCTTATTCTGCTTGCGCTATCGGCAATCGCTTCTTTAAGCGGTTTGTTTTCGGTTTGTTCCGCAAGCATATCAAACGCCGAAATTATCGGAACGCCCGCTGCCGAGATGCTGACAAACTGGCGACAAAAAACCGCAAGATCCCTCGGTTTCGGTTTCGCTTCAAACAGCGTAATGTTAATATTTTTTGACAACGCCCCAACTTGTTTTATCTCTAAAACAACTAGATCGTTTGCCGTCACCATCGTTGTTGCGTTTGCAAGGTCGGGCGCTTCAACGGTTCCTTTAACGCTTTTTCCGTCTTGGTCAACGGCGGTATATGAATAACTTGCCAAGTTCTCACCTCGTAAAAAATTCAGAGGAAACTAGATATTAAAAATAGTATTCCCAAAAAAGTTTAAATTAAATCTACATTATTCTTTTGCTCAACGCAACAACATCCTGTGCGTAGGCAATGGCGGTTTCTTTTGTTATCTCTCCCGTTTGGTATAGCGAAAACAAAGCTTCGTCCATCGTTCTCATTCCGATGTTTGCGTTGGTCAACATGATAGAGGGGATTTGATATGTCTTTCCCTCCCTTATATTGTTGCGAACTGCGCTGTTTGAAAGCATAACTTCAAACGCCGCAACTCGTCCATAGCCCATAGCTCGAGGCATAAGTTGTTGCGACACAACCCCTTCGAGAACGTCAGCCAGCTGAATTCTTATCTGTGGTTGTTGGTGTGGGGGGAAAACGTCGATAATACGGTCGATGGTGTTTGCTGCCCCCGTTGTGTGGAGGGTCGAGAAAACAAGATGCCCCGTTTCCGCCGCCGTTACCGCAATCGAGATAGTTTCCATATCCCTCATCTCTCCAACGAGTATAACGTCGGGGTCTTGTCGGAGCGCCGCTCTAAGAGCGTTTGGGAAGCTTAATGTGTCTCTCCCGAGTTCACGTTGGTTAACGATGCTTCGGTTGTGTGAATGAACATATTCTATCGGGTCTTCAAGCGTTATAACGTGGCGAGAGCTGTTTTGGTTGATCTCGTTTATAAGGCTTGCAAGCGTTGTTGATTTACCGCTACCGGTTGCCCCCGTTACAAGAACCAAACCCCTTCTTTTTTCGGTTAGCCCAACGATAGCGGAGGGCAGATTAAGTTCGGTTGGCGAGGGGATATAGGTGTTAAGCAAACGAGCCGCAACGGCAAACGTTCCTTGTTGGTTAAAAGCATTTATACGGTATCTTCCAACACCATCTATAGAATAGGCAAAGTCGACTTCGCCATATTCTTTAAGGATTTCTTTTTGCGCCGGGCTTATAATTCCCTCGATAACGTGCCATATCATTTCGGGGGTCATAGCGATGTCGGTTATCGGAATCAACTTTCCGTCGATACGTCCTGTCGGCGGAATTCCGCAACTTATATGAAGGTCGGAAGCTCTTTTTTCTGCCGCTATACGAATAAGTTGTTCAAATCCGGTCATTGTTATCTACCTTTCGTTTATGAAATAGATCGTTTATTGTCTGTTGTTTAAGATTTTTCGATAGTTATTTTAAGCATCTCAGCAAACGTTGTCACGCCGGTTAAAACAAGATTTTTTGCGTTAACTTGAAGCGTTCTCATTCCGCTTTGAACCGCAATGTCTCGGATCTGTTCTGTCGAGCTGTGGGCTAGAATTGCTCGGCGAACCTCCGGCGTTACCTCCATAATCTCGTATACACCGATTCGGTCATAGAACCCTGTGTCGTTACAGATATGGCAACCGACTGCATCATAAACAACAACATCTTGGTGGGCTTCGGCGCCCAAAAAATCTTTTTCCGTGGCGGTCGCTTGCCTTGGCCTTTTGCAAGAATTGCAAAGACGGCGAACAAGCCTTTGGGCTACGATGCCAACAATCGAATCCGCCAACAGATAGCTTTCAACCCCCATTTCAAGCAAACGGGTAATCGTTGCGGCGGAGCTGTTTGTATGGAGTGTGCTAACAACAAGATGTCCCGTTATCGAGGCGCTAACCGCAATAGAGGCCGTTTCGCTGTCTCGAATTTCTCCAACCATTATTATGTCGGGATCTTGACGAAGGATAGAACGCAACGAGCTTGCAAAAGTCAAGTCTGCTTTTGGGTTAACTTGAACTTGGTTAACCCCCGGAACCTGCGCCTCTATCGGGTCTTCGATCGTTATTATGTTAATCTCTTCCGAGTTAAGAGCGGTTATTGCGGCATAAAGCGTGGTCGATTTACCGCTTCCGGTAGGCCCTGTAACCAGGATTATTCCGTTTGGATTTGAAAGGATATGGTCAAAAGCTTTAAGCTCGAAATCTCTAAAGCCTAGTTCATGTTTTGAACGAATCAACCCCGATGAGGAAGATATACGCATAACTATCTTTTCGCCATATGTTGTTGGGATAACCGAAACACGAACGTCGTAATCCGCACGGTCGATGTTAAGGGAAAACCTTCCGTCTTGAGGTTTGCGGCGCTCCGAAATATCCATGCCCGACATAATCTTAACACGGGTGGTTATAGCCGGCAAAAGGTTTATATCATAAAGCATCTTTTCGAACAACACGCCGTCGACACGGTATCTTATGCGAACTTGTTTTTCGAGGGCATCGAAATGTATGTCGGAAGCTCTAAGGCGAACCGCCTGCTCGATAATCGAACGAACAAGTTGAACGATGGGGGCATTTTCAAGCTCGTTTTCCGCCGCCGCTTCTTGTTCCTCCGCTAGTTGAAGTTGCTCCTCCCGCTCCTTAACATACTGTTCGGCGGTCTCCATCGCTTCGCCCGTTCCGAAATATTTATCAAGAACGGCGTTTATCTCGCCGATGGTTGCTATTCGAGGCTCGATCATGCAATGGGTTATAATCGAAATATCTTCTTGCGCCGTCATGTCTATCGGGTTAGACATCGCAAGGATCAAAACGTTGGGATTGTTTTCTACATATTGAATCGGCAAAACATTGTGTTTCCTCAATATTGAACCGCTAACAAGCCCGATAATCTCGGGGTCTATTCTTATTCCTTGGAGGTTAATTCTGGGGATATCAAGTTGAATGTGAAGGGCATTAGCTATGTCGTTGTCCGTTACAAAGCCCAACTCAATCAAACAGTCGCCCAACCAAAGATGAAGCTTTTTTTGAAGTTTCAAAGCTTCGTTTAGTTGCTCCTCCGTTATAACCCCTTTTATCACCAAAAGGTCGCCCAGTCTAAGATGTTTTAATGATTCATTTGTCATTATTTTAAAAGCTCCAAAACGTTTTTTGAATTAAAGATATATTAGCCGTTATTCGTTATTTTATCATTTCCGTTTTTGTTGAAAATACAACAACTACATATTGTTGTTTTACTTTTAATTTTTAACCTAACCCACAATATGTTCCAAAATAAGTTTGTTTCCGCTTTTTCTAAACAATATTTTTGGGCAGACTTTTATATACTAGTGTTAATATTATAACATATTGTTTTTTGGAATTCTACATCAATTGGTGAAATTCTTGAAAAAATGACCTTTTTTGAAAATATTACATATTTGGTATATTTTTTATTAATTTTTAAATAACAAACACCCAATATTAGCGGATAAACTCCTAAGTAATAGACATCATCCGGTCGGGTTCGCTTTTGTTTTGAAGCATCTTTTCCGTTCGGCAACTCCAAAAAACTAAATCAAGCCAACCAAAACACTCGTGTTAACGAATAGTTTTGTTTGGCTTGATTTTTATCTATTATGTGATACTGTGCATAATTCTATCGATCGGTATTGCTATGCTTTTTAATTGCTATTTAGGCAAGGTAATAGTTATTTCGGTGCCTTTTCCCTCTTCGCTTTCAAGGTCGATTAGCCCGTTATGAATTAACACAGCGTGTTTAACGATGCTAAGCCCAAGGCCCGTTCCGCCACTATCTTTGCAACGACTTTTGTCGACACGATAGAATCGCTCGAACACCCTTGATTGTTGGTCTTTCGGTATTCCAACGCCGTTGTCCGATATCTTTATTCGAACTGCATCTTGATCGCTTAAAACGCCAACGTCAACCGCTCCGCCCTCGTTTGTATACTTAATTGCGTTGTCGACCACGTTTGCAACACATTCCCTTAACATGAGTTCAACACCGCTTAAAACGGCAGGCTGTCCCGAAACTTTAAGCGTTATATCCTTGTTTTTCGCTATCTCTTTATAGTCGTTTTCAACTTGATTTACAACCTTTAATATGTCAACGGGTTGTTTTTGAGCGTCAAAAGCGTTTTCATCAAGATGTGAAAGCTTGATAATATCCTGTATGAGCGAGGTCATATTAATGCTCTCGTTGTATATCTTGTTGATAAAATCCGGTTTATCGCTCTCTTGAACAAGGTTGTTTTTCAAAAGCTCTGCGCAACCCGAAATAGTTTGTAGCGGAGTTTTAAGTTCATGCGAAACGTTTGCGGAAAATTCTCGGCGCAATTTTTCCGATGCTACCTTTTCGGTTATGTCGACAAAAAGCAGAATGCTTCCCCCCGAATTGATGTTTGAGAGGGATATATTATATATCTTTTCCCCCTTTTCAAATTCAACCTGAGTGTTCTTTTTGTCGTTAATCGAATTATTAATATTTTGGAAAACTTCCCCCCTGTTTATCTCAAGAACATAATGCCCAATACAATCGCTTTTTTGAACATCTAAAATCTTTGTGGCGGTGTTGTTTATGCTTAAAACCTTGCCCTGTGAATTTAAAACAACAAGCCCCTCTTCCATATGTTCCATGATATCGCTAAGTTCATCCCGCATCTTTTCGATATCTTTCATCTGGTCTTTAAGCTGGACGGTCTGGCTGTCTATCCTTAAAAGAAGCGGAGTCAATTCTTTATATGCCTTGGTTTTAAGCGGATTTTCAATGTCGATAGTGTTGATGGGTTCGATAACAAAATCCGAAAACTTTTGCGAAATAACAAGGCTTCCCGCCATAGCTATCAAAACACACACTATGACAAAAGGCAGGCTTTTTAAAAGCGAGTTAACAACGCTGTCGATTGTTTGCGAAACCCTTATAACGTTTCCGTCGTCGAGAAGCGTTGCATAGTAGTATGTTTGAAGCTGTATCGTGTCGGAATATCTTGTTGAATCGCCATATCCGCTTTGATATGCCATCATAATCTCGGGCCTTGATTTATGGTTTTCGGTTGTGTCGGAGCGATTGTCAAACAAAACTTCCCCGTCGGCCGATATAAGGGTAATTCGAAAATCGCCGTGTGGGATTATGTTTAACAACTCAACTTTATCCCCCGAAATGCTATCGAGCTTTTCGGCATATTCAAACCCCAACCTTGTGACATCCTGTTCCATCGTCTGCGTAGAGTTTTGAAACATCGCAAACCATATAAGGATGCTAACCACAATCGATGTTACAAAACAACTTAAAAATATATATCCAAAAATTTTACGTTTCATCAGCTTTCCTTTACTGTGTCTGTTATATTATATCCAACGCCTCTGACTGTTTGGATTTGTTCTCCGCTTTTGCCTAGCTTTTGGCGAAGCGTTCGCATATGAACGTCAACGGTTCTTGTTTCGCCGTCGAATTCATAGCTCCAAATCGAGCTTAATATATTATCCCTTGTAAAAACTCTTTCGGGTTCTTTTATTAGCAAACAAAGAATTTCGAACTCTTTAAGGGTTAGAACAACGTTTTCGCCCCCTGCTAAAACGGTGTGTTTCGCCATGTCTACCGTTATATCGCCGAGCGAAAAAACCCCTTGTTCTTTTTGTTTTGCTGTTCTTCGAAGCAACGCTTTAACCCTTGCGACAAGCTCCATCATGCCAAAAGGTTTCGCAACATAATCGTCTGCGCCAAGGTCTAGCCCCGCAACTTTATCATATTCGTTGGTCTTTGCTGTCGCCATCATTATCGGGATATCCTTTGTTCTGCTGTCGGCTCTGAGCTTTTTGAGAATGGTCAACCCATCCTCGCCCGGGAGCATTATATCGAGTATCACAAGGCTTGGTGTTTTGGTTTCGAGCATTTCATACATCTTCTCGGAACTGCCAAACCCCAACGCCTCGAACCCAACGCTTTGTAGCGTGTATACAACAAGCTCTCTTATGCTATCGTCATCTTCAACACAAAAAATCATCATACACACCTCGCTTTTCATTCTTTATTTTATACGTTTTGTATTATTCGCTCAAACAATACAAAACCGTCTCCGCAATGTTTGTTGCGTGATCGCCTATTCTTTCGAAATATTTCGCTATCATAAGAAGATCCAAAACCGCTTCGGTTGTGTCTCCGCTTCTTATAACCTCCATAAGCTCCGCTTTAACCTCTCGGAAAAGATTGTCGACAATGTCGTCTTTTTCGATAACCTGTTTCGCCAAAGAGGTATCTTTTTTTATGTAGGCATCTATGCTGAAACTAACCATATTGATAGTTTCAACCGCCATATCTTTAATGTGCGAGACCTTTTTGTCGGCGGTTATTTTAGCCATCGTCACTATCTCTGCTATATCTTCGGCTTGGTCTCCGATTCTCTCCATATCGGTAATCATCTTAAGCGCCGACGAAATAAGGCGCAGATCTTGAGCAACGGGTTGTTGTGTCAACAAAAGTTTCATGCAAATTCTTTCGATATCCCTTTGCTTTTGGTCGATAACCGATGCTTGGTCGAGAACCTCTCTCGCCATATTTTCGTTGTTCTCTATCAAAGCCTTTGCGCTTTTTGCAATCGTCGTTTCGCAAAGAGAACCCATAGCAATAAGTTCGTTGTTTAGTAGTTCCAGTTGTTGAAGAAATTTTGCTCTCATTATCCAAACCTCCCTGTAATATAATCCTCTGTTCTTTTGTCTGCCGGCGTGCTAAACAGCTCCTCTGTGTCGTTATATTCAACCATATCCCCCAGCAAGAAAAACGCTGTTTTATCTGAAACCCTCGTTGCTTGGTGCATATTATGTGTAACGAGAATAATAGTGTAGTCCTCTTTAAGCGAAAGCACAAGCTCTTCGATTTTTGAAGTCGATATAGGGTCAAGGGCGCTTGTCGGCTCGTCCATCAAAAGAACTTTTGGTTGAACAGCGAGCGCACGGGCTATGCAAAGGCGCTGTTGCTGTCCGCCCGAAAGGCTAAGTGCGCTCTTTTTAAGGCGGTCTTTAACCTCATCCCAAAGCGCCGCCGACCGAAGGCTTTGCTCAACTATAACATCAAGTTCTGCGTGGGTGTTGCGGTTATGTAAACGCGGGCCATACGCTATGTTGTCGTATATGCTCATCGGGAACGGGTTTGGTTTTTGGAACACCATCCCGATGCTTTTTCTAAGTTTTGTTATATCAATATCCTTGTCAAAAATGCTTTTATCATCGAAAAGAATATCCCCTTCGATTCTAACCCCTTCGATAAGATCATTCATTCGATTAAGGGTTTTCAAAAATGTTGATTTTCCGCAACCGGAAGGACCAATTAATGCGGTTATCTGTTTTTCGGGTATATCCATATTAATGCTTTTTAGCGCCTTGAATTCGCCATAGTATAAATCAAGGTTTTGCGACTTTATGATAAAATTATTGCTGTCCATAATGCTCCTTAAATATATTTAAAAAAGTTTAGTTAACGTCGTTTTTCTATGAATATTTGTTGTTCATTCGTCTTTGGATAAGCTTTGTTATGATGTTTAAAGAGAAAACAAGTAGCAACAAAATTGATGCTATAGCAAACCCAACTTCAAACTCTCCACGTTCCGCAACATACATATAAAGCGCAACCGAAAGCGTTCCTCCGCTGTTTGAATATGCGTCGATTATGTTTGAAACGGTTCCGGCGGCAAGGCCTGCCGTGAACAACAGCGCCGCACTTTCGCCAACTATTCGCCCGACTGCTAGGATGCATCCCGTTATTATTCCATCGAGACAACTCGGCAAAACAACGGTTCTTATCATATACCATTTTGTAGCGCCAAGCCCCAACGACCCCTCTCGATAATGTTGCGGTATCGTTTTAAGGCTTTCTTGCGTCGTTCTGATAATGGTTGGAAGAATGATTATAACCATCGTTAGACTACCCGACATAAGGCTTAGTTGGAATCCTAAAAATTGACCAAAAAACAAAGCGCCCACCATTCCGAAGATTATCGACGGAATCGCCGCCAAAATCTCGATAGTCGATTCGATTATCCTTAAAAACACTTTGTTCTTAACATATTCCGTGAGATAGATTGCCGCCCCTATTCCAATAGGTAAAACAAGAGCGAGCGACAGGATTATAACATAGATAGTATTTAATATGTTGGGCAGTATTCCGATAGTTTTGTTTCGGTGGCTCGGAGCTGTCGTCAACAGCTCAAGCGTTATATGCGGAATGCCTTTTATAAATATATATCCTATTATACAAGCAAGTAGCAAAACAGTAAATATTGCGGCGATATAAATGATACTTTTTAATAAATTATCGCTAATTTTTCTATGTTTTTTCATTTTTTAATTATACCTTCCTTAGATTGGAAATATTTATTCTCAATTCTTTCTACTTCCTTTTTTAACCAAGATATTCATAACCATATTAAGCAACAGGATAAAAACAAACAACACAAGCGCTATCGAAAAGAGCGCTTCTCTATGCAGGCCGCTGGCATATCCCATATCCTTTGCGACCGCCGTTGTCAAAAGCGAAACGCTTTCGAAAAGCTTTGGCATATTCGCAACGTTTCCGGCAACCATCATAACCGCCATCGCCTCGCCAACCGCTCTGCCTATTCCCAAGATAACCCCTGCGGCAATTCCGCTTTTCGCCGCCGGTATGCTAACTTTGAATATCGTTTCGATGTGGCTTGCTCCCAAAGCAAGGCTCGCTTGCTCATATTCTTCGGGGACTGCGTTGAGCGCATTTTCGCTAATCGAGATAATCGAGGGTAAAATCATAACCGAAAGCACGATTATTGCGGAAAAAAGACCCGAACCTTTTGGAAGATCAAACACCTTTGCAACGGTCGGAACAAGGAGAATAACCCCAACCAAACCATAAACAACGCTTGGGATTCCGCTCAACAGTTCAACAGCCGGGCGAACGATGTTGGCGATTTTTTTGTTAGCTACTTTGGACAAAAAAACTGCGGTCAAAAGGCCTATCGGCACGCCTATTAATGTTGCGCCCCCCGTTGCATAGATACTCGAAAGTATTATAGGCAAAATTCCAAATTCCGGCTCTCCCGCTGTTGGTTTCCAAACCGAACCAAAAAGAAAATCTATTGGACCTATCTTAACAAATCCCGGTATTCCCGAAATTAACATATATAAAGTAATCAAAACCACAAAAGCTATAGCTGTTATACCGCATATAAAAAACAGAACGTTCATCAATCTGTCTATTAGATATTTAAGTTTCATCTTTAAACCTTTCTATATCCCACTTCGCAAAATATTTCCCGACACTTGTTTTTTTGTGTCGAGAAATGATTTGCTATTTTTTATCTACTTAAAGTTATGCTACTGGAATTGCGCCGGCATCCAAAACGAGTTGAGTTGTTTCGGAACTTATCGCCCAATCCATAAACGCTTTAGCAGTTTCGTTTGTTCCGTCTGTCAACGTTGCGAAAACGAAAGGTCTTTGGATTTGGTATGAGCCGTCTTTGATTGTGTCAACCGAAGGAGCAACGCCGTCTATTGTCAAAGTTTTTGTCGAGTCTGAAACAGATGAAACCGAAGTGTAGCCGATTGCGCCTTCGTTTGCTTGAACGCTAGCGATTACGCCGCCGCCCGAAGCTTGTTCTTCCGCATACAAGCAAGCATCTTTAACATCAACGATGCTTTCAAAACCATCTCTTGTGCCGGAAGCCGAGTCACGACCGATTGTAACTATTTCAACATCGTTTCCGCCGACTTCGCTCCAGTTGGTAACTTCGCCTTTATAGATAGCCGAAAGTTGGCTTAAGCTTAGATCTTCAACTGTGTTTGCGTTGTTAACGATAATTGCGATACCGTCGAGAGCAAAAACTGTTTCTGTTAGTGTTGCTTTTTCTTCATCTTTTAGCGGACGGCTCGAAAGACCGATATCAAGAGTTTTGTCTCCTGCGCCTGCTACGCCGGTGCTTGAACCTGTTGGAGCGTATGTGATGCTAACATCGTTTTGTTCCATGTATACTTCCATCATCGATTGGATAACCGCTTCAACCGAAGTTGAACCGCCAAGAGCGAGCTTTCCTGCGCCGTCGTCTGTTGCTGTTTCGCCTGTCGAACAAGCTGTGAATACGCTCATAACCATAAGAGCGCAGATGATAACCGATATAACTTTTTTCATTTCTGTGATTTCCTTTTTTATTTGTTTTATTAATTTTGACATTCTCTATATTAAATTAAGTTTGTAAAGTTTGAAAGCGATGTTTTGTTAAATCGATGTAAAGTTGTTTGATTGTTGTTTTTAACGATAATATAATATATACTACATATATAATGGGATTAAAAAAACAACGCCTTTAAGCTGTGCTTAAAAAACGTTGTTTATGATGAAAGGAATGGTCATATTTATGTTTGAAAACAGATTCTACACGACCGACAAGATGCTCAAAGAATATGTCAACAAGGTTATATGCAAAAATTTAATAATAGCGGGATCGGTAATAACGATTGTTGGGATGCTTTTGTGTGTAGTGACCGCTATCGATGAGGTCGGATTTAAGCTCGGGGTCTATGTCGTTGCAACGTTCATCGTTTTCACGACCACCCTTGCAACGCCGCTTTTAACTTTTAGCGACACAAAAAAGCGAGACAAAGCGTTAAACAATGGGCAAAAAAACGAAACGGTTGTGTTGTTCGACGACAAAATTTATATGTCGGAAGGTTCTTTTAAATTCGATATCGAATATGAAAGAATTGAAAAGATACATATTCTTTCGAGTTGTTGCGTTTTAATGTTTGGAAAAACAAACGGTATTATGATTGAACAAAACAGCTTCACCAACGGAACGTTTGAAGAATTTCTTGATTTTATTAAACCAAAATGCGAAAACATCACAAAAAAAGTTTAATTTGAAGCCTTGCGCCAAACCGAAAAAAGTTCTATCAATATAACAATAAACACAAGCAAAAAAACAATCAACTTGATGGTAAACGAGATGAGAAAAACCGTTGTCCCAAACAGGATGAATGCCATAATTATGAGTTGAACAACATTGGCAACAGCAAGTATGGCAAAAACTTTTTTGTTGTATTCCTTTTGGTGAAGGCTATACCCCGTGCCGACAATTCCAACAATCGATATCAAAACAAATAGATATATATAATTTAAAAGCTGTGGTTGGTTTATTATAAAGTAGGTCGCTTTTGAAAGAGGGTTTTCTGTACCCTCAACCAAGACAACAACGCTGTTGAACATAAGAAATATTAACGGGAAAACAGCAAGCGCTACTATGTCTAGGATAGCTTCAACCTTTGACACAGCTTTTTTGTTTTGCTGTTTTGGAGGCATTTCAAGGCTGTCGACATTTCTCGTGTAGTCGATGTTTATCTTAAAATGTTGCATAACGGCAAATATCAACGTCACAATCGCAAACGCCACCACGCTCCCGCCGACAAAGTTACCAACACCGGTAACAATAAGCTCAAAAGAAAAACCGCTTGATAGATTTTCCAACAATGAAGCTATCGTTAAACCAAACAACAAAGCTAATAAAACTATCGGCAACGTTTTTTTATAGACATAGAAATACAGCCCACTGATAAGGCTATCTTGTTTCGAAACGCAATAGTTTTGGCGAAGTTCAAGAGGGGTTCCAAGCTCGGCTAGCACAACTCGAACGTCCTTTTCATCGGGGGCGAAATCCTTGCATCTATCCTCTAGCATATCCGAAATTAGCCCTCTGATTTCGTTCGAGACCTCCTCCCTCATGTTTTTGGGCAAACCTTTTACACAGTTATAAACATATTTTTCTATCAACTTATCCATTTTGCATCTCCTCCAATATTTTATCTACGTTAAACGAAAACTCTTTCCATTGCTTTTTAACCGTTTCAAAAACCTCGGTTCCTTTTTCGGTTGTTTTGTAGAATTTTTTGGGTTTCGACCCCGAAGTGTCCCATTCGCTTTTTAAAAGCCCTTGAGTTTCAAGACGACGAAGCAAAGGATATAGCGTGTTTGCTTCGACGGGAATGTTGCTTTGTTGAAAACGGCGAACAAGGTTATAACCATGGTCTTTGGTCGCAAGCTGCCCTAGCGTTAGCAGAATGACAACCCCACGCCTAAGTTCCAACACCAGCGATGTAACGAGTTCTTTTGTATCGTTAGCTTCCATTATTGTATCTCCTTTGTTATTGTGTCTATAATTATAGTGTATGTCGCACAGTATGTCAAGAGATTTTTATACAAATTAAATCGATGTGCGAAACTACACATCGATTTTTCTTTTATATATTATTGCTCCGCCAATTAAGCGGTAGGCAAAATAACCGCCAACATTGTCGGATATTTATTTAGCGGTGCAATAGCTAAAACAGATCCGCAAACATCATTAAATCTATTGCAGAACCCTCTGCGTATTGATTTTTCATCTCAAACTTATCGGTATCAACGTTTGTGTCGATAGACAACACCTCAAATTCCGCTATCGTTTGTTGCTCGTCTTGCACTATTATATAGCGCAACCCCTCGTCATCAAACAGCAACTTTTGCGTGTTTAGATCGGTTGTCTGTTCATAATCGTAGAATTCGCCCTCAAACATCATGTTATCCTTCTGTATTAGTTGGCCCTCTTCCAAAGATGTGTTTATAATCGAAAGAGGGTTAAATTCGTTGAATATATCATCCGGTATCTCGACATATCTTTCGATAGATTGTATCGCTACATATTTTTTTTCGCCATCATCAACCAGCAAAAACTGTTCTCCCTCAAACTCCGCTTGAATATAGGTATAGTCATCATATCTACCCACCGTCAACGGCACAACAAAAACATTCCAATCAAGCGTTATTGTATATCGATTTTGATTAAAATATCTTTCAAAAATCTCTGTCGTTTTAAAGTCCGGCTGTTCTGTTTCAAATAGTTCGCCTATATCCTGCTCATTTATAATTGGTTCATCTTCAACTTTCTCGCTCGGCGAATGCTCGTTTGGCAAACTGTTTTGAACCATTTGTTGTTGCGATGGTTTTTCGGGGATAAAAATATCTATTATCCCGCAACCGGATAACATGACCAACAAAACAAAAAATAATAAAGTTACAACAAGTTTTTTCATAACACACCTCTCGTCTTTATAATTTGTATAATTTATTTGTTTATACTTTATTTTTAAATTTGTTGTTTTAGATTCCATATGTTAACGTTTGTGGATCCAAAAACATCGGAAGTTTTGGCGGAAAAAATGTGAACGCTGAAAATATAACTAATACCGATAATATGAGCAACCCCCATGTTGAAGCTTTTTTTCCATAGGAATATTTATAATAGAAAAAGCCCAACCCCTGGCCAAAAGCTACTGCGAAAAAATACAAAACGATATCGACCACCATATTTTCAATCAACAGCGCCTCTGTGTAAAAATAATATAAAAGCGGCATTATCACTACTGAAGACACGATAGCATAGAAACAACCACCAAACCAAAGCCCCGGATCGATGTTGTTTTTTCTATGACAAAAGACATAATAAAGCGACCAGCTAGCCACCATCGGCCAAAGCCCCAGCTTCATATGTTCGAACACACTTTCGTTAACGGGGGAAAACACAGCTATTACACCAACCCCTCCCAACAGATCAAACAAAAAGTGATTTATGCTTCCTGTTATAAACACGATTATTATTGCAATTAGTATAAATTTTTGTTCTTTACAAAGTTTTTTATAACGTTTCACCTGACAACACCTCTCGTATAGTTGCAACATTATAGCATAGCGGTAAAACGAAACCGCTCGCAAATTGTAGCGAGCGGTCGAGAATTATTTTTTTGATTAGACTTATTTTTGAGGGACAACCTCCAACCAATATCCATCGGGATCGGTTATAAAATATATCCCCATATCGGGATTTTCGAAACAGACACAGCCCATCTCTTTATGTTTTTTCAAAGCACCTTCATAATCGTCGGTTCTAAACGCCAGATGAAACTCGCAGTCTCCCAGGTCATATGCGCGGTCGAAATCTTTAAGCCATGTTAGTTCCAATTCAAAATCGCTTTGGCTATCGCCAAGATACACTATGATAAAAGAACCATCTGCCGCTTCTTTGCGGCGTTTTTCGATTAGTCCCAATGCTTCGTTATAAAAATTCAACGATTTTTCAAGATCCCGTACGTTATAGTTTTCATGTATCATTTTAAATTTCATGCTGTTATCTCCCTTTTTTATATTGTTATAGTTTCGTTTCAAAAAAGGGACTGCAACGATTTTTCGTCACAGGCCCTTTCTATTATATCTGTTGATCTAGGTTAAATTAAAAATCGATTATCTCTTGTTCTCCTACTTCCTGTATCGGTTGTTCGTCTGTCTTTAGACTAAACTGTGCAACAAGAGCTTTAAGAACCTGTGCTTGGCTTGCTAGTTCTTCGCTTGAAGCGGCGCTTTCTTCCGATGTTGCCGAGTTGGTTTGAACGACATCTGAAATCTGTTGAACACCTTCGTTAAGTTGAGATAGCGAAACCGATTGTTCTTCCGAAGCTTGCGAAATCTCTTTAACGAGCATATCAAGTTCGCCGGCGCTATCCATTATTTTGCTCATCGACATAGCGGCAACTTCCGCTGTCGTTGCGCCTTTTTGAACCGCTTGTATCGTTTGGGCAATGAGTTCCGATGTGTTCTTTGCGGCCTCTGCGGATTTAGTTGCAAGGTTGCGAACCTCGTCTGCAACAACAGCAAAGCCTTTGCCGGCGCTACCCGCACGGGCAGCTTCAACCGCTGCATTAAGCGACAGGATGTTTGTTTGGAAAGCGATGTCATCGATAGTTTTGATTATCTTGCTAATCTCTTGCGATTTAAGGGTTATAGCATTCATAGACGAAATCATATCTTCCATCTGTTTGTTGCTGGTTTCAAGTTCGTTTTTATTTCTTTCGTTAGCAATGCTTGCGTTCTTGGTGTTTTCTGCTGTTTGCTGAACTTTGTTTGCTATCTCTCCGATATTTGCCGAAAGCTCTTGAACCGAAGCCGCTTGTTCCGTTGCTCCTTGAGCAAGGCTTTGCGAACCAAATGCAACCTGTTCGCTTCCGATGTTAACAAGTTCCGCAGAATTGCTTATCTGGCTCAACGTCGACGACATACGTATAATAAGGCTAACCATGTAGTCTTTGAGCGATTCGAAATCTCCAACATAATATTCTTCCGCAGCGCTACCTATATTGAAATTGCCTTCCGACATCTCTCGAAGACCCATGTTGATATCACCTATCATAGTAGAGATGTTATGCGAAAGATGTTCCATTGATGTTGAAAGAACTTTAATCTCATCTTTTGATGTAACTTTCGGAATAGGGGAACTAACATCGCCTTCCGAGAACTTTTTAAGCCGTTCAGCGCAAAGCTTGATCGGTGTTGAAATTCTTCTTGCAAGTATAATTATGATAATCGCTATAACTAGTATTGCAGCAATTCCAACGATAGAAAATACCAAAATATAGGTGTTTAACGTTGAAAGGAAGTAGGATTGGTTTGTTTCGATAACAAGACCCCAATCGGAAATCCCGGCAATCGGCGCATATATTGCGTATTTTTGGCTGTCTCCGTTAGTATATGATAAAAATCCGCTGTTTCCTGCTTCAAGATCTTGATATATTTCATCAAGCCCCGAAATACTATCTGAATTTTCATATTGATCAATAGCTTTTATTCCCTCTTCTGCAAGAAACATATCGTTATGTGCTATAAGATTATTATCGCCGTCTACGATGTATGCGGTGCTACCCTCACCAACTAGCACATTTGAAAGAAGGTTGGACATCTCTGCCGCAGATATGTTGATAGTTAAAACCCCAATAAACTCGCCCGCTGAGTTAATTTGCGGAGTTGCGATAACATATTGGAACTCTTTTGATGCCGCATTGATGATGGGGTCGCTGATATATGTCTGAAGAGTATCTCTAACTTCTGTAAAGTATTCACGGCCACTTACATCTGAGCCGGTGTCAAGAACTATGCCCTCAGGAGAAATTACGTTGACATCAGAATATCCATGCATCCCGGAAAGATACTGTAGATAGATTACTATATCTTCCGGATAGCTTATCCCTTCGGTCACCTCGCCCAAAAGAACCGGATCACCCGCCAACTGTTTAGCCATTTGACGATAGCCTTCAAACTGGGTTTCGATGGCGAGGAGCGAACTGCTTCTTGTTGCTGTCATCGATGTTTCAAGCGCAAACTCTGTGCTTGAAATCATCCCATTAAAATTAAAGAAGTTAAGCAACAAGATAGTTATTGTAACGATGGGCAAAACCGTTACTAATATTTTTGTTTTGATTGATTTCATGAACATTCTCTCTCCTTATGTATTATTTTTGATTTTTTTGTTTATAACCAATATTATACACGTTTTGATTGTTTTTATCTAGTTTTTTTAAGTTTACAACATTATACGCCAAACATCGATAAAATATTTTTAAACCAAGACTGTGTTAATGTTATTATTGTGCCGTCATCATTTGCTGTTGCAACGGTTTGTTGCTCGGGAACTATCTCGGTTGCCGGCTCAGGTTGTGCCGCCGGCTCGGGTTCCGGTGCCGGTTGTGGTTCGGGTTCAGGCGGGGTTATAACCGCCGGAGGTGTTGGCGGTAGTACAGCCGGATTAGCCGGAGGGATCTCGGTAGCTTCCGGTTCCGGCGTTGATTCCGGAATTGGCTCCGCTAGCGGTGCCGACGGGGTTTCGCTTAATGGAGCAGCTTGCGAACCCTCTTCTGCCGGTGGCTCGTCGCCTGTCGGTGGCTCGTCGCCTGTCGGTGGCTCGTCGCCTGTCGGCGGTTCGTCGCCTGCCGGCGGTTCGTCGCCTGTCAGCGGTTCGTCACCTGTCGGCGGTTCGTCACCTGTTGGTAGTTCATCCTCTTTTCCGTTTACCGTCACTATGCATGATCTTTGAACCCCATCGATTGTTAGAGTTATCGTTGCCGAACCCTCTGACAGTGCGTTCACAAAACCTGTGTTTTCATCAACACTTGCAACTGTAGCGTTGCTCGTTTGCCATCTTACGCTCGAAACAACTGCACCTATCGGTGTAATGTCGTTATATTCGAGAGCAAAGCTTTGTTGCTCTTCAAGTTCAAGGTTGGTTCGGTTCAACGCAAAGCCTTGAACCGCTATTGACCCTTCATCCTCTTGTTCCGTTTCATCTTCGGGCGGTGTCGGGTTCGATTTTTCTACAACGTTTATCGTAGCTTGTCGCTCGATTCCGTCAATCGCAAGGGTTATAGTTGCCGTTCCTTCTGAAACCGCTTCAACCCTACCCTCGCTATTAACTGTAGCTACATTCGGAGCGCTCGTTTCCCATTCAATAGTATTATACAGTGCATCGTTTGGGGTAACCTGCCCATACAACAGAGTTTCGCTTTGCCCAACTTCAAGCTCGATCTCGCTTACGCTGAGTTCAAATCCCGTTATATCAAGACCCGGTTCGCTAGGCCCTGTGTCTGGGGATAAAACTGTAACTTCAGTTTGTTTTGAAATATTATCTAGCGTTAGTGTAACTATAGCAGTTCCTTCGGCAATCGCTTCGACCGTTCCATCCTGTTCCACCGTTACAACGTCGCTATCATCGGTTTCCCACGTTGTTGTTGTCGGGGTTGCGTTCTCCGGAACTATGTCGCTATATGAAAGCGTTGCAGTGTCACCAACAGTAAGGTTCATCTGTCCCACCAACGTGAAGTCTTCAACCTCTGTCGTTTCGGGGTCTTGCTCCTCGTCTGCCGTTACCGTAACTTCGGTTTGTTTTGAAACATCGTCTAGCTTAACCGTTATGGTAGCAACCCCTTCGCCGATAGCGGTGATCCTTCCGTTTGAATCAATCGTTGCAACATCGGCGTTGTCGGTTGACCATTCGGTTGTTGCGGGTGTTGCATCTTCCGGAACTATATCGCTATAGATTAAAGTTCTGCTTTCACCCACCGTTAGTTCGAGTTGCGCCAACAATGTGAAATCCTCTACTGCGATGTTGTCCTCTGGCTCTTCATCCTCAACGGTGACTTCGGTTTGTTTTGAAACGCCATCTAGCGTTAGCGTGACTATCGCTGTTCCCTCGGCAACCCCTTCAACGTTTCCGTCTTGGTCTACCGTGGCGATATCGGTGTCATCACTTTCCCAAACTACCGTCAACGGTTCAACGTTTTCGGGAACTACCCCTGTGTATGCCAATGTAGCCGTTTCGCCTACCGAAATGTTAAGCGCTGATATTAGTATGAAATCCTCTACAGTTGGGCGTTCCTCTTGTGGGGCAACCTCTATAGTGTAGCTTTGCGACAGATCTCCAAAGCTTGCTGTAACAGTTGTTTGCCCTTCTGCAACCCCTGTTACAACGCCTTGGTCATCGACGGTTGCTATTAATTCATCTTCGGAACTCCATGTTATGTTCTCGTTCGTTTCGGGGGAAGGCAACGTTAAAGTTTCCCCTACATAAACTCGATATGATAATAGCGAAGGTCCGTCGTCCTCTGTGTCCTCTTTATCTTTAATGGTTATATTCGCTGTAGCCGAATGTCCGTTAACCGTTGCGGTTATCTCAATCGGTGTCGTCGTCGCTTTATGGGCTTCAACCGTTCCGCCATCAACCGTTATATATTCCTCGTTGCTCGAACTCCAAACCACCGTACCTTGCGGTGCAAAGTTTAAGGCGAGGGTTTGTTGTTGGTCAACTTCGAGTTCAAGCGATGCCGGCTCTATCGAAAACGCCGAAACTGTGACTTCGCTATGTTGCGAAAGCGTTCCCTTTTCGTCGGTGTTCGCCGTTATATAAACCGTTCCGGGAGCGTGTGCCAAAACTGTTCCGCTGCTGTTAACCGAGACTATCGCCGGATTGCTCGAGTTCCAACCAAACGCTGAACTGCCGGAAGCCAAGCGAAGCTCTGCCGTTTCGCCAAGGTTTAGCGCCACGGTAGCGGGGGTTATATAATCTCTTTCATCCGCAACCGCTACATCGCAACTTGCGGTTATATTTTCGTCGCTTTCAAGCGTTGCGGTTATAACTGCGTTTCCTCCGCTAACCGCTACTACCATACCATCGCTCATGACGGTAGCAACATTTTCGTTGCTCGACGTCCATTTAACGTTGATCGGTGTCGTAGCATCGTCTACCGCCGTTGCTACTAATTGTAGGCGTGGGGTGTTTTGAACATCAAGGTTAAGCGAGGTTTCGTTAAGCTCGATAGCATCAACAATCGGATCTTCAACTATAACCGACATATTATCGAAACTTCCCTCGAGAGTCTTCGCCGTTATCGTCGCTTTACCTGTTTTAAGCGCTGTAACGTTTCCTTCGTCATCTACCGTTGCAACCGATCTTGCGGTCGTGCTCCATCTTACAACTGCATCTTGGTCGGGATAGACATCAGCAGTTAATTCAAGCGTTTCGCCAACCGTTAAATGGATCTCAAGATCGTCCGGGTATATCGAAACTTTAGAGCTATACTCTAGTTTCGGGTATGTTATAACTACCGTTGCTGTTGAATCGGTTAGATTTAAAACCGAAACATGAGAGGCGTTAGAGCAGAATATATTTGATCCTATAAACGTTGTTTTGGTGCTATCTACAAGTTGGATATCAACCGTTGCATAGTAGACGTTGTTTGCTTCAAACTTGCTGTTTGCATATAGTGTAATACCGCCCGTTGATCTCCAGGTTATTCCGCTTGTTGCCATAATTGTTCCGGAGCTAACAAGGCGAGTTTGTGGGCTTTCCCCTGTTTCTGGGAACTCTATATATGCAGCAAGATCTATTCCGCCTGCGGGTGATTTAGGTTGCTCAACAACTCCCGTTGTCGTTGCTGTCACCGTTCCGTGATACATTCCTATACCATACGCTTTAACGGTGATTGGTTTCCCAACATCGCTTTCGGTCGGCGTGTAATGGCTGCTGCGGCTCTTGAACTGGCCGTTTACATACCAATCTGCATAATATGTAGCTTGGCTGGGCGAAACGGTCATTCTGAGCGCCGTTCCAACCTGCGGACTGTTGTTGCTTATAGCTACCGATTGTAGGCGATATCCATAATATTCAGGATCGTCCAAATCGGGGTCGTCGTCATCCTCTTCGCCATCTTCGTTTGGCTCATCGTCTTTTGTTATCGGATTATCAGATTCGATAATTTTATCGGCTTTTGCATCCCCTTTAAAATCCTCTGCATTTCCGATAATCGTTCCAACCTTTGCTTTTCTATCGGCGTTAATCTCTATTTCGGTTTCGCTCGCTACAACAAGAGCTTCCCCTTCGCCAAACACATTAAGCACGGTGTTTTTTGCGTCTTCATAGTTTAATATCTCTTTAACTTCGCCGTTAACTTCAACATGGCTATCGGCGCCTTTAATCGAAATCTTCTCTGCGCTCGCTTGGTCATCAATTAAAAGAGCGCTTTCGGGTCCTTGGAGATCAATGTTTTCGGTTTTCCCCTCAACGATAATCTCGTTGGCTTCTGCATCTTCAAGCGTTGAAATGTTGTTAACAACCGTTTCATCATCTAACATAATTAAGTTGTTTGAACCGCTTATAACTATGTTTTGGATTATAGCTTCCTCTATATCAAGCTCGATATCCTCGCCCAAAATTTCAATAGATTTAAATTTGCCTTTTAGCGAAATATCCCCTTCCGGTTGTTCGCTACTAAGCAAAAGAACTTCGCTATCATCAGAAGTTTCGATCTCAAGTTTTCCGTCGCTTTGGAGAATTTCAAGCTTTTCAACCAAAGAACCCTCGGTTAATTTAAGTTCGTTTCTTCCATCGCCATCAAAAACAATGAGTTTTGCTTCAACGTTGTCAAGCACAACTTCAATCCGGCTCACCGATTGATCAATAATGATCTCATCAACAGAACCGTCTTTTAAGATAACGTTATCTTCCTTTATCGTAATTTTTTCGTAGTCGTCCCCAATTTCATAAGTACCCCTTGTGTCGATCTCGAGCTCTTGAGCTAGCGCTCTCGCCGGAACACTTATTGTTGCAAGCACCATGAATATGAACGATACTACCACTAATTTTTTTAACATATAAAATCCTCTACTGAAAAATGTGGCGTCGGTTGAGATGTCACGTTTTTGAGCTAGTTTGTTAGGCTGTCTATTATCCCAACAAGTTTTCCGATTTCGGGTTTTGAGATTTGATAGTCTGCGCCTATCTCTTTACCCTTTATTCGCATTTCATCGTTTATGATTGAAGAAAACAAAACAACCGGGATTTTTTTAAGGTCGGGGTCGGTTTTAACAAGCTTTGTTAATCTATGCCCATCCATCTGCGGCATCTCGATATCGCTTATCAAAACGGTTACTTCCGAAAGAATATCTTTTCCGCTATCCCTTACTTTGCATAGATATTCCCAAGCTTCCTTGCCATTTTCCGTTTTTGCGATGTTGACATATCCGGCTTTTTTAAGCGATTCGATAATCATCTTTGAAAGCACCATAGAATCTTCCGCAATTAGAATTTTGTTGTGTCTAACATCTCTTGCTTCTGATGGATCTTCAGGATTAAACACCATCCCATCCTGCGAGAAGCTTTCGATAACAATCTTTTCAAAATCAAGAATACTTATTAAGCGATCTTCATATTCCGCAATACCGGTTGCAACGCCATCTTCTCCGCCATAGATAATCTTATCGGGTTTTTTAATCTGGGTCCAAGAAATTCTATCGATTCCGGCTATTGCATGAACATGGAACGCATAGTCCTTAAGGTTAAAGTTTGCGATTATAAATATATCTTTTTCAGGAGAATCAGAAGGTTCAAGATCAAGATATTTTGCAAGGTCAACAACCGTTATAACTTTATCTCGATGTTTAATAATCCCCTCTATGCACGGGTGTGATTTTTGCATAGGGGTAATATTGACAGCGGTCATTATCTCGGTTATCTTTGCAACGTTAATACCAAAAAGTTCCCCTGCAATTACAAATTCAACTATTTCAAGTTCGTTGGTTCCTGATTCTAACAAAATTTCTGAATGACTGCTGTTGTTTTCCATTTTATCTTCTCCTCTTTAGTTAAATAAAATATGTTTACATTTCGTTTTATTCTAATAGGTTTTCATACCTTTATTTGCTGATTTAATCGTCATAACCCCATCTTTTGAATTAAAATACTGTGTTCTTCCGTAGTCTAGCCCTGTGTCTTCCGCTCTTATCGGTATCTTAAGTTCCGCTAGCGTTTTTTTAACCGAATCAACGTTTCTTGCGCCTATATTCGCAAAGTCATAGTTTGATGTTTGGGCAAACATACGAGCGCCCCCGGCTATCTTCGCCGTTAAATTCGCTCTGTTTGCGCCCTTGAGTTCCATCGCTTTAACAAGCTTTGGAATTGCGCTATCAGCAAATTTATTCGGTTGTGTTTCGGCGCCTTTATATCCTGTGCTCAACGGCAACAATATATGCGACATTCCGGCGATCTTTCGAACACTATCGTATAAACAAATCCCAACGCAGGAACCGAGAGCATATGTAACAAGCGTTTCTCCGGCAGCAGCAACGTTTAAATCCGATATTCCTACTTTTATTTCTGTAACCATTTAATCTATATTCCTAATCTAGAGATAATTTCTTGCAACGAATCGACCTCCGGCATAAGCAAAACTTGACCCGTTGTGTTGGAACGAACCGAATCAAATTCATTTTCAATCATGATGATTTTATCGCTCATG
This sequence comes from uncultured Faecalibacterium sp., assembly GCA_964370715.1. GTDB lineage: Bacteria > Bacillota > Clostridia > Oscillospirales > Ruminococcaceae > CAYJAY01. Next base: position 147,822 of record CAYJKJ010000002.1, read on the forward strand.
TTTGCGAACGTAATAGCGGGTGCGCTTAAAATCGAACCCACCATATCAATACACAGTTGTGGTGTTGAAATATTTATGTTCATGTCTAGAATTTGGGCAATAGCGTTTACATATGACGCCGCCATTATGTTTCCAATCTCAGAGATAGCCGATTTTGAATCATCATCGGTTAGCCCATCAATTGAAACTTCCCCGCCCGTAAGAGTTGTTGTCAATATATTTGCAAACTCATTGTGGAGCAAAAACATAATCATTCCATGGATATCATTTTCAAGCGTTAACAAAAGCCCGACCATAACAGTCTCGGGGCCTCCTAGTTTTTCCGAAACTTCCTCATATTCCATAATCCTAACCTGTGGAACAGCAAGGTCTATTGAGCGCCCTAACATCTGAGAAAGAGCCATCGCAGCATTTCCGGAACCGATGTTTCCTATCTCTCTGAGGGCATCAAGTTGATCCTTATTAAGATCTTCATAACTGTTAATAGCCATAATAAAACTACCTTCTTAAATTATTAATAGTCTGTTCGTTTTCGTCCGCTGTTTGGATAACCCTTGCGCTTATCTGGAAAAGCCTTTGCGCTTCGATCATATTAACCATCTCATCAACAACAACCGAACCCGAAAGTTCGATAAAACCTTGGAGGTTTTCTTTGTCTGCACCGACTAGCGCTATTGGGTCGCCCGAAAAATCATTCGGTACAAACGAGTTGTTGGAAACCGGAGTTAGCCCCGAGGGGTTCATGAAACTATAAACCGCTATTTGATCCGGAAGTACGCCGTAGTCGTAGGTATTTTGCGCTGTCATGCCCAAAATAATCGGCGCTCCGTTTTCGTCCAGAACAAAACCGCCGTCGTCGGTCGCTAGGTGTGGTTGGTTGTTGTATAGCGAGATAATAAACGTTCCGTCTTTGGTGTATTGCGTTTCTCCATCTACTTGAATCGCAAAAAAACCATTTTGGTTTGTTGCAAAATCCAACGGGTTTCCGGTCTGTTGAAGACCGCCCGCCCCTATTTTAAGGCCTTTGTCTACCATCTTAACGCCGTTGCCCTTTTCGGGGTCATCTTCGTTATTAACATACATCTCGTTTCTTAAAAGCGCCGAGAAGCTATATTGTTTCGGTTGATATGCAACGGTGTTAACGTTTGCTAGATTATGCCCTATAGTGTCCATGGCGTTTTGGTTCGCCATTAACCCCGTAACACCTGCATGGAAAGCTGTTCTCATCTATTCATATCTCCTTTTAAGTAATTGAACCAAGTTCAGAGGTTGCTTTTCTGTTTATTTCATCTATTATCTGAAGGGCGCTTGAACAAGATTGGAACGCTCTTTGAACTTCGATTAAATCCGCCATCTCTTTATTGATATCAACGTTTGAAAGTTCTATGCTTCCTTGGTGTACCGTCGAATCGGTTTCTGCAACTATGTTCATGTTTGTTGCGTTAAACATTCCGTCGACGGTTCTTTGGATTTCAGAACCCTCCGGTAGGTTATACACCCCAATATTTCCGGCAAAAAATCCTTCGCTGTCAAAAACTCCGCCCTTTTCGGTCACAACGAAATTAGCGTCTTTAACCTCGATATCGCCAAAGTTTCCTTGAACCCTACCTTTACCGCTAAGGATTAAATAGCCCTCTTCATCCATATCGAAGCTTCCGCCCCTTGTTAAAAAAACTTCGCCATCATCGTTTTCAACCGCAAAAAATCCATATCCGCTTATCGACATATCAAAAGGATTTTCCGTTTGTTTGATGTTTCCGCCGCTGAAATCGGTAACTATCTCTTCCATTGTTGTTATCGTGTCCATCGATGCCGAAAGCACGGTCGATGATGAACTGTCGGTTCTTTTCAAAAGTTCCTGTTCAAAACTACCGGTTATTGAGGTTTCCCCGCGATATCCCGGCGTGCTAACGTTGGTTAAGTTGTTACCAATAACATCTATCTCTCGTTGTCTTGTTAACATTCCCGATGCAATAGTGTAGTATCCTGAAAACATATTATACCTCCAAAGTTATATGTATTCTTTAATAGCTTCGTTGAGTTTTTCTAATGCCTTTTTTCGAAGCTGCGAAATTCTTTGTTGCGAAAGTTCCAAAACTTCGCCAATCTCTTTTAAATTAAGGTTTTCATAATAGAACAACGCTATAATCTGTTTTTGTTTTGGCGGCAAACTTTCAATTGCTTTTGCCAAAGCTTTGCTTAGTTGTTGTTTTTCTATATCGCCTTCAACCAGAAATATATCGTCCGACAAAGAATTTGCCGGAGAAGCCGTTCCGCCTTGCTCGAAAAGTTCTTCAAAAGAAAGGGTGTCGACTACCGATATTTGATAAAGACATTCGCTTAGTTTTTCCGGCTCTATCTCGAGAAATTTTGCTATTTCCGCATCGGTTGGGTCTCGAAAAAGTTCCTGTTCAAGCTGTTTTCTAGCCTTTGAAATCTTGTTTCTCATCTCCCAAAGTCTGTTCGGAAGCCAGTGTTGTTTTCTAATGTATTTTAAGATAGCGCCCCTTATCGCTGTGTAGCAATAGGTGTCAAACGTTGCTACTCCTCGATTTATGTCGTATCTTTCGATACATTCCATTAATGCTATTATACCTTGATTGAAAAAATCTTCAATAGGTATGTTGGAAATAAAGACGGGCCGCATTCCATAGACTGTTGCGTTCACGTGTTTGAGATAATGCATAACCAACATATCCTTAAGCTCAGGGTTTCCCGTTTGCTTATATTTTATCATCGTCTCATGGGCATCTTCAAGCTCTATGCTTTCGATTTCATAAGCCTTTGTTTTATACGCATTATACACGTTGCGACCTCCTTTCGATCATTTATGACGATATGATGCCAAGAGCTTGGATGTTAGTTTGTGCATCAAGATCGTTAAGCGACAGAACCACAACATTTGGATAGAACTGGTCTATCAACTTTTTGAAATAAATCCTTACAAAAGGCGAGGTTAATATGATTGGGGTCTGCACGAGTTTGCTTATCTTGTCTATCTGGTCTTTGGTGTTTTTCATTATGCTTTGGATAACGTCGGGGGTGAGGTTGATATATGTTCCGCCGTCTATCTTTTTAAGGTTGCTTATAATAAGTTCTTCAACGCTGTTGTCTAGGCTTATAACCTTAAGCTGTCCTGCCTCCGAGAAATGTTGGCTTATCGTTCTCTTAAGAGCATGGCGAACATATTCAACCAACATATCGTTATCTTTAATCGTTGAGTTATATTCGCTCATCGTTTCAAGGATAATCTCAAGGTCAAGGATAGGAATACCCTCTTTAAGCAACATTCTAAGAACTCGTTGGAGATCGTTTATCGTTACAATGCTTGGGATAATATCGTCTACAACATCTTGGTTATAACGTTTGAGGTTTTCAACCAACCTCTTGACTTCCTGCCTTGTTAAGAGTTCGTCGGCATGGATTCTAATAACCTCCGAAAGGTGGGTGACTATAACCGAGGTTGGATCGATTAGCGTGAAGCCCATCGCTTCGGCATGGAGTTTTTTATCTTCGCTTATCCATTTTGCCGGCATTCCAAACGCCGGTTCAACCGTTTCTATACCTTCGATAGCGTTAAGCTTGATAAATTCATCCGAGGCTAACCCCAAAAAGTGGTCCACCAAAACCTCACCGGTCGCAACCGTTTCACCACGAAGCTTAATCTGGTATTGGTTGGGGTTGATCTCGCTGCTGTCGGTTAGCCTTAAATGTGGGACAACCATCCCCATAGTGTCGGCAAACTGTTTTCTGAGCATTACAACACGGTCAAGGAAGTTTCCTCCGCTCGATTCATCGACTAGCGGCAAAAGGCTATATCCAACCTGCACATTAATTGGGTCGACGTTTAACAGCCCAAATATATTATCGATATTTTTATAATAGCTAACTTCGCTCGTGATCTCTTGTTGCGTGGTCGGGATATCGTCTATCTTGGCGAGTTCAAGTCTGTTTTTGCGAACTATGAATATTCCGAGAGCTACCAGCAAAATTGATATCGAAAGAAGCTGGACCGGCGGAAATCCGATAAACATCAAAAACGGCAACGAACAACCTGCTATAATCAAAACTGTCGGTTGCGAGGTGAACTGTTTGATAACATCAAGGTTAAGGTTGCTTTCGCTCGCCGAACGAGTTACTATCATACCGGTTGCAACCGAGATGAGAAGAGCCGGTATCTGGCTCATCAACCCGTCGCCAACCGTTGAGATTGCATATGTGTTTATTATTGTGTTAAAATCGCCCGTTCCGCTCATAAATCCTATGACGACACCGCCGATAAGGTTTATTAGCGTTACAACGATAGATATAATCGCATCGCCCTTAACGAACTTTGAAGCACCGTCCATCGCTCCGAAAAAGTCGGCATCACGTTGGATCTTGTTTCGCCTTTCCCTTGCTTGTTCTTCATCGATAAGCCCCGAGCTTAAGTCGGCATCGATAGCCATCTGTTTGCCCGGCATAGCGTCTAGCGTGAACCTTGCGCTAACCTCCGCCACCCTTTCAGCACCCTTTGTTATAACGAGAAACTGAACTAAAACGATGATCAAGAATATAACAAGACCGACGACAACGTCGCCCCTTATAACAAATTCGCCAAACGTTGCGATAACTTCGCCGGCATAACCGTTTCTCGAAAGGATTGAACGAGTTGAGGATATATTAAGAACTAGCCTAAAAAGCGTTGTTATTAGAAGAAGGGAAGGAAAGATAGAAAGTTCCAATGCATCTTTGATATACATTGTTGTTAGAAGAATAATTAACGCAAGCGCTAGATTTAAGATAAACATAAAATCTAAAATAGCCGGTTCAAGCGGAATTATCAAAAACGCCACTATCAACATAACTATTACCGCAACACTGTTGTTAAGTACCTTCACGCTACTTTTCCCCCTCCGTTTTTTTAAGATTATACATAAACGCAAGCACTTCCGCTATCGGTTGATAGTATTCGGAAGGAATGTATGTCTCGAGTTCAACGTTCTCATACAATGCTCTTGCCAGCGGTTTATTTTCGGTTATAAAGATATCGTGGGCTTCCGCTACCTCAATTATCTTGAGAGCCACGAAATCCGTTCCTTTTGCTACCACTATCGGCGCATGGTCTTTTTCTCGATCATACCGCAGCGCTACCGCATAGTGGGTTGGGTTTCTTATGACAACGTCGGCTTCGGGAACGTTTTGCATCATGCGTTGTCTCGCCCTTTTTTGTTGGAGCGAACGAATCTGCCCTTTAACCTGCGGATCGCCCTCCATCTGTTTGTATTCATCTTTAATGTCTTGTTTGCTCATGCGAAGTTGTTTTTCATATTCCCACCATTGATAGAGATAATCAATCCCCGCTAAAAAAGCAAATATTATTCCAACACGGATAACGATATCAAGGATGATCTCCCCCGTCCGTGCCATCGCCTGCATTGGGGTCATGTCAAAAAGCCTTGGAAGTAAGAAAAGCTCTTCATCCATTACGCCATAGATTATATACACCAATATAACGATCTTTAAAGCAGATTTAATCAGTTCAACAAAACTTCTTAGCGCAAACATCTTTTTAATTCCACTAATGGGGTTAAGCTTTTCCGCTTTAAATGCAAAAGCTTTTGTCGAAAAAAGCATTTTGGTCTGCGCCATCGTGACAACGATGTTTGTTACCGCCGCCACCAAAAGAATGGGAATTGCAACTATTATAAACAAGATAGCGGCATCGATTAAAATAACCCCGAGGTTTTCTATCGAAAGGTCGGTGACCGCCGCACCCATCGTGAAAAATTTTTCTAGATAGTCGACAATCGTCTCAACGTTTGACGGCAAAAATATGCTTAAAGCGGCGAACACAGCAACGAGGGAAGCGATGCTCACAACCTCACGGCTTACAAGGACGTTGCCCTTTTTTCGTTCCTCCTGTCGTCGCTTAGGAGTCGCCTTTTCAGTTTTTTCACCCGCCATAATTTAAACCTCAACCCTTTAGCCAAACTGCCTAACCGTGTCGCTTAAAGTTTCAAACATCGCTTCAACATAGTTAAAAAGAAACGCCGTTAGCGGTTCGGCAAACAAGAACAACGATATTATTCCAAGAAAAACTTTAAACTGAAAGTTTATAACGAAAACATTTATTTGAGGAATGAGTTTCATCAAAACCCCTATCGATATCTCCAAGATATACGTTGCCGCCGCAAACGGCAATGTTATCTGCATGATAAGCAGGAATATTCCGGAAAACAAATCTATCACATATGCCCAAACCTCCGGACCAAACGTTAAACTTCCGGCTTCTATTATGCCAAAGCTTGAAACGATTAGTTTAATAAAGGTTAGGTGGCAATCCGCCACAAAGAAATAAAGAATAAAAACTATCTGAAACAAATTTCCCGACATCGAAGAACTTATGCTTGTTGAGGGGTCGAATGCTTTTGCCATCGAAAGCCCAAAACCGAGGTCGATAATGTCGCCGGCGGTGAACAAAAGATAATAGAAGAATTGGAACACATACGCCAAAACCAAACCCAGCGTCAGTTCTTTTATCAAAAGGACAATAAGAGAGAAATCCGAAAGTCCGCTGTTTGAACCGGCGGTTAACATCGGCGTTATAAGAACAGCCAACCAAAAAACCAAAGCTACCCTAATTTGAGCCGGAACATTTCGGCGAGCAAAAAGAGGGTTTAAAAAAATCACTCCCCCTGCTCTTGCAAAAACCAACATAAAAAGTTGGAGTTCATGAAACAGAATATCAATATTCATCCGTCAAAGACCTATCATAACTGAAATTAAATATTGAAAAAAATCCATTATTTTTGTCAACATCCAAGAACCCGCCACGATCAGAACAAGAGCGATAACAAAAAGCTTTGGAACAAATGTTAGCGTTTGTTCATGGATTTGGGTTGCGGCTTGGAAAATAGATATCAAAAGACCCATCGAGATACTAACCAAGAGTATTGGGCCTGCGAGTTGTAGAATTAGCAAGATAGTGGCTCGAAAAATGTCGAGTATTTCGCCTTGTTCCATAACCTGTTCCCTCCTTGTCAGTTAATCAACCGATAAACGCTTGTAACTAGCATATCCATTATCAAGTTCCAACCATCCGCTATAACAAAAAGCATAATCTTAAACGGCAACGAAATCATGGTTGGCGGAAGCATAACCATACCCATCGACATAAGGGTGCTTGCTACTATCATGTCGATAACGAGGAACGGCAAAAACAAAAGAAAACCTATCGTGAACGCTCGGCTAAGCTCGCTTGTTATAAAAGCCGGAATAACGACCTCTATCCCTATACCCAGAAGATTTTGGGTTGTGAAGTCGTCAAAAGCGTATGTATCCCCCGAAAGCGAAAGAAACAAATTAAGATCTTCCGGTTCGGTTTGTTTAAGCATAAATTCTTTAAGCGGAAGTTGGATAGCCTCTAAAGCTTCCTCTTGGGTTATCTCGTCGTTCATGTATGGCGTTATCGCCGTTTCGTTTATATCTTCGATTATCGGAGCCATAATGAATAGCGACAGAAACAACGCAAGCCCGACTATAATTTGGTTTGGCGGCGTTTGTTGAAGGCCTATTGCATTTCTGACAAACGATAGAACAATCGAAATCCTTGTGAAACTTGTGACCATTATCAAAAGCGAAGGAGCGAGCGCCAAAAACGCAAAAAGAAACAAAAGCTCCAAGCTTCCCATTTCAAACCCATCTTCGCCTGTTCCGATATCGATTGTCAAGGATTCGGCAAACGTTTTGGGTAGGAATAAAACAGCTATCAGTGCAAGCAAACAAAATATCAAAACGAATTTTAAAACGTTTGATTTTGTCAACGCTTGTTTAAAACATATCGCTTTAGTTTTAAGTTTTGTCGTCATATTCGGTTTCCTCAAATTCGTTTGATTGCTCGGTTTTTTTATCGTTGTTCATATTGTTAAGCAACACCGACAAAAAACTTTGCTTTGTCTCGTTCTCGGTTTCCGATGTTAACGCAACCAGTTGATCTTCGTCTAATGTTTCGAGTTTTTGGATATTATCTGCCGTTACGCCAAGAAGGATATATCTATTTGCAACCTTTGCAATTATAAGGCTTTGCTGTTTTCCGAGAGCTACTCTTTCGATAATCTTGATGTTACTGTTTTTGCTTAAAAACGAACCACCGCCATAGCTTTTTGCTATGAACCTTGTTGCATAGTAGGTGAGGACAAACACCCCAAGGACAACAACGGCGGTAAACATTATCGAAAAAATGTCGAAAGACGTGTTAGTCATCGAAAAGTTCCTTTACTGTTGATTAAAGCGGAAGTATTTTTGTAACTGTTTGGATGATTCTATCGGGATTAAAAGGTTTAACGATGAAATCAAGAGCGCCCAAACCAATAGCTTCCATAACCATAGATTCTTGACCCATAGCGGAACACATAACAACTTTAGCATCGGGATGTTTTGATTTAATCTCTTTTAGAGCGCCGATACCATCTAGGTTTGGCATCGTGATGTCTAGAATAACGAGGTCGGGTTTATGTTCTTCATAAAGCAAAACAGCCTGTGCGCCATCTTCGCCTTCTACGAAATCGGTGTAACCTGCTTTTGTTAGATTGGTTTGAACCATCTTTCTCATAAATCCTGCATCGTCAACGATAAGTATTTTGTACATAATAATTTTAAACCTCCAAATTATTTATTATTTTCTATTGTGCTTAATAGTTCTTTTGTTCCGACAATCTCGGTTATTCTAATTCCGAAATTATCTCCGACAACAATGATGTCGCCATATGCTAAGAGTTGACCGTTAACTATAATCTCTGCCGGCACGCCGGTTTGCTTGTCAAGCTCGACCACAGTTCCTTGCCCAAACTCTAAAACATCCTTAATTTTTTGTTTAGCTCGCCCAATAACGACCGAAATTTCAAGCTGTACTCCCATGAGGAGTTGCATATTTTTGATGTTTGCGAGAAGATCGTTTTGAACGCCTTCGGTGAAGCTCGGGAATTCGGCTGTTTTTAACGGCATCTGTATCGTCTGCGGTTGCGCCGCCGCCGTTGTGTATTGAACCGGCTGTGTGGGTGCTGTCGGTTGGGGAACTGCTACCGGAACAGGAGCCGCTACCGGAACAGGAGCCGCCACCGGAACAGGAGCCGCCACCGGAACAGGAGCCGCCACCGGAACTGGTGCCGCCACCGGAACAGGAGCCGCCACCGGAACAGGAGCCGCCACCGGAACAGGAGCCGCCACCGGAACTGGTTCTGCTACCGGAGCTGGTTCGACAACTGGTTCTTCTGCTTGTTCAGGAGCTTTTTCCTCCGCTGTCGTTTCGGGGAACAGATCATCAAAAGCATCTTCTTTTCCGTTAACTTTGTTTGCTATTCTCTTTGCAAGATCAACCGTCAAAAAGCTAACAAACATCGTGTTCATAACATCTTTGATGACAAGATTAAACGAAACTGCAACTATCGATGTGTCCGGTTCGATATCAAAAAGCCCTCTTGCAACGTCTGCGTCGATGTTGTCAACCAACGTCGCCTCGGGGGTCGATATATTAATCGGCATCGCAAAAACTTTTGAAAGTGCCGTTGCGGAAGCGCCCATCATCTGGTTCATGATTTCGCAAGCTGCGCTCATGCTCATATCATCAAATTCAGCTTGTTCATCAGGGTCGGAATCCTCATTACCCATCAAGATATCAAGCATTATTTGGATATCTCGGCGGCGAAGTATTGTGACGTTTGAACCCGTGATTCCCTCGACATATTTTATCTTGACAACCATAGCCGGTTCTAGCTCTGTGCTGTCAAAATGGTCGAAAGCATCTTGCTTGATACTCGGCGTTGTTATCGTCACTTGTTTGTCAAGCATTTTGGATATAGCAGTGGCGGAAGAGCCCATGCTTATATTCATTATCTCTCCAATAGTATCAAGTTCTTCAGGAGTTAAGTTTATATTGTTCTTTTCCAAAATCTACCCCTCATTTTTCTCATTATTTATTAATTCGACTATTTTAAAAGCTTTGTTGTTGTGGGATTCCCCAAGCTTTGCTGTGCACCAAGGTATTCCCTCTAGTTCAATTTCGATGTTGCTGTCGTATCGTTTGTTCAACACAACAACATCCCCTGCTTGCAACGACGCTAGATCATATATCTCCATCTTGCTCTTTTCAAGAATTGCTTCGATATGAACATCCGATGTTTTAAGGTAATCGAACACCAAGTCTTTTTTAATTTGTTCTCGTTCGGGATCTTGTTGTTTAACAGTTCTCGAAAGTTTGACGTTGGAGCTTTCGATTAGGTTTTCAAGATTTTCCGCCGGCATACAAACGTTTACCGTTCCTGTGAATAGTTCGTCTTTAACTTCTATCGACACTAGAACCATTATATCCTGTGGAGAAAAAACCTGCAACATTCTTCCGTTTGTTTCAACGCTTTGAAGATTAACGGCGTTTTGAAAATATTGCTCCCATGAACTAGTCATATTTTCCGCAACACTCTCAAAAATCGAATGCAGTATAGCCAGTTCAATCTCGGTGAAATCTCGTTCGGCTATCTTTGCTATCTCGTTGCCACCTAGAACCCTATTAATAAGATAGAACCCATAGTTTGTTGGAAACTGAGTCATTATCAACGAACCGCTATAATCCATCTTTTCAAGATCGATAGTCGCAAGGCTGATAAGCGACATTTCGGGCAAAGAGTTGTTAAATTCATTATAACGTATCTCTTCAATCCCGGTCACCGTTATCTCGGTAACGGTGTGTGTTAGGTTTGTCAACAAGATGTCTAAGTTTCGAGCATAGGTTTCAAACAACGTTGTTAGTGAATTGAGTTGATCTTTGGTGAATTTTTTAGGCGAATAGAAATCATATTTTTTTATAACCGGGGTTTTTTCCGATTCTTCGGTCGAACCACCACGCATCCGATTTAACAGTTCGTCTATTTGCGATTGCGATAGAGCACCCGACAAAAAACATCCCCCCTTTTAACTAAATTTAATATTAAATGTTTATCCCTTTTTTATAGCTTGCTTTGTTTTATCCCGTTGAAACCGCCGGTGTTGCTGTGTCGACCGCCGGTGTTGCTGTGTCGGCCGATGGTATTGCGGAGCTTGCGTCGGACGGCAACGAACCATCCGCTCCCGGTCCATATAGTTGTTGCAACGCTTCGTTAACATCAAACGTTTCGTCGCTGTCTGTTCCAACTATGATAAGTTCAACACGCCTGTTTTGTCGCATTCCATCCGCTGTGTCGTTGCTCGCAACAGGGTATTGGTTGCCATAGCCTATAACCGTTAGTTTGTTATCTGGAAAGCCTGCGTCATAGTTGAAGTATGATGCAACAACGGCGGCACGTTCTGCCGATAGCATCCAATATCTTCCGTTGTCGATCGTCGCCGTGAATCCCAAGATATTAACCATTCTTATGTTTTCTTGATATGCTGTTAGCCCCTCGGCGGTGTTTTGGAGAATCGGATAGCTCGACGGCAACAATATGTATTGGTCGGGTTCGAAGAATATCGAGCTGTTATATCTTATATAGATAACCTCGCCCATCTTTTGAATATCGATAAAAGAGCTATTTTCCGAATAGTAGCCTTTAAGCAACAGATACAGTTCGTCCATCTCGGTCAATCCCGAATTTTCCGCATCCTCTTCCTCCGGTTGGTCGCTTACATTTCCTATAATCTCCTCAAGCGTTTCTTGCGGTAAATTTTGCATAGATTTTATAAGAGCGTTAAATTTATCTTCATTGGTACTCGAAATACTTAAAAGCACAGCGAAAAATGTCAACAAAAGAGTGACAACGTCGGCGTATGTATTTATCCAAGACGAACCGCTACCGGAACTACCTTTTCCCTTTTTAGCCATCTACCTGTTACCTTTCTTAACAACTTAAAGTAGCACAAATATTATGTTACTCTGCGTCGCCTGCGCCTTTCTTTGCCTTGCCTTTTTTGCCTTTTGTAACCCTTTTAAATTCGGGCAACATATGTAAAAGTTTTTCTTCGATAAGTTTCGGGTTTTCGCCCGATTGCATCGCCTTGACCCCTTCATATATCAACGTCATACAAAGCAGCTCTTCTTCATGTCGAACTTCAAGTTTATTTGCTATCGGTATAAAGATAACGTTTGCGAGAAACGAACCATAGAACGTTGTTATAAGAGCAACCGCCATGTTTGGCCCAACCGTTGCAACGTCGGAGAGTTGGGATAACATATTTATAAGCCCGATAAGAGTTCCTATCATTCCGAAAGCCGGAGCAACAGCAGAGCCTTTCATATAAAAATCAACGCTTTGGAGATGGCGTTCTTCAACGTGTTCCATCCAAGCTTCGAGCTGGCTTTTAACATCATCGGGATCGGTTGAATCGACAATCATCTGGATGCTGTGTTTCATAAAAGAATTGTCGATGTTTTTAATATCTTCCTCAAGAGAAAGAAGCCCCGAAGTTCTAACCTTTTTTGCGCAATCAACAACGATTTGGATATATTTTTTCGGTTCGTATTGCGCCGGCATAAATATCATAAAAAGATGTTTCGGGATTAGCGCAAAATGTCCGAGAGGATACATAAGCATCAAACAGCCTATAGTTCCGCCGATAACGATAAATACGCTCGAGATATCGAAAAAGTTTCCTAGGTTTGTTGTAACTACGACAAAAGCGCCTGAATCTTCCTGTTTTATCAGGATTCCGAAAAAAACCATTCCGATAGCAGCTACTATACCTATAATAGACGCTATATCAATAGATTTTTTCCCAACCTTACCGCCTTTTTTGCCTTTTTTTCCTTTTTCCATTTAAAAAATACCCTTTCCGTTGGTTATGCCTTTGCATATCGCTGTATCTAGTATCTGTAATAAATCTCTATTTTCCAATCTGGATGTTGTAGCTTCTTCGATAGTCAACAACTTTTGATGTTATCTCTTGAAGATTTTCACGAACGATATAAAACGATTTTGTCGTTAGGCGAATAGTTGTGTCGGGTTTTTCTTCGATTGTTTCGATTAAATCGCAGTTTAAGATAAATTCCGAGCCATCAAGTTTTGTTAACACAATCATGTTTTAAACTCCTCGTTATTGTTATATTGATTTTTTATTAAATATCATAGGAAAACGAAAAAACAAAAGCTTTTTCGCTTTCCTATGAAGGGGAATTTTCGATTCCCCAAACATAGACTAAAACTAAGGTTAAGGTTAAGACTATAGAAATACTACGGTTTTTGCACCGCAGGTGCAAAATGCCGAGCGAAGCGAGGCAAGTAGTATTCCCAATGGCTCCACCAAAGGTGGAGACTATAGAAAAATACGCTAAGCTAAAGACTATAGAAATACTACGGTTTTTGCACCGCAGGTGCAAAATGCCGAGCGAAGCGAGGCAAGTAGTATTTCCAATGGCTCCACCGAAGGTGGAGACTATGTTATCTCTTAAGATTTATAAGCTCTTCAAGCATTGTGTCGGTAACCGTTATGATTCTCGAGTTTGCTTGGAATCCCCTTTGGGTTGTAATCATATCTGCGAACTGTTCCGAAAGGTCGACGTTGCTCATCTCGAGCGAACTGCTCTTTAATGCGCCTGTGCCGTCGAGGCCGGGTTCTGCATGAACCGGAGCGCCCGAGTTTACCGTTTCGATAAAGTAGTTGTCGCCCGAAAGTTGAAGACCCGATGGATTTGCGAAGTTTGCGAGCGAGATCTGTCCGCCGACTTGAATTCCGAAATAGTCGTGGGTAAACGTTACCGAACCATCCGAACCTATCGTGATGTTGCTAAGTTGGTCTAGCGTTACAGGGCCGCCCTCTGTTCCGCCTTGGAGCGAGAACATCTGTGTTCCAAGACCTAGGTTTTCCGAGGGTACGGAGGGTGTTGCGGTTGCTGTTTCGGGTGCATTTGCTGTTGTTCCTGCGCCGCCCGGAAACTGAGCTTCCATAGCATCAAACTTTGGATTGGAAACTTGGATATAATCATCACCCGTTCCGTTTTTCAAAAGAAGCGAATTAGATTGAACTCCATCTTCAATAGTTCCCGTATATGCTGTGCCGCCTATATTCATCGTCACGTTCCAAGCTTCAGGAGGGCCTGCAACACGAACTGCGCTCATAGTTGTGTTGCCTGTTCCGGTAAACCCTGTGCTTACCTCTTCAACCATCATTATGCCACCGAAAAAGCTGTTGTTTGTAAATTCTCCAACATCGGTTCCGCCGGCAACTCCGGTTATCTGTTCGCCGGTAAGAGCGCCGGGGAAAGATGCTCCGCTTATCGTGAAGTTTCCGCCCGGATGAGGTTGTCCGCCGAGTTCGTTTGTGATAGCGGCGTTTATGTCTGCGCTAAGGGAAGCAAGATCTGTCCATGTTGAACTTGGATTTAAAAGAACGCTAATTGATCCTGTTTCCGATATTTCAACTTGAAGATCCGCACCTGCCGGAACGCTGTTACTTGCCGTAAAGCTCATTGCAACGTTACCATCTGCCGAAGGGGTGCTAGCACTCACGGTGAACGGTATGTTGTTAATAGTGTTGGTTGTCGACGATGGTGTTGGGGGAACTGTTCCCAAACCGTTCAACAAGTTTATAAGATTTTCGCCGGGGTTTCCTGCCGCATCTGCGCCGAGGACAAAGTTGCCCTTAACGTCGATAAGGTTACCCGCCGAGTCGATGTTTAGCATACCTGCTTTTGTGTAGAATATATTTCCGCCACCGTCTTGAACTTGAAGAAATCCTTCGCCTTGAATTGCAACGTCGAGGCCAAATCCTGTCGTTTGCATACTCGAGGTGCTCATTTGGGTTTGAATTGCGGAAAGGGATGAACCATAACCAACGCTCGATGGGTTTGTTCCGCCCTGTTGAGCGTTTGGAGCGGAAGCTCCTGTTAGTGTTTGGTAGTAGACATCGCTGAATACCGCTCTTTGAGCTTTATATCCAAACGTGTTAACGTTTGCGATGTTGTTTCCGATTACGTCCATCTTTACTTGGTGTGCCTTAAGGCCGGCAACACCGGAAAACATTGCTCTATTCATGTTATCTCCTTTTGGAACTGGTTGTCCGTCATGGTATCCGTCTGTCAGTCGGGATACCGTAAGCCTCCAGAAAGGACCGGCTTATACAATAACGGTTCCGTTAATGTTTGTAAAAATTGTTGGTTCTATGCTGTTGTTATCCTTTGCAGTGATAACTGTGCCTGTTGGAATGTTTACGATAAAAGCGGTTCTGTCTACGAGAATCAATGCATCATTAAGCTTTTTTTCGCTCGCTATCTCGATCCCTTTGCTTAACCGTTCCATACCGTTTTCTGATATCTCTATATCCCTTTCGGCAACCCTTGATGCTGCGTGTTTAGAAAAATTTATGTTATTGCTGTTTTCTATCTGCTTGTTAAGAATCTCTCCAAATTCACCATCGGTTGGTTTGTTTGAAGGTCTTTGAACAACATCTTGTATGTTGCGAGGGCTTCCGACAATCAAGGGGTTATATAGATTTATTTTAAAATCATCCATGTTTAGATTGTCTCCTCAATTTTGTATTCTGCTAGATAGTTGCTGTTGTCTCGCTTGTTTCGGTTGTTGTTTCGCCCGTTGTCGCTCCCTCTGATTCGGTTTCTCCCGCAGTTCCACCGGTTTCGGTTTCGGTGTTGTCTGAAACATCTCCGCTTTCTTCAACCACTCCGCTGTCTTCGGTTCCTTCGGTCGAGGTGTCGGGTTGTTCTGTTGGTTTTGAAGCTTCGATTAGTTCTTTAACGAGATCGGTTATATCCTCCATAAGGCCTTCGGTGTCAACGCCGCCGGCTTGTGGAATCGTTCCGATTGAACTCACTTGATCCATGCTGACACGAACTCCGTTTACATATAGATAGTATTCGCCATCAACCATCATCATCTGTTCAACCACGCCGGTTATAACCCCAACATATCCTTCGGAATCGCTCGCCATAGCGGTTACTTCTCTTCCGATAAGCGACATTGCATAGTTTGTTTTGGAATAAGACGCCATCTCCTGCATCAACTGTGCGTTGGAGAAATCCGCCATCGTGCTTATCATCTGGCTATCGTCCATCGGGTCGGTGAAGTCTTGGTTTTGCATCTGAGCTATCATTAGGTTTAAGAAGGCATCGGGATCGAGCAACGAATTGTCTTCAAACGCCGAGGTGCTTCTTGTTGTTTGCACACCATAGGTGCTTCCAATATTTTGGCTTTCCATTTTTGTTTTCTCCTTTCATAGGGCTAATAATTTTTTGCTAAACGTAAACGCTTAGATTTCCAAGGTCTACAGTTTGTTCAGGTTCGGCCTCGAGTTCGGATTCTTGACCCTGCATTTGACTATGCGAAGAGTTTCCGTTTTGGTTTTGTCGGTTAAAGAAATTTTGACCCGACATATCAAACTGTTGAAGTTGGCTTTCTGAAGAACTTGAAGTTGCAACAACGGTGTCTTTAACTTCGATGTTCATCGGTCTTAAAGCTTCCCTTAATCCGTTTATTTCATCGTTGATAAGCCCTGCGGTTTTTGCCGCCGCCGTCATAATCTGAAGAGTTTTTGTTCCGTCTTCATCGATTAGTTTAACGGTTATCTCGCCGAGACTTTCGGGATGCAGTTTGATGGTAAATTCGGTTTTTGAAAGCGACAGGTTTTCTTTTATGCCGTTTGCAATTTGATCTTGAAGCGCCGGTGCGTTGGCTAGATTTCCGAGTTTTTTCTCGAAAAGATGTTCCCCTGCTTCCGTTTTCATCGTGCTAGCTAAAAGATCCGATGCGTTGGAGGAACTTTGTTCAAGGTTGTTTTCTAGGTCTTTTCTCGTTTGCGCCGTAAACCTAATAAAGTTGCCTTCTGTTTGAACCAACGTTTTAAGCCCTTCGGTGTTAACGGTTTTTTCGGATTTAATATTTATAAACCCCAGCTTTTGTTTGATAGCTTCGTTGTTTATAAACATCTCTTGGTCGTTAAACGCTGAACTGTTTTGCTGTGTGACGGTCGTTTGCATATCCTTCGTGTTGATTATTCCCGTCAAAACTTCGTTTTGCTTAGCGCTTATATCAAAGTTTTTTTCGGAATGTGCAAACGGATTTGTTATACCGAGTAGCGCTGACAGTTGGTTAATTAACCCCATATCAAGGTTCGCATCCTCTGCTAGCAGTTGTTCCGCCTTGTCGAGCAACTCTTGGTCTTTATTCGCTGTGCTCATAAGTTGGCTTATCATCGCAAAAAATGGATTTGACGACGCCGTTTGCCCATCGATAACGCTTGTGCCGGTTCCGGCCATCATCGCTCTAAAATCCTGTATCGCTATGTTTTCGATGCCGATATTGGTTTGATTCACTTTTTTTCACCTCCGTTCGTTTAAAAATATTTATTAAGTATAACACCGATTATCGGTGGCTACTTGCTTGTGAGAGGGTGACAAATTCCAGTATGTCGTTCTCGGTTTCTCGTTTTTCAAGCTTGAAATGTCGGTCGTGTTGTTTTTCTTCAAGCTTCTCATATCCCGAAACTTCTTGAGACGACCTTGTTACAACCTTCAGCTGTATGGCAACTTTTTCTTCTGCAGTTGCCAGAAATTTATTTAAAGCTTCTATCTGGTTTGTTATGTTGTCAAGGATATATTTATAAGAACTTATCTCTACTCCATTAACCCCTACAACCTGTTTTTTTTGAAACTCCTCTTGATGAAGTTGTTTATCCATCTGTGCTTTTTCAAGTTGTTCTATCAATGTGTCTCGTTCTTTTTGCAACAACGCAAGTTTGTTTTTTTCGGTGTCGAGAATTTGCGTTTTATATTCATACACTTTGTCGAGTGTGAATTTAAATGGTTTCATGCTTTTTCTCCTAGTTTAGCGCCTGTTCCATCAGCTCCAACGTCTGCTCAAGACTGTATTTTTCGTGGGTGTCCTGTTTCAAAAAATCGTTTATCCTGTCGATGCGGGATATTGCGGCGTCGAGCTTTGGGTTTGTTCCTGTTTTGTATGCTCCAATAGAGATAAGGTCTTCCTTCTCCTTATAGAGCGACATAAGGTTTCTGCATTTGTTGGCGAGTTCCTTATGTTTCGGGGAAGCTATCGTCGCCATAAGTCGGCTTAGGCTGTTAAGTATATCGATAGCCGGATAATGCGCCTTTGCGGCTATATCCCTAGACAACAATATATGTCCATCGATGATGCTTCTAACGGTGTCGGCAACCGGTTCGTTTGGATCATCGCCCTCAACAAGAACGGTGTATATTCCGGTTATCGAACCTTTTTCAAAGTTTCCGGAACGTTCCAAAAGTTTCGGAAGCGCCGAGTATATCGAGGGGGTATATCCCCTTGCAACGGGAGCTTCGCCGGCGTTCAAGCCGATCTCTCGTTGGGTCATCGCAAATCTTGTTAGGCTGTCCATCATCAACAAAACATCTTTGCCCTGTTGTTGAAAATATTCCGCAATAGCTGTTGCTGTTTGAGCGCATTTATATCGCATCATCGCCGGTTGATCCGACGTTGCAACGACGAGAACCGAGCGTTTAAGCCCCTCTTCACCAAGGTCTCGATTTATAAACTCGACAACCTCTCGCCCACGTTCGCCAACTAGCGCAATAACGTTTAGATCCGCCGTTACGTTTCGGGCAATCGTTCCCATCAAGGTGCTTTTTCCAACGCCTGAACCCGCAAAAATCCCAATTCTTTGTCCTTTGCCTACCGTTATTAGCGAATCAATTGCTTTAACGCCAAGTTCTATAACATCGTTTATTGGGGGTCTGTCGAGGGGATTGGAGGAAACTCCGCCCGTTAATATAGTTTTTTCAACCTTTATATCGCCCTTGTTGTCGATAGGGTTTCCAAGGGCATCAATCGTTCTTCCGAGAAGCTCGTCCGAAACGTTGAGGGTTAGTTTTCTTCCGGTGTTAACCACCGAATAGCCATATCCCAAATCATCGGTTTCTTTATATGGCATAAGGTATGTTTTGTTTCCCGAAATTCCAACTACTTCGCAAACAAGTTTATCTTTGCCGTTTTTAAGTATGACGTTGCACACATCGCCTATGCTGCTCATAAGCCCGGTAACTTCGATTGTCATCCCTTGGATTTTGCTGATCTTTCCTTGGTGTACCTTAAGGTCGGAAAACGTTACAATCTGTCTGTATGGCGAACTGTCCAGTAGCTCATCAATATTTATTTTATCCATCGCTACCCCTCTTAACGGCGTTTGTTTTGCTTGATAGTTTGGCTATAAATTGCTTTTTATTCCTTTGTCGTATTGCTCGAAAAGATCTCTCAAATTTTCGGCTTGTGCCGCAATTCCGGCATCAACGGTGCTTTCTTCGCCGGTCACTCGGATAAGCCCCGTGTCGTCAAGCTTGGTCGTAACGGTTGTTCTTCCTTTATAGCCCTTAACATCGAGTTCTTCCTTTATGCTGTCGATAAGTGTCGATAAACTGCTTGAAAGTTCTATGTTTAACCATGAAGAATTTTTAACCTCGACAACCGCTTCGAGAACCAACTTTTTAAGCAGTTCATCGTTTTCGTTAATCTTGTTTAAAATGAATTTTTCCGCTATGTCGACCGCTAGATATTTAAGCTCAACTGCGTGTTTTTCCAAAAACTCACGGTGACATATTTGAATTTGTTGCAACGTGTTGTCGATGTGTTCAAGGCTTTTCGAAAGCTCTTGTTGCCGTTTTGCAAACGAGTTTTCATATGCCCTTTCGGAAGCTTCCGCTGTCGCCTGTTCAACCGCTATTTTAACCGCTTTTTCAACCTCTTGTTTAACTGCGGTTTCGATAGCTTGCTGTTTTTGTTGTTCAAGCTTTTGCTCTTCTTGTTTATATAGTTGGTCAAACTCCTGCTTAAAAAGTTCTTTAAGCTCTTGTTCGGTAAGCTCGATAGGTTCGGGTTCTGCGACAGGTTCTACAACTTGTTGTTGCAACTCGCTATTTGTTTGTTCTGCAAGTTGCTGTTCCTCCAGCTCTTGTTGCTGTTGTTCGAGCTGTTGTTTTGAAGGCTTAATCGTAAGGTCGGGTATCTTAACGCTGTCCATCTCGGCTGTGTATTCGACACCTCTGTATAACCTAGGCAATTATAACATCCTCCTCGCCTCCACGAGATATGACGATTTCTCCTTCTTCTTCAAGACGCCTTATGATGCCAACAATCTTTTGTTGGGCTTCCTCAACGTCTTTAAGGCGAACGTTTCTGAGGTATTGGATATCTTCAAGAATTCCGTCTTTAACCCTCGACGAGATGTTCGAGAGAAGCAAGTTTTTAACGTCTTCGCTTGAACCTTTAATTGCAATTGCAAGGTCTTGGCGGTCAACTTCACGCAGAACTCTTTGGATAGACATATCGTCCAGCATCGTGATATCGTCGAATACGAACATGAGTTTTCTGATGTTTTCGGAAAGTTCGGGATCGGTTTTCCCGAGTTCGTCGAATATGTATTTCTCGGTTGAGCGATCGGAATGGTTGATGATATCCGCAACATAGTTTACGCCGCCGATCTTGGTCATATCGAACGACACAACTGCCGAGAACTTGCGTTCCAAAACTTTTTCAACGATGTTGATAAAATCGGGGGAAACGCTATCGAGATTAGCTATTCTCTTTATAACGTCGAGTTGAACCGCTTTCGGAATTTCCGAAAGAATTTTGGAAGCTTGGTCCGGCCTTGTGTATGAAAGCACAAACGCAATGGTTTGCGGATGTTCGTTTTGGATCATCATTAGAATGTTTTTCGGGGAAGCTTTTCTTAAAAATTCAAACGATTTGCTTTGCATCGATTGCGAAATTCTTTGCATATATTCGTTGGCAAGCTCCGCTCCGAATGCTTTTTCAAGAATGTTTTTTGCATAGAGAACTCCGCCATCCTCTATAACTTTTTGGGTTACGCAAAGCCCGTAGAAATCATCCACTATAACCTGCATCTCGTCGGGAGACAGCCTGTTAAGCTGCGCAACCTCTATCGATAAAAGCTCAATTTCCTCTTCTGAAAGATGTTTATAGACTTCTGAAGCGTTTGCGGCGCCCAGTGCAACAACTACCGCAGCCGCCCTCTTTATAGGGCTTAACTTTTTTGTTGCGTTTCTTTCAGCCATTATTAATCCCCCTCCTTAAGCCAAGATCTTAGGAGATTTGCAGTTATTTCCGGATTTCCTTTTGCAAAATCTCTTATCTCTTCAACTATTGCATCGTTTGTCGGGTTTTCGGTTGCCAAAGCATCTGCCGTTAGTTGACGTTTATAATCTTCGATCTCTTTTTTGTTTCGTTCAAATTCCAATTGACTGTCTATCTCTGCTTGTTCTGCCGCTTTTTTGGCTCTTCTTCTCAACAAGAGGAACAATATCAATCCAATTATAAGCAGACCCGCAAAGCTTATGCCTCCTATAATAGCTACTTGTGTTATATTGCCGAATTCCAACGAATCATCTTCGTCGGCAACTTCAAAGTTGAAGCCGGAAACGAATATAAGGTCGGGTTCTATGTCTACGCTTTTTGAAATAAGATTTGTTAATTCTTCTCGGCGTTGCTCGGTCAAGCTAGGTTCGTTAACCAAAACCGAAACGGTTGCTCTTTCAAGCCTTGCTTCGCCTTTTTCAATCTGGGTTTTTATGTATGAATAATCGATATCTGTGTCCCATGTGAAGTAGGTCGCATCTTCGCCGTCGGTTCCGGAATAGGAATATTGGGGGAAATCCGTGTTGTCCTCTTCTCCCACCAAGCCCCCCATCTCGACATCTTCGCCAAGGGTATATGAGCCTTGTGTGCTTGTAACAAATCCATCGCCATCGGGGTTTTCTTGAAGCTCAAGCATCTCGGTCAACATAGCGTCGTAGTTGATAGTTACCTTTGCGGTTGCAACAACTCCGTCAGAGCCGTAACGCGGGGAAAGCAAGCGAACTATATTTTGTTCTATCTGCGATTGAGCCGCATATTCAAACTCAACGTTTTGACCTATCGTCAACGTTTCGTCGTCGTTCTCTGCGTGGAGTTCGAGGGATTGCCTTGAATCGATAACCGCAACATCTTCGGGCGACATCTTTGGAACACCGAAAGCCACGAGGTTTTTAATCGCCGAAACCTGGATAGGGTCGAGCGTTACACCGGGGTCGAGCGTTAGCAAAACGCTTGCGCTGGATTTTGCTTGTTCGTCTGCTTCATCCCAAATATAGTTGCTCGTTTGGGGCATATCGATTATAACCGTTGCATCAGCGACTCCGTCTACCGATTTAAGGGTTGCTCTCATATCGCTCTGTAGTTGGTATAAAATCCATTGTTGGCGTTCCGATTCCGTCGTCGTCATGCCAAGGTTGCTTGAAAAATGGTCGTATGTCGGGGCTGTTTTTGGGTAGCCCTCCGCCGCAAGTTGCAAAATCCATATATCAAACTCATCCTCACGAACCATTATGTTTCCATCAGAACCAAACTGAACATCCGCTCCCCATTGGGAAAGCAAGCTATAGATTGTTGATTTCTCGTTTGTTTCAAGATTGTTGTACAACGGAACATATCCGGAATTTGAGCTATTCAAAAACAATGTTAATATTATCGCAAATAAGACAACGCCGCCGAATATTGAAATCGACATTATCTTCTGTTTTCTTGACATATTTTTGATCTGCTCTATTACTGCCTTAAAAGCTTTGTCAATTTCAGTGAATTTCACAGCTTTCACAACTCCCTATATTTATTATAATTCCTCTGCTCACCGCCACGTTATACCTGCATCTGCATGATTTCTTTATACGCATTAACGGTTCTTGTTGTCAATTGAACCGTTGTTTGAAGCATCGATTGTGCTTTAAGGGAATTTATCTGAACCGTAGCTAGGTTGTCGACATCTCCAAGCGACAACGCCAAGCTATCCGCATCGGCTTGCTGTTGCAACAGCTCTGTTTGTTCGATTGCATCGGTTAAAATATCTTTAAATGCAAACGACGACGGCTGTCCGGCCTCTTCAACTTTGGATAATCCAATTGTTTGTTCAAAAAAATCTGTACTCGAAATTTTGTTAATCATAAATATTCCCCTTTATTGCAATAATTTGAAATTATCGTTCATTTTTTTGACATTTTAAGCCATAATTGCGCTATTTTCGACTTTTCTTTATATATAGTATAATTCTTCTAGGGAAAAGTCAAAACTTTTTTTATTAATAATTATGTCGAATGTGTAAATTTCATTTTTTCCCGTGATAAATCGATAAGCTTTTGGCTAAAATTATACATCTGTTTTGTTTCAAATGTTCAAAAACAAACCTAAAACTGCCTATAACACAGCATATGGTTTAACCAGTTTAGAACATAAATAAATAAAATTGATTAATTATATATGAATTTTTATTGAAAACGACAAATTATGGCTAAAGGAAAATTTTTCATATTTAAATATAACGTTTCACTTTAACCAAGCGTATTCGATAATATTAAAGCCGTTATTACGCAAGAGTTGCTCCGAAAATTACTTTTAACCCGCTCCCGATATCTCGGCTATTTTATAAAACGCTGCGTTTCATTGAGTGATTGTCAAGGATTGTCTATTTAATAATATTAATATTTTTTTATTTAGCTATTTAGTTTTTCCGGTTATGTGGAATAAATAATACATAAGCTTTATGTTTTAATATTAAAAACACACCTAAAAACCAAAATAGGAGTTGAAATAAACAATGAACATCTCAAACAACTACAGCAACATCGGAATGATGCAAAACGCCGATAAAACCAAAGGCGCATATATTCCGCCCGAAAGAAAAGCCGAGCCTATCAACATAGCGAAATCCGACAAGATCGAATTAAGCTCAAAAGGAAACCATCAAAAAAACATCGGTGGCGAAGTTAAACAATATGTCAACGCAATTAACGCCGCAAAAGCCGGAAGCTCGGAAAGAATCGAGATTCTAAAGCAACAATACGCCGGCGACAACGTCCCTGTGTCGGGTCAAGACATTGCAGAAAAAATCCTCAACAAGATGTTTGCGGTCTAACCCACCTTCCCACATAAATTTATACGAGGTAGATATGACAGAACTTTCTAAGGATTTAATCGGTATCTCGGAACAACTCATTGCCCAACTCGAAAAGATGATCAATCTTGAAGGCGATGTTCGAACGGCTTTTTTGCAAAACGATTATAATCTTATCAACAATTACATGAACACAAAGCAAGCGAGCATTATGGCTCTTCGCCAACTTGAAGATAAACGATTGAGTTTGTTTAAAAAACATGACATCGAAAACATAACGCTAACCGAGCTGTTGCCCCGTTTCGAAAAACAAGAAGAACAACAGCTAGTTGCCATTTTGGCAAAGCTTAAAGAAAGCTATACAAAACTTGAACACGTTAACAAGATTTCGCTTGATATCGTCAACAAGTATTCGCAGATAATTGAAAAGAGCCAAAAAGATTCAAAACAATTGTATGGGATAGACGGAAAGAAAACAAATTCGACAACCCCTTCGTATTCGATAAGCGAAAAAGTATAACTTCTATACTTAACTATACATATTATATATAAGATGCAGGAGATAATAATTATGCGACCAACTTTTTTAGGCTTTGAAATGGCAAAGCAATCTATATTCACCAATCAAAAATCTATCGATATAGTAGGCAACAACCTTTCCAACGCCAACACTGCGGGATACACAAGGCAAAGGGTCGAGAGAACCTCTGTTGCGGTTAACAACAATCTCTCAAGAATAACAACCAGCTCGATAGGCCTAACGGGTCAAGGTGTTGAAGCGGTTGGGATCGAACAGGTTAGAGACGTTTTCATCGACCAACGTTTCCGCGAAGAATACGCCAACGCAAGCT
Organism: uncultured Faecalibacterium sp.; assembly: GCA_964370715.1. GTDB lineage: Bacteria > Bacillota > Clostridia > Oscillospirales > Ruminococcaceae > CAYJAY01. The sequence goes on from CAYJKJ010000002.1 coordinate 172,550, forward strand.
ACCACGGAAAATCTGCTGAAATTCTAGCAGACATCCAAACAGCTATCGGCGACGGCGCAGACATAACCGACGAAGCCGGCCTATACGGAGCGATGAAACAGCTCTATGAAGGGCTTAACGATTTCATCAAAGAACCAACGATGCATTCCCATGCAAACGTCGTTATGTCGAACTTCAACAACATAACACAAGTTTTAAGACAGATAGACCAAAACCTCACCACCGTTGCACAACAACATATCGAAGACCTTGATATCGATGTTAAACGAGTCAACGAGATAGCAACCCAAATCGCCCATCTTAATGATGTTATAAGCAAAGATTCGGTTATCCTAACCGACCCAAACAACGAATTTTTCCAACCAAACGAACTCATCGACCAACGAAATCTCCTTCTCGATGAACTCGCAATGTATGGCGACATAACGGTAATCCAAAACGACGACGCGACGGTCGATGTCGAGATGGGCAACCACCTTATGATAGACGGAGCGAAAAGCGATTCTATCGTGCTTTTAGCAAACGAAAACCAAACGGTTCAAGTTAAATGGGGTTCAACGGGCGAAACAATCGACACAACAGGCGGAACACTTCTCGCTTCGCTACATATCCTTAACGGCAGAGGCACAAACATAAACGATTCTATCGATGAACCGTTCCAAGGCATCCCCTACTTCCGGGATCAAATGGACAACTTTGCAAACAGTCTTGCAGATCTTGCAAACACAACTATTCCCGAGATCGACCCCGCAACCGGAGATCCTCTAACCGATGCTTCCGGAAACGTCATATACAAAACGCTGCTCGGCGCTAAAGACGAATTCGGCAACACAAGCATCTACGGCGTAAACGCCGAAAACATAGCGCTCAGCAACGAATGGACAACGGAAGGCCCCGGCTACTTTATCTACAGCGAAACGGAATATATCGAAGATTATGCTCAACAGATAGCCGCCGCACTTGTCGACACCTCGTTCACCTTTGATTCACATGGCGAAACTTTCGAAGGATCGTTCATCGACTTTGAGGTTAACATCCTTAGCAAACTCGCTTCCGATATCAACTTCAACGTAGGAAGACAAGACAGCTACGCAACGATAGCCGACGACTTTTTAGATAAAAGAGACGCCATTTCAGGGGTAAACAGCGACGAAGAAACAGCGAATATGTTAATGTATCAAAAATCATACGAAGCCGCAGCAAGGGTTATGACAACGCTAGACGAAATGCTAGACCAAGTTATCAACCGCATGGGCAGAGTAGGTCTATAATAGAAAGGAGCTTGTAAATATATGAGAATTGCAGACAGAACCAGCGCTCGAAACTATCTCAACTACCTCTACAGCGCAAAGGGCGATTTTGAAAAAACAACGCAACAAATAGCTTCCGGAAATCGTTTCACTCAGTTATCCGACGATCTAACCGCCGGAACGAGGGTCATGAACACTCGAATGGATATGTATAAAACCGAAACCCATTATGACAACGTGACCGCCGTCAACGATGAATTAACGATGACGGAAGACAGGCTTCTTGATGTTAGCGCAATCCTTGAAAAAGCGAGAACGCTAGCCCTTAAAGCCGCCAACGAAGTCAACGACCCCGAAGTTAGAACCATCATAGCAAGCGAAGTTGAAAACCTCGCTAAACAGCTGTTAACCAACACAAACAGCAGGTTCAGCGAAAGATATCTTTTCGGAGGTTCAAACGCAAGCCAAGACGAACCGTTCACAATTGGAGCGGATGGAAAACTCGAATACAACGGCATTCCGGTAGATGATATCCAAAAAGACCCGACAACGGGAGAGTTCTTCTACACCGATGCCGGCGGAGTTAATCAAGAAATCCCGATGGACGAAGATGTTTATATAGATATCGGCCTTGGAATTAAGATGAACGAAAGCCAGATTCAAGGAGACACAGGATTTAAAGTTTCATATTCCGGTCTTGATGTTTTTGGATTCGGTGTAGATGAAGACGGCAATTCGGTTAACCTCTATAACATACTCTATGATCTACAAACAAGTATGAAAGACGACGACACCGAAGCTATCGGAGACAACATGGAGAGAATTAAAGACGAAACGGATAAATTCCTCGTCAACGTTACCGAAATTGGTATGCAAACACAGTATCTCGACACCGTTGAAAGTCGCCTTAAAGACACCGTTGATCTTTATAAAGTAAGCATAAACGACCTAATGGGCACAAACTACGAAGAAGCCGCAATCACTCTATCGATGGACGAGATGGTCCTCAAAGCAGTTCAACAGCTCGGTTCAAGAATTATGCCGGTTTCGTTGATGGATTTTCTAAGTTAAACTAAAACTTTTCATGAGGTAACATTATGGAACAATTACTACAAATACAAACTAATCCAATGAAGTATGAAATAGTAACAGAAAGTGCTAAGTTGGAGATAAAACAAGAATTTCAACCCGAAATTCGAATAAACTCTCAACAGGGCGGTTTTGAGCATAAAACCACCCCGCAACAGTTGCGCATCGACACCTACGAACAACGCCGTTCGCTCGGGATGCAAAACAACAGCGATTTTGTTAAATCAACCGGAAACGCCGGAACAAAAAACATTGCTAGCTATATAAGCCAAACCGCTCAAACGAGAGAGGGGTTAAACAATATAGAAAACGATGTAACGATAGGCCAGATTGTTCAACAAAGAATTATGACAGGCCCTCCTTCGATGACAACGGTATTTTTACCAACCGGAAGAGCAAGCCTTTCTTGGACTCCGGGCAATCTCGAAACAAACTACAAACAAGGCAAAGTTAACTTCAACTTTAATTTCAAAGATGTTGAGTTTGAATATTCCCCACCCTCCGCTAAAATCAACATTCTATCCCACGCTTCGGTCGATATCGAATATGTAGGCTCGCCCCTATATGTTCCGGCCAGCGCAAACCCAGACTACGTAGAAACGTCATCCGACTAGTCGAATGACACAATCGGATGACGTTTCATGAAATATTGTTTGTTTTAAAAAACTTTTAAAACAGCTTGTTATGTTTAACGTTGTAGTCCCAAAGGAAATCTTGTATATCCTGTGCGCTTTCTTTTGAAGAAACAATATCACAGACATATTTCGGGTTTTCTCCAAATTCGAGAGGTTTTCTAACGATAGCTTTAAGGCTTTTAAATGTTCCGAATTCATCCGAAATAATGGTGCATTTAGTTCCTATCTCCAAACGATTATCCTCGTTTTTATCGACAGGGTTGTTTTCCATAAGCCTTGCAACTTTTCGGTTTGTAATCTGAAACACTATCTTGTCGGGCGACATCTCGGTAATTTTAATCTTAACCGAAAGATCCTCGTTTTTAGTTTCTTCTTTGGTCTTGAAAAATCGTTTTGTTCTAAAAGTTCTTAGTATTCCGGTCTCAAGTTTCGCCTCAAACGTTATCTTGTCGCCATAACATATTTCAGAACCTTTCATGAGTTCATCTTCAACATCAGTTAGCTTCATGATAGTTTTATCCGAAAGATAGACAAGCCCTTTAAAACGATGGATTTCTTTTCCGTAGTATACCCTGACTATCTCCATTGGAGTTCCTACAGGATAAAGCGGAACAAAGCTATTTTTAAAAACAACAAATTTATCTTCAAGCTCTACAAGAGCCTTTCCGGTTTCCAAAATCGTTCCGTCTTCCGACTTGAGAGTAGCTTCGAACTCTACTTTACTTTCTATTGGATACATAAGTTCACCTCGATAATAAAGTTTATATTTGCTACAAGTGTAACACATTCTTTCAATAAATCCAACATTAAATGAGGAAATGATTATGAAATTCGATATAAAGCTTGTTGAAAGCTTGCTTAAAAACAAAAAAGAAATATTGGAGAAGATCGAAAAAGCAACCGAAGAAATGTGTTCAAAAAATATTGAAACGATAAAAAACGGTTATGAAACCCGAAAAAGATTAATCTCAATGCTAGGCCAAGCAGACAAAGAAATTGGAAGTTATTGTAGCGACAACGCTCAACTCAGAGAGGCTCTAAACAACAGCACACCAAGATCCGGGCTAGACCCTTTATATATCAACCTCTACGACATTTCCATGTCGATAAAAGCGGTAGTTAACCGCATTATTAAATACGATAGTTTAGTAAACGAAAACGTTAAATCAAAACGTGATGAAACGCTTCAAAAAATAACTAAAATAAATAGCGACTTTCCTGTTTCGGCAAACCGCTATCAACAGGGAGTTAAAACTACTTCAACAAAGCCGATGTTTTTTAAAAGCGGTAAATATATTTAAAAAACATTTTATATATAATTTCCATCAAAGGCAAAGATAATCGAAACACTACATAGCTTGCTTTACACATAGTTTTACGCCAACATTGCAAAAATTGTAGTATTTCTAAAATTAATATCTTTACACTATTATAATAAATAATTACTAAAATAAGATAAACAGGAGAAAAATTAAATGAGTAGTATAAGTTCATCAGCATATTATAGCGTCAGCGGATCAAACGCCTCTTCATCAGGTATTTCGGGCATGATGTCGGGAATGGATACCGACCAAATGGTTGAAGAGCTTCTAGCCGGAACGCAAGCAAAAATAGATGCGCAAGAAGGATTGAAGATGCAATCCGAATGGAAACAAGAGATATATTATGATGTTATAAGTTCGATCAACTCGTTTAGAAATAAATATTTCGATCTAACGTTCGACAGCTCATCGGAACTAAACTTCGGAAACAGCGATTTCTTCAACACCATGATCTCCAACGTTTCGAGCGGAAGCGCTGTTGATATCATCGGTTCGACCTCTGATGCCGCAACGGGCGACTTTAAAGTTAAAGTTACGCAACTAGCCGAAAACGCAAAGATAAAAGACGAAGCGTTCTCTGTGCTTGGCGGTAACAACACAATAACTTCTTCCTCTTTAACGGAAGAAAGCATAACCGAGCTATACAACAAAAATGTAGTCCTCAAAGTTGGGTCGACTGAAGTTGCGGTAAACCTAGATGATGTTAAAACAGAAGATGACCTAGTTGAAACGATACAAAAAGCTTTAACCGACAAAGGGATAAGTGATGTTGAAGTTTCTATCAACAACAATGCTCTTAAATTTACCGGCAGAACAGATATCTCGGTCGATTCGGATAAATCCGGAAAACTTGGTCTTGAAATATCGGGGCTATCCTCGATATCGTCGGGCGAGGATTTTTCTTCGGGAACAACTATGGATTTCTCCGCTAATCCTTCGTTCGATTTAAATCTTAACGGAGTTAACAAAACTATCTCGCTTAACCAAGTTAAAGATAGCGATGGCGACGGAACATACACAATAGACGATTTGCATACAGCGGTTAGCCAACAGGTTAAAAACGCTTTTGGCGATTATATATCGGTAGGAATCGACGGCGACAAACTAACATTCTCGATCACCAACACATCAGAGCAAGGCCATGATATAACGATAACCGGTTCGGAAACTCAAGCGGCAATAGGGGTTAAACCCGGTGCTACAACCAAGTTTGATTTAAACCAAACGCTAAGCGAACTCGGAACAGGAAACAGTTTTTCATTCACTATAAACGGCGAAGATTTTGAATTTTCAGGCGACACAACCGTTTCAAAATTAATCAGTGAAGTTAACAGTAGCGGTGCCGGTATAACAATATCATATTCCAGCATATCGGATAAAATGTCGATTTCTTCTGATAATTCCGGCGAAGGGTTTGGGATAAATATTCAACAAAACGAAGGCGATATTCTAACAAAGTTGTTTGGCTCCGGAGTTGTTGAGAATGCCGGCAAATTCACTTCAGATGCATTAACTGTTAAAAATGTTGGCGGAACGGGGCTTGCGGCCGATTTCGAAACAACCGAAGCTTCGATGACGTTTACGGTAAACGGCAAAAGCCACACTTTCTCGCTCGAAGCCAACGAAGAAACCCCATACACTAAAGCCGATGTCGAAACAAAACTCAACGAATGGCTTTCAACAACGTTTGGCGAAACAGGTGGAACGCAAAATATCGAATATAATGCGGCGACGGGCAACCTCGTTTCAAACGACGGTTCTCAAATTTCTTTCGCTAAATCAAGCGCAGATATAAGCAGCGATGAACTGTTTAAAGAAGCAGCAAAATCCGATCTTGCTTTAGCGTTCGGATTTAACGTTTCAACAGATGCTAGCGGAAACAAATCTTCTGTTGAAAAATCAAACGTTGCAACAGCTACAACAAATATCTCGGATATAGCTCAACTTCAAGGAATGGAAGGCGTGTTCACAAAAGCTGATGGTTCGGCGGCGGTAACGCTTCAGGATATCGCAAAGGGAAGTTCCGACGGAGTTTCGGTTGATGTTTCGTTCGAAAACGGTTCACTTGTGTATTCGAACCTTTCGGGAGATATCTCTTCTAGCAACAAACTTTCTAATTTGTTTGGCAACCAAGAGCTAACAGCAGGTTCCGGAGGCCTTGTTGCGGGGGTTGTTGATGAAGGTCAAGATGCTGTTTTCTCGGTAAACGGCGTAGAGACAAGCAGAAGCGACAACACCTTCACCATCGATGGAATAACGATGAAGCTAACAAGTGTCAGCGAAGTTGTCGATGGTAAAGTTGAAGAAACTGTTATTTCAACAGAACGAAATACCGATAAAATCATCGAAGGCTTTAAATCGTTTGTAGAAGACTACAACAGTATGATCGAAAAACTCAACGGCTATGTTACACAGGACGCCGACTATAGAGACTATGCACCGCTTTCGGATGCACAAAAGAACGAGATGACCGAAAGAGAGATAGAGCTTTGGGAAGAAAAAGCAAAAACAGGTCTTGTTCGTAACGATACCGATATCCAATCTTTCTTATCACAAATGAGAACAGCTATCTATTCAACCCCGATAGGGTCGGACCTTGCTCTGTTCCAAATCGGAATCGAAACAACGTCCGACTACACAGATGGCGGCAAGCTTCAACTTGACGAAACTGCTCTACGTGAAGCGTTGGCAAAAGACCCCGAAGGCGTGGCCGAACTGTTCACCGGTTCTTCAAGCGCACTTTCCAACACAATGGTTGACATACTCGACGGAGCGGCAAAAACAAGCGCAGGCGACCCCGGTTCGCTCGTTCAACTAGCCGGAGCAAAAGGTTCTTCTCTCGAAGACGACAACGAAATTGCTCGTCAACTTGCGGACATCGAAGACAGAATAACTGCACTTAAAGAAAAATATGAGCTTGAAAAAGAAAGATATTGGTCTGATTTCAACACAATGGAAGCGATTTTGGCAAACTACAGCTCCCAAAGTTCATATATTTCTCAACAATTTTCCGCATATTAATATTTAGTAATTGAAAAGTGGTGAAAGCTGTTGTATAATAATACCTACCAAACCTATAAACAACAAGCAGTTATGACAATGTCTCAAGGCGAGATGTTGACAGCTGTTTATGACGGATTGCTAAAAGAGCTTTTAAAAGCAAAGGTTGCGTTTGAGCAAAAAGACTACACTTCTATTAACTCGTCGCTACAAAAAGCACAAAGAATAATCAAACATCTTGAATCTACTTTGGATCTTCAATATGAAGTTTCGGCAAACTTGCTTGCGCTATATGATTATTTCAACTATGTTATCATACAAGCAAACATGAAAAAAGACGAAACTTTGCTTGATCCGGTAATTAAGATGGTGGGCGAACTTAAAAGTGTGTTTATCCAAGCCGATAAAGCAGTTAAAAGCGGACAGTAAAACGTCTTTTGTAAGGAAGAAAGGGTCACGAAATGTTTTTTAATTCTTATGAATTCAAAATTCTTGAAGCAGGAACCCACCTCGCATGGGCAGGGCAAAATCTACACGTTCAAAACATCGGCAACCTTGAAACGCCGGGATACAAAAGCAAAAGTTTGGTTGTCTTTGATGATGTATTAAAACAAGCAGCCGAAAAGGGAGGCGACGAGCTTCCCTCGACGGTTCAAGCACAGGTGGTAACCGATCAAAGTTCGCTTCGCCCGGACGGAAACAACGTTGATATCGAAAAAGAAAACATCGAGCTTTATAAAAGCTATGCTCAATACACAATGCTTTTAAATAAAATTCAAGGTAAATTCGATAACTACAACTCTGTCTTGAACAGCGGAATGAACTAATAACGAAAAGGAGATATAAATGTCTTTTTTATCATCACTCGACATTGTCGGGTCGTCCTTAACGGCCGAAAGACTCCGTAGCGATATCATATTGCAAAATATCTCAAACGCAAATTCCACCGACACGGTAGACGGTGAACCATACCGAAGAAAACAGGTTGTATTCAAAGAAAAAGAGCTATCTTTCGATGAAACTCTCTCCAATGTCCAAGGCGGGGTTGAGGTAACTCAGATAGTTGAAAGCCAACGAGATTTCAGAATTGTCTACGATCCAACCCATCCACAAGCAGACGATGAAGGATATGTTGAATATCCAAACGTCGACACCTCGGAAGAGATGGTCGACCTAATGGCGGCAAGTAATGCATACGAAGCAAACTTGACCGTTCTTTCTGTCGTTAAATCGATGATCAACAAAACGCTTGAGATGAACTAAACCCCCAGCTTATTAAACAAACAAATTATGAGAGTGAAAACCGGTAATTATGAAAAATTTAAAATTCAAATGGAAAATGATAATTCAATTTGGAGCACAGCTATTTATAGTGTATATGCTAGCGATTGCTACATTATTCTCCGTTTTTTACATCAAAGACGATTTGGATCTAATTGAAAATGTAAACTTCCCCGCTTCTTCGGCTTTTGGCAACGTTAAATATCATTTTGTTTTGGCGGAAGACGCTATTGAAGATTTGGTTTTTCAAGCCGAGCCGGAACAGTATAGCTCCTACATAGCCTCATTTGATTCCCATATAGAACAAATGAACGCCGACATCAAAACCGTTTCAGAATCTCAAACGGTTGATAGCGTTGCAATGGGCAGTTTTGAAAAAGATTTTGCTGCTTGGCTCGATATTCAACGGCAGATAATCGATCTTAAAACAGCCGACAACACCGAAAACGCAGCGCTTCTCCTCACCGAAAATGGGGTTGTTGCATCGGATAAAATTCACTCTAGTTTTGAAAAATTAACTACCGACACACAAAATTCTATAGTTTCACTCATCGACTATAGCTCAGGCCACCTCGATAGAGTTGCTATTGCATTCCGTGCAATATTCTTTATCTTCGCAATCATCAGCATTGTTGCGGTTTCATTCTTCACAAAATCCCTCGTTACCCCAATAAAAAAGCTAACCGAAGCGGCAAACAACATCTCGGAAGGAAACTTAAGCGCAGATATTGCGTATGTTTCCAAAGATGAATTAGGCGAAGCTTGCGAATCGATGCGAAATATGACCGAAATGTTAAGCGGTTATGTATTGGATATTGAACGAGAGATGAACGAATTCGCAAAAGGCGATCTTAGAATTCAACCAAGTTTTGAATATAAAGGCGAATTTAAGCAAATTTCCAACAGTATTGTGAATGCGTTTAAATCAGTTAACGCAACCATGATCGAGATATCGAGAACGGCCGATCAAATTTCGGGCGGTTCTAACGTAGTTTCCGAGGGAGCCGGTTCATTAAGCCATGGCGCAATGGAACAAGCAAGCTACATCGAAGAACTTGCGGCAACCATAACCGAGATATCGGGCGAAATCAGAGAAAATTCCGACAATGCAATAACTGTTGACCAACAGATGCATGAAGTCAGCGACAAAGTCACCGAGAGCAACGAAAATATGCACAAGACTATTGAAGCTATGGCAGATATCAGCACAAGTTCTATCGATATCGCAAACATCATCAAAACTATCGAAGACATTGCTTTCCAAACAAACCTACTAGCTCTTAACGCCTCGATCGAAGCGGCACGTGCGGGAGCGGCCGGTAAAGGATTTGCGGTTGTTGCGGATGAAGTTCGTAACCTTGCTATTAAATCTTCTACTGCTTCCAAAGACACCGCTGTTCTAATACAAAATTCATTAAAAGCTATAAACAACGGCTCAAAACTTTGCACAGAGACCGCAAAATCCCTTCAATCTGTAGCTGATGGCACCGTTGTCATAGAACAACTCATGAGCAAAATCTCGACATCTTCGGCACAACAAGCTGCTGCTACCACCCAAATTTCAACCGGTGTTGACGGTATCTCGGATATCGTTCAAACAAACTCGGCGCAATCAGAACAATTTGCGGCGGCAAGCCAAGAGCTTGCGGCTCAAGCCAGCAACCTTAAAAATCTTGTTGGCCAGTTTGAGCTTGTTGATGAAGATGATCTAATAGGATTTGTTGAAGCTTAAAACACATAATTATAACCGCAAAATGCCCCGGTGGATAATCTCCACCGAGGCGTTTTTTGTCTTTACCTAATCCCCCTAAAAATAGGTATTCCAGGTATCTAATTTTATGTTATAATATTCTTATGAAAAATACAGATACTATAAAAAGAATATTTAAAGGTGCGGGGCTTGCGCCAATGGCGGGGGCTACCGATTCCCCTTTCAGAAGAGCTTGCCTTGAAAATGACGCCGCGTTTGTTGTTAGCGAGATGGTGTCTGCAAAAGCATTAACTCTGTCTGACAAAAAAACGTCTGCAATTCTCTATCGCCACAACAGCGAAACGCCATACGGCATCCAGCTTTTTGGAGGAGAACCGCTCGTCATGGCAAAAGCGGCAGAAATTGTTGAAACAACCTGTTCGCCCGATTATATCGACATAAACATGGGTTGCCCAACCCCTAAAATAATTTCGGGAAATTCCGGAAGCGCTCTGATGAAAGATCCGAAACTTGCCGCCGAAATAACCAAACAGGTTATAAATGCCGTTTCGGTTCCGGTTACCGTCAAGATAAGGGCTGGTTTTGAAGAGAAAAACGCTGTCGAAGTTGCAAAACACCTCGAACAAGCCGGTGCCGCCGTTATCGCCGTTCATGGTAGAACCAGAACCCAGATGTATAAGCCCCCTGTCGATATCGATATAATCCGTCTTGTTAAACAGGCCGTTAGCATTCCGGTTATCGGAAACGGTGATATTTTTTCTCTTAAAGATATGCAAGATATGTTTTCTAAAACGGGATGTGATGCCGTTTTAGTCGGTAGAGGGTCTCTTGGAAATCCTTTTTTATTCAACGAATTAAACTCGTCGCTAGGGCTTTGCGAACGACAGCCAACCAAAACCTTTGAACAAAAAATGCAGACACTCTATACCCAAATACAACGGCTTGTTGAGCTTAAAGGGGAGTATATAGCGTTGAGGGAAGCTCGCAAACACACCGCTTGGTATATCAAAGGAATGCGTGGTGCCTCGGCTTTGCGAAACGAAACAAACACTCTTTGCAGTTTGGATCAACTTGAACAGTTTATTAAAAAGGCGATAAATCTTTTTAATAACTAAAAAATTTTAAATTTTTTAACTTGAATTAAGGAATAATTTGCTATAATATAAGTATTAAATAAAATAATTAAACAAAGGAGATTTATTATGGGATTTTTCGGAAAACTAGCAGGACTTGGCGCAGTTGTAGGCGCAACGTTTGCAGCCGTTAAAGTTGCGCAAAAATACAACGAAAACAAAACAAAACAAGGTGACTATATCAAACCGGTGCGTGAAGAAAGCATTCAAGAGGTTTTGGGGGATGTAAAAAAAGCCGCAATTGATGTTTATAGCGAAACTTCGGAAAAGCTTAAAACTTCGGTTGAGCAAGCCGCCGGAGCGGTTGGCATCGATACAACCGAACTTGGCGAAAAGGTAGGAGCTGCCGGAAAAGCCGTCGCAGAGGCCGGAAACAAAGTCATCGACAAGATCGGGGAGGAAGCCCCAAAAGTGGCTGAGAAGGCAAAAGAAACGGCGGAGAAGGTCAAGAGCAAAGCTAAGTCAACTAAATCTCAAGTCGCCGCTAAAGCAGATGACGTTGCAGATGCTGTTGAGGATGCCGTTGAGCAAGCAGTAAAAGAATAGTTTGTTTCTACGCTTTATTATCAAATAGTTTGACTGTTAAAATATCTAATCTTGAAAACATCCAACGTGAAAAAAACGTTCACATTGGATGTTTTGATTTTTATCTAAATCGAAAAAAATCTATAGGCTTTAACCTATAGATTTTTTGGTGACCCGTACGAGAATCGAACTCGTGTTACCGCCGTGAAAGGGCGGTGTCTTAACCGCTTGACCAACGGGCCGTATGTTTGCGAGGTTTGTGCCTCGCATTTGGTAGCGGAAGCAGGATTTGAACCAGCGACACCCCGGGTATGAACCGAGTGCTCTAGCCAACTGAGCTATTCCGCCAAGTTGCTAAAAAACATCGAAAATGTTTTGTTGAAAGCAAGAATAATTGTATCACTTTTTTCTTGCTTTGTCAACAGTTTTTTTGATTTTTTCATATTTATTTTTATTAGCCGTTTATTTTAATACATTCTCGCATTTTAGCCCTATAGTATCGTAAATATTCTACCGGCTAGTGCGTAGATAGCCATCGCAAGCCCTGCAAAATACAGATACATTGCCGGTTTTCCTTTAAAAGGTGTTGGTATATCTCGGTTCATAACCTTTCGTTGACCCTCAACAACAAGCACAACCGCAAGCGCAAAGCCTATCGACGCCCCTATAGCATACGCCACGGTTGATTCTAGCGACATTCTAGCGGTAGCCGGAACAACAAGGCTACTCACAACCGCAATGTTAAACGATGCTAGCGGAAGCGGTTCTAGCGCTTTTCTTGATATGTTAGACGGTAACACCTTTATCACGATAAACACAATTATATAAACAGGGATTATCGACAATATCGCAACGAGAGGCCGAAGGGGTTCTGCAAAATCGTTGCCAATCAAAAAGGAACGGTTTAAATAGTAGTATATAACCGAGCTTAACGACGATACTATCGCCAACAAAACGGTGAACAACGTTGTGTCTTTTGTGTCGTCCATCATTGCAACAAGACGGCTTATCGCAAGTCCTCTTGATAATACAACGTTTTCAATAGTCATCGCTGTTAACGAAACAAGCACCAGCGAAACGACGGTTGAAAAAAATTCGTTTGTCATCTTTTAAACCATGCTCCTTTCTCGAACAAAATTTCATAATGCAAAGCACGGTTACGCTTATAGGTAAAATCAACGTTTTTCAAACTTCTCGTTCCTCCTTATAAGCAGATCGTTTAACGGACGAAACTAGAATTTGGAAAAATCCCGAAATAATCGCAAGCGTCATAAATCCCCCAACCGTTGTTTTAAGTATTGGGAACAACACCGGCATACCGGGAAGAAACAACCCAAAAATACGTGCTTCTCCGAAAAATTCACGTATTAAACCTATTAAACACACCGCAAACGAAAAACCAATCGAAATAAAAACCGAGTTTCTAACGCTATCGTTAAATTTTTCTCTCTTATCGCTTTCCGCCGCAGCCATTATAATGCTGTCTAAAACAATGAGCGGCAAAAATCTATCCAACCTTGCAACATCAAACGGGAAAAGTTGTTGCGCTAAAAGATATGCCGGAATAAACATAACGCTCGACATTAGTGCATATAGCGGAATACGTATCGTGTTGCCGATATAACCTATCGTGAAGTTGCCTAGCGTTCTGACCGAGATAATTATTATCGTCATCATTATCGAAATAACAAGAGAATTTCTCAAGCTTGTCGCCGCAATTATAACAGGAGCTAATCCAAGCCCCGTTACAAGCACCGGATTGTTTGCCAAAATAAAGTCTCGACTAATTCTTTCTTTAACCGAAAGAGCATACTTTCCTTGCTTGTAGCTCCCTCTTCTGCTTGATTTAAATATCATCGATCGTCACCCCCCAAATGTGTACGAAGGTTTCTTGTAAGAGAATACCTTCTATCGAGCAACGAAGAAATCGGCGACACCAACATCAAAGCGAATGCGCTCGAAAACTCAACCGCCCCATAATAGCTGAAAGCGCAGGTTATAACCCCAAGCGTTAGACCGTAGATAATCTTTGATTTTGTGTTAGTTGGTGAAGAGCAAGGATCCGTTGCGATGAAAATACAGGTGAATATAAGCGAATCGGTCAACACTTCATATAAAACCGATTCCCCTCTAGAGGCTTGTATTCTCGGGAACAAAAATGCCCAAAGCGACACAACGGCGATAGTTAACACCGGAATGTGCCAGCTTATTGCGTTTTTTGCAATAAGAAAAACAAGGGCGGAAAAAAGAATAAGGAAACAGGCTGTTCCCATCGGCCCTATATAGTTTCCTATCAAAAGGTCAACAAAGCTAATCTGGGGAACGCCGCCCACCTTAAGCGTTGCGGCGGGGCTGTCGAACACCGCAACCGAAACTATATTGGTTAACGGCAGGTTGGTAAACGGCACGGGATATTTATACACAACGTCAAACCAGCATATTGCGCTTGCTGCATATCCAAAGGCTGAAGGATGGAACGGATAGTTTCCCGAACCTCCGAAAGCGTGTTTTCCAAGCACTATTGTAACAAGAGTTCCCAAAACGACAACATAGTATGGAGCGCTTGCCGGAAGCATCAACGTGAAAATTATAGCAAATGCAATGCTTGATATATCGGTTGCATCATATTCGAGTTCTTCACGTCCTTTTATTATAACAAAATCCGCAACAACAGCAGTTACAACCGAAATTAAGACGAGGATTGCGGGCCTTAATCCATAAAAATAAACCGACATAGCAACAAGCAAAAGGCATATCAAGATAATATCTTGAAAATGCCTGAAAGACGGATGCAATACACGTTGTTGTTTTCTAAGTCTAGCCATTCTTAAACAACCCTTATAGCAGCTTGTTTTATATCGGCTATTGCTTTTGCTCGATCGCTTTTGTTGAAAACCGACGAACCGGCAACACAAACATTTGCTCCGGCTTTTGCAACCTCAACCACCGTTTCGCTGTCTATACCGCCATCAACTTGTATAAGGAAATCCGAAAGCCCTAGCTTTTCGACTTCCTCTTTAATTTCAGAAATTTTAGGACACTGATGTTTCATAAAGCTTTGCCCGCCAAACCCGGGTTCTACCGTCATCACCAAAACCATATCGATATCTTTAAGGTATTTAAAAACAGCCGATGCCGGTGTGTTTGGTTTAACCGAAAGCCCTACTTTTAATCCAAAGCTTTTAATCAGTTTTATCGTTTGCTCAATATCATCGGTAGTTTCAACATGAAACGTAATTATGCTAGCTCCGGCTTTTGCAAAATCTTTTATATAGTTAATCGGGTGGGATATCATCAAATGAACATCATACACCGCTTCAACTCTTTTTGAGACCGACGAAAGAACCGGCGCACCAAACGATATATTAGGAACAAAATCCCCGTCCATAACATCGAAATGTATCCATTCCGCTCCGCCGTTTAAAACATCTTTTATCTCTTCACCAAGTTTCGAAAAATCACTTGCCAAAATTGAGGGGGAAACAATCATATAAACTCTCCATCTTGATACATTTTGTAATCATTATAGTTTGTCACACACTATATCAATTATATTAACAAAATTATGTCAAAACGTCAATTTAAAGATTGCAAACCTATATCGATATCAAGGCTGCTCATTATGCAAGAAAGCGAATAAGCATGAGGCAACGTTCTGTCGTTTTCGCCGTCCGAAAGCGCAACTATCTGGCCCACCGAATTCGACATCACTATATTAACCAACGCATCCCCAAGGGGCGCGTCGGTTTGCAAAACTGTTTTTTCTTCGTTTAGGTCGGACAACGTTCCTTTTGACACAAACGTTTCGGCCGAATCGATACAACCAAATATGTATACCTCATCCCCTTCAACCAAGCTAAACATCGTTGAAACGGTAGAGGGTCTTAAGTTCACAGTGCTTATGTTGATGCTGGCAAAGCTCATCTCTTCGTTGTGGTTAAGCAGGGTGAATTCAACCTGTTCGCCGCTTGCGAGAGTTACCATATTTGTTTCGATATTATCTATAGCTGCATAAGGAATAACAACTACACCGCTTGACGAAACGATAACCCCCACATAGTTTTTCCCTTGATTTGTTATAACAACGATCGACGGGATAACCTCTCGGTTAACATCAACAACGATAGCGCTGTTACCGCTCGAGGCAACCTCTTTGTTATCGGTGATTAAAACCGAGGAAGTCGCTATGTATTCCTCTGGATTTGCAAACTGTTCGCTACCGTTTGCAAATTGATATATCAAAGAACCCATAACAACAACAGCTCCAAGCAGAAAAACAAGCAACACGCTAGTAAAAGAAATTAGATTGACTTGTGCTTTGCTTATTTTGTTTTTGATTTTATCTAACAATGCTACAGGCTCCTTTCTATGTGTGGTTTGAGGGGGGCGAAAGCAAAGAGGAAATCCCGATTCTTTTGTTTTCCTCATGATGTGATGATGTTTGACTGCCGTTTTCATTCGCAAACAGCATTTTAACCGAGCTTGAGGGAGAAGGATCTGTTCTCAGTTTAACGGTGAACTTTGTGTATTCCCCTTCAACCGAGGCAACCGAGATTGAACCGCCCATTCTTTGAACCAAAGTTTTTGCGATATAAAGCCCGAGGCCCGTGCCTTTTTTATCGAGCGCTCTTGATTTATCGGTTTTGTAGAACCTTTCAAAGATCAAGGGTATCTCGCAAGCCGGTATACCGTTTCCGCTGTTTGTTACCGAAATAGAGGTCGTTTCAGGGTTGTTTTGAACAACATCTATCTCCAGTCTTCCGTATTCAGGGGTGAATTTAATCGCATTATCGATAAGATTATATATAACCTGATGAACTTTATCTTTATCGCAAAAAACGTAGGTCGGCTTTGCATCTAGGTCTACAACGTGTATCTTTTTGCTTTCTATTCGCAGTTCTGCCGAAATCATAACATTTAAGATTATCTCCCAAATATTAAGGCTCTCGATGTTTATGTCCTGTTCGTTTGCATCAAGTTTCGAGATATCCAAAAGCGAAGATGTTAGCCTTGCTAAACGCCGAACCTCTGTGTTTGCAACGGCAAGATAATGGTCCTGCTGCGCTCTTGGAATCGTTCCGTCAAGAATTCCGTCGATGTATCCCCCTATCGTTGTCATCGGGGTTCGAAGTTCATGCGAAACGTTTGCAACAAAACTTCGCCGTGCCGATTCAAGCTCATCAAGCGACACAGCCATCGTGTTAAAAACACCGGCAAGCTTTCCGATTTCGTCCTGTCCGGTTTCGGTTACCCTTGCCGAGAAATCCCCTTCTGAAAAACTTTTTGCCGCAACCGACATCTCCTCAAGAGGTTGGGTTAATATCTTTGTTGCAAAATATATGATTATCGATGATGCCGCAAGCATTATAACCGACGACACAAAAAACAACACCAATAGTTGGAAAAGATATTCAAACAAAGCTGTAACCGGGGTTGAGGTGAAGATAAACCCCAGCAAATCCTCTCCATAATAGATAGGTATTCCGTAGGTGTATTGAGCGCTTTCGGAGTAGAACCCTCCAAGGTAGCCGACTTCGCTAAATTCCAAATCCGAAATCGTTTCTCCCAAAACCATTGTAGGAATCAGCCTTGTTGAATAATCGCAATAGTATTCATTTGAACAAAATTCAACATTTCCGACAACATCAGAAAACATAACTGTGTTACCGGTTGTGTTGTAAATCAACTCGAACGCCTCTTCAAGGTGGGGCCTTGTCAACATCTGCTGGTTATTCAGTTCATAATTTTCCGCAACAAGGGAAGCTCCTTTTTGCGCAGATGTTTCAAGAGACAACTGTTTTGATTGGCGAAAATCCTCCGACGCAAAGTATAACATCACCGCACCTAAAAGCGTTGTGCATATAACTAAGGTCAATGCGTATATCGAAAAGTATCTTCTAAAAAGCCCGTTTTTCATTTAATTACCTGGTTTCAAATTTGTATCCGACTCCCCAAACGGTTTTTAAACTCCAGTCTGACGAAACTCCTTCAAGTTTCTCGCGCAAGCGTTTAATGTGTACGTCAACTGTTCTCGAATCTCCGAAATATTCAAAACCCCAAACTTCATCTAGAAGTTGATCCCTTGTGAAAACCCTGTTAGGATTTTTCGCAAGATGATATAAAAGTTCAAATTCTTTTGGCGGAGTATCGATAGTTATTCCGTCTACTTTAAGTTCATAGCAACCTATGTCAATTAATAGTTTGTCATATTGGATTAGGCCGCTGTCTTCTTCCGGCTGGGTCCGGCGCAATACTGCTTTAATGCGGGCTATGACCTCTTTGCTGTCAAACGGCTTAACGATATAATCGTCTGCGCCAAGGTCTAGACCCATGACTTTATCAAAAGTCTCCCCTTTTGCTGTTAGCATTATGATGGGGACTTTTGAAAATTCTCGAATTTTTCGGCAAGCTTCAAAACCGTCCACAACCGGCATCATCACGTCCATTAAAATCAAAGACGGATTTTCCTTTTTGGCTGTTTCGATAGCCTCCGCACCGTTTCCCGCAATAAAAACGATGTAACCCTCTTTCTCGATGTACAAGCGGAGAAGTTCGCAGATGTTTTGCTCATCGTCGACAACGAGCACTTTAACTGTAGTTTGCATAGTATTCCCCTTTCCCTTTATTGATACAATACTAACACAGTTATTTTAACAAAATATAAACAACTGTCATAGTATTTATAAACATTATAATAAAACCGGTATTTTTTTGAAAAAAATCGCAAAATTAAAAATATTTTTATATTTTTATTATAAATATAAAAAAAGATATAGTCAACTTGATATATTCTATGATATAATATTTTAAACTAAAAAAATTGAAAATTCAATGTTTTTTTAGTAAGTCTGCACTTGAAATTAGCAAAAAATTTAAATTTTAGTGCAAAAAAAATTTTGAGGAGTATTGAATGGAGTTTATTTTACACAATTGGGAAGAGTTATTTATTGCGATCATTATGTTTTTTGTCCATATCCTTGAGATCATCTGCGTTTTCGTTATCGTTGTTGGCGCTATTAAGTCTTTCATCAAGTACATAAAAAAGGAGCATCGTTTTATAATCAGAATCGAACTTGCAAAAGCAATGGC
This sequence comes from uncultured Faecalibacterium sp., assembly GCA_964370715.1. GTDB lineage: Bacteria > Bacillota > Clostridia > Oscillospirales > Ruminococcaceae > CAYJAY01. Next base: position 191,585 of record CAYJKJ010000002.1, read on the forward strand.
TCTGGGGCTTGAATTTAAGCTTGGTAGCGAAATTTTAAGAACGATAGAGGTTAGAACGTTTACCGAAATTTTAATTGTTGGGTCGATTATTCTGCTTTGCGCCGCTATGAGCATACTTATCCATTGGGAGATAGGAACGCTTCAAGAAGCTCAAGAGAGAGTTGCAAAACTCGACGGTGTTATAACCGAAGAGGAAAAGCGACACGCAGAAGAGATAACCGAACTTATAGAAAATTAATTTTTAAAAACCGAAACAAAACTCGACGCTTATGAATCCATCTCTTAAGCGTCGAGTTTTTTATTTTTTATTCTTTTTCAACATCCAAAAAAGCTTTGTCAAACGACATTGCGGGAGGTTGCGGTATCTGTTGTTGGAACGTCGTTGGCTGTTCTATCGGATAGGGTGGTTGCATAGGAACATAAGCCGGAACGGCTTGTTGGGTATACTCAGCCGGCATGACCGGCGGTTGTCCGTTTTGTTGATAGCCTTGCCCAAACTGTCCGTTTGGTATTGGAAACTGTATTTGGGGCATCGGTTGGCTATATTGTGGTTGCTGTATAGGAGGTTGTTGTGGTTGTTGAATGGGCTGTTGCACTTGTTGTGGTGATGGTTGCGATGGTTGCGAAGTTTGCTGAGCCGGTTGGCTCGCAAACTGCAGATCAATATTGCTAGGCAACTGAAACTGGATAGTCGGTTGCTCTATCGGTTTTGGTTGATATGGTATGTATTGCGGAACTTCCGGTATCTTAAACTGAACCGTCGGCTGTTGTGGCTCGGCGAACTGGGGTACTTGCTGTTCTGCCTGTTGCGGTTCTGCCATCTGTGGTTGCACCGCTTGTGGCTCGCCGAATTGGGGCGCTTGCGGTTCTGCCTGTTGTGGTTCTGCCATCTGTGGTTGCACCGCTTGTGGCTCGCCGAATTGCGGCGCTTGCGGTTCTGCCTGTTGTGGTTCTGCCATCTGCGGTTGCACCGCTTGTGGCTCGGCGAACTGTGGTACTTGCTGTTCTGCCTGTTGCGGTTCTGCCATCTGTGGTTGCACCGCTTGTGGCTCGGCGAACTGGGGCGCTTGCGGTTCTGCCTGTTGCGGTTCTGCCATCTGCGGTTGCACCGCTTGTGGCTCGGCGAA
>CAYJKJ010000003.1:0-27398 GCA_964370715.1 uncultured Faecalibacterium sp.
GAACATTCGGGTTCCTTCAAGCTTTTTAAATCTAATGTTGTTTAATTTTCAAGGTTCAGTGCGCTCCGTGGCGCTTATATATATTATCATTCTGAAACAGCAAAGTCAACCCTTTTTTTGTTGTTCTTGTCTCGCCGCCGTGCGTTCTGTATAATTCCCTATTTTTCGTCATTTATAAACGCTCGAAGCTTTTCGACAATTCTCTTTTCGGTTCTTGATACTTTAACTTGTGTGCAACCCAAAAGCAGCGCAGTTTGCGCCTGTGTTAGATTCTTGTTATACCTAAACTTAACTATACCCATTTCAAACTCCGACAGTATTGCAACCGCCTGTTCAATAAGAAGCTTTTCAAATATCTTGTTCTGTTCGCATAGCACCGGGATATCCATTTGGGAATTCTCGTCGTCTTCATCGTTTGTCAATGACACAGCGGGTTGAGAGCTGCAAAGAGCTTCTATCATTAAATCCTTTTCAACTCCAACTATCTCGGATATCTCGCAAACTGTAGCTTGCCTTCCATGGCTTTTCAAAAAGTCCATATTAACTTTTTGCGCTTTAAGCGAAAGGTCTTTAAGCTTTCGCCCAACCTTAACCGTTCCGTTTTCTCGAAAAAGACGTTTAATCTCCCCCAATATAACCGGCACTGCATAGGTCGAGAACATAAACCCTTTTGTTTGGTCAAAACCGTTGTATGCTTTAATCAAACCCATGCATCCGGCTTGGAAAAGATCATCATATTCTATCCCCTTTCCCGAAAACCTTTTTGCTAGCGAATGAACAAGACCTATGTTGTTTTCAATAAACTGCTTTTTATCTTCAAATTCAAAAGCGGTTTTCATGAATTCACCCGAAGAGTATCTTCCCTTTGTTTAAGTCTCTTGGTCATGATAACAACGGTTCCTCTGCCGACCTTGGATTTAACCGATAGTTTGTCCGCAAACGCCCCCATAACCGAAAACCCAAGCCCCGAGCGTTCCTCTGCTCGTCCTGTCGTAAATGTTGGTTCAAGAGCTTTCTCAACATTTTCTATTCCACACCCCCTATCCCGAACCAAAATGCGAACGGTTCTGTCGTTGAACGCTTTTAGATGTATGTAGACAATTCCAATATCATTACCATAAGCATGAACGATACAATTTGTAACCGCTTCCGACACGATTGTTTTTAAATCGGAAAGTTCGTCAAGCGTTGGATCAAGCATCGCAGCAAACGCCGCAACCGAAGTTCTGGAAAAAGCCTCGTTGCAAGAACGGCTTAAAAAATTAAACTTAACTTCATTTATTAATGTTTTCATATATTGTTCTCCTTTAAAGAAATTAATCGATCTATCCCCGACATCTCTAAAACCTTTCGACATTGCCCCGCAAGGTTAACAACCTCTATAGTTCCCATAAGTTCATCCATAAGCTTATACCTACCCATCAACAATCCAACCGCAGAACTATCTGCAAACTCAACGCCCGAAAAATCCATAATAATTTTCTTTGCGTTAAACCGCACCACCGAAAGATCGATCTCTTTTCGTATCTCTTCCGATGTATGGTGGTCTATCTCGGGCGGCAGTTTAACCGAAAGCACCCCCGAAACATAATTAATAGCTATCTTTGCCAAACATATTTCTCCTTTCAAAATATTTCTCTTTATATAAGAATATATATACATAACAAAAAAAACTCTCGAACACAGTCGAGAGCTTGATTTTTATTTCTTGAAGGTATATTATATTTATAATACATTATAAGGAGAAACCGAAAATGAACAAAAAGCTTAAGCAGTTAATAGCGCCATCCATTATATCGGTTTTGTTTATTATCTATTATGTTGTAATTGCGATGACTGTTCTAGGGAATTCCACTATATCGATCTACATTCAGCTTTTGTTAGTGTTGGTTCCGATAGCTAGTATATGTGTTATTATATATACATATATTATAAGAATAAAAGAAATTAAAAAAGGAGAAAATGATGATCTTAGTAAATACTGATTATATCTCGGGCAAAGAACTTGAAACGTTAAGCATTGTAAAGGGTAGCACAATTCAATCGAAACACATCGGCAAAGACATTACCCAAAGCTTCAAAACGTTAGTTGGCGGTGAACTCGGTTCCTACAACGAAATGATGAACGATGCTAGAGCACTAGCAACAAAACGCATGGTCGAAGAAGCGAATAGCCTTGGTGCAGACGGCATTGTCAACATTCGCTACGCAAGTTCAGCGATTATGCAAGGCGCTGCCGAGGTCATTGTGTATGGAACGGCGGTTAAATTTAAATAGCCTATATCGATTTTTGAAAAATCCACACAATATATTAAAGTAGGGACAATCACACGAATTGCCCCTACTTTTGTTAATAAATATAATCTTCACCTTCGGTGAAGCTCTTGGAAATACTACTTGTCGAGCGTTGCTCGCCATTTTGCGCCTATGGCGCAAAAACCGTTGTATTTCTGAAGCAGTGTGCTTTGGGTTATTTAGATTATAAACGCTTCGGCAAAGCCACATGGCATTTTTACATAATCAAAGCACAATCTGCCACCACAAAACAACACCTACCACGCAAACTATTAACAAAAAATCACAAGCTAACGAAAATTTTGTCACAAAAACCGTTCTTCCGAGCGGTTTTTGCTGTCTCGGATTTTTTATCTCGTCTTCAACCGAAGAGATAAAATGTTGATTAAGGAAAATATGCACAGCAACTAAACAACAAAACATAATTACCAGCAAAGCTGTTATCGAGGTCTTTTCCATCGCCGAATAAACCGAACTGCTTGAAAAAACAGATTGTAACGCTTGAATCAATGTATATATCATAAATAAGCAAAACCCAAGCGAAGCAATTGACATTAAATTTGGTTTAAACTGTTTTTTAAGTTCCGCTTCAAAATCGTTTGCATAGTCTTTATACATATCGATATCTGCGTTTTCGTTTCGATATATCCTTGTGTATCTATAGTATTTTGAAACAAACTCAAAGCCATTTTTCTCCAAAGGCGTGCCTTTAAGTTCGGGGTTTTTAGGTTCGTCCGAAAGCGGCAAAACATAAAGTTTTCCTTTTTGGGGTTCTCCTTTTTTAAAAACCGCAACGTTATAAAAAATTGTTGTCTCAACAATCAATCCGTTTTTCTCTTGTTCATTAAGCCATTCTTCTACCGACAAGAGGTCAAAAATTTTAGTTGGAATAATTTTATAGAATTTATTAAAGATTCTCATCATGCACCCCTCTTATATTAATTATTTAAAATACATCCAAGTCAAAGCTTTGATAGTTCGGCTGATTGTTATAATAATCCTCTTTACTTATTAATGAATATGTGTAGATAGGCTTGTTGTTAAAAATCAAATACTCTCCGCTAGTCGCTGTTAGTTTAACGTATTTTTCTTGATATCCCGAGACAACTATAAAGCTGTCTTTCGTCTCTTGAACAATTCTAACCCTCGCCATTCCGGAATTCGCTTGATATGTTAAACTTAATTCTGTAATCTCGTTTGTTATTAGGTCGACCGCAAAAAGTTGCGACTCGGTCTCGTTAAACAAAAGGTAGTGCAATTTATCTTCATATATCCACTGCATCTCGACCGACATTCCGTTTTGGTTTTGTGTCATATCGATATCTAAAGCTTCCGTTTGTTCCGTTGTCACATCGTAGCTGTTTAAAGTATTGTTCAAAAAATCATAATAGTATATAATACCGTTTTGGTCAATCGCATAAGAATAGCCATCGGTTAGAGCTTCAAGATTAAGTTTTGTTTCGATTATTTTGTTCTCGCTTAAAGAATATAGCGAGATTTTTTCCCTTTGACCTGTTTCATACGTAGTAGTAGTTAACAGAATAAGTCCGTCATAATAAGTCCCTCTTATTGTAACGTTAACGCTTGGCAGAAAATCCGAAATGTCGGGTATTTCGTCCAAACTTTGTAAAACCGCTATTTCATTTATCTGTTTTGTTTCAACGTCTAAGCTGCAAAGCACCGATTGTTTTGGTATATTTATTTCATTAAAATAATCATCTCTAACAAAATACAGTTTCCCCTCGCCATACGCCATGATTTTGTTGTAAACAATTTGATTTTCATCAAAAGAAATGGTTTTTCTGTTGCCTCCGTCGAGGTCGGCTATCGTTATTGCTGCGTTTTGCTCTATATCTTGCCCTGAAGAGGGAATCCCGTTCGTGACTAATACCAGTTTTTCATCTACGACTAAGCAATCCACCCCGCCGGCAACTTGATAAAACTTATCCTCCGATAAATCAAGCCTCTCGGTAGTTTTTAGATCAAATTTATAAAGGTCGATATAATCCATAATAGCGTTTAAAAAAAATATGTTCTCGCTCGAAACCGCAAGTGTTGGATTAACTAAGACCGTTTCATAGACATCGTTTTGTATCGTTTCTTTAATAACGGTTTCGTGTTGTGGCGGGTCGATTTCAAGCTGTGGTGTTGGTTGATTTGAAGTTTTACAGCCGAACAAAAACAAAACTAATAATAAAACAACTAAACGTTTCATTTAAAAACCACCTCTCTTGATATTTTGCAAGTTTCAATTTTATTTTAACCTCAATTTATTAAGTAAGTTTAAACAAATATTAACAATTATTTAACACCCTCAACAGTTTGAACTGTTGAGGGTGTTTGTTTTGTTATAAAGCTAATTTCTTATCTTTATCGTTTATCTACGATATGCTTGCTATACTCTGTTCGATTAATGCCAACTTTTGTTTTGCTTTTTCTAGTTTTTCTTTTTCAACGTTAACAACCTTTTCGGGTGCTTTTGAAACAAACTGTTCGTTGGAAAGCCTTCCGTTGACAAGCTCAATCTCTCGTTCGCAATCGGCTTTTTCTTTTAAAAGTCGCTCGAGTTCCTTTTCTTTGTCGACAAGTTGATCCATTCTTATTAGAATTCTTGCGCTGTCGGTTGCAGTTTGCGCCGCTCCCTCGATGTCAAAACTCTTTCCGATATAAACGTTGCTCGCTGAAGCCAAACGCTCCATAAAAACTGTTCCTTGTTCAAAAAGCCCGTCGGTGTTTGTTTCGATATATAGATCAGCTTTTTTGGAAGGCGGAACGTTTTTCTCGGCTCTCAAAACCCTAACCGCTTTTATAACATCCATAATCTTGGTGAAATTATCTTTGTCGTTTGCAAAATCAAGGCTTTTGTCAAACTTCGGATAGCTCGAAATCATGATGCTTTCATCGGAATGCGGCAAAGCTTTGTAGATTTCTTCGGTGATAAACGGCATAAACGGATGAAGCAGTTTAAGGATATCTGTCATAACATAAACAAGAATTTGTTTGCAGTCGTTTTTCTCCTGTTCGTTCTGTCCGTTCAAACGAAGTTTAGCAATCTCAACATACCAATCGCAAAACACGTCCCAGGTGAAATCGTATATCTTGCCGGCGGCAACCCCCAGCTCATATCGGTCGATGTTGTCGCTAACCTCTTTAACAAGGTTGTTAAGTAGCGTCAATATCCATCTATCTTCAATTTTAAGATCGCTTGGAAGTTTGTTTGGTTGAACGTTTGAAACGTCGTTCATAAGAATAAATCTTGCGGCGTTCCAAAGTTTGTTCGCAAAGTTTCTCGACGATTTAACCTTTTCGTCGGAAAATCTCATATCATTTCCGGGAGTTGTTCCGGAAGCTAACATAAATCTCAACGCATCTGCGCCGTATTCGTCGATTATGTCAAGAGGATCAATTCCGTTTCCGGCAGATTTCGACATCTTTTTGCCATCCGCAGCCCTTACAATTCCATGTATAAACACGGTGTGAAATGGGCGTTCGTCCATATTTTCAAGAGCTGAGAAGATCATTCTCGCAACCCAGAAGAATATGATATCATACCCTGTTACCAAAACATCGGTTGGATAGAAATATTTCAAATCCTCCGTTTGGTTAGGCCAACCTAGTGTCGAGAACGGCCAAAGCGCCGACGAAAACCATGTATCTAGCGTGTCTTCATCTTGTCTTAGTTTTCCGCCACATTTTGGGCAGACCGTTTCCTCTTTGTCGGACACGACAATCTCGCCACAATCGCAGTAGTATGCCGGAATTCTGTGTCCCCACCATAGTTGGCGAGAGATACACCAATCCTTAATGTTATACATCCAGTTAAAATATGTTTTTTCAAAACGTTCGGGAATAAACTGTATCTCGTCGTTTTCAACCGCTTGGATAGCCGGTTTTGCAAGAGGCTTCATGTCGACAAACCATTGAAGCGAAAGGCGTGGCTCAACCGTCGTATCGCAACGATAGCATTTTCCAACGTTGTGTGTCAACGGTTCGATCTTAATTAAAAAGCCTTGTTCTTCAAGTTGTTTAACGATTAGTTTTCTCGCTTCATAACGATCAAGCCCTTGATATTCTCCGCCGTTCGAGTTTATCGTTGCATCTTCATTAAATATATTTATAATCGGAAGATTGTGGCGAAGGCCTGCTTCAAAGTCGTTGGGGTCGTGTGCAGGGGTAACTTTAACCACGCCCGTTCCGAAATCCATCTCGGCATAGCCGTCTGCTATTATCGGAATATCTGTCCCGACAAGCGGAAGCCTAACGGTTTTTCCGATGAGAGCTTTGTATCTCTCGTCGTCGGGGTTAACCGCAACCGCCGTGTCGCCAAGCATCGTTTCGGGGCGAGTGGTCGCAATCTCAAGAAATCCGCTGCCATCGGTTAGCGGATATTTGATGTGCCAGAAAAAACCATCTTGTTCTTCAAATTCAACTTCGGCATCCGAAATCGAAGTTTTGCAGTTTGGGCACCAGTTGATTATTCTTTCCCCACGATAGATAAGGCCTTTTTTATAAAGGCGGATAAAAACTTCTTTAACCGCTTCGCTGCAACCTTCGTCTAGCGTGAAACGTTCCCTGTCCCAATCGCAGGAGGAACCTAGTTTTTTAAGTTGTTCGATAATTCTTCCGCCATATTTCGCTTTCCAATCCCATGCTCTTTCAAGAAAAGCCTCTCGGCCTATGTCATCTTTTGAAATCCCCTCGGCATTCATAGCCTCAACTATCTTAGCTTCGGTCGCGATAGATGCATGATCTGTTCCCGGAAGCCAAAGCGCCGAAAACCCTTGCATCCTTTTGGTTCGAATAAGGATATCTTGAAGAGTGTTGTCAAGAGCGTGTCCCATGTGCAGTTGCCCCGTGATGTTTGGGGGTGGGATAACTATTGTGTATGGTTTTTTGTCCGGGTCTGCTTTCGCATTAAAATATTTTTTATCGAGCCAATTTTTATAAACCTTATCTTCAACCGCTTTCGGATCATAAAGTTTTCCAAGTTGTTGTTCCATAATTTTTTCACCATCTCTTTTAAATTTAAAATAACAAAGATTATTATAACGTATTTTTTGTTTTAATACAAACGGTATACCATTTTTTTCTAGAATATATCCTCCATCACCGGCATCATTGATTTTAATAAATTTTTAATATCAAAACTTTGATAATATGTATCATAACGAAAGTTTTGTAGGATATCTTGGATTTCATCATACAACTCTTTTTGTTCAAACACTAGCTTAGTTACGAATGGGCAATACCTTGTTCCAATTTGGGAAAGCATATCTTCCCTTAAATCTTCAAGCCTTTTTTCGTTTGCATAACTTCTTCCGACAACATCGGTCGCAGCGTCTATCGTGTCTGATATTGTTATGATATCAATAATCGCTTTAACGGGGGAGGCTAGGTTATCAAAATCGTTTGGATATCCAAATTTACCGTCATAGCTTTTGTGATGCCCTAACGCAATATCGGAAAAGCAAGAAAACAATCTTGGGGAATGTTCAAACCCAAAGTTTGTAACATTATCCATCTCTATTTTATCTTCTCCATCAATGTTCAAGTTAGGCGTGTTTTTGATAAAAGATTTCGATTTTGGGCTGTGTTGTTTAATCATGTCGAACTCTTTGTCGTTTAGTTTTCGAACATAAAAAGACACAAGATGAGTGTAGCCAATCTTTCCTATATCATGTATAAGCCCCGAAAACCAAACAAACATTAAAATGTCTTTTGCTTTTTTGCGAACATCCTCAACCGTTTCTATATCGGGTATATTCAACAGTTTTTCAGGATGATATTTTATCAAATATTTCGTTATGCAAAACGCAATTTTCGAAACCATAACCGAATGCACAAAGGTCGGAGGGTGTCGGAAAACCGTCAACGTTAGCAACATTTTAACATAATTGAAGTCTTCATATGTTCTGCGGCTACCAACCGCAAAGTTTGTTATCATCTGCGCTACATAAGACCGATTAACATCGTGGGGCATATTCATCGCAAAGTTAAAGACATCTTGTTCAATTTCTTCGCCTAGTTTTTTCTGTTGGTTTTCTGTTAAAACATCTTCCGAGACATATTGAAGATAATGGAGAAACAACGCCGACATATGCAGTTTTTTATAGATATCATCGTTGCTGTATTCTTCATCCGCTTGAAGATAGATGTTGTATAAAAAATAGACAAATTCCCCTGCACTTAGCTGGTTGTTATAATATCTTGCGGCGTAATAAAAATAAATATGCCTTGTTTCGGAAGTAGTGTAATCGTTTGTTTGCATAAGTTTGTTTTGCATACAAAGCTCATATAATGTTTCGGATGATTTTAAAAGACGTTTTTTATATTCTTCTTTAACATCAAGACCTTTAGTTGTTCTCAAAACCGAAATCGTTGTGGAACATATATTTTCGTTTAAGTTTTGGGAAAAAGCATTCCAAGGAAAATCGGGGTCAACCTTTTTTCCGACGTTTTCCCAAAAATTATATGCTTTGTCGTATCTTCTGAAACATTCATCCAAATCATAGTTGGCAACGCTAATATAATAATTTCCGTGGGCTCTTGCTATAATGTTTCTGGTGTCTTTGTCGAAACTTTCATATCTATTGGCAAACGCCAACACCTGTCTGTAGCATTCCGACATCTCTTGCCTGAACATCTCTTTTTCAAGATAAAAAAGAGCAAGACCTTTATAAAACATATTGAGTATAAACATCGGCTCGTCGCAGGTTTCTTTTGCATAAATAGTAAGAGCATTTCTTAGTTCATACGAAAGCCCTATATCTATATGTTCTTTATATCCGGAAAGCTTTGAGGCAAGCTCTTGAAATTCGGCGGCTTGCTCACGGTCGATCGAAAGGGGATCTTTTATAAAAGGAATTATATGTTGTTCGATAATATTATTTGTATCATAAATGATTTGCCGAATTTCAGCCCCTCTTTTTTCCAACAATTCTCTAGTGTTTTCTCTCGTCAATCCACTACTGTCGGAAAATTGTTTCGAGGCAAGTTCAGCAAACCGCTTTTCTAGTTCAATTAATTTTAAATAAATATCCTTCATACTACCTTTTAACTGGATAAATTATTAGATACATAATAATTATATCACAAACTTTTCGCTATGCAAACATACTTTATACCGGGTTTTGTTCTATCCAATTTGCGAGCAACTCAACTGTAGATTTTAAAACACCCTCTTTAAATGGCGAATTCAAATCAACCTCTTTTAACAAATCTACAAAATTTTTGCTACTGCCAAACTGCACCAATTTAAAATAAACATCCAGAGCATTTTGCTCATTTTCTAGATGCAACATAAATATTTGAAGCGCAACAATCTGTGCTAGCGCATAATCAATATAATAAAAAGGCGTTTTATATATATGTGTTTGGCGTTGCCAACCCGCTCCGTCGCTATAGAACGGAATATCGGAATTATCAAGGTGTGGACGATATTTTTTTTCGATATCTCTCCAAGCCTCATCCCTTTGTTTTGGGGAAAGCGTTGGGTTTTCATATATATATTCTTGAAACTCATCAACTTGGCAAGCGTAAGGAATAAACAAAATCGCTTCTTCCGCCAAAAACACTTGATATTTTTTTGCATCTTGTTCAAAAAAAAGATGATACCACGGGCTAGCTAAAAACTCCATCGCCATAGAATGTATCTCGGCTATATCGAATGAATAATGTATATATGTTTTTTTTGCTTCATGTTCCGATATATATTTTGCAAACGCATGCCCAAATTCATGCGTCATAACCTTAATATCGCTGTTAGTGTCGTTGAAGTTCGCAAATATATATGGTTTTTTATACACCTTTAACGACCCACAAAATCCACCGGGAGATTTCCCAAACCTTGACTCAACGTCATAAAACCCGCTGTCTACAAGATCGTTGTAGTATTTATCTGTTTTGGGCGACATCTCTTTATACATTGTTTTTGCCCTCTGTATAATCTCGTCTCCAAAAATTTTAGGTTTCGGCGAACCGTCTTTAAACGGAACCGCCATATCATAAATTTTTATATCTTCAATATCAAGTCGTTTTTTTCTGTTTTCTATAATGCCATTAGCTAGCGGAACAACATCTTCTACAACCTGTTGTCTGAAAATATTAACATCATTTTTGTCGTAACAATTCCGATATCTTTTAATATATCCCAATTCAACATAGTTTTCAAACCCCATCTTTTTCGCTTGTTCAGTTCTATTTTTAACAAGCCTGTCGAATATATCATCCAGTTCAGCTTTAATGCTTAGATAACAGTTGCCCTCAACAACAAAAGCTCGTTTTCTTGTTTCTCGGTCTAGGTTTTCTCTATTTTTAATAAGCTTGGATATCGTTGTCGTTTCGCCCTCAAACTCAACTTTAAGGTTAGCGAGCAACTGGTTATATTCCATAACAAGTTGCTTTTCTTGTTGAACTTCCACTAACGTTTTTTCCGAATTGGATTTTTTGTTTAATCGATAATTATCAAAAGCGGTTGCGCCAATCATCTCTTTAAGTTGATCGCTAAACTCGCTATCGATAAGAAACGTCTCCATTTTTTGATACAGAAGTTCAAATTCGATAAATTGTTTTTGTAACAACTTCTGTTCAGCCGCATAAAACTCATCGTTCATATCGTTATACGAGATAATCCTCACATAAACATAGCTCGTAACAAATTCATTTGTGGTTTCTTCTATCTTTTCGAACAGTTTAAACACCTCATATGCAGACTTTGCGTTTTTCATCTGTTCCAAATTTTGTTCGACTTGTTTCATCATCGTTTCAAAATCTATTCTTTTGTATTCAATTTCAGAAAATTTCATATATAAACCTTTCAATTTTTAAGCGCCAAAAATATATGCTATGCCGACAAGCAAAGCTGTGATTATTATAATCAACGGTCCAAACGTTATAAATGCTGCGATAAACATTGCTAAAAGATCTCCTTTTTCAAGCTCGAGACTTTCATAATGTTGTTCAAGCTGTTTTTTGCTTTTTTGATTTTTTTTAATGTTTTGTAAACCGCTAAAAAAAGACATAGATGTTCCTTTTATTCGTTAATAGGATGGTGGCAGGCGACAAAATGACGATCCTCTCGCTCAACAAAAATCGGTCGCTCCGTCTCGCAAAGCTCGGTTTTGTATCTACACCTCGGGTTAAAGCTGCAACCTTTTGGAGGATCAATCGGGCTTGGAACATCCCCCTCAATTATTCTGCGCTTTCCTCTTTGTTCATTGTCGTTATCTATCGTTGGAACTGCATTTAAAAGAGCCTTGGTGTATGGATGGAGCGGTTTTTCAAAAAGCGTTTCGGTGTCGGCTAGCTCTATAATCCTCCCTAGATACATAACCGCAATTCTATTTGAAATAAACCTTATGACGTTTAAGTTATGCGATATAAAAAGGTAGGTCAAGTTGTTTTTTTGTTTTAAATCCAACAACAAGTTTATAATTTGGGACTGGATAGAAACATCAAGGGTCGAAACACATTCATCACACACTATAAATTTGGGGTTCAACGCAAGCGCTCTCGCTATTCCTATTCGTTGACGCTGTCCGCCGGAAAATTCATGGGGATATCGGTTATACATAAATGGCTGCAACCCGCATTTTTCCATTATGTCGATGGTATACCGTTCCAATGCTTTGTCGTTTTTGTTAAACATCCCGTGGGCGACAACCGCTTCCGAAACAAGCTTTCCTACCGTCAATCTTGGGTTAAGGGAGGAATATGGATCTTGGAAAACTATCTGTAGTTGTTGCCTGAGTTTTCGCATCTCGTTTGCCGATTTGTCGCAAAGATTTTCCCCTTGAAACAAAACCTTCCCCGATGTCGGTTTATCCAGTTGGAGAAGGGATTTTCCAAGCGTCGATTTGCCCGAACCCGATTCGCCAACTAGCCCCAACGTTTCGTTTTCATAGATATCAATCGACACCCCGTCAACCGCTTTAACAAACTTTTTTTGCTTTTTGAATTCAAAACTTTTTTTAAGCGGAAAATATTTTTTAACGTCTTCAAGCTTTATTAGTATCTTGTTTTCAGCCATCGTTACCCCTTTCTATTCCGGGATAGAAACACCTAACGCTTTGGAACTCATCAACCTTTAATAGTTCGGGTTGCAAAGTCTTGCATTTTTCCGTTGCAAATTCACACCTTGGCGAAAACTTGCAACCTTTTGGTAGTTGGTATGGAAGAGGAACGCTCCCTTCGATAACGGTCAACCGTTCCGCTGTTCTTGCGGTGTTTCCCGGCATACTTCTTAAAAGCGCATCGGTGTATGGATGTGAGAACTTTTTTTGCTTTTCGTAGATATATCTTTTTGGTGCAAGTTCAACCACCTGTCCGCAGTATAAAACCGCAACATCATCCGCTATCTCATTGATAACGCCAAGATCATGAGTTATAAACATAATCGCCGTCTTTTGTCTTTGTTTTATTTCATCTAAAAGATATAGTATCTGCGCCGCAATCGTAACGTCAAGCGCCGTCGTCGGCTCGTCTGCTATTAGAAGTTTTGGATTTCCGGCAAGCGCAGTCGCAATCATAACCCTTTGGCGCATCCCCCCCGAAAGTTCATGCGGATAGCATTTTGCCATCTGTTCGGGGTTTGGAATTTTAACCGAGCTTAACATCTCGATAACCTTTTTCTTTGCCTCTTTTTTGTTTAACCCTTGATGAACGATAAAAGGTTCTGCTATCTGTCGTTCTATCGTGAACACAGGGTTAAGGCTTGTCATAGGTTCTTGAAATATCATCGAGATTAAATTTCCGCGAATGTTTCTCATGGCTTTTTCATCTAGTTTTGCTATATCTTGACCATCAAAGATGATCTCGCCTTCGGCTATTGTTTGGTTTTTTTCAAACAACTTTAAAACGCTCATAGCCGTTTGGCTTTTCCCCGAACCCGATTCGCCGATAACCCCGAGAGTTTTTCCCTCTTCGATGGATAGCGAAACGCCGTTAACCGCTTTGACTGTTCCTCTTTTTGTTTCAAAATATGTATGAAGATTTTTAATTTCAAGTATGTTCAATTCGCTTCTCTCCTATCGGTCGTTTGATCGAGGATCCATAGCTTCCCTTAATCCATCCCCCATCATGTTGACGCTAAGCGCTGTCAGAATAACAAACACGGCGGGGATTATAAAGCGCCACCAATAAAACTCGATAACCGCTATATCTTGTGCCGACGTTAGCATATTCCCCCAAGACGGCACCGGTTCAACAACGCCAAACCCGATAAACGAAAGCGCCGCTTCCGAAAGCAAAGAGCTTGCATATGAAAGAGTTATGTTAACTATGACAAGGTTGAATATGTTGGGCAAAATATGTCGCCACATTATTGCGTTTCCTCGAAGCCCCAATGCACGAGCCGCCATTACAAAATCTTTTTCTCGTTCAATTAAAAGCTGGGCTCGAATAAGCCTCGCCAGCGACATCCACCCTAGAAGACCCAAAATGATCATTATTAGATATATCTTTTGCTGTTGCGAAATAGAATAACCAACGATATACGAAACGGTTATAGCTATAGGAAAAAACGGAATAGCGGAAAAAACATCGGTTATTCGCATCAAAATGCTATCAACAACGCCGGAAAAATATCCCGACATTAACCCGACAAACAATGCAATAGCGGTCGATATAGCAACGGCTATCGCTCCAACCGTCAACGAAATTCTTCCGCCATGAACTATCCTTGAAAATATATCTCTACCAAATTGGTCGGTTCCAAACAAAAACCCTTCGTTCCCAAAAGCCGTTATATCTTTGTTTTGATCAACCGCATAAAATTGATAGTAGTTAGCAAAAACATTTGAAACGTTTTCGGCTTTGTTTGGTATATCTAGTTGGTTATATGTGTTGTTGCCGTAAATATACAGCTTTCCGCTATCGGTTAGAACAACAAAGTTTTTATATCCCGAAAATATCTTTGAAACATTCTCGTCTATAAAAGGAATGTTTAATAGACTATCTTGCGAACTTCCCCATGTGTGTAGTTTTCCAGTATCATCAAGAGCCAGCACATTTCGATTAGTTGCAACAACATCGACGATGTTAACGCTTTTATCATTAAGCTCTGTTGGAACCAAAAGCGAAAACTCGCTCCCCTTTTCCCCTATAATTTCAACCGTTCCGTCATCAAGAACCAACGCAACGTTGTTGTCTGCCGCCGCAAAAGCTTTTATTCTCCCTCTGAAATCCGACGGGATAAGAATCGTTGTTTCGGCGCTGTTGCTTCCATATATATATAAATTCCCATCGCTTCCCAAAATCCCTGTCCACTGTGACAACGCTTTTATATCAACTATGTCGGTTTCGAAATCTTTAAAAACAGACGCTATATTTTGCGGAACATCGGTTTGTCCGTTTCCGTTATAGCCCCAAGAATAGAAATTCCCCTCGCTGTCTACCGCTACAATGTGGTTTCCTCCGCACGCTATGTCAACGATATCGCTTTGCACAACCTCTAAAGGAACGTCAAAGATATATGTAGACACATTTTTTTGTTGCTTGTTTGGTTCGGTTCCCCACAAAAAAAACTCACCATCGTTTGTAATAGCAGCGCTAAAAGAAATCCCGGAGGAAATTTTTTTAATTTGAGAGGGTGAAAGCTGTTTTGGTATATCGAGATAGTTTGTTCCGGGTCGTATGTTTGCGTGGGTGAGTTCGGTGTAGTTTTGGTCGATTGGTAGCAAAACAGAGCCGGCAAAACACAAAATAAACACCGACACAAAAATAACTGTGCCGATTACCGCAGATGTATTTTTAAAAAACTTTTCGCTCGTTATCCTCAACGGAGTTTTTAAAGTTTCTTTCTCTAAATTTGAACCTTCAAAACTTCTACCCCAAAAAATCCGTTTTGCAAAATTAGACAGAACGGACAAAAAATTTTTTATTAAGTTTTGATTGTTATTTTTATCAGGCATTTAAAACAACCCAATCATTTAAGTTTTATTCTAGGGTCGACAACTGTATAAACGATGTCAGCAACAACAACCGCAACAAGATTTATAACCGCATAAAAAAGATTAAGCGTTATAATCAACTGGTTGTCTCGGTTGAAGATAGCCGATATCATAAGCGATCCGATTCCGTTGTACCTAAAGACGCTTTCGATTATAACCGAACCCGCAAAAAGCGAAAACAGCGTCGCAACTATTATATAGGATATCGGTATTAATGCATTTCTGAACGCATGGGAATAGATGACTATTTTTTGCGAAAGCCCTTTTGCTCTTGCCGTTCTTATATAGTCTTGGCTCAAAGCATCTATCATGGCGTTTCGAACATACTTTATCGCTCCGGCAAGGCTAATTATCGTGAGAGTGAGTGTTGGCAAAACAAGCGTTTTAACCCATTCAACCACAAGCTCGCCTCCGCTCAAAACAGAGCTGTTCGGCATCCCCCCCATAGGAAACCAGCCGAGGTTTACGGCAAAGATATAAATCAACAATATCGCTACAAAAAACGACGGGGTTGAATATGTTATAAGAGAAAAAATCTGCCACCCATTATCAAAAAGCGACATTTTTTTTGTGGCGCATATAATGCCCACCGGTATTGCAATAAAAAGATAAAGGAAATTCACCACAAGATTTAGCATCATGGTGTTTCGCAAAGGTTGCGCTATGACCATGCTAACCGGCCGATTATATTGATTTGAATATCCAAAATCTCCGCTGAAAATTCCGCTAATCCAAGAAAAATATTGGACTATAATGTTATCATTAAGCCCCAAATTTTCCTTCATTGCTTGATACGATGCCTCGTATTGTTCCGGCGAAAGATCCTGTGGCAACATCAAAGCAACAGGGTCGCCGGGCATCGTTTTGACTACCGCAAAAAGCAGTATAGAAACCAAAACGATGACAGGTATGAGTATTAATATGCGTTTTAATATATACCTTGCCACGGCTCCCCCTATTAATTTTAATTACTTTTCTGTTTTTGTTATTTGGCAGATTATATCTTCATAACCTGCATAAGAAGACGTGTTAATGTTGTCAACAAATGCGTGGGAAATATCGTAGTATTCATTTGAATATAGCGGAATTTGAGGCATGATTTCGTTAAATCGAAGTTGATATTCAAACCATGCATCAAGATAACCTTGTTTATCTTCGGGATCGGTCGTTCTCATTTTAACAATTAATTCATCAAGAACGGGATCGCTAAGTTGCGCTTTGTTGAGCGTTGTTCCAACAAGATCAGAATGCCATGTGTAGTATCTATCAAACACGGCGGTGAAGTTTGTTGCAAGGTTAAATGTTTCATAAACTCTTTCTTCGAGTTCAAAAGCGTTGTAATAGTTATCAAGAACTGCGCTCCATTCCCCTTTTTCAACGGTGAAATCGATTCCGGCAAGCGGCGCATTTGCAACATACTGTATCTCGATAATATCGGTGAATACATTTGCTTGACCCAGATGGTTTATTTCAAGCTTTTCTCCTTCTGCGTTGTGGCGAAGATAGCTTCCGTCGGCGGCGGCTTTTGTTCTGTCAAACGGAGTTTGTCCGTCGGCTTCAAATTTCCAATCGGTTTTATCAAGATAGTCGTTCGCTGTGTCGATGTTAAACGATATCGGCAAAAGTTCTTGTTGAAGATCCGCCGCCATCTCTTGATACATCCATTGCCCGTTGCCATATTCCGCATCAACGGTGTTTCCGTATCCGCCTAAAACAAAGTCTACAACTGAGTTTCGATCGATTAACGATGCCAAAGCCCAACGAACATTTTGATCCGCCGTTACCCCTCTGTCGCAAAGCATTGCGAGAAAGCCATATCCCGAACGAAGATAGGTGTTAAAGTTTGCGCTGTCAGAAGCTTTAACCGATTCTATCTTTTCATGTTCAACAACCCCTTCAACAAGGTCTACTTGACCATTAATTACCCATTCAACATCGGTTTCAGCCGGGATTTCTTTTTGAATAATATATTTTAAAGTTGGTTTGTTTCCGGCGGAATCGCCCTTAAAATATTCGTTTAGTTCAAGCGTTACCGTTTGGTTTTCAAACGAAATAAATTTATATGGACCTGCCGTCACGGTTGGAGCAAACCTTTCGGTTTCAGCAATTCTTTTGCAGTTGGTCAAAAGATCTCCTTCGGAAAAATCAATCCTTGTGCCTTGATCATCTGAGACAAGTTCAGAATTTGGAAGATATGTTTCATAATGGATCGGTTCTGTCACCGCATAAACAGTTTCCCAATAATATGGCAAGTTTTCTGCTGCAATGGTCACAGAAAATTCGTATTCATCGATAAGTTTAACGCCCTCGAAAACATCCGTTTCGCCGTTCTTGTATGCTTCATAGCCAACAAGCCCATCGCTTCCGCTCGTCGAAGCCCCCGCTTCGGTCCATTCCGGCGACGATACCCACATAACATAAGCGACATAATCTTTTGCGGTTATATTGTCCCCGTTGTTGAAAAACAAATCGTCTTGCAGCTTAAATGTGTATGTTTTGTTTCCGTTGTCGTCTGTTTTAATATCAAGATTTTCAACAATCGTCGGATTCAAAACTATTTCGCCTTGTGGGGTTATCTCGTATGTATCCATATAACCACCGGTTAACGTTTTAATCGAAAGATCATAGGAATTGTTGCCAAAACCGTTGATAAAATCTCCCGACATATCTTGAACACCAACCATCAGCGTGTCGAGCGGAACTTCCGACGTGAACATCGCTTGTTGGGGTTCAGTTTGAGTTTCGGTCGACGATACACAACCTGCAAGTAATGACAATGCAACTATTATCGCCACCAAAATTTTAACTGTTTTTTTCATTTAAACCTCTTATTCTTTTTTTTATTATATTTTTTGTCAATATCTTTTTAATTTGTATGAAAATTCTATCATACTATAAACATCAAAGCAAACTAAATATTTGACAATTTATATTAAAAGTTCTAAATTCGTTCTTTTTCCCATAATTTAGGTTGACTGTTCACAAAAATCCAAAAACTTTTTGTTTGCAAAATCATCTATTTCGCTACACATTTTTTCATATTGTTCGATCAAAACTTCGGCTTGTTTAGTTATGGTCGAACCACCGCCATTCTTACCCCCCGTTTTGCTTTCGATTAATTTAAAACCAAAATTTTGTTCGGCAGTTTTTATAAGCTTTGTAGCCTTTGTGTATGCCATATTCATATCAATTGCGGCTTGCCTTAAAGAGCCGGTTTTCTTTGTATGCCTTAAAAGCAACAAAGGACCTAACCCAAAAAACTTTTCGCCGTCTTCCGAATGGATATACACTTTAACAACTGGTTTCATCTTCACCTCATATCCTTGTCATCATCCTTTGACCCTCTATATCAACAATCTTTATGTCGTTGTAGATCAAAGACAATGCCGTTTTAATCTCGCTGTCGTCTGCATTATTTATATCTAAATCAAATACAACTTCGCCATTTTTCATCAAAAGCGCCCTGTCGCAATATTTAAGCGCAAAGTTTGCATCGTGAAGGCAAAGTATTGCGCAGTTTTGGTCGGTAACAGTTTTTTTAATCTTTGATAAAATCAAATGTTTGTTGTTAAAATCCATAGCGCTGTCGGGTTCATCAAATATCATAAGTTCGCTGTCTTGAACCAACGCTCTCGCCAAAATCACCAGTTGTTTTTGCCCTTCGCTAAGCGTTAAAAAATCGCTTTGATATAGCTCTTTCATCTCGACCATCCGAAGCGCTTCGAGCGATCTTTGTTTTTGGCTCTCGCTATAGTTTTCAAACAGCGCCATATCCTTAGTGAATCCCATTAAAACAATCTCTAAAACCGAGATATGAAAATTAATATTATGCCGTTGTGGTATATAGCTTATTTGTTTTTGAAACTGTTTAACGGGGGTGTTTTTGGTTGAAACGTCGTTTATAACACATTCGCCTTTTGTTTTTAAAAGCGAACAAATCCCTTTCATAAGCGTTGTTTTTCCGCTTCCGTTTAAACCCAATAGCGCTACTAGTTCCCCTTTTTGAACGCTAAACGAAACATTTTTAACCACCGCTTTTTGACGATAAAACACGCTTAAATCGTGGACTTTTAAACAGGTCATATCTTTTCTCCCTTAACGATAAGGCTTATTAGAAACGGCACCCCGATAATAGATGTTACAACGCTTATCGGTATGTCGCTGTCAAAAATCCCCCTAACTAAAATATCCGAAAACAAAAGAATGCAACCGCCAATTAGCCCCGCAAAAACCATTGTTTCCTTGCCCCACATCTTCATAATAAGCCGTGCAAGGTGTGGGGAAATTAATCCGATAAACGTTATCAACCCCGACACGCTAACAACCGCCCCAACTATAACGGTTGCGACAACCATCAAGATAATCCTAAGCGAAAAAACATCGACCCCCAACATCTTTGCGGTGTCGCTGTCGATCGAAAGAAGCAACATCTGTCTATTAAATTTATATATAACAACGCAACTCACAACGATTATCGGAACGACAACCAACGCTTTGTTTTGGGTTATTCCCGAAAGCGAACCCATCGTCCAATATTCAAGCGCCGCAAGTTGGCGTTCGGGGTCGGCGCTAATCTTGATTATCATCAAAACCGCTTGGGCAAAAGCATTAACCGCAATGCCCGAAAGCACAAGCGTTGCAATCTTCATTTCTTTTGAGGCTTTCGCTAATACAACGGTTAGCAAAACCGCCAACATCCCCCCAACAAACGAAAACACAGCGACCAAAAGCACACCGCCACCAAAAAACACGATGCCTATTCCGGAACCCACGCTAGCCCCCGACGACACCCCAATAACATCGGGCGCCGCAATAGGGTTTTTCAGTATCGTTTGATAGACGTATCCTGTCGTTGCAAGACCAAACCCCGCAACCAAAGCCATAACCGTTCGAGGTAGCCTCAATGTGAAAAAAACCCCCAACGAAAGCTCATCTTTATTTAACAAGTTGTCGAGCGTTAGCGGAAAATCCCCCACCACTAGCGAAACAACAAACAAAGCCACCATTACAGTGGCTGTTGTTAGAATATATTTTTTATTGTTATCTTTCATTTTTTGCGAAGTTCCTTTTAACATTGTCTACAAAACTTAATTAAACGGCAAAATCATAATAGTTGCTATAAAATTCGGCGGCTGTTTCGCTGAACTCATCAAAGCTGTAAAGATCGGGGTAAACAACACTCGCAGTCCATAGGCTTCCTAAAAAAGCCGACGGAACGGGGCTGTCCCATGCTTCGATATCGCTTGGCATAGCATAAACTTCGCCCTGTTGAACGCAGGCTAGATTTTGAAGATTTGCGTCGTTCAAAACATCCTCCACCGTGTAGTTTGCGGCGGCGGCGATGACGATGGTGTCGGGGTTATAGGCTAAAATCTGTTCATACGAAACGTTTGCCCAATATGTGTCTTGGATATCCCCCGCAACGTTGATGCCGCTAGCGTTTTCTATCATCGAGGTTTGATACATCTTTTGCCCTGCGGTGTTTAACAGGTTGCTGTTGCCGGCAAGATACACCGTTTTTTGTTGCACACCTTCAAGCTTCTTATCAAGTTCCGCAAGGCTTTGGTATGAATATTCGATAATCTCGTTTGCTCTTTCGGTCGTCCCGGTAGCTTTAGCTATCATCAAATACGCCTGTTCCAACAGCTCGGTGTTTTCGGGATTTACATACAAAACGTTAATACCAACCTCTTCAAGCCCCACCGTTTGCTCCCTTAGCGATACCGGCAATATAACAAGATCGGGGGTTAAAGCTATGCAACCCTCAAGATTAAATTCCTTAGCCGTTCCAACGTTTGGAAGCTCTAAAAATTCAGGCGCAGAAAGTTTATAAATAGGTCTTGTGTCGGCCTTTGCTTCGATACCCACAACATTTTGTTCTAGACCCAACGATATCAACATCGAGGTTGAAACATAATATCCCGAAACAAGCCTTTCGGGCTGTTGTTCGATGGTTATCGTTCTGTCGAGTTGGTCGGTAATCGTTATCGGAAAATCGCTCTGTTCGTCCTGTTGTGCTGTGTCTGCGGTGGAAACCTGCTCCTCATTTTCGGATGTTTCGCCCTCTTGCGGTGCCGCACACGAAACAAGCGTTAACAACAAAATGAGCGCAAGCATAATAACCGTTAATTGTTTAAGTAATGTTTTCATAAAACCTCTATAATTCGTTATATTTTTAAAACTACAACGAATTATAACACAATTGACTTTGCAAAATCAAGTAGTTTTTGCCACAATTTAACGATTTTATTTTTAAAAACTTATTTTCCCCATAACAACAGGGTGTTTTGCGCCGGTCGCTCCCGGGGCGTTGTTCGGAATGTTGCAAAGAGTTTCGTTTGCTAGCAACGCAAACGCTATCGCCTCTTTTGCATCGCTATTAAATCCGATATCCTCTTGAGTTAAAACGTCGCAACCCAAAAGGCTTTTAATCATTTTTAACAGCGTTTTGTTATACACCCCACCACCCGCAACGATAACTTCGTCCGGCAAAGTTTTATAGATGTCGGTTAGCGCAAGTTTTATCGTCATCGCAGTTAGCATCGTGACGGTCGCTACTATGTCGTGGTTGCTAAGCGCCAGTTGTTTAGAATATCTCATTATTTCAGCAACATAGTTTTCGCCATATTTTTCTCGTCCCGTTGTTTTGGGTAGCGGTTTTTTGTAGTAGTCATCATCAAGCAGAAAATCAAGTAAGCGCTTATTTGGTTCTCCCTTTCCTCCAAAATCACCGTTTTTATCGAAACTATGTTCGCCGTTTGTGATCAGTTTATAAACAGCATCGATAACCATATTTCCGGGTCCTGTGTCAAACGCTGTCACATCCTTAAGCTCGCAGTTTTTCGGAAGATAGGTTATGTTTCCTATTCCGCCGATATTCTGTAGCGCTCGGCTTTTATGCTCATCTGCATAAAGAATATACTCTGTATACGGCACAAGCGGCGCACCCTGTCCCCCTGCCGCCATGTCACGCACACGGAAATCCGAAACAACAGGGCAACCAATACGCTCGGCTATAACCGAAGCTTCCCCTATTTGAAGCGTTGAAGATATTAATTTGCTAAAATATTGTTCCGTACAAGGTTGATGAAACATCGTGTGTCCGTGTGAACCGACAAAATCTATTTCACCTTTTTTTATCCCCGATTTTTCGCAAAGCATCTCGCAAGCATCGGCGAACATCTCACCTAGGTAAAAATTGAGTTTTGAAAGCTCCTCGCTCCCACCAAAATCCCCTTTTGCAATTCTCAACAGAAAGCTTTGAAACTTTTTTTCATACGGAATCGAAACAAAACCTTTTGTTTCAATCTTTGTGTTAATTCCGCTTGAAATAATCTTTATAACCACAGCATCTATTCCATCGGCAGAAGTTCCGCTCATTAATCCTATTGCGAGTTTATCGCTTTTTTCGCTTGCTAGGTTTAGTTTACACATTTTAATATCCTCGATTAGTTCTTTTTTCATCTTTGTGTTTTGTTGGGGGTAAACAATAAAAAAACAAAGCCTTGAAGTTATTAAACCATAAAGCTTTGTTTTTTTCAATTGGTTAATGTCTAATAATACCACTACACTTACATTTTTCTATACGGCGTTTTTACATTGGTGATGCAAAGAATATAATCAACACTCGTTTTGTAAAATTCAGCGAGTTTTATCAAAACCTGTGTCGGAATATCGTTTTCACCCGTCTCGTATTTTGAATAGCCCGTTTGCGACATACCAAGATAGGTTGCAACTTGGGTTTGATTTAAATCGGCGTCTTCCCTAAGGTCGCGAAGTCTGTTAGCCATTAATATATCACCTCTAGACAAGTATTTCACAACCTGAAACAGATTATTGATTTTTAATCTGTTTCAGGTTAAAACGATCTAGAGGTGATTAATATGGAAATCTATAAAAAAATGTATCTCCATCTGTTTTCTAAAACGTGTGATGCTATCCAACAGTTGGAGCAACACAACATAGGAATATCAAAAGATATCTTAATTTGCGCTAGCCTCGAGTGTGAGCAGATGTTTATGACCGAGAATGAAAAAATTATAAAAGCGATCGACAAAAAAGACAAATCATGATATCGCCTTTGAAATTTTAATGCGAAAGTTTCAACTGTTGCATAAAAAACTCACAAAGGAATGAATATTTTTTGTAACCTTTATGACATATAATGCCGATTTTTATTGCATAACACCCAAACATACATATATATTATAGTCTGTTTTAACGAAAAAACATCCGTCTATTGACAACATAATGAAACAATGTTAAAGTTCAACACAAAGAGTGAAACAAAAATTCCATCTGTTAGACCAATAAGGAAATAAATATTCCATCGCTTTGTTTTGTTTAATATTTTATTAAAATATTTTAAATTATTAGGAGGATTAAAACTATGAACAAGATTTTACGCAAAATTTTGGCAATGACACTTGCATTGGTGTTGGTTTTCTCGTTGGCGGCTTGCGCAGCAACCCCCACAGAAACCACAACTCCCGACGAGGGTGGCGAAGTTTCAAGCGAACCTATCGAAATTTCGTTCTCGTTTTCCGACAACGCAACTCTTCCCTATCGTGAAGATTGGCCGATTCTTGTAGAAATTCAAGAACAAAACAATGTTATTATGGACATCGAACCCATCCCAATAGCAGACTACACAACAAAAGTCAGCCTGTACCTTAACTCGGGACAAAACGCACCCGACGTTATCTTGGGTCAATCAACTAGAGGTGAAAACGGTTCTCTCGCATTAAACGGCGCAATCGTTCCGATAAGCGACTACAGCGACTGGACACCAAACTTCAATAAATTTGTTGAAGAAAACGGTTTGCAAGATGATATCGACGCTATAAAACTTCAAGACGGAAAATATTATTATCTTCCTGCTATGTATGACACACCGTTCTATGACGGCGGACTTATTCTAAGAGAAGATTATCTTGAAGAAAAAGGATTTGAAGCTCCAAAAACTTTTGATGACCTTTATGAAATTCTAACGGCTTATAAAGCAGATTTCCCCGACAGCTATCCTTTGACAATCCTTGCAGGTCCTCGTGTTCATTATAGAATGACGATGCCTTCATACGGTTTGAGCATTGGTAAAAACGGAGCATCCGGCACAAACGTTCTAAGTTGGGATTATGATGCTGAGGAATATTTCCCGGCAGCTATAAGCGAAGAATACAAAACATATATAACAACGCTTGCTAAATGGTATGACGAAGGCCTTCTCGACCCCGAAATGGCCGAACCTATCGACGGCGACCGTTGGACACAAAAGCTTGCTAACGGCGATTCTATGGCAACATACGCATACTATGACCAAATCGGTGGCGTAGAAGCTGCAAGCACAATCGAAGGAATCAACTTCAATATGTATCCTCCCCTTGAAGGAACAGAGGGTGCGCACCACCAAGAAAAGAGCAAAACAGGAACAGGTATCATG
Source organism: uncultured Faecalibacterium sp. (assembly GCA_964370715.1). Lineage (GTDB taxonomy): Bacteria > Bacillota > Clostridia > Oscillospirales > Ruminococcaceae > CAYJAY01. Next base: position 24,682 of record CAYJKJ010000003.1, read on the forward strand.
TTCCCGGCTTCAACCGCAGAACGTGACGATTTTGAGCAAGTTGTTCGCAAAGTAGATGAAATCTTCTTTGGCGAAGAAAACGCAAAAATCTGGTGCCTTGGCGTTGAAGGCGAAAGCTACACAATGGACGGCGACACAATCGTTTATTCCGATGACCTTGTAAATTCGGCAAACGGCGTCTACAAAGAAATGCAACTTTCTTATGGCGGCGGTGTTGACGGAATGCAACTTATCTGGATCAACGCTCGTGAGATGACGAAATATGACGAAAACTATGCTGCAATCAACCAAGAAGTTGCAGCTATGGACGAAGCTATTAAATCGCTTCCACCCCTTGCACAGTTTGATGATCTCCAAGCAGAAGAAGCCGGAATTCTTCAAACTCCGCTTGCAGACGCTTGGGAAAGATGGAACGAACAGTTCCTTACAGGCCAAATTGACATCGAAGCTAGCTGGGACGAATATGTAGCCGAGATGGAAACATTGAGAATTCAAGATTTCTGCGATATGTACAACGAAAGCATTCAATAGAATCCTTTTGAAAACATATAACGGAACAATTTAATTAACGTTCCCTTGGAACGTTCTAGAGGGGGAACAACAAAACGTTCCCCCTCTTATTTTATGCTAAACATTGAAAACCAAGTAATGGACATAAGTTTGAAAAAATCTAAATGCAACCATAAACGAAGTGGTTACAAACGGGACCATGCCGTATTTCATGGAATTTTGTGCAAGAAAGGTGCATGGTATTAAATATGCAAAAAGCAAAAGTTAAAAGATTCAAAACCCACCCCGGCGACAAAAAACAAAAAGTCGGACAACACATAAAAAAATATTGGCAACTATACGCCCTTTTGGTTATCCCCGTTATATATTTCATAGTATTCAAATATCTACCGATAGCCGGAAGCGTGTTGGCGTTCCGCCGCTATCGCCCCGGCATGGGTGCCTTCGGAACTGAATGGGTTGGGTTCAGATATTTTGAGATGTTTTTCAGAGATCCTGCGTTTTGGAATGCTCTTAAAAACACCCTTGTCCTTTCGATTGGAAATTTAGTTATAAACTTTCCGCTACCCATTATCTTTGCTATTTTGTTAAACGAAATCAGAGCAAAGAAATTCAAAAAGTTGGTTCAAACCATCTCTTATATGCCTCGTTTCGTTTCAACGGTGGTTATCATTGCAATAATTTCGGAACTTCTCTCCCCTTCTTCGGGGCTTTTAAATATATTTTTAGAAAACGTTTTTGGAATAGAGCCTATCTATTTCATGAACAGCGCCGATTGGTTCAGGCCGATATACATTCTAACCGATTCATGGCAGTTCACAGGGTGGGTCGCTATCATCTATCTTGCCGCCATAACCTCGATAAACTCGGATCTTTTTGAGGCCGCCGAGATAGATGGCGCAACAAAGTTGCAACAGATTAGATATGTCACAATTCCCTCGATTCTTCCAACAATAATGGTCATGTTAATCCTTCAAGTCGGTAGGCTTTTAACGGTTGGATTTGAAAAAGTTTTGCTCATGTACACAAACGGAAACTCCGGTGTCAGCGACATAATCGACACGCTTGTCTACAGAACCGGGCTTGCAAACCAAAACTATTCCTACGCAACAGCGATAGGTTTGTTCACCGGCATAGTCGGGGTTATCTTGGTTTCGAGCGCAAACTATTTCAGCAAAAAATCCACCGGCGAAAGCATTTATTAACCTAATCGTTATTTTAAGAAAGAAGGTTTACAAGATGAACACCATTAAAAAGAAAAGAAAACTTGATTTTTCTCCTTTTAATATATTTGTATATGTCGTTATGATATTGGCGCTTATTGTATACGTTGTTCCGTTTTGGTATATGATTGTGCTTTCGGTGTCCGAGCCACACGACATTATAAACAACAATGTTGGGCTTTTCCCCCAAAGTTTCACCCTTGCGGCATATGAAGAAATCTTCAACTATCCAAACTTTTTCAAAGCCTACGGAAACACATTTTTCTACACGATAGTGGGCACGGCGATTGCGATGATGATGACAATCTGCTTTGCATATCCCCTTTCTAAAAAGTTTTTATACGGAAACAGTTTTATAAAAAAGCTCGTTATATTTTCGATGTATTTTTCGGGTGGGCTTATCCCGAACTATCTTTTAATCTCAAATCTCGGTCTAACCGGAACAAGGTGGGCTATGTTGCTCCCCTTTGCAATTAACCAGTTCAACTTGATTATACTTATAAACTTCTTCAAAAGTATACCGGCGGAAATAGAGGAAGCGGCGCTAATTGACGGGCTTAACTATTTTGGAATACTGTTTAAAATCATCGTTCCTCTTTCAACGGCGGCTATCGCAACGGTTGCTCTATACTATGCGGTTTTCTTTTGGAACGACTGGTTCAACAGCCTTATATACCTAAACAGCGATCAATATCCCGTCATGATGTTTCTTAGAAACATAGTTAACGGAACCACCATGATCGGCGACGGAGCAGGCTCGGCAGACCGAAGCACCATTGGCATCTCGATTAAATCGGCGGTTATCATAACTGCGACATTGCCGATAGTTATTCTGTATCCTTTCTTGCAAAAATATTTCGTTAAAGGTATGACGGTAGGTTCGGTTAAAGGGTAAAAACTGAAATATTAATTTCAGTTTGAAATTAATATTTCAGCTGCAAGTTTTGCTTTCGTGTTTGATAAACACGAATTTGCTAAAGCAAA
>CAYJKJ010000003.1:27498-168363 GCA_964370715.1 uncultured Faecalibacterium sp.
TGGCGAAGAATCAAAGACACGAATACTTAAGCCACAATTGAAAATTAATCTTTCAGCTGCAAGTTTTGCTTTCGTGTTTGATAAACACGAATTTGCTAAAGCAAAATCGCAAAACGTTGCGGCTTGGCGAAGAATCAAAGACACGAATACTTAAGCCACAATTGAAAATTAATCTTTCATCTGCAAGTTTTGCTTTCGTGTTTGTTAAACACGAATTTGCTAAAGCAAAATCGCAAAACGTTGCGGCTTGGCGAAGAATCAAAGACACGAATACTTAAGCCACAATTGAAAATTAATCTTTCATCTGCAAGTTTTGCTTTCGTGTTTGTTAAACACGAATTTGCTAAAGCAAAATCGGAAAAAGGAATGGTCGTAAAAAATGTTTGTAAATTTAGATAAAATAAGCACAGAGCAACAAAACCCTATATCTGCAAATATCGATTCGTTTTCAACGATAGATATACTGCGAACGATAAACGATGAAGATCAAAAGGTAGCCGGTGTCGTTGCAACCCAGCTCGATAAGATAGCTCTCGCAGTGGATGTCATACACAAAGCTTTTGAAGGTGGCGGCAGGCTTATATATTCGGGTTGCGGAACATCGGGAAGGCTTGGGATTTTGGATGCGGCCGAATGTGTTCCAACGTTTGGCGTGTCTCCCGAGATGGTCAAGGGCTTAATAGCAGGCGGTGAAACTGCTTTTGTTAAAGCTGTTGAAGGCGCCGAAGACAACCGAGAGCTTGGAGCTAGCGATCTTATCGATATTGATTTCAATAGCAAAGATGTATTGGTCGGAATAGCTGCGAGCGGAAGAACCCCTTATGTTTTGGGAGCTATGGAATATGCAAAGTCCAAAGGTTCTCCTGTTATAGCTATCACCTGTAGCAAAGCTTCCGAGATGGAAAGACAAGCGGATATAGCGATAGTGACAGTGACAGGACCCGAAGTTATAACAGGCTCAACACGACTTAAAAGCGGAACAGCGCAAAAGCTTGTGTTAAATATGCTTTCAACTGCCAGCATGATTAAGGTAGGAAAGGTCTACGGAAACCTTATGGTAGACGTTAAAGCCACCAACGAAAAGCTTGTCAACCGTTGTGTTAGCATTGTGTGCCAGGCGACCTCCAAAACAAGCGAACAAGCTGTCGAGGCGCTAGAACAATGCGGATATTCCGCAAAACAAGCTATCGTCATGTTGCTTTTCGATCTTAACGCAGACGAAGCAAAGCAAAAACTTGAACAAGCAAACGGAAAGATTAATAAAGTAGTTATCTAACAAATACCAAAGGGAGTAGATAATCATAAACATGAGTAGTATTATACTTGGTATCGACAGGCAAGAGCAGATATCAAATCTTGTTGCAAAAAAACGTGTCGCTCTTGTTACAAATTTTTCAGGAATAGACAGCAATTTTAACACAAACTACAGCCAACTTTTAAAGAATGGTTGTAATATCGTAAAGTTTATGACTCCGGAACATGGGTTTTATGTTGCAAAAGAGGGGGAGACTATCCAAAACAGCACCCATCGAGAAACGGGACTTTTGATAGTTTCTCTTTATGGCGCAAAAAAACAACCGAGCGAAGAGGATTTTTCCGATATCGACGCCGTTATATATGATATTCAAGATGTCGGGCTTAGGTATTTCACCTATATCTACACTCTAGCTTATATAATAAAAGCCTGTTCAAAATATAATAAACAACTTGTCGTTCTAGACCGTCCAAACCCTTTAGGTTGCGACAAAATTATAGGCTCAAAAATAGCCGACAATAACAACAGTTTTGTCGGCGGATATCGCCTGCCTCTTCAATACGGAATGACCACAGGCGAGATTGGCAATTATTTTATTGATTTCCTAAATCTTAATATCGATTACAGTGTAGTTAAAATGAAAAGCTACAAACGAGATATGACGTTTAAAAACTCCGCTTCTCCTTGGAACATCCCTTCCCCTGCCCTACCGGATTATGATGCACTGTTGTGTTATTGCGGAGGGTGTTTTTTTGAAGCTACCAACATAAGCGAAGGCAGAGGAACTCCAACGCCGTTCAGATTTTTTGGAGCGCCATTTGTTGAAAGCGAAAAGCTCATAAATATGCTTCGAACCAAAGAGTTTTTAAACTGTGGCTTTGCGTTCAGAGAACGCTCTTTTTCGCCCAACACAAGCAAACACGAAGGTATTGTTTGTCATGGTGTCGAGGTTTTCCCAATCGATGACAACAAAAGCTTTTTCCCAATAGCAATTGAATTGATGAAACTTTTTAAAGAACTTTATCCAAACGACTTTAGTTTCACAAAGTTCACAGAAGTTGCAAGGCTAACTTCTCTTTCGGGCGACGACAGAATAACCGATTATATAAACGGCTCTCTTGATAGCCTTGATGAGATGTATTTCGATTGGGAACAGGAATCATTAAGTTTTTATGAGCAAACAAAAAAATTCTACTTATATTAATATTTTCAATCGCTTTTTCTTACTATATTATAACTTCGTTCGAGTTGGTTTCTTATGTTAGAATAGTTTTTATTCGCAAGAAGCGTGAACAAAAAATCTACAAGAGCTAGCTGTGACAGCCGGCTGCTTGTTGCGCCGCTTCGTTTTGAATCTTCATTGCTCGAAGAAAAAAACACAAAATCAGCTTCGGCTGAGATCGTTGATTTATAATAGTTTGTTATCGCTATCGAACCGCATTTTCTTTCTTTAATCGTTTCAAAAATCTGGATAATCTCTTTTGTTGTTCCGGAGTTTGATATGATAACCGCCATATCGTTTGGTGTCAAACTTGCAGCACAGGTATACTGCATATGCAAATCTTTGCAAAAAGAAGCGTTAGCGCCAATTCTCAAAAGTTTGTTGCAAAAATCTTCCGCAACAAGCCCCGAGGCTCCGACCCCGAAAAGTTTTATAGAAGCCGACTTTGAAAGCGCAAACATCGCCTTTTCAGCAGTCTTGATATCGAGCAGTTTAAATGTATTTGTAAGCGACATCATAGCATTATTCAGTATCGTGTCTGCTATCTCATCGGTGTTTGAAAAATCCTTTATGTCGCTAAACGTTATAAAATTTTCGGGCTTTTGAACGGGTGCTTGATGAAGTTGAGCAAAAAGTTCTCGCTTAAACTCCTTTAATCCGCTGTATCCAAGCGTTTTGCAAAACCGCACCCAAGTAACTTGACTGACGTTTGATTTTTTTGAAAGTTCCGCTATCGGCATTTGAAACACGTTGTCGACGTTCCCCAAAAAATACTCCGCTACTTTTTTTTCGGTTGGGTTTAACGAGGAATATATGCTCTTTATCTGTAGTTCGATAACCGTCATCTGTCCGCTCCTTATGGTCGAAATAAAGTTTCGTTGTTTTATGTAACAAGTGTAATAATTTATTGTAACTTTGTCAAATAAAAAATATATGAAGGTTGTAGAATATTATGAAAAAAAATTTATCGATTCGAGAAAAGATAGGTCAACGACTTTTTATTGGGTTCGAGGGTCAAACGATAACCGAAACGCTTAAAGAGCTTATATGTGAATATCGTATCGGTAACATTATTTTGTTTAGACAAAATGTTGAAAACAAATACCAGCTTAAAAAACTTTGCGACGATATCCAACAGCTTGTTCAACAAGAGCTTGGGATTTTAGCGCTCATCTCGATTGATCAAGAAGGAGGAATGGTAACAAGGCTTTCCCCGGATTGTTCAAACGTTCCGGGAGCTATGGCTATATCCGCCACAGGAAACAAACAATATGCCTATCAAGCAGGGCTTTTGACCGCAAAAGAACTTGTTGCTATGGGGGTAAACTTTAACCTTGCCCCAAACATGGACATCAACAACAACCATCAAAACCCGGTTATCGGCATAAGAAGTTATGGAGACACCGCAAAGCAAGTTTCGGAATATGGCCTAGAGATGATTAAAGGATTAACCGACGGCGGTGTAATAAGCTGTGTTAAACATTTCCCGGGACATGGAAACACAATCACAGATAGCCACCTAGGGCTTCCAACAATCGATTTTGATTATGAACAAATTGAAACTTGCGAGCTAGTTCCGTTTAAATCGGCGATAGATGCCGGAGTGCCAAGCGTAATGATGGCGCATATATCCTATCCAAAAATTGAAAAAGAAAACATTCCGGCAACTTTTTCGAAGGTTTTTATTCAAGAGATTTTGCGAAAACGTCTGGGATTTAAGGGGCTTATAATAAGCGACTGCATGGAGATGCAGGCTATTCGCACCAACTACGGAACACCAAACGGGATACTTCGTTCTATTAAAGCCGGAATCGATATAGCTTTTTGTTCTCATACAGCCGAGCTTGCAAAACAAACGGTTTTATTAATTGAACAAGCGGTTGAAAACGGCGAGATTACAGAAGATATGTTAGACGAAAATCTAAACAGGATAATCGATATTAAACAAAGATACCTTGAAAAAAATCATGATACAAGCCTTGATACCGTAGGTTGCGAACAACACACGGGGCTAGTTAGCGAAATTTTGGAAAAAAGCATATGTTTATACCAAGACGAAAAATTCGAACTCGGAAACAAACCATTTTTCGTTGCGTGTGAACCATACAATGCAACCGGCATAACAAACGTTTCGAAAGATTATGTATCGTTCAGCAAAGAGCTTTCCGAAACATTTTCGGGCGAATATATAATCAATTCAAGCAACCCCGATGAAACAGAGATTGCGGAAATCTTGAGTAAAGTCAGCAATGCCAGTTCGGTTGTGTTCGGCAGCTATCAAGCACACCTAAACAGCGGACAGATAGCGCTTGCCGACCGTCTATCCTCCATAGGCGTACCTATGCTTTGCGTTGCCCTTCGCAATCCTTATGATGTTTTACATATGCCAAGACCAGCCAAAAAAATTGTTGTATTTGAATATACAAAAAAATCAATCAAAGCGATAGAGAAGGTTATAAACGGCCAACTCATACCAAGCGGTATTTTGCCGATAAACATTTAATAAAAAAGAAAGAGGATAGAAAGATGCAGGATATGTTGGTTCATTTGCGAAAAGTTCCATCAAGCAGCATTATCATTGAACAGCTTAAAACTGAGGATATAAGAATTATAAGAGCGCTAGCCCCCGACAAACTAAGGGTGCTTGAATGGATAAAAACTCATTCGTCTGCTCTAGCATATGGCGAAGCGGATGTTTGTTTTTCAAACTCCCCTACAAGCTTGTTTCTAGCCATTAATAAAGATAACAATATTATAGGCTATGCTTGCTACGACGCTATTGCGCCAAACTTTTTCGGGCCGACAAGAGTTCTCGATGAATATAAAGGAAAAGGAATCGGAAAAGCTCTTCTTTTGCGTTCGCTTGAAGCTATGCGAGAAGAGGGCTATGTGTATGGAATAATCGGCGGTGTAGGACCTGTCTCGTTTTATGAAAAATGCGTTGGTGCAACGCTTATCGAAGGCTCCGACCCCGGAATATATCAAGATATGCTAGGGCTTGAAAAAAAATAAAACTCAACAAAGAGAATGTAATGAAAAAATATTTTTTAGGAATAGATGGCGGTGGAACAAAAACCGTCGCAGTGTTGATAGACAAACAAAAAAACGAGATTTTTCGCGGATTATATGGAACTATCAATATAAACGGAACAACAGAGCAAAAAGCAAACGACAACCTTTCGACCCTACTCGAAGAGTTGCCGCATAAAAGCGAAATAGAATATGGATTTATTGGCATCGCCGGCATAAGCAACCATAAAACAAAAGAGTTTTTAAAGGCTATCGAACAACAAGGAAAGTTCCCTTGCGATTTTAGTTTTGTCGGGGATCATATAGTGGCTTTAAAAGGTGCTTTGGAAAATGAAGATGGGATTCTTTTAATCTCGGGCACAGGGTCTATCTGTGTTGGCAAAGACAGCGGCGGCAATCTGCAAAGAGCCGGAGGGATGGGGCATATTATCGATGACGTCGGCAGCGGTTATGCAATAGGTCGAGATATCCTATCTGCCGTGGTTAAATCAGTTGATGGCAGAACCGCTCAAACTTCATTAACACAAGCAGTTTTTAACCAACTTAATATCTCTACTATCGAGGAGTTAATAGGGTTTGTCTACAGCCCCGAAAGATCAAAAAAAGATATCGCTTCGCTTGCAAAACTTCTACCCGCACACTATCAAAACGGCGATAGCTCGGCAATAAAAATACGAGATAACGCAGCTTTAGAGCTTGTTTCGCTTTGTGTTGCGGTCGCAAATAAAACCAATAAACAAAAAGGTGTTGTCGCGCTATCCGGCAGTATAATCCAAAAAGACGACGGAATAAGAGAAAAGTTTGAACAATATCTAAAAAAGACGCTACCGCTTTTTAAGCCTATATCCCCCAAAAATGATGCAGCGATAGGAGCGGCGATGTTGGCAAAAGAAGAGTATGAAAAAACAACTTAAAATATTAAAAAAGGGCTGTGACAATTTCGTCGCAGCCCCTTGATTTTGTTGTTAACGGTATACCGTGTTAAAGCTAAATGTTATATCTTCGCCAAGTTGACGGGGCGAACAATAGCATCATTGGGAAAATTTCAAGCCGTCCAAATAGCATATTAAGCGAAAGAACAAACTTTGAAACGGCAGAAAGGCCCGAATAGTTTCCAACAGCCCCAACGTCCCCAATCCCCGGACCAATGTTGTTGATACAAGCAATAACCGCCGTTATCGTCGTATCAAACGAAAGATTATCAAGGCTAACGATTAAAAACGATACGCCGCAAAGCATACAGTAGATAGCGAAATAGGTGTGGACGTTGTGGACAACAGCCGGATCGACAACCCGCCCATCCATTCTAACCGGTTTAACCATTCTGGGGTGTAATAGCTTTTGTAGTTCGTTTTTCGCCGATTTAAACAGAATGACGGCACGAGAAACTTTGATTCCTCCGCCCGTTGAACCGGCACACGCTCCAAGGAACATCAGCCCAACCAACAACACCCTTGAAAACTCCGGCCAAACGTTAAAATCTGCCGTTGCATATCCCGTTGTTGTGATAATCGAAGAAACTTGGAAGAAGGAATGGTGAAACGCTTCAAACATATTGTTAAAACTTGAACTTATGTTAAACGCTATAAGAATAGTTGATGCCGCTACAATTCCAATATAGGTCCAAAATTCTTCGTTTTTGAAGATTGAGCGGAAATCTTTTAATAATAACAGATAGAATATATTAAAGTTTAGCCCAAAAAGCACCATGAAAACAGCTATAACGCCCTGTAGATAAAAGCTGTCATACGCTGCGATACTTGCATTTTTAATCGAAAAACCGCCCGTTCCCGCTGTTCCGAATGTGTGTACGATGCTGTCATACAGCGGCATTCCTCCGGCAAAAAGCAAAACAATCTCGATTAGGGTTAGCCCTATATATATACTATATAACATACGAGCGGTTGACCGAATAGTCGGGACAAGTTTTCCAACTTCGGGTCCCGGGCTTTCGGCTCGTAGAATATGGAGCGAGCCGGCTTTATTTGCAGGAACAACCGCCAGCATAAACACAAGGATACCCATTCCGCCAACCCAATGGCTAAAGCTTCTCCAAAACAATATCGAAAGCGGAAGCCCTTCTATTTGGGTAAGGATGCTAGCTCCCGTTGTGGTGAACCCCGAGACCGTTTCAAACCAACAATCTAAGAAGTTTGGAATAGCACCGCTAAAGAAAAACGGCAATGCGCCAAAAAACGATACTGCAATCCAACCTAGCGTTACCGTTACAAAACCTTCTCTTGCATATATATGTTCTTTGCCAAACTTGTTTCTTGATAGATAATTAAAGATAAAAGCTATTATGATGATTAATATCATCGTTGAAATAAACGCTATCGAGCTTGAAGTTTCCTCTTTGTATACCGCTATACTCAAAGGGGCTAACATGAAAAGAGCTTCGATAAACAAAATTCGCCCTAGAAAATACACTATTGTCCAATGTTTCATTTGGTAGTTATCCTTCCATTTCCAACAATTGGTGAAGTTCAGAGATAGCAAACGAAGTTTTTGTAACAATAATAATAGTGTCTTTTTCTTTTAAAACATCATCACCCATCGGAATTATAATATCTTTTCCCCCTCGAATTATACACGCAACTAATGTATGGGGCTTTAACGGAAGGTTTGCAATAGGAACTCCCAAAAAAGGAAAGGAACTTTCGATATTAAATTCTAAAGCTTCGGTTTCGCCATCAGCTAATCGATGGAGCGACACCATAGCTTTATCGACTGCAAGGTCGGCAGCTCGAACATAGCCTACGATTTCGTTGGCGGTTAAAAGCTTAGGGCTAACTATCGTTCCAATTCCTTTTGAAAGGAAGATAGAATTATACATATTACGATTAACTTTTGTAATAGTTTTTTGAACACCTAAAGAATTTGCACACATCGAGATAACGAGGTTTTCTTCATCTATTCCTGTTAAGGTTATCAATGCGTCGGTATCTTGAAGCCCCTCTGCCAACAAAAATTCGGGTAGAGAACCGTCGCCGTTTATTATCATTGCGTTTGGAACAAGCTCCGCTAGTTCTTCGCAACGTTTTGGATCTTGTTCAATAATTTTAATCTTAATCTTATTGCCCAACGCTTTACAAAGGTAGACCGCTATTCGGCTTCCACCAACAATCATAACGTTACTTACTTTGTGGTTAACCATCTTGAAGTCTTTAGCTATCCCTAAAAGATCTTTCATAGCTACAGCAAGCGTTAGCCTATCGCCTTCTTCAAGCTTAAAGTCCCCTTTTGGAATAAACGAAGGCATATCATTTCTTCGTATAGCGCAAACTATCGCCCTGTGTTTTGTAACGCTGTTAAATTGATGTAGATATTTTCCTACAAGTGGGCAATCTTTATGAACGATAAGTTCAACTAGCTCTACCCTTCTGCGCTTCGCAAAACTTTCTCTTTTTGAAAAAGCCGTTACCTCTAGAAGCCTTGAAATTTCGTTTGCGGTTGTTCTTTCGGGATTGATAGTCATCGAAAGCCCAAGCTCATCCTTTAAAAATCGAGCCTGCGTTTCATATTCCGGATTTCTAACCCTCGCTATCGTGTGGCGACAACCAAGTTTTCGAGCCAACACACAGCAAAGCAGATTAACTTCGTCTTTACTGGTGGCAGCGATTAGAAAATCTGCTGAATCAACTCCGGCTTCTGTTTGTGATTCAATAGTAGCACCGTTGCCCTTTAAAACCATGATATCCAATGATTCTTGAGCTTCTTGTAGCACACGTGCATTGTTGTCGATAACCGTGATGTCGTGTCCTTCGTCGGAAAGTTGTTTCGATAACGTGAATCCAACTTTTCCATCTCCGACTATTACAATTTTCATGAAAAAATTCCTTTCGGTATCTTGCACCCTATAACGGTTAAAAGATACTGTGACAGCCTAATATGGAGGTTTTACCCACAAGGTCTGCTTTATTATATTATTCTATGACTATACACTAATTAAACTCAAAAATCAATTGGTTTAAAACCAAAAATATTAGGTATAATTTTTAATTTTTTAAACAACTATACTTTAATTGATTTTTTACATTTTTAACAACACAATAAGCAAAAAATTTAACGAAATAAAGACATATATAAAACAAAAAGAATAATTCAATCGCTTAACAATTTAAGCATTATGTTTGCTTTATTAAACATAAAAGCTCTAATGTTTAAATAGTTTGCGCTTTAATATTTTGGAACTATAAATTACATTGCTATACATTATAAATATGCAAAATATGTATAAAAATTCATCGAAAGCCGACGTTTTATACAAGTTTACCAAAAAAATATCCGGTTCTTATTTTGGGTTTTATATAAATCACTATTGAAATGTATAAAAATTCATGATATAGTATAAACATACAAAACAGCAAACAACAAACGCTGGTTTTGATAAAAAAATTAGCATTTTTGAAAGGGAAAAGAAAAGATGAAAAAATTATTAAGTTTAGTTCTTGTAGCAATTTTAATGTTTAGCTTGGTTGCTTGTTCTGCACCGGCTGAAGCTGAAAAAGAAACACTAGTGGTCGGAACCTCGGCAGACTTTGCTCCGTATGAATTCATTGTCATGGAAGATGGACAAGAAAAAATCGTTGGCTTTGATATCGATTTAGCACAAGCTATCGCAGATGATCTCGGCCTCGAACTCGAAATCAAAAATATGTCGTTCGATGCTATCATAACCGAAGTTGTTTCGGGAGAAATCGACCTTGGTATCTCGGGCTTTTCGCCGACACCCGAAAGAGCAGAAGTTGTTAGCTTCTCGGATCTCTACTACATGGGCGGACAATCATTTATAATCAATGTTGAAGACGAAGAGCTATACAAAGACTATGAAGATTTCACAGGTCTTCAAGTTGGCGCTCAAACTGGTTCTATCCAAGCTGACCTACTAGCTGAAAACGCTTCCAACGCAACACCGGTTCTTCTTCAAAAAGTTCCCGATATTATCGCTGAACTTTCGGAAGGAAAAATCGAAGGCGCATTCATGGAAACAGCTATCGCAGAAAGCTATATCAAAAACTATCCGAACGTTATGATTGCATGGGAAGTTCCTTTTGACACAGAAGGCTCTGCTATAGCGGTTAACAAAGAAAACACAGAACTTCTTGACGCAGTTAACGCAACGATTGCAGATCTACTTGAAAGCGGAGAGATGGACGGCTTCATCGCAGCAGCTAACGATATCATCGATCAAGATATTACAGGCTAATTTATAAAATTAAATCAATTCTCTGTCAAGCGCTAATAGCGTTTGACAGATGTTTTGTTAACCGGAGGGTTTTAAATGGGAACATCACTTATCTCGATCGAGGGTTTTATAAAAACTTTGGAATTTTGGCCAATGTTTATGCGTGGCACACTCTATACCATTTTATTGGCGCTTTTCGCAGTTTTTTTTGGTTGTATCTTGGCGACATTTTTGTCGTTTATGAGAATGTCGAACATAAAAATATTAAAAATAATATCGGGTATATATATCGAGTTTGTTCGGGGTACTCCGCTTTTAGTTCAACTATATATCATCTACTATGGGCTTTTTAGCGCCATAGACGTTCCGTCTGTCATAATTTTCGGATATATCGACACCGGTAGATTTATCCCGGGCGTTGTCGCAATTGCGTTTAACAGCGGTGGATATCTCGCCGAGATTATGAGAGCAGGAATAATGGGGGTTGATTATGGGCAAACGGAAGCCTCTCGTTCCCTTGGTTTAAATAAAATGCAAACTATGCGGTTTGTTATAATGCCTCAAGCTATAAAAAATATACTGCCCCCCGTTGCAAATGAATTTGTTACGATTATAAAAGAATCCTCCGTTGTAAGTTTCCTCGGAATGGCGGAGCTTATGTTCACCGCAAACGCAATTCGTGGTTCTGCATACGTCATACTAGAACCGCTTATTATCGCATCGCTAATATATATGTGTTTAACGTTCCCCGCTTCAAAGGGAATTCAAGCGCTCGAAAGGAGAATGAGACGTGGAGACCAACGGTAGTTTTTTAGAGGTTAAAAATTTAACAAAACTGTATCTTGGAAAAATATATGCTTTAAACGATGTATCGGTAGATATAAAAAAGGGAGATGCAACGGTTGTCATTGGTCCTTCCGGTAGCGGAAAATCAACGCTTCTGCGCTCTTTAAACCTTTTGGAACAACCAACTTCGGGACAGATAATTTTCGAGGATATTGAGATAACCGATAAAAAGATCAATATAGATAAAATTCGAGAGAAGATGGGAATGGTTTTCCAAAACTTCAACCTTTTCCCACACCTTACCGTTCTTGATAACATGACGCTTGCGCCGATTAAAGTTAAAGGAATATCAAAAGAACAAGCGGAAAAAACCGCTCTTGAACTTTTAGATAGGGTAGGGCTTAAAGACCGTGCGGACGCATTTCCGGTAACCCTTTCGGGCGGACAAAAACAGCGTGTTGCGATTGTGCGTGCGCTCGCTATGGAACCCGATGTTATGCTTTTTGATGAGCCGACTTCGGCGCTTGATCCCGAGATGGTCGGCGAGGTTCTCGACGTTATCAAAACGCTCATTAAATCCGGCATGACCACCGTTATCGTTACCCACGAAATGGGGTTTGCTAGGGAGATTGGCGACAGAATTTTGTTTATGGACGAAGGAAAGATAGAGGAAGACGGAACCCCGGAACAAGTTTTCGACAATCCAACTTCCGAGAGAACAAAAGCGTTTTTAAGCAAGGTTTTATAAGACTGGAATTAAATTTTTTAATAAATTAATATTTCAGAGAATAAAAAAACGGCCACAAACCCGGTGTTACCTGGGGTTGTGGCTTTGATTTTTAGGTTATATTGTCTCATTATATTAAAAACAGCTAACCGATTTTTTTAAAAAAACAGTTAGCTGTTTTGATTTCTTATAATTTATGTTGCTATTTTGTTGCCAAGGCAGTATTGAAACCGCTTAAACTCGCATGATTACTGGGTTTTTCCGCTTTAAAATGTTACTCATATTCAATAGTCGCCGGGGGCTTAGGTGTAACGTCATACACCACCCTGTTGACCTCTTCGACTTCGCTCGTGATCCTTGCAACCATCTTTTCTAAAACTTCATAAGGAATTTTGCCGATACCGGCTTCCATTGCGTCGATAGATTTAACGGTTCTTATCGCTACCATATGGCCATATGTTCTCTCGCCATTCTTGTTAACCCCAACGCTTTGAAGGTTGGGCAACACAGCGAAATATTGCCACAGCTCTTTATCGAGTTTAGCCGCTATTATCTCTTCACGAACGATTGCATCGCATTCCCTTAATATGTCAAGCTTTTGTTTCGTTAGTTCTCCAAGGCAACGAACGCCAAGACCGGGTCCCGGGAATGGTTGGCGGTTAACTAGATGTTGCGGTATTCCAATAGCGGCGCCAACCTTTCTCACTTCGTCTTTAAAAAGCATTCTGACCGGCTCAACAAGCTCAAAATTAAGCCTTTCCGGTAGTCCACCTACATTGTGGTGGCTCTTTACAATCGGGGCGCCGTCGAATCCGCTCTCTAACACGTCGGGATAAATCGTTCCTTGCAACAAATAGTCTATCTTGCCGAGTTTTTTGGCTTCATCTTCAAACAAATCGATAAACTCTGCTCCGATAATCTTGCGTTTTTGCTCGGGATCGGTGACGCCTTTTAGCTTATCTAAAAAACGTTGCTCTGCATCAACACGTATGACATTCATCTTAAACTCACGTTTAAGCAAACTCATAACCTCATCGCCCTCGTTTTTGCGCATTAGTCCATGATCGACAAAGATACAGGTTAGGTTGTCGCCAATAGCCTTATGTAGCAATACAGCGCAGACGGTTGAATCCACCCCGCCCGAAAGCGCACAAAGAACTTTTTTATCCTCAAGACTTTCGGAAAGTTCTTTAATCGATTGTTCCGCAAATCTCTTTGCAGTGAATGTTGGTTTGCATCCACATGATTTTATAACAAAATCTCTAACTATTTTTTTTGAAAGGTCGTTTAAAAGATTTGGGTCGATTCCATAGCAAAATAATTTTTTACTTTTTTCGATATAGACGCTGTTCGAGTTAAGGGACTTTCCGGCAGCAATAGCAATTAGCTCTGCAGCTTTTCCAAGGCATAAAATCGGAATGTTTTTCGCTAGAATTTCTTGTTCAAATTCCGCATTCTTTGCGCCTTTATCCCCTGTTATAACAATTCCTTTAGGTTTCTTGTTTTCAATCTCTTTAATAATATCTTTCGCCGGAACAACCTCGCAATATACATTGCTTTCTCTTATTCTTCTCGCTGTTAACTGTGCATACTTATGGCTGAAATCAACAATTAGTATTATTTCATTCATCTTTTAAAAACCTTTCTTTTATTATATATAAAAAACCCGCCTTGTTCTCTTGCAACACGTAGTTAAGCAAGGTTAAGGCGGGTGTTTTTTTCTGTATAAAGTTGTTTAAATATCATCATAGCTTTAACCATGATATTCCTCCAAGAATAAAAAATAAATACACTGGTTATTAACTCAATTTTTCTAGATATTTTTTTAAGATAAGCTCTTTCGCTAAAACTGCGAAAGAGCTTATCATTATAGGAATATATAACTATTCTTATTTATTGATTCCGATAACAACGCCGGAACCTACTGTACGTCCACCTTCACGGATAGCAAAACGAAGACCTTCTTCGATAGCGATCGGAGTGATGAGTTCAACGTCCATTTCAACGTTATCTCCTGGCATACACATTTCAACGCCATCAAGTAGGCTAACAACGCCTGTAACGTCGGTAGTTCTGAAGTAGAACTGTGGACGATAGTTGTTGAAGAAAGGTGTGTGACGGCCGCCTTCATCTTTTTTCAAGATGTAAACTTGGCCACGGAATTTTGTGTGCGGATCGATTGAACCGGGAGCACAAAGAACTTGTCCACGCTCGATGTCGTCACGGGTAACACCACGGAGAAGAGCTCCGATGTTGTCGCCTGCTTCTGCGCTATCGAGAAGTTTGCGGAACATTTCAAGTCCTGTGATAACTGTTTTGCCTTTTTCTTCCGAAAGACCAACGATTTCGATAGCATCGTTGAGTTTAACTGTACCACGTTCAACCCTACCGGTTGCAACAGTACCACGACCAGTGATGGTCATTGTGTCTTCAACAGGCATAAGGAACGGAAGGTCAGCTTTTCTTTCAGGAGTAGGAATAAATCTGTCAACTTCCGACATAAGTTCGAGGATCGAAGCATATTCGGGAACAGAAGAATCTTTGCTTGCGCTTTCAAGAGCTTGCAAAGCAGAACCTTTAACGATAGGTGTGTCGTCGCCGGGGAAGTCGTAAGCCGAAAGAAGCTCACGGATTTCCATTTCAACGAGCTCGAGAAGTTCGGGATCGTCTACTTGGTCAACTTTGTTCATGTAAACTACGATGTAGGGAACGCCAACTTGGCGCGAAAGAAGAATGTGCTCACGTGTTTGGGGCATAGGGCCATCTGCTGCCGAAACAACAAGGATAGCTCCGTCCATTTGAGCAGCTCCGGTGATCATGTTTTTAACATAGTCAGCATGTCCGGGGCAGTCAACGTGTGCATAGTGGCGAGCTTCGGTTTCATATTCAACGTGTGCTGTGTTGATTGTGATACCGCGTTCTCTTTCTTCCGGAGCTTTGTCGATCATGTCATACGCCATGAAGTCAGCGCCGCCGCCAATTCCGAGAACTTTTGTTATTGCCGCAGTAAGTGTTGTTTTACCGTGGTCAACGTGACCGATTGTGCCGATGTTAATATGTGGCTTATTACGTTCGAATTTTGCCTTTGCCATAAGTTTAATCCTCCTAAACTTTTCTTATTAATAGATTTCGTTTCTTGTCTTTTTAATTTTATCAATAACTAATTGAAAATTCAATAGTATTTTAAAAATTTTTATTCGCCTTTAGAGTTCTTTTTTGCAATCTCTTCTAAAATGCTCTTTGGAACTTGTGCATAGTGGCTAGGCTCCATGCTGTATTGTCCCCTACCTTGCGTTTTTGAACGAAGGTCGGTTGAATATCCAAACATTTCAGAAAGAGGAATGTTTGCGTTGATCTGTTGTGCGCCGGGAAGAGCATCGATTCCTTGAATCTGTCCCCTTCTTCCGTTAACGTCGCCGATAACATCGCCGATGTAGTCGTCCGGTACGGTAACCATAACCTTCATAACAGGCTCGGTTATAACAGGATCTGCTTTTTTCATAGCGTCTTTAAACGCCATCGAACCTGCGATTTTAAATGCAAGCTCGGAGCTGTCAACTTCATGGTATGAACCATCATACAATGTAACCAAAACGTCAACAACGGGATAACCCGCAACAACGCCCGATTGCATAGCACCTTGGATACCTTGGTTGGTCGGCTCGATAAACTCTCTTGGGATAACCCCTCCGGTGATTTTGTTAACAAATTCATAGCCTTTTCCAGCTTCGTTAGGCTCGATTTTGATCTTAACATGACCATATTGACCATGTCCACCGCTTTGGCGAGAGTATTTACAATCAGCTTCCGAAGCTCTACGGATAGATTCACGATAAGCAACCTGTGGGCTACCTACGTTTGCTTCAACTTTGAATTCACGAAGAAGTCTGTCAACGATGATTTCAAGGTGAAGCTCTCCCATTCCGGCGATGATTGTTTGTCCTGTTTCTTCGTCGGTATAGGTTTTGAATGTCGGGTCTTCCTCGGCAAGTTTAGAAAGCGCAATGCCCATCTTTTCTTGCCCTGCTTTTGTTTTGGGTTCAATAGCAACCCTGATAACAGGTTCGGGGAATTCCATCGATTCTAGGATAACAGGTTTGTTTTGAACACAAAGCGTGTCCCCTGTTGTTGTGTTTTTAAGACCTACCGCTGCTGCGATATCGCCTGCGTAACACTCTTCAATATCGGTTCTGTGGTTGGCATGCATCTGAAGAATTCTTCCGACACGCTCGTTGTTGCCTTTAACCGAGTTATAAACTGTGCTTCCGGATTTCAAAACGCCGGAATACACTCTGAAGAAACAAAGTTTCCCAACAAATGGGTCGGTCATGATTTTGAATGCTAGCGCTGAGAACGGTTCATCGTCGCTCGAAAGACGAACTTCTTCTTCATCTGTTTTAGGGTTAACACCCTTAATAGCAGGTATATCAAGCGGAGACGGCATATAATCAACAACAGCATCAAGAACTTTTTGAACGCCCTTGTTGCGGTATGATGTTCCGCAAACAACCGGAACGATTACGTTATCGATTGTCGCTTTGCGAATTGCATTTTTGATATCAGCAACCGGAATTTCTTCACCCATAAGGTATTTTTCCATGATTGCTTCATCTTCAACCGAAATAGCTTCTAGAAGCTCGGTTCTGAATTGTTCTGCTTTTTCTTTAAGATCGTCCGGAATTTCTTTTGACGGAACAGCCCCGGCAACCTCAAATTCTGTGTAGGCTTTCATTTCAACAAGGTCTACCAAACCTTCATAAGCATCTTCTGCTCCGATAGGGATTTGGATAGGAACTGCGTTACATTTAAGCCTTGTTTTCATCATATCGACAACTCGATAGAAGTCTGCGCCCATAATGTCCATCTTGTTTACATAAGCCATTCTAGGGACTTTGTATTTGTCGGCTTGACGCCAAACAGTTTCGGATTGCGGTTCAACGCCACCTTTAGCGCAAAAAACCGTTACCGAACCATCTAGAACACGCAACGAACGCTCAACTTCAACGGTGAAATCAACGTGCCCCGGGGTATCGATGATGTTAACTCTGTGCTCTTTCCAAAAAGCAGTAGTAGCAGCGGAGGTTATTGTGATGCCTCGTTCTTTTTCTTGAGCCATCCAGTCCATCGTCGCCGCGCCTTCATGTACCTCGCCGAGCTTGTGATTTATTCCGGTGTAGAAGAGGATACGCTCGGTTGTGGTAGTTTTACCGGCGTCGATATGAGCCATGATTCCAATGTTTCTGGTAGCTTCCAGAGAAACGTCTCTTGGCATACTTTTCCTCCTGAGAAAAAAATTAAATAATTAATGTTTTTGTTAATATTAATAACGATAATGTGCAAACGCTTTGTTAGCATCAGCCATTCTATGAGTATCTTCACGCTTTTTAACTGCGTTTCCAACACCGTTAGTGGCATCAACTATCTCGTTCGCTAGCCTTTCGGCCATTGTTCTCTCGTTGCGATTTCTCGAATATCCAACGAGCCAGCGCAAGCCCAATGTTTGGCGTCTTGCAGGACGAACCTCCATCGGAACTTGGTATGTAGAGCCACCAACACGGCGAGCTTTAACTTCAAGTTCCGGCATGATGTTTTCGAGAGCTTTCTCAAACATCTCGAGTGGTTCGTTGCCGG
Source organism: uncultured Faecalibacterium sp. (assembly GCA_964370715.1). Lineage (GTDB taxonomy): Bacteria > Bacillota > Clostridia > Oscillospirales > Ruminococcaceae > CAYJAY01. Next base: position 45,338 of record CAYJKJ010000003.1, read on the forward strand.
TTTTGTCCTTGACGAGATCAAATGCACTGTAGACAATCTTTTGCGCTACACCTTTTTTGCCATCATACATGATGCTGTTAATAAGGCGAGTAACCATCTTCGAACCGTAAATCGGGTCATTTAAGACGTCGCGCTTTGGAACGTTGCCTCTTCTTGGCATAAGTTCTTCCCTCCCTCAAATAATGATTTCATAGGTACTCACAAAATTCAAATAAATTCTGTGAAAGCCAAAAGAGAAGCAAGTAATATAAATATAAACATATCTGTTTAACAAGAGCTCCGCCGCAAGGCGAAGATTATATATAAAACCTCTCTTAAAGGCTGTTTTTAAATGTTTGTTTTGTCGCTTTATTTACCGCGCTTTGCGCCGTATTTCGAGCGACTTTGTTTTCTTCCGTTAACGCCTTGTGTGTCAAGTGTTCCTCTGACGATGTGATAACGCACACCGGGAAGGTCTTTAACACGTCCGCCACGAACGAGAACAACGCTATGCTCTTGCAGATTGTGTCCGACACCGGGAATGTATCCCCAAACTTCTATTCCGTTTGTTAAACGAACCCTCGCTACTTTACGAAGCGCCGAGTTTGGTTTTTTTGGAGTCATCGTTTTAACTGTCGTGCAAACTCCGCGTTTTTGTGGAGAGCTGTCGTCGTTGTGTTGTTTCTTGTGCGAGTTGTAGCTCTTTTGAAGCGCTGGAGATGTCGATTTTGTAACCGATGCCTCACGTCCCTTACGAACCAACTGGTTAAAGGTTGGCAATATTCCGTCCTCCTTTCCAAAAAAATTATGATAAAGCGAAATTTAATATTTCGCAAATCAACCGGTTTTTGTTTGTTTTGCCTTAAAATTCTTAGCAAAACAACGCTGTTTTTATATGGTTTTTGCAATAACCTTTATTAAAAAGGGCTAACCTTTAAAATTATACACGATATTAGCCCTTATTGCAACATTTTTATACAAAATCTATTCCATTTCTTGTATAAATTCGCCAGTTAAAAATGCTGTAATCTTATATTACATTATATTAAGTTCGACATACTCAAAACTTCTTCAACCATTTCAACAGGTTCTGTCACGATTTCTTCATACGAAGCTTTGCTGAATTGATCAAGCCCCGTTCCTGCCGGAATTAGTTTACCGATAATAACGTTTTCTTTAAGCCCCAATAGCGGATCGGTCTTTCCTTTGATAGCCGCATCGGTCAAAACTCTTGTTGTTTCTTGGAACGATGCCGCCGAAAGGAAGCTGTCGGTAGCGAGCGAAGCTTTTGTTATTCCGAGAAGAACCGGTTCTGTCGTAACGAGCGACAATCCCTCTTCTCCCTCTTCCATCCTTTGTTTGATTTTTGCATTATGGATGGCTATCTCGTTTTTATCAACCAACGTGCCGCCTAGTAGGTGGCTGCTGCCAGGATCGAGAATTCTATCTTTTCTCATCATCTGGCGAACGATAACCTCGATGTGTTTATCGTTGATATCAACACCCTGCATACGGTAGACCCTTTGAACCTCTTCGATAAGGTAGTCTTGAACCGCAAGCTTTCCTTTGATAGCCAAAATGTCATGCGGGTTAGCAAGTCCATCGGTCAACATATCGCCGACCTCAACAACCGAACCTTCCGCCACTTTAAGGCCAACACCATATGGTATTAGATAGCTTCTTTCAATCGGAACACCAAATTCATCCTCACCGTTAACAACGGCAAATCTGTTTTTCTTGCTTTCATCAATGTGAATAATTCCCGAAATTTCGGTCAGAATAGCAAGATGTTGGGGTTTCGGGCGGCGTCCTTCAAACAGTTCTTCAACACGTGGAAGACCCTGCGTGATATCCTCTGCCGATGCGATACCGCCGGTGTGGAATGTTCTCATCGTAAGCTGTGTTCCCGGTTCACCGATCGATTGAGCCGCAATGATTCCAACCGCTTCTCCAAGTCCTACCGGTTTGCCGTTTGCAAGGTTTGCGCCATAGCATTTTGCGCAAGCGCCAAACTTGCTCGAGCAGTTAAGCGTTGAACGAAGAAGAGCGTTTGTAACCCCTGCTTTAACAACTCCTTTTGCAATGTCTGCTGTTATCATAACTTCGTTGGAAGCTACAACCTCGCCTGTTTCGGGATGTTTAAGATCGAATACCGGATATCTTCCGATAAGGCGTTCTTCAAAGCTTTCGATAATCTCGTTGCCGTCTTTAATGTCGGCAACAAGGATTCCCTCGTTTGTTTTACAATCAAATTCACGGATAATAACATCCTGTGAAACGTCTACAAGACGGCGGGTAAGATATCCTGAGTCGGCGGTTCTAAGCGCTGTATCTGCAAGACCTTTACGAGCGCCCCTCGAAGATATGAAATATTCAAGAATGTTAAGACCTTCACGATAGTTAGCTCGAATAGGAATCTCGATCGTTCTTCCCGAGGTGTTGGCTATAAGCCCACGCATTCCGGCAAGCTGTTTAATCTGAGCCGAGCTACCACGAGCGCCGCTATCCGCCATCATAAAGATTGGGTTGCGTTTTGATAAGTTGTTGTTAAGAGCGGACGAAACTTTGTCGGTCGTATCGCTCCAAGTTTTGATAACACCTTCGTATCTTTCGTTATCTGAAATAAGACCTCTTTGGTATTTGAGGGTAATTTGATCGATCTTTTCTTCCGCTTCTTCGATTAGATCTTTTTTCTGAGGAGGAATAACAACGTCTGAAATCGAAACCGTTATAGCTCCCTTTGTCGAATATTTAAATCCTAGCGATTTAACAAGATCAAGAACCTTTGCTGTGACCGCCGTTCCATGAACTCGAATACATTCATCGACAATCTTTCCAAGTTGCTTTTTGCCAACAAGGAAATCTATTTCGAAATTAAGGCGTGTATTAGGATCGTTTCTGTCGCAATATCCAAGGTCTTGCGGAATAGGTTGGTTAAATATCATACGTCCGGCAGTTGTTTCGATGATACCGGTTAGCTTTTGACCTTTAATAACTTTAGATACACGAACACGAATTTTTTCATGTAGCGTTATCTGTCCGTCTTGGTATGCCAAAATTGCTTCATCTTCGTTAGCAAGTGTTTTGGGTAGAACTCTATTAACTGTCGTTATTATTTCATCTGTTTCAACTTTATATGCGGCTTTTTCCTCGTCTGAAGGGAAATATTTAACTATCTCTTTAAACTCAACTTCGCCTACATATAGCGCTTGAGCCATCTCATGTTTTGTTTTAAAGCTTTTTAGCGAATCGATATCTACATCCGCTGTTTGTTCGCTGTCCAGTTCAAAGTCTTCTTTAATCGTCAAGTAGTATGCACCAAGAACCATATCCTGAGTTGGAACCGCAACAGGACGACCGTCGGACGGTTTAAGAAGGTTGTTTGCCGCTAGCATAAGGAAGCGAGCTTCCGCTTGAGCTTCTGCCGAAAGCGGAACGTGAACAGCCATCTGGTCTCCGTCAAAGTCGGCGTTGTATGCTGTACATACCAACGGATGAAGTTTAAGCGCACGACCCTCAACCAAAACCGGTTCAAAAGCTTGTATACCAAGCCTATGAAGCGTTGGCGCACGGTTCAAAAGCACCGGATGATCGGTTATAACCTCTTCGAGAGCATCCCAAACTTCGGGGCGCATACGTTCAACCATCTTGCGAGCGCTCTTTATATTGTTTGCCGATTTGTTTTCAACTATTAGCTTCATAACAAACGGTTTAAACAGCTCTAAAGCCATTTCTTTCGGCAAACCGCATTGATACATTTTAAGTTCCGGACCTACAACGATAACCGAACGTCCCGAATAGTCAACACGTTTTCCGAGCAAGTTTTGGCGGAAGCGCCCTTGTTTACCTTTAAGCATATCAGAAAGCGATTTAAGCGGGCGGTTGTTAGGACCTGTTACAGGTCTTCCCCTTCTGCCGTTATCTATTAAAGCATCGACCGCTTCTTGCAACATTCTTTTTTCGTTGCGAACGATGATATCGGGCGCTCCGAGTTCAAGCAATCTTTTAAGACGATTGTTTCGATTTATAACCCTTCTGTATAGGTCGTTAAGGTCGCTAGTTGCGAACCTTCCGCCATCGAGCTGAACCATTGGGCGAATGTCGGGAGGGATAACCGGGACAACATCCAGTATCATCCATTCCGGTCGGTTGCCGGAGATTCTAAACGCTTCTACAACTTCAAGTCTTTTTAGGTAGCGAACCTTTTTTTGACCCGAGGCTGTTTCAAGCAACTCTTTAAGTTCTGCCGAAAGTTTTGCAAGATCAATCTTTTCAAGCAGTTCTTTGATAGCTTCAGCACCCATCGACGCCGTGAACTCATCTTCATATCGTTCACGCATATCACGGTATTCGCTCTCGTTCAAGAGTTGTCTTTCTTCGAGCGGAGTGAACCCGGGATCGGTTACTATATACGATGCAAAGTATAGAACTCTTTCGAGATCTCTCGGTGTAACATCAAGAACCAAGCTGATTCTTGATGGAATACCTTTAAAATACCATATATGTGACACGGGAGCCGCAAGCTCGATATGCCCCATTCTTTCGCGGCGAACTTTGGATTTTGTTACCTCAACTCCGCAGCGTTCGCAGATTTTTCCTCTGAACCTCAAACGCTTATACTTTCCGCAATGACATTCCCAGTCCTTTGTCGGTCCGAAAATCTTTTCGCAGAAAAGCCCATCACGCTCGGGTTTTAGAGTACGGTAGTTGATCGTTTCGGGTTTTTTAACTTCACCATACGACCATTCCCTTATTTTATCGGGGGAAGCAAGCCCTATTTTAATTGATTCAAAAACGCTATGTTCCATTTATATATTAAACCTCTCTATGTTAAGTAGTTTGAAAGGGGGAGTTTGTTAATCGTTAAAAACTATCGTCTTGTGGGGTTATGAAATCTACCGAGGAAACCTCAAACGGTTCGTCTTCGATAAACTCATCCTCCTCCATACTTTCGATAAAATCTTCATCGATAACATCGTCCTCTTGTTCCACATCGTCGAAATAATCCCCTTCGACCTGTTCGGTTTGGAAGTTGTCGGCTATCTCGGCTTCAACAACAACCGTTTCGAGTTCGCTCTTCATTGGAGCTACGCCGATTTCTTCATCGTCAAAGTTTTGTTTAAGATCGATTTCTTCCCCTTCACCATCCAAGACCATGACATCAAGAGCAAGCGATTGAAGCTCTTTAATCAAAACTCTGAACGATTCCGGAATTCCCGATTTTGGAATGTTTTGTCCTTTAACTATCGATTCATAGGTTTTAACACGTCCGACAACGTCGTCGGATTTAACGGTTAATATCTCTTGAAGTGTGAACGCTGCTCCGTATGCTTCAAGCGCCCAAACCTCCATTTCGCCGAAACGTTGTCCGCCGAACTGTGCTTTACCGCCTAGCGGTTGTTGCGTAACAAGCGAGTATGGTCCTGTTGAACGTGCATGGATTTTGTCATCAACAAGGTGGTGGAGTTTAAGGAAGTACATATACCCTACCGTTACCCTGTTATCAAAACGTTCACCCGTTCTACCATCATACAGCCAGGTTTTTCCGTCGCTGTCGAGGCCGGCCGCCGTCAAACAATCTCGTATATCCTGCTCGTCTGCGCCATCGAAAACCGGAGTTGCTATCTTCCAACCCAATCGGCTAGCAGCAAGACCCAAATGCACTTCGAGAACCTGTCCGATGTTCATTCGAGAAGGAACGCCCAGCGGGTTAAGAACGATATCAAGCGGAGTTCCGTCCGGCAAGAACGGCATATCTTCCTGTGGCAAAATCCTTGAAACAACACCTTTGTTTCCGTGGCGTCCTGCCATCTTGTCCCCTATCGAGATTTTGCGTTTTTGTGCTATATAGCAACGAACAACCATGTTTACGCCGGGGTTTAGTTCATCGCAGTTTTCGGGTGTGAACACTTTAACATCAACAACGATTCCATATTCACCATGTGGAACTCTAAGCGATGTATCTCGAACTTCCCTTGCTTTTTCTCCGAAAATAGCTCTGAGCAAGCGTTCTTCCGATGTAAGCTCCGTTTCACCTTTCGGTGTAACTTTACCAACTAGAATATCTTCCGAACCAACCTCAGCACCGACTCGGATAATTCCTCTTTCATCAAGATCTTTCAAAGCTTCTTCACCGACGTTCGGAATGTCTCTTGTTATATCTTCGGGTCCGAGTTTGGTGTCTCGAGCTTCGATTTCATATTCTTCGATATGCATCGAGGTGAAAACATCATCTCGAACAATCTTTTCATTTATGAGAACAGCATCTTCGTAGTTATAGCCTTCCCACGTCATAAATCCGATAAGAACGTTTTTACCAAGCGAGATTTCCCCTTGATCGGTCGCGGGGCCGTCTGCAATAAGATCGCCGGCTTTAATTCTTTCGCCAACTTTAACCGCTACACGTTGGTTAAAACAAGTTCCTTGGTTGGAACGCAAGAATTTGATAACTTTATATGCATAGTCTTCGCCGTTTGAATCGGTTACAACAACTTTGTTTGCGCTAACAGATTTCACGATACCGTCTTTTTTGGCGATTACAACAACGCCCGAGTCCATCGCCGCTTTGTGTTCCATTCCGGTTCCTACTATCGGAGCTTGCGGAATGAGAAGCGGAACTGCTTGACGTTGCATATTGGATCCCATCAGCGCACGGTTTGCGTCATCGTTTTCAAGGAACGGGATCATGGCGGTAGCTACCGACACAACCATCTTTGGCGAAACGTCCATGAAATCAGCTTTTTCACGGGATGTTTCGATGATCTCTTCACGACGGCGAACGTTAACACGTTTTCTTGCAAATCTTCCCTCTTCGTCGAGCGGTTCGTTTGCTTGGGCTACGATGTATTCATCCTCGACATCCGCTGTCATGTAGACAACTTCATCGGTGACTATGCCTGTTGATTTATCAACTTTTCTGTAGGGAGCTTCGATAAATCCATATTCGTTGATTCTCGCAAAAGTAGCAAGGTATGAGATAAGACCGATGTTTGGTCCTTCCGGCGTTTCGATTGGGCACATACGGCCATAGTGGCTGTAGTGAACGTCTCGAACCTCGAACCCTGCTCTATCCCTCGAAAGACCACCGGGTCCTAGCGCCGAAAGACGGCGTTTATGGGTTAGTTCTGCTAGCGGATTTGTTTGATCCATGAACTGCGAAAGCGGGCTGCTTCCAAAAAATTCTTTGATAGCCGCAACTACAGGGCGTATGTTGATTAGCACCTGCGGTGTAACGCTTTCCATCTCCCCTGCTTGAAGGGTCATTCTTTCGCGGATAACTCTTTCCATCCTTGAAAAACCAATTCTGAATTGGTTTTGAAGAAGTTCGCCAACCGAACGAATACGTCTGTTTCCGAGATGGTCGATATCGTCAATCGTTCCGATGCCGTTGGCTAATCCGTTAAGGTAGTTGACCGATGCCAAGATATCGTCGATCAAAACGTGTTTCGGAACAAGCTCGTCCGCTCTTTTAACCAAAATTGCTTTTAGCTCTTTTATATCATCATCGGCTTGTTCAAGAACATCTTTGAGAACCGGGAAATAAACTTTTTCGTTTATGCCAAGCTCTTCAAAAGCTTTTTTCTCTGCTTCTTTATCGTCGCCAAATCCCAAATCAACAAAATCAGCGATGTTAACCATGTTGTTTGAATATGCTTTAACTTCTTTGTTTTCACCTTCGGAATCTTGAACCAAAATGTGAACGAGGTTAACGCCGTTTTTAACGATTTCGTTTCCGGTTTCTTTTGTGATTGTCTCCCCCGCCGAAACCAAGATTTCGCCGGTTAACGGAGCGATTACGTCACGAGCCGCAACACAGTTTGCAATTCTCGGCATCAAGCAGAGCTTTTTGTTATAGTTGTAACGTCCGAAACGAGAAAGGTCGTATCTTCTCGCATCAAAGAATAGGTTGTTAAGATGGCTTCTTGCGCTGTCGTAGGTCGGCGGTTCGCCCGGGCGAAGCTTTCTGTAGGTTTCGAGCAAGCCTTCTTCTTCGGTCGCCGTTGTGTCCTTTTCGAGAGTAGCACGAATTCGGTCATCTTCCCCAAAATATTCAAGGATCTCTTGGTTTGTTCCAAGACCTATTGCACGCAAAAACACCGTTAGCGGGATTTTGCGGTTTTTATCGATTCGAACATAGAAAACATCGTTTGAATCGGTTTCATATTCAAGCCAAGCACCACGGTTTGGGATAACCTGTGCCGAGAAAAGTTTTGTTCCGGATTTGTCTCTCGTTTCCGAGAAATAAACGCCCGGTGAACGAACGAGCTGGGAAACGATAACACGTTCTGCTCCGTTGATAACAAAAGTTCCGCTATCGGTCATGAGCGGAAAATCGCCCATGAAAATCTCTTGTTCTTTTAGTTCGCCGGTTTCTTTATTATATAATCTAGCTTTAACACGAAGCGGAGCGTTGTATGTTGCGTCGCACTCTTTACATTCCTCTACAGTGTATTTTGGGGTGTTTTCAAGGCGATAGTCGACAAAATCAAGAACCAAGTTCCCCATATAGTCTTCTATCGACGAGATATCTCTAAAGACTTCTTTCAGACCTTCCGTCAAAAGCCATTTGTAAGATTTCTTTTGTACTTCGATAAGATTAGGCATAGTTAAAACTTCGCTTATTTCAGAAAAACTTTGCCTTTCGGTTCGTCCATACTGTATAGGATGCACATTAACCATAGATTTGCTCTCTCCTTACGTGTTTTAGATATATTTATAAAATAGACAAAAGACGCTGAAAAACACAGGGTTTTCCCGTCATTTTGAACTAATAATACCGGCATAAATTAGGCGATTTGCCTATAATTGCGCATTATAACCCACAATAAATCTTAATTGTTTTATTATAATACAACTCTATGTTAAAAGTCAACAAGATTTCATTGAAAAATTCGGAAGAATACAAAAATTTTTAGTCAACACGCCGAACAATCGTTCTGGAACACTAGGAAGCGTTGTCGTTTTGTTTGGTAGTTGATTGAACGTGTTGTCGGTCGGTCTATTATAGTATATATAATACAATATAAATGGCGTTTAAATAATGGCGTTTAAATTTTGTTTGTTTTTTTCAACTATAGTTTCTACTAAGTTTTCTTAGCATGATAAATCAACAATGAATTGCTTTTTTTGTATTAATATTGTGTTTTTGTTTATTTGTGGTATAGTTAATGCATAGGGTTGAATTAAAATTATTGGAGGGAATTATGGAAGCATTTAAAAGCAATATATTAGAATATATGAACGGAACAAGGCAATATTCTATACCAATCTATCAAAGAGCCTACAGTTGGAAGTCAGAGCAATGTCAAAGGCTGTGGTCTGACATAGAGTTAATGCACAATGAAAACAAGAAAGGTCATTTTGTTGGCTCTATCGTTAGAATTGATGAGGTTTCTGCTGCCGGCTTTCCAAAAGCAATGATAATAGACGGACAACAGCGACTAACCACATTAACAATTTTATTGATAGCACTTAGAGATTACATAAGAACCCACAATATACAATCTAATATAACCGATGCAGAAATAATGGACACAGCACTAATAAATCCACATAAAAAAGAAAACGATAGGTATAAACTTATTCTAACAAAAACTAACCAAGAAGAATTGCAGATATTAATAGAAAATTTAGATAAACCAAACAACTTAAAATCTTCGTTGTTCGACAACCACTCCTTTTTCTTAAATAAGATTATTGATTCCTCTTTGTCTCCTGATGAAATTTATCAAGCATTAGGTAAATTGCAGATGGTTGATATATCTCTTGATAGAAAGTATGATGACCCCCAAGCTATTTTTGAAAGCTTGAACTCTACAGGTATGGATTTAAAGGATTCTGACCTAATACGAAACTATCTGTTAATGGAGCTAGATATTGACAATCAAGTTGAAATCTATAACACCATATGGCAACCATTAGAGAAACTATTCGATTATCAACACCGAAGTGAACTTTTAGATAACTTTTTCCGAGATTATTTGACGATGAAGTTAACTCGTATTCCCAAAAAAAATGAGATATATAAAGAGTTGCGTTCATATCATAAAGAATACGAAATAAACATCCGTGAGCTTTGTGATAACTTGTATAAATTCGCCATAATCTATACAAATATTTATTTTGTTAGAAGCAATGACATTATATTAAAGACGTTATACAAAGATATCAAATCAATTAAAATGGATGTTGCCTATCCGTTTTTATTGCAAGTACACGATGATTTTTCTAATGGACTAATTACTATTCAAGAACTTCAAGATATTGTAGGGCTTTGTATTAGCTATGTTTTGCGCAGAGCAATCTGTGATATTCCTACAAACTCATTAAACAAAACATTCGCTACATTGAAAAACGAAATAAACAAACATGATTATCTCAATTCAATTAAAGCAACATTTATTTTGATGGATTCATACAAAGAATTCCCAAACGACGAAAAATTTTTCTCTGTGTTTATTAATCGTGATATCTATAATTTAAATAGATGTAAATATATATTGAGTAAAATCGAGAATTTCGAAAACAAGTCAATTGTAAATATCGACAATTTAACTATAGAACATATAGTTCCACAAAATCCAAAATTATCAAACGAATGGATAAATGAACTCGGAGAAAACTGGAAAGAAATTCAACAACAGTTTCTCCATACGATTGGAAATCTGACTTTGACCGCATACAACGCTGAATTAAGCGATCTACCATTTTGTCAAAAACTCGAAAGAGACGGCGGGTTTAAAGAAAGTGCACTTAAAATCAATAAATATGTTGTTGCTCAAACAACTTGGAACTCAAAAAAAATTATAGAACGTGCAAATATAATCGGGGAGATAGCTAAAAAAATATGGGCTTATCCCACCCTAACAGAGCAACAGCTATATCCATATATTAAGCAAGAGAGCTTAGCCCCTCAATACACTCTTGATAGCTACAGCCAATGGAACGAGCAAAACAAAATTCTGTTTGATTGTCTAAACACTAGAATTATGAATTTAGGATCATTTATCAAAAGAGAATTTAAAAAACTATATATTGCTTATAAAGCCGACACAAATTTTGTTGATATAGTAATTCAAAAAAGCCGCTTGCGTTTATCCATAAACATGAAGTTTTCGGATGTTATTGACCCTAAATCAATTTGCCATGATGTCACCGAAATCGGACGTTGGGGAAACGGAGATGTCGAGTTGTTTTTCAGCAATTTAGACGAAATCGACGATGTTATGGATATTATTGAACAATCCTTGCAACTTCAAGAAATGGGATAAACAAAAACTTGTCTTTAAATAGCAGCTAAACCCTCCGCTTTGGCGGAGGGTTTAGCTGCTATTTTCCCCTATATCAAATCCCCGATCGCTTCAATCAACCTTGAAACATCGGTTGGAACTCGAAGCCTAACCGCATTTTTCGGCATTCCCGGAAAGCCAAAACTCGGTTCGGTGTTGATGTTTCTCTTTGCCAGTTGCTCAAAAAGATCTATATCTTTATCCCTAGAACAAACCGTCATTATCGGAACGGTGTTGTCGGTTTCGAAAACATAAAGATTTTTCAAACTACCTAAAAATTCTTTTTTAAGCATTTCAATCTTTTTAACACAATCGATTAAAAATTCTCTGTCGAAAATCGCTTCGGTTATAATTTCATAATGCAACCTTGGTATCGAAAACGGAACATCAACCGTGTCATATTTTTGCAAAAACTCGCTGTTTGCAACAAGAAATCCACATCTTATTCCGGCAAGCCCCAGCCCCTTTGACAGGGATTTTGTCACAACTACATTGTCAAAATCATTAACAATTGATATGGCGCTGTTTATTTCCGGCATAAAATCGCCATATGCTTCGTCTATTAATACCGTTGTGTCGAAAAGTTTCGCTTTTTTTGCAATTTCCACTATATCTTCAATGGCGATAATCTGCCCCGTTGGGTTGTTGGGGTTATCTATGTAGATTAATGAGTGTTCCCCCGTTATCTCGTTTAAAAACTCTTCAACGTCAAACCTATAGTTTTGTTGTTCCTTAAGATAAACAGGGCAATGCAAACCGCCATACGATTTAATAACCGAGAAAAAATCGCCAAACTGCGGAATAGGCCCTAAAACCTTTGTCCCTTCGTCCAAAAATAAATGTGCAATCCTGTCGAGAGCGTTGATTGAACCGCTCGACATTCTAACGTTGTGTTTTGTTATCCCAAAAGCTTGATACCGCTTTGCAACCGCCTCTAACATCGGGGAAGCTATGGGGTCGCCATAAGCATTAATCATTTCAAAAACGTCGCTATTTGATAATCGAGAAAGCTTTTGTTTTGCTTTTTCAGAAAACCCAAAAGGGTTAATTCCATATGAACAATCTATCAGTTTATCTTTCGGAATTGTTGATATTATTTCAGCCATTCTTGTGTAGGAATTTATCTCGATATCGTTTATAAATCGTCTAAATCTATAATCCATCTTTCCCCTTTTCTCTTAGCAATCTTTAAAGTTACATTGTTCAAGGCGTTTTGAAATGGTGTCCGAAATATCAGCGTAAACTTTTCTAAATCTACAGCAATGTATTGCTTCAAGCGAACAATCGTGGTCGTCCGACAAGCAACGATTAAACATATATTTTCCGTCAACCGTTTCGATAACATCCCTCAACGAAATATCTTCGGGTGGTTTTGCAAGCATATATCCGCCGTTTTTCCCTTTAAACGAAACAGCAATCTTGTTTTCACAAAGTTTTCTCAAAATTTTAAGAGCAAACCTTTCGGAAACCGCCGTTTCTTTTGCTATTGTTGCTGCCTCGGTTCTTTCCTTCTTTGTCGACAAAAACGAAACTATTCTAACGGCATAATCCGCCTCTTTTGTTATATACATTCAAAAAGCCTCTCTAACTTTCGTTAATCGATAAAATCACGAAGCTTCTTGCTTCTGCTGGGGTGGCGAAGTTTACGAAGAGCCTTAGCCTCTATCTGCCTAATACGCTCCCTTGTAACCTTAAATTCTTTGCCAACCTCTTCTAGCGTTCTAGGGTGGTTGTCCTCTAGCCCAAAACGCAAACGAAGAACCTTTTCTTCCCTTGGGGTCAACGTTTCGATAACCTCTTTAATCTGTTCTCTTAAAAGAGTTTGCATAGCAGCATCAGCCGGAACCGGCGCATCATCGTCCGGGATAAAATCGCCTAGATGGCTATCCTCTTCCTCTCCTATTGGGGTTTCAAGCGAAACGGGTTCTTGCGCAACACGCATAATCTCGCGAACCTTTTCTACCGACATTCCAATCTCTTCCGCTATCTCCTCTGCGGAGGGTTCATGCCCATTTTTATGGAGCAACTGGCTTCCAACTTTTTTAACTTTGTTGATAGTTTCAACCATATGAACCGGAATTCTTATCGTTCTAGCTTGATCTGCAATCGCCCTTGTTATCGCCTGTCTTATCCACCATGTTGCATAGGTTGAAAATTTAAATCCTTTGGTGTAGTCGAATTTTTCAACAGCTTTTATAAGCCCCAAATTCCCCTCTTGGATAAGATCCAAAAACTGCATACCTCTTCCGACATATCTTTTCGCAATGCTAACTACCAAGCGAAGGTTTGCTTCGGATAGGCGCTTTCTAGCAAACTGGTCGCCCTGTCCCATTCTCGTTGCAAGGTCAATCTCTTCTTCCGGCGACAACAACGGAACACGCCCGATCTCTTTAAGATAGACTTTAACAGGATCGTCGATTCCATCCACCATCGAATATTCAAGAACATCAACTTCGTTTGTGGCGGTGTCTACTTCGCTTTCCATATCCTCGACAATCTCGATGCTATGTCCCTCTAGCGTTTCATAAAGCTTGTCAACTTGTTCCGCATCAAAATCGAGTTCTTCAAGAACATCGTTTATATCTTTGGTTGAAACCTTTCCTTTTCGTTTACCCTGTTCGATTAAATCTTTAATCATTGATTTTTTTTCTACCATTTTTTCGCTCCTAACATTTATCTTTTTTATTTTATTTCAAGTATCATCTTAAGTTGTTCGGGGGAAAGATTTTCTATTCCCTCTTTATCTAAAACCGCTCTTGAACTACTCATTTTTTTTGCATAAAGCTTTGCATCATCTTTTGTGAAATTAATTCCGTCAAACCTTGCAACGCACCCTGCAAGCGCTCCGATAGCAGACTGCGAAAGCCTAGACGTTATCGAAGAAAGCCCGATGAAATTATCGGTTTCAAAAACCTCGTTCATAACGGAAAAAATTTCTTTGAAATCATCGTTTTCAAAATCTTCTTTCGTTACAACGTTTTTTATCTCTTTGTAGAATTCAGGGTTTTTAGTTAACATCGCAAGGATATATTGACCGGTTGAAACTTTTGATATCCTATCGATATTTTGAGCGGATATCCCCCATCTTTTTGCAACGTCTGCCGATGCTTTTTCATCCGCTTTTTTGCGCTTATAGCTCCTCTTGCTTCTAATCTGTTCTATCTGTTCAAGGATAGCGGATTTTGAAACTATCTTGATTTCTTCCGCAACCCTTCCGGCATAAAGATCCGTTTCGGTTTTGGAAACACAGTTTGAAAGAATGTCGCAAGCTTCGTTTATATATTGAAGCTTTCCCGTATCAACCGTAAGATCGGCTTTAACTTTTGCTTTTTTAAGCTCATATTCAAGCGAATTGTCGCTACCGTTTATCAGCTGTTCAAACGCCGCAGCGCCAAATTTCGCTATATATTCATCAACATCCTTTGCGTGGTCGATATTTACTACCTTAACGATAATGTCGCTGTTGCGAAACTTGTCTAGCGCTTTTTTTGTTGCCGCCATTCCGGCTTGGTCGTTGTCATAAGCTATTACAACTTGATCTGCATACTGCGAGATTTGGCGAACATGGTTGTCGGTTAGCGAAGTCCCAAGAACTGCGACGGCTTCCGAAAACCCGGCGCTGTGTAGAGCTATCGCATCGAGCTGGCCTTCCGCCAGAATAATTCTCCTTGTTTTGTTGCTTTTCGCAAGGTTCATCGCAAAAAGCAGTTCGCTTTTTTTGTAGACCGGCGTTTCGGAGGTGTTGACATATTTTCTCGGGCTGTCCTCGTCTCTTATCCTTCGACCCGAAAAACCAACAACGTTGCCCCTTATATCTATTATCGGAAACAAAACTCTGTTTCGGAAAAAGTCATAAACATTTCCGTTTTTCCCTCTCGAGCAAAGCCCCGCCAATACAAGATCGTTTTCAAAAAAACCCAACGATTTAAGATGATCCCTTAGCTTTCCGAAACTATCGGGCGCATATCCAATGCCAAACCTCGTTATAATAGCGTCGCGCAACCCTCGATGCCGAAGATATGCCCTCGCCGTTTTCCCCTCTTCCGAATTAAGCATATCGAAAAAAAATCTTGCGGCTTTTTTGTTTGCTGAAATAATAGTTGACTTTTGTTTCGAAACGATGTCCGACTTTTCATCGGGCAACTTAAGCGCCGCTCGATTAGCTAGGTATTTAATTGTTTCAACATAATCAAGATTTTCATAAAGCTTCACAAACGTTATAACGTCGCCCCCCGTTCCGCAACCGAAACAATAAAAAGAGCTTGTGTCTTCATACACCGTGAAGCTTGGGGTTTTCTCGTTGTGAAAAGGACAAACCGCCGAATGAATTCTGCCCCGTTTTTTAAGGGGAACAAACGACGATATAACCTCAACTATATCATTTCTGTCGTGAAGTTCTTGTAAAAATTCCGGGGTGAAGTTCATTGTTATAGCCTATCCTTTCTGTGTTAGATTTAATTTTTTTGCTATAGAGAAACAATCGAGATAATCTTATTAATATTTCCAACGATGCGGCATAAATTTCTTTTCAAAGGTATGGATAGCGTAGCCATCGCTCATGCCCGAGATATAATCCGCAACCGCTCGCTCTGCCGATTCCCTTTTTGCTATTTCTTGATAGAATGGCGGCAAGCTGTTTATGTTTGAAACATAGTATCTATAAAGCGTTGAAACAAGCTCGACCGCTTTATATTCCTCCGATTTAACGACGTTTGTTGTGTCGAGATACACCTTTTGGAACATGAATTTATACAGCTCGTCATATGCTTGTTGGACATCGGGCGCAAAGCTCAGCTTTGTGTCGCTGTTTTGAACCAACGATTTAATAAGGGTGGTTATTCTTTGGGATTTTGCTTTTCCCAAAACCTCCCTAACATACGGCGGGATATCCTCCTCCGAAATAACTCCGGCGGTTATTGCATCCTCTATATCATGGTTCAAAAACGCAATTCTGTCGGCATGGCGAACAACGCAACCTTCAAGAGTTTTCGCCCATTCTCCTTTTGTGTGGCGAGCAATGCCGTCGATAGTTTCGGCGCAAAGATTAAGCCCTTGATGGTTTTTTTCAAGCCGTTCAACAACTCGAACGCTTTGTTCAAAATGGGTGAACCCCAAAGGGCAAACTTCGTTCAACGCTCTTTCGCCTGCGTGTCCGAAAGGGGTGTGGCCCAAGTCATGCCCCAAAGCAATAGCCTCGGTCAAGTCTTCGTTCAGCCTTAGCGCGCGGGAGATGGTTCTTGCTATTTGGGAAACCTCAAGTGTGTGGGTCAACCTCGTTCGAATGTGGTCGCCCTCGGGCGACAAAAAAACCTGTGTTTTCTGCTTTAATCGCCGAAAAGCTTTGCTATGTATTATTCTATCCCTATCTCTTGCGAAATCTGTCCGAATTTCGCATTTTTCTTCATTTCTTTCTCGCCCGACAGAATTTTCCGAAAGTGTTGCAACGTCGCTTAGCGAGTTTCGCTCATATTGTTCCGACATCTCTCTAATACTCATAGAAAAACCCTCCTATATATTATATACGACAAAAAAACAAAAAACCCTTTAAAGTTTTCAAAAAAATTTTAAAAAACCCGGCATTAGCCGAGCTTTAAAAATTAAACTATATAACTATAAATAATTTATCTAGTTTTTGCCCTCTTTGCTTTGCATAATAAGATATGCATTAACAAAGCCTTCAAGATCGCCATCCATAACGGCGTTAACGTTTCCTTGCTCATAACCCGAGCGATGATCTTTAACGAGGGTATACGGCATGAAAACATAACTCCTAATTTGAGACCCCCAACCAATATCTTTTTGTTCCCCTTTGATATCCTCTATTCTTTCAAGATGTTCTTGTTCTTTAATCTTGATAAGTTTAGACACCAGCATCTTCATTGCGTTATCTTTGTTTTGAAACTGGCTACGCTCTGTTTGGCAAGCGACAACGATTCCGGTTGGAATGTGGGTCAACCTTACCGCCGAGCTTGTTTTGTTAACGTGTTGTCCGCCGGCTCCCGACGATCTGAAAACATCCATCTTTATATCATCGTCTCGAATTTCGATCTTTGCATCGTCGCCGATTTCCGGCATAACCTCTGCCGACGCAAACGATGTGTGCCTTCTTCCGGAACTGTCGAACGGCGAAACCCTAACTAATCGGTGAACGCCATGTTCCGATTTCATATAACCATAGGCATTAACCCCTTCGATTAAAACCGACACACTTTTAATTCCGGCTTCGTCGCCGTCGAGATAATCAAGCGTCCTAACCTTAAATCCCATGCTTTCCGCAAACCTTGTATACATCCTATAAAGCATCTCGACCCAATCCTGCGCTTCAGTTCCCCCTGCCCCGGCATGAAGGGTTAGAATTGCGTTTTTCGAATCGTATTCCCCTTTAAGCAGTGTTGCAAGGCGTTGTTTTTCAACGTTTGTTTCAAGCTTTTTAATCTCGGTTTCGATCTCTTCGACCATCGTTTCATCGTCGACCTCGACCGCAAGTTCTATAAGCGTTTCGGTATCTTCGCATAATGCTTTAAGCTTGTTGAGCTGTTCAAGCTTAGTTTTCATAGCGCTTTGTTTCGAAAGCAGCTCCCTTGAACTTTCGGGGTTGTCCCAAAAATTAGGATTAGCCGAAACTTCGTCTATCTCGGCAATGCTCTTTTCAATACCCTCGATATCGCTCGCTTTAAATATCGTTTCAATCTCTTGTTTTGCTGTCGCTATCTTTGATATATATTCATCAACTAATATCATAAAAAAACTCTTTTCTTTTGTTTATCTAGGATATTATACACCGAAACCGATTGTTTGAAAAGGATTACACAAAAATAATTAAAAAATTTACAAATAACCATTTCAATTTTGTTGTAATTATTGTACAATAACATGACAGTATACTAATATAAAACGAGGAATATATAAAATGCCAAATTACAAAGGAATAAACTGTCCCTATTGCAACCTTGAACTTGAAGGCAAAGACAACGTTGTCTGTCCTGTTTGCGGAACGCCGCACCACAGAGAATGTTATAAACAAAACGGCAACTGTTTTAATCACGCAAAACATAGCGAGGGTTTCGAATTTATCAACCCAAACGTTAAAGATGATATTTTAAATCAACAACAAAATCCCGAAACTTCAAACGAACAGCAGCCAACCGGATTTTTTTCTGAATTCGTCAATCAAATAGACCTTCCTTCTGATAATAACGAAATAGACGGAATTTCTATTGAAGATTGGGCTAAATACATAGGTCCTTCTTCGCAATACTATCTTTATTCTTTCGTTGCTCAAGACAAGTTTAACAAAAAAACAGCGTTCACTTGGTCTGCCGCTATCATCCCAATAATCTATTTTATCTATCGAAAAGTTTGGGGCGCCGCCGCAATAATGCTAGGTATCGAGCTAATCTGTTCTATCCCCTCTTTTTTCTATTTGTTTTTTTGGCAATCGGGCCACACACTAGGGCTTTCGGAAGATTTTGTTTTAAACATGGGTGTTGTCGGAAGCGCTGTTATGCTTTTTTTCAACCTATTATCGGGAGTATTCGCCGTTTGGCTCTATCGAAAAAGTTCTGTTAAAAAAATCAAAAAACTCAAAGAGATTTCAAAATCAAAAAGCGATTATGATATAGGTCTTCGCAAAGGAAACCCTTCCTACAGAAATATTGTTATTGCATTTTTTCTGTTAATGTTTGTTTCAACCGTAGCCGCATATATAATGTTAGCTTTAGGCTATGAACCACCAATGGATTTGTTGTATCAGTATTTGTAGATAAATAAAACATTCTTTTAACCGCGGAATTAAAAGAAGCTAAAACCCTAGGCGTTTATAAAAATACATAATCTAAGCAAAATAAGAGGAGCGATAAAATGAAAATCAAAAAAGCTGTTATCCCTGCGGCAGGTCTTGGAACGAGGGTTCTCCCTGCTTCGAAAGCTATTCCAAAAGAGATGTTGCCGATAGTCGACAAACCGGCGCTTCAATATATCGTTGAAGAGGCCACCGCTGCGGGCATTCAAGATATCTTGATTATCACCAACCGTGGCAAAGATTCTATCGAGGATCATTTCGACAGAACCCCAATTCTTGAGGAAGCCTTGATAAAATCCGGAAAAAACGACCTTTATGATAGCGTTGTCGAATCAGCCAACCTTGCCAACATCTTTTTCCTTCGCCAAAAGGTAACCAAAGGTCTAGGCCACGCCGTCTATTGCGCAAAAGCTTTCACCGGCGACGAACCGTTTGCCGTTTTGTTTGGCGATGATGTTATCTCCTCCGACATTCCGGTAACGGGTCAACTTATCTCAGCCTACGAGGAATATTCCCTTCCGGTGCTCGGAATCAAAAAAGTTACGGAACAACAGATTCAAAAATATTCTTCGATGAACGTCTCCCCTCTTAAAGATAATCTCTTTAAAATCGACGACATGATCGAAAAACCAACCGTTGATAAAATTATGTCGCTATATGCGATACTTGGTAGATGCCTTTTAACCAAAGATATCTACCCGATTTTAAACGAAATTCCAGCCGGCGCAAATGGAGAAATCCAACTAACCGACGCCCTCGCTATTATGGCTCGAAAAACCGGCGTCATCGGAGTTGATTTCATCGGAAAGCGCTATGATATGGGAAACAAACTCGGAATGATGGAAGCTATCGTTGAAACGGCGCTTAAACATCCTGAAATTGGAAAAGATTTTAAAGAATATCTTAAAAATCTTCAATTTTAGTTTGACTTTACTATAATTAATTGTTATAATATTTAGGCTATATATAAGCGTTTTTCGCTATAAGCAATTTTCGCTATTATTAGCATCCTTGCTCTTGAAATTTCAAGGGCCAATAGTCCAAAAGGAGGTAGAAAACATGAAATCGAACTATGAAACCATTATGGTTATCAGCACCAAACTCGATGAGGAAGCTACAAAAGCTATGATTGAAAAATTCAAATCTCTTATCGAAAAACATGGTGTTGTTGGTGAAGTCGAGGAATGGGGCAAGCGCAGACTTGCTTATGAAATCCAAAAAGAAACTGAAGGCTACTATGTTTTGATTAATTTTGAATCAGAGCCGGATTTTCTTAAGGAACTCGATCGTATCTATAACATAACCGATGGGCTTCTTCGCTCGCTTACTGTCAGAAAAGAGCAATAATCTAACTTTTATTTAAAAAATAGGAGGTTTTCTTAAAATGCTAAACATGGTCGCTATCATGGGTAGGCTCACTGCCGAACCGGAATTGAGACACACCCCCTCCGGCATTTCGGTAACCACTTTTACTGTGGCGGTTAACCGTTCCTATGTAAAGCAGGGTGCTGAAAGGCCAACGGATTTTATCGATGTTGTAGCCTGGCGCACAACAGCGGAATTCATCTGCAAATACTTTAAAAAAGGTCAAATGATTGCTATCGACGGTTCGATCCAAACAAGAACGTATGTAGACAAGGAAGAGAAAAAGCGCAAAGCTTTTGAAATTCTTGCGAACAACGTTTATTTCACAGAAAGCAAAAGTTCATCTTCTTCCGTTGCAACGTCTTCGACAGCAACAGAGGATAGATACCAATTTGCTCCGCCCGCTGAAGACGACAATCTTTCGTTTTCTGCCGGCGAACCGGATGATTTTTCCGTTGTCACAAACGATGAAGATCTTCCGTTCTAACTACTAACATAAGGAGAATTTCTATATATGGAAAACAGTCAAAACGAAAGACCCCAAGGCGCACCATATATGCGCCAACGCAGAAGAAAAGTGTGCCAAATCTGCGTCGACAGAGCTGGTTCTATCGACTATAAAGATGTAGCTCGTTTAAGAAAATTTGTGTCAGAACGTTCGAAAATTATCCCTAGAAGGGTAACCGGAACCTGCGCAAAACATCAACGCGACATAACTGTTGCAGTTAAAAGAGCTCGCCACCTTGCGCTTTTGCCCTACACAAGCGATTGATTTTAATCAGCTTAACTTAAAACAATTTAAAACCCCCTACTGCGATAGTAATATCTCAGTAGGGGGTTTTTCTATTTCACAATATTTACAAGTTCATTTCCATTTTCAAAATCATATGCATTTTTCAAAGTAACCTTTGCTATCGTGCAAAGAGCATCATCGGTTAAAAATCCTTGATGCGATGTTAAGATAACGTTTGGGAACGAAAGAAGGCGAGCTACCGTCGTGTTGTCTAGAATATCGTTTGAATAGTCGTCAAAAACAACGTCGGTTTCTTCTTCATAAACGTCAAGCGCTACAGCATGGAATTTTTGAGATTTAATTCCCTCTATTAACTCGTTTGTGTTAACCAATCCCCCTCTTGAAGTGTTAACTAAAATAACGTTGTCCTTCATCTTTTCGATTGTGTGTTTGTTTATTATATATTTAGTGTTTTCAAAAAGCGGACAGTGTAGCGATATTAAATCGGAACGCTCCAAAAGTTCATCAAGGCTAACATAGTTAATATTAAGCTCCTTGTTTGGATACAGATCATACGCTATAACCTCCATTCCAAATCCTTTGCAGATATTAATCATCGCCTGTCCTATCTTGCCGGTTCCAATAATACCTGCGGTCTTTTTGTAAAAGTTCAAACCTCCAAGCCCCTGCAAACTAAAATCGTTTTCCCTAACCCTTATATAAGCTTTATGCACTCGCCTATTTGCCGCCATAGCAAGCGCCATAGCGTGTTCAGCAACCGCTTCGGGGGAATATGCCGGAACACGCAAAATCGTTATATCAAACTCTTTTGCCGCCTTTAAGTCTACATTGTTATATCCTGCACATCGCATCAAAACCAACTTCACGCCACATTCGTTAAGAGCCTTTAACACCTCTCTCGAAACATCGGCATTTACAAAAGCACAAACGGCATCAAACCCATGCGCAATCTTTGCGGTGTCGGGGGTAAGTTTACTTTGCAAGAATTTAATTGTTTGCCCATACTCGGCAGAGAACAGCTCAAAATATTGTTCGTCATAGGATTTCGTATCAAAAAAAGCAATCTTCATGTTTGTTATTCCGTCATTTAACCACTATAAAGCAATGTATATAATGGATGACTTTTCCTTTCTTTTGTGCCTAAATTATATTTTGTATTGTTCCATAAGTCAAGGCTATAAATGTGTATATAGCTGTAAAAAATAGAGTTTCAGCAAAATTTGTTAAAATTCGCCAAAACTCTATCCTGTTTTTTGTTGGTAATTTAAAGAAATCTACAGCTTTAACTATGCGTTTTTGGCTTCTCTTGCTTGTTTTAATTGTTTCATATCCCTATCGATATCGAAGAAATAAACCACCATAAGCATAGCAATCGACAAGAAGAACGGAATCCAACCCAACAATAGGTTGATCGTTTCTACCGCTGCTTCGGGCTGTGCCGAAAGGTTTGCATCAAACTCTGAAACCGCTAACATAATAGCGATAAGCTGTGTTGCGCCCGCCGTTGCAAGCTTTGAAGCAAGGTTATCTGCAGTTGAAACCATACTATCGAGCCGTCTTTCGTTTTTAAGCTCGATTAAATCTACAATCGTTGCACGGTTTGTATTAAACATTATAAACGCTATCGTCGCCGCAATACCCACCGTTATAGCGTTGAAATAGATAGCTCCCATCGCATACGGGTCAAGCATGAACCACACTTTTCCCAAAATAGCAACAACTACGCCAACTATCATAGTTTTTCGGCGACCTAGTTTTTTATCGATAAATGGAACAGCAAACGAAGACAACAGCGAAGCCACAAGATATGCCGCTTGAATTAGCGTTGCATCCGCAGTTCTTCCCAAAACATACGTTGCATAATAGTTTACCGAACTCATAAGCAAAAGATTGGTGACGCCGTAACACATTATATAAAGAGTGTTTAATATCCAAGCTTTGCTTTTGATAAGCATCGAGAAAATCTGTTTGATCGATAGTTTATCATCTTTTTGCGAAATCTGTTTAACACGCTCGGTCGAGGTGTAATAATGGATTAATCCGCCGGCAACTATAACAAACCCCATTATCAACGATGTATAAATAAATCCGCTCGAGGCTTTTTCATCAACAAGGTTTCCGTCGGAACCAATAGCTCCAAACAACTGCAAAAGCGGAAGGCAAGAAACAGCACCGATGCCCGCTCCAACCGTTGCGCCAATGTTGCGGAACATATTAATTGATTTTCTTTGGGTATCGTCCGACGTTGCAAGCCCCGCCATGCTGTTGTATGGAATGTTAACAAATGTGTTAAACGTTTCAAACAATATATAAATAATAAGCGATATAACAACGGTAGCCGTTCCGGTTGTTTTAAAATCGGTGAACAAAAGGACGACAGATATTGCCCAAGGAAGCGAAAACCAAAGCGCAAGAGGTCGACATTTTTCGCCGCTTTTAAACTTATAGTTAACTGTGAAATAGCCAATAAGCGGGTCGTTTATAGCGTCCCAAATCGTGCCTATTGTTAATATAGTACCCGCTATGTAAACATCCATCTTTAAAACGTTGGTTAAGAAAAACAGATAGTATATGCTTTTAAATTGATAGACAACGTTCGAGGCGGTTGATAAAGAGCAAAAGCCGAGTTTTTCCGAAAGTTTTATCTTGTTCATACGTTTATTTCCTTTTCTGCTATTGCTCCTAATTTCTCTCTAAGCAATCTTTTAAATTTTTCCGGTTCATCATTCATGGGATTATGTCCCGAATGGTCAAACCAAATCAGTTCTTTTTGTGGTGCTTTTATTAAATTGAAATAGTCTTCAACGAGTTCTGCCGGTGTGTTTTGATCATGAACCCCATCAAATATTAATATCGGTATATTAAACTCGGTGCAGGTTTTTGCAAGGTCGGTAGCGCCAACTTCGGGCCACATTTTTTCAAGCACCAACTTATGCCCCTTAATTATTCCATATATATCCGAAACAGTGTATTCTCCCGAAAAAAGCATCGGCACAACCATAGACCTAAAATAGCTACGCTTGTTTTTATTTTTTGAATAACCGCCATGTTTCATCATAACTCTTCTTTGGATCATCATCCCTTCAAATCCGCCTTTATAAACGCCGTTAACGGGAGGTCCCAATTGTTCAAGCTTTTGAACCGATTTTAAATCCCCTGCTTTTTTTGCTTCTGAAAGAGCAAAATTATAGCTTATCTCTTCGTTTAGTCTTCCGTTGACAACCTGTCCAAAGCCAACAAATCCCGCTAGTTGTTCGGGGTATTTATAAGAAAGCCATGTTCCAAGCTCGGAACCCCAGCTTCCCCCAATTATAAAGATCTTATCTTTGTTAAACTCTTTACATAGATATTCAACAAGCGCTCTTGCATCTTCAACCAGCTGATCAATTGTAAGATCCTTAACGTTAACGCCTTTATATGAACCTCCGCTCCCTCGTTGGTCCCAACCAACAATCGTGAAGCTATCAAGCAGATCTTTATGCGCCGTCATTATTCCATGACGATTGCAAACGCCGGGCCCTCCATGCAAAAAAAGCAAAACAGGTTTTTTTATATCGTTTGATTTAATATGAATCTTTTGTTCAAACCCATTAAGCTTAACCTTTAATTTTTTGTCTATCATCTTAAAATATTCCCCTCAAGTTATTTAACATAACTATAAAAGTTTAATCCTATTTTCAAAGGCTGTCAAGCTTTATAATCAAAACAATTAATAATTTTTGTAGAACATCAATAATAGGTGAAAATTTTTCAAAAAAAATACGCCTCCCCTTTTTATCGGGAAAGGCGCATCCATATATAAAACTGCATGTACAGCAGATAGCAACATATCTAGCTTTCTTCTATTAATTCCTTTATCGTCTGCATACAGGTGTCGGTCGAGGCTATCTCATCGGCTAGGCGCTTAAGTTCTCTTTTTATCATGTTGGAATTTGCTATCTCTTTTTTATATTTTAGTTTATGCTCAAGGCTAGCCCAGGAATCTTGCGAGATAGTTCTAAGCTGGATTTCAACCGGGAAATATCTGTCGCCCTCGGCAATATTAATTATAATGTGATAACTGCGGTAGCCGTTTGGTTTCGGATGGCTTATATAGTCTTTGCTAATTATATGTTCAACTTCTCTGCTTGTTTCAAGCATATCCGCTATTTCATATACATCGCTTAAAAACCTGCAAACAACCCTTATTCCAATTATATCTGTTAAGTTATCGACCGCAACATCTGCCGTTGTGTTAAGCTGTAGCTTGTTAAGCTTTAAAATTGTGCTTTGTTTCGATTTAATTCGAGTTTTTATATGCTCTGTCTTGCCGCCAAATCCATCGTTTAATTGTTCTAAAACTTTGTTTTGAACGTTGCATAAACATTCGTAGTATTCAATAAAAAACTCCTCTGTCTCTTTACATCTCCCCAAGAAAAAAACCACCTCACAAATTTTATTGTGAGATGATTTTACCACTTTAAATTTAAATATACTTAAAATATAACGGTTATTGTTACGGAGTTTTCCGTTTTGCTTTCAGCGAAAATTTTCGCTCCATGAATATCGCAGATTGATTTCGCTATCGAAAGCCCAATTCCATATCCTTTCGATTCCCCGTTTCTCGCTTTATCCTCTCTATAGAACCTCTCGAACCAAAAATTATGTTTGCCAATATCAATGTTTTCACACCTGTTTTCTATCGTAAACACCTTTCTCGTTCCCTTGTTGGCTAAGCTTAGGTTAATCTCGGTTTGTTCGGGAGCATATTTAATCGCATTATCCAAAAGAATTATGAACAGTTCTCGAATTGATTTTTGTTCGCCGGTATAAGAAATATTTTTTGAAACAAATTCAACAAGATTAATATTTTTCTTTTTAGCCGTTGTTTTGAATTCTGCTATCGTTTCTGAAAGGATTTCAGAAATCGAAAAATCTGTTTTGATTACTTCGGCAGGTTCATCAAGCTTTGTTAACGATATAAGGCTTTCAACCAGTGTGTTAAGCCTTTCAACTTGAGTGTTTATGCTTTTTGTTGAATCCCCCTCATATCCATCTATCTCTAAAACGTCGCTATTTGTTTTTATAATCGTAAGCGGTGTTTTAAATTCATGGCTAACATCGGTTATGAAGCGTTTTTGTCTTTCGTAGCTTTCCGCAATGGGGGCTACTGCTTTGCCCGAAAAGAACCACGATATAATAGCAATCAACACAATAGCTGTTATGAAAATCATAATTGAATAGAACATCGTGTTTTCAAACCCCATCAGCTGCTCTTCAATATCAAGGAATATATAAGCGTGGCCATAAGAACTATCTAGCCTAAAAAAACGATAGTTATCAATAGTTCCGGTTTTTTTATCAATTTCTTTAACCTGCTCAACATAATCGATAGCTTCTTCGGGTGAAACGGTGCTAACATTTTTTGTGTCGACAAACTCAATTGTATCAATCGAATTTGACAAAACAACGAAAAATCTCGTCGTGAACGCTCGTTCTCTTGAAAAATCATCTTTATCGCTAAAGTCTTCCAACATCTTAAAATCGTTTGACATCAAAACATCGATTAATAGATCTGCTTGGTGTATAACAAAGAAATAGTTTGACAGGTTGATAGACACCCCAATTATTAGCATAACAATAACGCTAACCGAAGTTGTCAGTATGACAAATTTTCTTTGTAACTTTTTAAGCATCGATTTCCTCCAATGAATATCCCGTGTTCCTTGTTGCCTTTATCTTTATATTCGCCTCAAGAAGCGAAAGTTTTTTTCTTATATATGATATATAAACCCAAACAACATTTATTTCAGCTTCGCTATCAAAGCCCCAAATCTTTTCCATAAACCTCTCGGTAGAGATTATATGCCCGTTGTTTATCATGAGCATCTCCATCATCTGAAACTCTTTGTTTGCCAGTTTAAAATAATTTTTTTCGGTCGATAGTTCAAATGTTTTTCGATCAAGTTTAACGTTTCCAACCGTTAGAACCGATGAATTGCTCCCGGTTGAAACTCTTGTTATCGCTCGTATTCTGGCAAGAAGTTCTTTTGTGTCGAAAGGCTTGGTCAAATAATCGTTTGCGCCAAAATCAAGCCCCAAAACTTTGTCGTCTATCTGCGACTTTGCTGTTAGCATAATTATAGGGATAAGGTTGCCTTTTTCCCTTGTTCTTTTTAGAACCTCTATTCCATCAACTTTGGGCATCATTATATCAAGAATAACTGCATCATAGTTTTCGGCTTCTAGATAGTCTAGCGCTTGTTGCCCATCATATACAGCATCAACTGAATAGTTGTAGTGTTTTAATATTTTAACAAGAGCATTCGAGAGTTCTTTCTCATCTTCGCATAATAATAATCGCATTATATTTTTTCCTTTTTAAAATTAATCTACACATAAATTATACCACAAAACTTAAACTTACCTTAAAGTAATTTAACAGTTTCTTAATATTTTTTTAAAGTTTTGAAATTTTTCGAAATTTTTCTGCAAAAACGTGTTGACAAAATCACTCAACAATGATATAATATTTTTCGTCACAGCGTAGAGATTAGCAAAAAAACAATCAATACAGCTTTGAATAAATATTGATAGCAACATTTATGTTTGCGGGTTTAGCTCATTTGGTAGAGCGCCACCTTGCCAAGGTGGAGGTAGCGAGTTCGAGCCTCGTAACCCGCTCCATTTTTTTATCCGGCGCCATAGCCAAGTGGTAAGGCAGAGGTCTGCAAAACCTTTATCCTCCGGTTCAAATCCGGATGGCGCCTCCAAAAAAATCCAATCGATTATCGATTGGATTTTTTCTTTTCTATGATAAATAACCACAAATATTTAGACAAACCATAAAACAACATCTCTTATTTCCGAAATTTAAATAAAATGTATTGCAATTGTGTATCAAACGTGTTACAGTTTGCATATAATAACAACGGAGGTAATTATTATGGCTAAAACTTCAGTTATAAATATTAGAATTGAAGAGGAAACAAAAAAACAGATAGAACATCTTTATTCGCAGTTTGGAATAACTGTGTCGGATGCTGTGAACATATTCTTTCATCAATCCCTTATGCAAGGCGGTCTTCCATTTTCGATGCAACTCCCAAAGCCCAACGCCGAAACTCTAGCTGCTATGAAAGAAGTTGACGAGATGCTTGAAAACAAGACCGGTAAAAGATTTGAAAATATCGACGATCTCTTCAAGGAATTGGATTCATGAAATATCAAATAGAGTTTTCATCAAAATTTAAGAAGGACTATAAATCAATCTCAAAAAGAGGCTATGATCTATCTTTGCTCCGCAAAGTTATCGATATCCTTTCAAAAGGCGATATGCTACCGGAAAAATATCAAGACCATCAGTTAAAAGGAAACTATAGTGGATATCGAGAATGTCACATCACCCCCGATTGGTTGCTTATCTATCGTATCGAACAAAACATTCTAGTTCTTGCATTAACACGAACCGGAACACACAGCGATTTGTTTTAAAAACAAACCGCTTAATAATTCGCAAGATTTAGAAAATATGTCGGATTAAGCAGTTTTCCGTCGCTTATTACCTCAAAATGAAGGTGTACACCCGTGGCTATTCCGGTGTCCCCTGCTTCCCCTATCGTTTGTCCGCTTTCAACTTTATCCCCAACATCGACCGATATTTTGCTAAGATGCGCATAAAACGTTATTAGCTCATTGCCATGGTAAACAGCCACGCTGTTTCCGTACCCCTCGTTGGAATATTCAGTGTATATAACAACTCCGTCATAGATCGAATGAACCTGTTCTTTAAGATCGGCATCTATATCGATAGCGTCATGGAACGTTATCTCGATACCATTCGCAACCGGATTATCCCGCTCCCCAAAATCAGACGTTATGTTTTGGAGAACCTCCTCGATACTATCTTTTATCGGCGGAGCTAGTTCCCCGCTTTGTTCAAGATATCCATATTGTTTCGACAGTTCGACAAACATCTCTTGAACGCTGTTTGGCTCTAAAGCTTTCTCGATTGGTGCAGGTTTTGGAACGGGCAGTATCTCGCTTGTTCCCTCTGTCGTATTTGCTTGGCTCGTTGTTTCCTCTAAGGTGTCTTGGTCTAAAACATCAAGCGAATTCAATTCAGCACTCTCTTGTTGTTCTAAACCCTCATTAACACCGCCGGTTATCGCTTGTTGATTGAGAATGTCGCTTTCAGCCATCGCTTGTTCAACCAAATCTTGCGAAAACAATCCCCCAACAGCTTGAAACGATATAGCAACTATGAATAGGCTTAACAGCACTACAGTTAGGTTGTTTTCAAGCGCTGTTGCAATTCTTCTTAATTTCAGTATGTTTTTTCGGCTATGCTTCATTAATTTTTTTATTCCTTTTTTAAAATACTTATTTTATTTTTTAAAACTTTGATATATAATATCTATGTGAAACAAATTAAAATTACCACGTTATAAATAATCAAACAACGATTATTTTATATAATCAAAACGAAAAGAGGATAAATCATGTCAAAAGTTTATTTTACCGATTTTGCCACCACCCCGAACGGGGACAGCATTCTAACAAAACTTAGAAGACTAGTTGAAAAAGCAGGTATCTCAAACATTGATTTTCAAAACAAATTTGTAGCAATTAAAATCCATTTCGGAGAAGAAGGAAACCTTTCATATCTTCGCCATAACTACGCAAAGGTTGTAGTTGATATCATCAAAGAACTTGGCGGAAGGCCGTTTTTAACCGATTGTAACACGCTTTATGCCGGGTCTCGCAAGAATGCTCTGGAGCATCTTGATTGCGCATATCTTCATGGATATTTCCCGTTTGCTACCGGCTGTCATGCAATAATCGGCGATGGGCTAAAAGGAACCGACGAGACTATTGTACCTATAAATGGCGAATATGTCAAAGAAGCGAAGATAGGAACCGCCATTCGTGATGCTGATATCATTATATCTCTAACTCATTTTAAAGGTCATGAACTAACCGGTTTTGGCGGAGCTGTTAAAAATATCGGTATGGGTTGCGGTTCAAGAGCCGGAAAGATGGAGATGCATAACGACGGCAAACCGACCGTCTATGAACAAGCCTGTAAGAGCTGTCTTTCCTGTACAAAGATCTGTGCGCATCAAGCGATAACGATAAACTCAAACAAAAAAGCGGTTATCGATCAAGATAAATGCGTCGGTTGCGGAAGATGCATAGGATCTTGTCTTTTTGATGCTATCTCAAACAACAGCGGAACTTCGGTTAAACTGCTTAACAAAAAGATGGCAGAATACACATATGCAACGCTTAAAGACCGCGAACATTTCCATATTAGCCTTGTTCGAGATGTCTCGCCCTATTGCGATTGCCACGCCGAAAACGATGTACCTATTATCCCCGATGTTGGGATGTTCGCTTCGTTCGACCCTGTCGCCCTCGACAAAGCCTGTGTCGACATGGCAAACAAACAACCGGTTATGCAAAACAGCGTAATCTCGAAAAACTGCGAAGACAACCACGATCGTTTCGCCCACAAAGTAACCCCCGACGCTGAGTGGGAAACCTGTCTTACCCATTGTGAGAAGCTAGGCATCGGAACTGTTGATTATGAATTGATCGAAGTTAAATAGCACCATAGCGTTATAAACAGCAATATATTGGCTGTTCAAAAGAGGTTGTGACTTTTTTAAAGTCCACAACCTCTTTAATATTTGTTAAATTATTTTCCTATTATTGCTCAATAAGCACCGCTCTAACAGGCGCTCCGTCACAATCTTTGTATTTTATAGGAAAGGCGCTTAATAGATAGTTTCCATCCGCAACTTCATCAAGGCAAACGTTTTCTACAACCGCAATATTGTTTCCTAAAATAATGCTGTGTATTAAAGATTCGTTGTCGAGAGGTGCAACGCTCCAAGCATCGGTTACAACCGTTATGATTTTGCAAGCAACGATATATTCCGCCGCTTGTTTTGTTAGATAGCTCATTCCGCCGGTATGCATAACCAACCTTTTTGAACCCTCTATTTTCCCTTCAAGGTCAGCTACGTCAATCATCGAGTTTTCGGCAAAAGAAACAACTCTGCATTCGCCATAGTAGTGTTCTAGCGGCATCAAATCTATCGAAACGGTGTTGTCTTTAAGAAAATGGCAAAAAGCATCCGCATGGGTTGATATATGGCTTGTCGTTAAGATTGAAGTTGCATTGTATGCATCCCCTTTTGACATATCCGACACACGTTTAAATTCGGGAGGTTTCGACCCCGGATATAACGGCGCTTGTTGAAATGTTCTTGTTATGTCTATTAGTTTCATTTATAATTCCCCTTACCTTGTTTATTAAATTTCCTCTTTTATTATCGCATTAAACACTTAAAAAAACAATATGAAAAATCTCTACACATTAAATATTTTTTTAATATCCGAAACCGAGTTTAACCCTATCAACTCGATCGATTGCTTAAACTCTTGTTTAAGCTTTGCAACCTCGCTTTCGCACACCACAACCTTTTCGAACCCCAGTCTTAACGCTTCGTTAATCCTTGCGTTAGCGTTTGCAACGGAACGGATTTCTCCCCCCAACCCAATTTCACCAAACGCCACGATGTTTTTTGGTATCGGCTTATCAATGAGCGAGGAAACAATGCTCAGCGCTATAGCAAGATCCGCCGTAGGTTCTGAAATATCAAGCCCACCCGTCACGTTAACATAAACATCTAGCATCGAAAGATAGTAGCCGGCTCTTTTTTCAAGAACAGCAAGGAGAAGGTTTGTCCTGTTATAATCTACCCCCGAAACGGTTCTCCTAGGGGTTGCAAAACTGGTTTTTGTTGCAAGCGATTGGATTTCAGCCAGAAGCGGCCTTGTCCCCTCCATAATCCCCGTCACGCAACATCCCGATGTTTCAAACGTTCTTTTGTCGAGCAAAACCATGCTTGGGTTTTCGATCTCAACAAGCCCTTTGGAACTCATCTCGAAAATGCCTATCTCGTTTGTTGAGCCAAACCTGTTTTTAACCGCTCTTAAAATTCTAAACGAAAGGTATTTATCCCCTTCAAAATACAATACCGTGTCGACGATATGTTCCAAAACCTTTGGGCCTGCTATTGCGCCGTCTTTGTTTATATGCCCTATAATAATCATCGGAACGCCCGAGGCTTTTGCCTCTCGAATAAGTTTTGTTGCGGATTCTCGAACCTGTGTGACGCTTCCGGCAGAAGAGGAAATCTCCTCCGACACCATTGTTTGGATAGAGTCGATTATAACGATATCGGCATTTTTTATTTCACGACAGATAGCATCGACATTGTTTTCGTTAGCAAGTTTAATGTTTTTGCTGTCTACCGAAAGCCTTGTTGCTCTAAGCTTAATCTGGCTCAACGACTCCTCGCCCGAAACATAAAGCACGCTGTTTTTTTCGGCAAGGCTTTTGCAAGCTTGCAAAACTATCGTCGATTTTCCGGCTCCCGGTTCTCCCCCCAAAAGAACGGCAGAACCTTTAACAAGCCCTCCGCCAAGCACTCGGTCAAACTCTTCAATTCCGGTTTTAATCCTAATATGACTATCCGTTTCAACGTCGGAAAGCGAAACAATATTTATGCTTTGTGCCGCCAAAAGCGACGATTTGTTTGCCGCTTTTTTTTCAACCACCTCTTCGACAAACGTGTTCCATTCGGAACATTCGGGGCATCTTCCAAGCCATTTTGGCGAAGAAGCTCCGCAGTTTGAACAAAGATATATCGTTTTAAGTGAAGCCATTTATAACATCCCTTCTTTTTTTCCTATAATATTTACCCCAAAGCCCACTGCTTTAGAAATACTACGATTTTTGCACCGTCGGAGTTAATCGTAGGGAACGCATTGTATGCGTTCCGCCATTTCTAGTACGCTATGCCGATTTTGGTTTTCGCATTTCGTATTCCGCATTTCGTATTCCGCATTTCGGAATGCATACAATGCATTCCCTACACAGCGTCTTAAAATCTAAATATAACCGCTAAACTTCAGTTTTTAGAAATACTGCGATTTTTGCGCCATCGGCGCAAAATGGCGAGCGAAGCTCGACAAGCAGTATTTCCAAGAGCTTCACCGAAGGTGAAGATTATTTATATTTTCCGCAAAGCCTCGATTTTTAGAAATACTACGGTTTTTGCGCCGATGGCGCAAAATGGCGAGCGACTGCTCGACAAGTAGTATTTCCAATATCTCCGCCCTTATGGGCGGAGATTATTTATATTAGATGAAGCTTTAATTTTTAGAAATACTGCGGTTTTTGCGCCATCGGCGCAAAATGGCGAGCGAAGCTCGACAAGCAGTATTTCCAAGAGCTTCACCGAAGGTGAAGATTATTTATATAATCACTATAACCCTCAAAAATAGTCAACGCAAATTGTTTTTGATATTCCGGATCTTGCAGTTTTTCGGCATCTTCGGCATTGGTCAAAAATCCGCATTCGATGAGAACGGTTGGAATTTTGATATGTTCAAGAATATAGATATTGCCGTTGCCTTCTTTTAGTTCTCGTCTGTTATCGGGTTGCAACGTTTCCTCTATCTTTTCCATAATATATTCAGCCGCAACCCTGCTTTCAGAGTTTACCGATCCATATAAAATCTGGGTTCCGCTTTGGCTATAATCTGAAAATGCATTTTGATGTATGCTTAAATACACGGCGTTTTCGCCAATAGAATTAGCAATTTCAACCCTTTTTCTAATGTCGCTTTTCTTTTTTTCCGATATCGTGTTAAGTGAATTATCGCCAACGGCTATGTCGTTTTCCCTTATCATAACAACCTCAACTCCGTTTGCTTCAAACAGGTCTCTCAACACAAACGAAATTTCAAGATTAACGTCTTTTTCCAAAACCGTTCCATCCGGTGTTGCTGTTCCGGGGTCGAAATCCCCATGTCCCGCATCGATGATGACTACATTTTGCTCGCTATATTTCGCCATAGTTTCGGTTATTCTTGCAAACGGAACTATCGTTAAAAACATTATGCAAAGAACAGAAACCGAAACAGCGGTTACCGCTATATTATATTGATAGTTTTTCATAAAAATCCATTCTTTCTTAAGTTTGGTGCAACTTTTCACAACGGTATTCAAAGCGAAATATTTCGCCTATCGTATTTTGCAAAAAGCACAAAACGAGGTTTTTAAAAATCCTCACCTATTAACACCTCGTTTAATTCTATGAAAAAACTCTTTTTTAAATTACAGGTTTTTTATTCCAACAGATCCGATTGATCGTTGTTTGTTTCAAACCCCGGCAAAACCGTTACATCTTTAAGCTTTCGTTGGATGCTTCTTGTTCTAACCCCTATTAGTTTATCAAGATCTTCGTTGGCTCGGTTTATCTTGTCCTGAGTTGATTGAAGCACGACGGCAAACTTATCAAATTCCGAACGCACCGAACCCAACACGCCCCAAACCTCCGATGATCTTTTTTGAATAGCAAGCGTTCTAAATCCCATCTGTAGGCTGTTTAAAAGCGCCGCCATCGTAGTAGGTCCTGCTATGCTAATCTTATAATCACGTTGCAACGTTTCAACAAGTCCCAACCGCACCGCCTCGGCATATAGCCCTTCTATCGGCAAAAACATTATACCGAAATCGGTTGTGTTGGGCGGGTCGATATATTTATCGCTTATATCTTTTGCAAAACGTTTAAGCCTTGCGGTTAGCGCTCCTTGCGCAAGCTCAATCGCTCCGCTGTCTGCGCTGTCATACGCCGCAAGAAGCTGGGAATACGCATCCATCGGGAACTTTGCATCGATAGGAAGATATGTGAACCCATCTCCGCTGTTGGGCATCTTGACCGCAAATTCAACCGGATTTGCCGTCCCTTTTTTGGTCACGATATTTTTTTCATACTGCTCAACCGAAAGCATCTGTTCGAGAATAGACCCTAGCTGTATCTCGCCCAAAATCCCCCTCGTCTTAACGTTGCTCAAAACTTTTTTAAGGTCACCAACCCCTGCCGCTAACGTCTGCATCTCGCCTAGGCCTTTGTAGACCTGTTCCAGGCGTTCCGACACCAATTTAAAGCTTTGGCTTATCTTGTCATCCAACGTTTTTTGGAGCTTCTCATCAACCGTTGTTCGCATAAGGTCAAGCTTTTTTGCGTTGTCTTCTTGGATCGAAGAAAGGCTTTGAACCATAGTTCTTCGCATATTATCAAGCTTTTGTTCCGTTTCGCCCGAAAACTTTTTAAAACTGTTGTCGACCGAACCTAGCGTTATTATGATATTTTTTTGAAGAAGGTCTTGCGAATCTTTAAGTAGCGAACCTAAAGAATTAATGTTGTTTGTCAAAGTTGCCGAGCTTTCCTGCCTTGAAAGCCGAAGTTCCGACGCCATGTCGTCCCTCAATCGTTTCAACTCTTTTTGCGGAAATTTGTTTTGATCAAGTCGCATAAGGACGATAATCGACAACGCAACCGATGTTGCGGAGATAAGCAAAACAACTATTAACAAAATATCGCTGGCATTCATAGAAATTCCTCCATTATATTTAAAGTTTAAGGGCAAACCCAAAATTGGCTTTGCCCTTTTTTCGTGTTTTCTGTTTTTAAAAATTGTTACCTATTTTATAACGCTTAAGCATTCCAGCAACATATTAACATATTCTTCTCGATTAACGTTAATCGCAACAACGGTGTTGGGTGGTTTTTTTAGAATACCTTTTGTGTCGGTAACTGTGCAACCCCTTGTGTATCTTCCGTCGAGATCAACCTTAACATAATATGGCTTTGTTTCGATTATCGAAGCATCGATTAGCCAAGCTATCGGCAAAGGGGCTTGAATTGGGCAACCAATCGACAGGATAGGATTTTCAAAATGATCTGCATACGCTTTAAGAAGTTCGACCAAAAGTTTTGCTACGGGATTGTCTATCTCTTCAAGGCGTTTTCTTTCATTAAACTGGATATAGGCTTTTTTTGTTGCATCAAGCCCACACATCAAAACCCTTATACCGCTTTGGAAAACAACGTCGGCAGCTTCCGGATCGTGGACAACGTTGAACTCTGCGCTCGGCAAGCTGTCGCCACCAAACGCCGCACCGCCCATCATCGCAATCCCGTCTATCTTTGCGTGTAGCTCGGGGTGTGATAAAAGAAAGATAGCGATGTTGGTCAACGGACCTGTCGCAACGAGTATCACGTTGTTTGGGCTTTCGCTTACCGTTCGTGCCATAAGTTGAACGGCGTTTATGTTTTCGGTCGACATCGTCGGTGAATTAAGCTTTTCCGCAACACCGCAAAGCCCGTCCTCGCCGTTCGCAAGGCTCGCTTTTGCCGAAACCCTAAGTTGTGAAAGTATCCCTTTTTTTGCTCCCGCCGCTACCGGAATGTCGGAAGCTCCTAAAAGTTGCAAAATTTTTAGCGTGTTTTCGGTGCATTGTTTAACAGGGCGCACCCCAAAAGTTGTTGTAACCGCCAAAAGATCTATATCGTTTGAATACACCGCAAACGCAAGCGCAAACGCCTCGTCGACCCCTGTGTCGACATCCATAATAACCGAAATCTTACTCAAAACACTTCACTCCTTCGACCTGCATAGAAATTTAGGCTCTTAAAAAACAACCGCACAAACGCTTTTCTGTCAACGCTTCTAACCAAATAAACGTTAGGCAATCGGTCGAACCGGTTTTCCCAATCGATGATTGTTTGCCCAACCGTTTGAGAGCCTTGACATTCGCATATAACATAATGCGATTCTATCTTTGTTGTTGTGTCGTCTATCAAAACCGCCGCAGCCACTGCATCGCATATAACGGTTTTATCTTTTTTCGCTTTGGTAAATGCTGCAAACGGTTTATCGTTTGTTCCTCCAAAGTTT
Source organism: uncultured Faecalibacterium sp. (assembly GCA_964370715.1). GTDB lineage: Bacteria > Bacillota > Clostridia > Oscillospirales > Ruminococcaceae > CAYJAY01. The sequence continues at coordinate 82,326 of CAYJKJ010000003.1, forward strand.
CTGAAATCTTGGATAAACGAAACAAATTTGCCAACCTTTGTTGTTGACCCTGCTATCTCCGCCGTTTCGGCTTCGGTTAGGTATGCCGTTTTGCAAGCGTCAAGATCTACCATTATAAGCTGTTTAAATCCTGCCTCAAGGACGATAGCCATCGCCTCGGGATCTTGCCAAACGTTAAACTCGGCATAAGGGGTAACGTTTCCGGCGTGTGCAGCGCCCCCCATCATGACAACTTTTTTTATATGTCTCGCTATGTTCGGATATTTAAGAACCGTTATAGCAAGGTTGGTCAACGGACCCATCGTTATTATCTCGAGTTCGCCGTCATACTGAAGCGCTGTTTCATATATAAGCTCCCAAGCAAGTCTTGGATAAAATCTTCTTTTGGTTTCGAAAAACTCAAAATCCCCCATCCCGTTTTTCCCGTGAAGGTGTTCCGCCAGCGGGTTGCTTTTGAGCAACGCTTTTTCCGCTCCTCTTGCAACTATCGTGTCGATATTTAAAAGGTCACACAAACTTAATGCGTTGGAAGAGGTCATTTCAAGAGGAACGTTTCCAAACGAAGTCGTTATTCCAACAATGTTAATCTCTTCACACGCATTCAAGATCATAAGCGCTTGTGCATCGTCTATACCGGGATCGCAATCAATTATAACAGGTCTTCTACTCATCAGAATAAGCCTCCAAAGCAAAACATAGTTTTTTAATATGTATTATAAACACCGTAGCAAAGCCACATGGATTATTTCCACCGTGTAGGGTTAAATACCGCTACAACTTCATATTAATAATATAATATATCAAATCGCATTTCAATGCAACAACTTGCTTATAACTTTTAATCGAAAGGTCGCAAAAAAATTGTATAAAACATTTAAAATCACAAAGCTCGGAGCAGGTCTTTTGCTGTTGGCTCTCGCTCTTGTCGCAACAACCGTCATCGTTAATGTTTCTCTTTCAAAATCCGCTTCCTCAATTCTACCACAAATAATAGAAAAAAGCGATACTCAAAAAAACATTGGTTCGCCGCAAAATCTCGACGATCCAAAAAAAATTGCATACATGACGTTTGACGACGGACCTTCTAAAAACACCGAATATCTTCTTTCAACGCTTGAACAGCTAGACGTTAAAGCAACGTTTTTTGTCATCGCCCACAACGAGGAGTATTTCGATCTTTTAACAAAAGCAAAAAACCTGGGTCATTCGATTGCTCCACATTCATACAGCCATAAATACAGCGAAATATACAGCAGTAGCCAAAACTTTATGGCAGATTTTAGCAAGGTAGTCGATGTTATCGAACAATACTGCGGCGAGGTTTCCCCCATCTTTCGTTTTCCTGCCGGAAGTTCCAACACGCTATACAAAAAATACGGCCACGATAATTTGCTTAATGAGATTATCGATATAACAAAGCAAAATGGTTATCGCTATTTTGATTGGAACATCGACACAAGAGACGGGCTGTCTTCAAACGCTATCTCGGCAGAAGAGATATTCAATAATTTTTTAAAGGATTATCAAAATCTTAGCGCCAACCAACCCCCCGTTATTTTAATGCACGATTCCTCGGTTGGAGAAACTTCGGCAGATGGCGCTCGGCTGATAATTGAATTTTTAAAACAACAAGGGTTTAGTTTTGGCACGCTCGAAAACTGCGAAATTGACATACATCATTCACACTAGTCGGAACAATTCACCCCATATTTTCCTCGCAAATTCAGCAATTGCTATTTTTCTATTATTGTTATATAATAACCAAGTATAGATTTTTTAAAAGAGGAAAAGATGTTTGGTTATGTTGTTCCGAAAAAATGTGAATTAAAGGTTAGGGAATTCAACCTCTATCGAGCATATTATTGTTCGGTTTGTCGGGAGCTTAAAAACCTAGGGCCTTTTGCCAAAGCAACGCTAAACTATGATTTCACGTTTATGGCGCTTGTTGCGGCGGCAGTTTCAAACGACCAAAGCGACCTCTACAAGGGACGATGCACAACTAACCCGCTTTCAACAAAAGCGATGATAAAACAAAATGATTTTTTAAAATTAACGGCGGTAGCTTCGATATTAAGCGTTAAATATAAACTTGTCGACAACATAAACGATGAAGATTTCTTCGGAAAACTAAAAGCCTATATAATGTATCTCGGTCTTTATCTTTCTTTTAAAAAAGCTTCTAATCTTCATCCCGAAATCGATCGACTTATCAAAGAATGTATGAATAACCAAAACGCTATCGAAAAGCAAAACGAAACATCGGTAGATAAAGTTGCCGAACCAACGTCGTTTTGTCTTGGCAAGATATTCGAGATGTTGTCGGACGACCTTGACCAAAAACGAATTTTGTTTCGCCTTGGCTACTACACCGGAAAGTTTGTCTATTGTTCCGATATGCTGGATGATCTTGTAGATGATATTAAAAATTCTTGCTATAATCCGCTTAAACTCGAAAATAATCTCAGCACAGCCTCTAGCGAACAACAGATAACCGATATTATAAACGACTATCGCCCCCAACTTAACATATTAATCTGTGAGATTGCGAAAGCTTATAATCTTTTAGAGATAAAAAACCTTAATTCAATAATTGAAAACATAATTTTTTTAGGATTAACCGATTCGGTAACCGACATTGGTTTAAAAAAGAAAGGAAACAAATTCAATGCCCAACCCATATAACACTCTTGGAATACCCCACGACAGCGACGAAGCAACCGTTAAAGAGGCGTATAAACAACTCGCCATGAAATATGCTCCCGACAACTATTCGGGAAATCCGCTAGCGGATCTTGCCGCTTCTAAGATGCAATCAATCGATCAAGCTTATGACGAGATAATGGCGCAAAAAAGGCTTGGCATCGACGCTAGCAAAGCGCAGGACGCCAGCAACTTTTCAAACCAAAGCGGCGAAACATCTAACCAAAGTTCAACCAAATCCTCAAAATTTGATAGCGGATATATAAGAAGCCTTCTCGCTCAAAACCGTGTAGCGGTAGCGGAGGACAACCTTCTTAAAGTCGAAAGATCCCTCAGAGATGCTGAATGGAGCTTTCTCATGGGGCAGACGATGTATGCAAAAGGTTGGGTAGACGAAGCTAAAAAACACTATACAAACGCTGTGTCTTCCGACCCCTACAACACCGAATATAAACAAGCTCTTGAAAAAATCAATACCATGAGAACCAACGGTCCAAACGGTTCACCTTATGGAAATCCTTATGGCGACAGGGGTGGTTATAACCAACAACCGCAGATGATGGCTTGTAGCGGTTGCGACCTTTGCACCAGTATGCTTTGTGCAAACTGTTTGTGCAACTGTTTGGGTGGCGGTTGCTAAAAACCTATGAAAGAAAAAAACTATAAAATCGTTCTTTCGGGAATTCTCTCTGCTGTTGCTGTTGTCGTCATGCTTTTAGGTTCGACAATCCCATTCGCAACGTTTGCGGTTCCGGCGATAGCCTCTATTTGTATATTCTTTTTTGTGATAGAATTCTCCGCAAAACACGCATTTTTGGTCTATCTTGCAATATCGCTTTTAAGCATATTTATCGTTCCCGACAAAGAACTTTGCTTAATGTTTATATTGTTTTTCGGCCTGTTCCCTATCGTTAAATACTATATAGAATCAAAGCTTCGTTCAAAAGCGATACAGCTTGTTTTAAAATTTATTTTTTGCAACGCTAGCATCGTTCTAATATATTCTCTTTTGTATTTCGTTTTGGTTATCCCGGCGGTTAAACAAGAACTCATGCAGTATACGGGAATAATGCTAATAGCGCTAATCGTTGCCGGAAACATAACTTTTTTACTATACGACATAGCGTTCACAAGGCTTATTTCAACGTATGTTTCGGTGTATCGAGCAAAGTTTTTAAGAAAACTATAGAATATTAAAACCCCTTTAGCAAGCAGAAACACTTGCCAAAGGGGTTTTTGTTTAACTTTTCTCGATAATCCTTGTGAAAAACTCTATTGTTTTTACTATAGATTCGATTCTTATATATTCATTGTTTCCGTGGATTGTTTTTCTTTCTTCGCTTGTTAAATCCATAGCCGAAAAACGATAGACCCTGTCCGATATTCTTCCGTAGTGGCGGCTGTCGGAACATTGAACCATAAGATACGGCGACACTAGCGATCCCTGCCATGTTTCGGCTACCGCCGACGATATCGTCTCCCATGCTTTGCATTTTGTATCGGATATACGGCTAGGTTCCATCGAATCGATCACCTCAACCTTGATATCAGCGTTGTTTATTGTTTTTGTTATCAAATCGACAACGGAATCTACGCTGTCGTTTGGGTTTATTCTTATGTTTGAAGCCATCTCGGCTTTGGGAGGCAAAACGTTTAAGGCGCTTGAACCTTCCATCTTGGTAAACGCTATCGTTGTCCTAACCAAAGCGTTTAATTCTCCGCCCGCTTTTCGACAAAACAAGTCGAGAACACCTTTAAAACACCAAAGATTGGCGAAGATCATTCTAAACAAAAACGTTGAATGTCGCCCCAAAACGTCAAACATCTCGGCAACTGGTTTTGTTATATGGCAACTAAATGGGTTTTTTTCAACCTTTAAGCAAGCGGCCGAAAGCTTTCCAATTGGGGTGACGGGGGGCGGTGCTGAAGCATGACCGCCGGCAGAAAACGTTTGATAACGGATATTCAAAAGCCCTTTTTCCGCTATCCCAATCAATGCGCAAGGAGCTTTAACGCCGGGGAAAACTCCCTCAACAACCGCTCCTCCCTCATCCAAAACCATTCCGGGAACGATGCCGTTTTGTTCAAAATAATCAACAATTTTTGGCGCTCCTGCTCCGCTTACCTCTTCGCTTCCCGAAAACGCAAGGTAGATATCGTTTTTTGGTTTAAAACCTTTTTCGATAAGGCGATTAGCCGAAAAAAGAATTCCGTTTAATGTCGCTTTGGTGTCGAGCGTTCCTCTTCCGAAAATCTTTCCGTCTTTCTTTATAGCCTCAAACGGCTCTATATCCCAAAGCTCTTGGTTGACCGGAACAACGTCGTAGTGTGACATGAGAACTGTCGGGTTTTCCCGGCTTTCCCCTTCCCATTTAAAGAGCAACCCTCTTCCATCGAAACTTTTCACTTCGCAGTTGTTCGAAACAAACGGATACAGCACCGGGATTAAATCAACAAGTTTTTGAAACTCTTTGTCATCTTCTTTTGAGCTATCGTTATAAGAAATCGTTTTGCATCTAACAAGTTCCCTTAGCGCTTCAACCGCTTTGTCGCCATCAAAATCAATCTCAACCGCTTTGTGTTCTTTAGTTGCATATGGTTTAAACATAATCGTTCTCATGACAACAACCGCAACAAAAACAGCGACAACCGCCAACAATATGTATATAGCAAACATTATAGAACTCCTTTTTTATATAGAAATCTCGAAAATCCAAGGGTGAACAAAACGCCAACCGGAACCATTATTCCAACCGTCGAAGCATTTAAAGCCGGAACGGTTATAAATAAAATCAACATCAAGATAAGCGGTGCTATCGCTATCTTAAGATTTTTAGAAACAAACACGACCGCAAGGCCTCCAAACAGCGCCGGTATAATCTGTTCAAACGCCGGAGCTAGAACGGGCGATTCAAGTATTGGGGTCAACGGAACTATTAGCACCACCCCAATTATAATTATTATCGTTGTAACGATGCTTGAAACCGCAATAGCTATCGTTGAGATAACCTCTCCCTCTTCCGAATTCGCTTTAACGTCTGCTTGTTCAAGCGCCCCCAAAGCGCAGGGAAGTTTAAGGTTTGATATATTGCCCGTCACAAACGAAAGGTATGACCCTCCCGCTCCGAGCATCGGTATATAAGTAAACGTTTCAACAATCGAGACCGCCCAATACATCGGCGCAGTTGCGAGAAGACCAAACAAAAGGCCTTGAATATCGGGGGTTGCGTTGAAGATTATCGCAATAACAACGGGAAAAAGCAACAATATAACCGCAACGGATAGATTCCAAATTCTTCCGTCACGATGGACAGAATTCATATATTCAGTGTAGTTTTTCATTTTTTCTCCTCCCTTTTAACCCATCCACGATGTTAAAGGAATCGCAGACGCCATTCCAACAACAAGACTAATCGGTAAAGCATAATCCGAGATCCAAGCTATTTTATATTTTTTAAGTAAAAGCCCCGATATTATCATAACAACACTTGAAACAAGCATAACAAAAACAGGAATAAGACCTTTAAACGATCCTTCAAAAACCATTAAAACATCGCCGAAAACATATCCTACAAACGCCGAAATCATTCCTATAAAAAGTGCTGATGTAAAGATATCCGCCCATTTTTTATCTCGGTTTTCAAGTTTAACCAATCCACCTTGAACCTTTTTGCCAACGAGAGGAACCATCCAAATTCCAACAAATATACTAATCGTCATAACAAGAAGTATCGTTACATATTGGTCGGCGTTTAATGAACCTGCTTGACCCAACGAAAGCCCCATCGAAGTCATGGCGTTTGAGGCGGCTATCGTTTCATACGAAAGCGAACCTACAACGCTTAGCCTAACCCAAGGAAGCGGTATTCCAAGGCTTTTTGACAACGCTATAACGCTTATTACGATGGCTATCGCGGGCGCAATGGTGAAGATAGCCGCATTCACCATAACCTTTTTGATTTTAGAACTATCAATCCCTATCTCATTTGCCCTTCTAACTGCTTTCAACAGGAAATATATCGATTGCGCAACGACAACAGCGACAACTATTCCCGAGAGAACAAACAGCACAGGGCTGTTAACGCTAAATTCCATAAAACTCTAATCCTCCATTTTTCATACCATATCATTTTAACATAGTTTTAATAAACTATCCAGCTATTAAACCCACAAATTAAAACAACTTGAACTATTAAAAAAACTTGTTTTCTGTTTAATTAATTTTTGATATAATAATAAAAAAACGGAGGCAATTTTTAATGGATAAAAAACTTATCGAAAGAATAAACGAACTCGCCAGAAAGTCGAGAACCGAGCAAGGCCTAACCGAAAACGAAAAGCAAGAGCAAGCCGAACTTCGCAGACAATATATCGATGCTTTTGTCGGAAACACAAAAGCCGGGCTTGAAAGCATTCGAGTTGTCGACGAAAAGGGAAACAAGGTTCCAATCAAGAAAAAAGATATCACTTAAAATATTCCACATCCACTTTAAGCTTTATAGCGCCGCTATCAAGAATCTCTTCAATCGACATATCGTTAAACCTGTCTTTATCGATTAAATTAAGATAAAACTTTATGTTGTTTTCGTTTTGGATTTCATGTTCAACGAGAAATTCAAAATAGACGACCGCAAGGTTTTCTAGATAGCTATTGCTTAGCTGTTCAACTGTCGCTATCTCTTGTTTTGTTATAGCCGGAGAACCTACGGCTGTTTTAGCGGAACTTTTAATGCTTATCAAAAGTTGATTGTTAATAAAATCAGCCATCATTTTGCAAGACATATCTTCAAGGAATATTTGATTTTGTTTCGAATTAATCTCGGTTACAAACTTTGTTTGTATTAGCCCGTCGTTCAAAAGCATGATCGCTTGCTTTTGTTCATCCTCAGTAATCTCAACGAAATCAAAATCCTTAAAAAATGCAACGCTGTCGATTTCTATCCTGTCGCCAGCTGAGTTTTCCGCTTTATCGGTCAACTCGATATATGGCAAAAACAACGTTTCGGATTTTGTCTCAAACTGGTTTAACAGATTATATATGGGAAATCCGAAATTTGCGCTTTTGGATTTAATATCAAGCATTTCGTTAAATCGTTCTATCTCTAAAATCTCATCCTCGTTGCTTTTTAGCACCTCATAGGCGTTGTCGGAGTAAAACACATTTGTGTTAGCTTCGACATATTTGTTTTGAACAAGAAACAAAACAGAGTCTATCATATTTTGATCTTCAATCCCCGAACCCAAAACCAATATTTTGTTTTGCTTATAAAAAAGGCTGTCTAGCTTTTGTTTGTTTATCTCGTTAAACGCTTCTATTATAGTTGGTTTTTGAATTTCGGTATGTTCAAAGTTTTCCGAAGAAGAAAAGTCTGTCGGGTCGTTTGCCGAAAAAACTATAATCGAAACTTTATATTCTTCGTTTAGATAATCAACCCCAATAGCTACAACGGATTTTTCCCCGGATACATTAATATTCTCTATATCGCAACCCATAAACAAACAAACTGTTATTATTAAATTTATAAAACAAATCGTTTTTTTCATGTTAGACCACCTTTGAAATAAACAGAACAAGCGGAAAAAACATCAAGATAGCTTTGTATTTTATATTTTCCACCATAATGTTTTCAACCGCAAAAAACAAAAACATTATAGCTACCAAGCCGCAAAAACTTAAAAGCGAAAATATGACCGCATCGATATTAATCAAAGAGGAAACGCCCCCAATCTCAAAAGCGCTAAGATACGGAAATCTTCCCAAATGTTCGGCTTTTCCAATCGTCATTTCGCTGTATAGCGCTAGCAAAACAACCGCTAATGCGCAAGTTGCGCTGTAGTAACGAATTGTTTTTTGCGGATTTGCTATGTTGTTTTTGGAAAAATAATAAGCAAAAAACACTATCACAAAAGATGCAATTATTCGCCCGTTTAACTCAACTTCAAACGAAAGCTTGGTTATATCAAGTTTATTGATGTTGGCGATAGCAAGCCCCAAAAAAAACAAACCAAACAGCGTTAGAAACACAAACGAAAACCTCCCCTTGCTTTCCATTCCAAGCGAGTTTGCATAACAAAGCAAAACTATCACCACTATCGTTATCATCAATCCGTTAATGCCGGAAGGTTCAAAATCAATAATAAAATTTTGGTATCTTGCAAAAAAATATATAGCAACAACTAAAAACGCCAAAGCCCAACCAAACGAAAACATCTTATATGCGATGTTTTCATTTTTTTGCGTTTTTTTCGGCGGTTGTTTGCCGGTTTTGTTGTTATTAAAAAACATATTTAAGCAAAACACTACTCCAAGAGCTATCCCCGTTTCAATTATAACCGAAACAGTAGTTAACAGCTCATAAGAAAATATAATCGAAAAACCCGAAAACAGCCCAGCCATTGCAACAAATTGGATAGTTGAAACTCGTCCTTTTTTCTCCATGCTATTTCCCTTCGTTCGTTTCGATATAGTTTGAAGTTGAAGAAGAAAATTTTCTCCAACCTTTAAATAATATCCCGTCTTTAAACAACGTTCGTTTAAGCGGGCTAAGCGGTGTTAAAATCGGAGTTCCGAGCGACTCGATGCAGCAGATGTTCAGCAAAACAAATGCGCTTAAAACTACAAGCCCAAACGCTCCAAACGCAAACCCGGCAATTATATAAAGCACCCTCAAAAACGACGAAGCTTTTTGAAGCGGCGGAACAAGAAAGGCGGATATTGCGCTTAGCGCCACCACCAAAAGCATAGGATGGCTAACGATACCAACCGTCGTTGCTGCTTCCCCAACCACCAGCGCACCAACAAGCCCGATAGTATGCCCTATTGGTTTTGGCAAACGAAGACCCGCTTCTTTAATTATTTCGTATATAAAGTGGATAAAAAGCGCTTCCGCAACGAGCGGAATCCCTATAAAATTTTGGCTGGAGTATATATTATAGATTAGCTTTTGCGGTATCATTTCGGGATAGTAGTATAAGCAAGCGAGATAGACCCCCGGCAATGTAAACGAGATAATAAAACAGATGTATTTAATTATTCTCATCATCGTTGTATAGTATGGTTTGCTTGTGTAATCGTCAAACGAAGTAAAATTGTCGGAAAAAAGATACGGAAGGATAAGCGCATACGGCGTTCCGTCTACAATAACCGCAACTCTACCCTCTCGAAGTTTTCCGCACAGGGTGTCGGGGCGTTCAGTGTAACCCACTCCCGAAAAGATCGAATATTGTTGTTGCTCTAGAAACGGTTGCAAAAAACCGCTTTCAAGCACAAGTTCGATGTTGATGTTTGAAAGCTTTTTTGTTATGTTCTCTATAATTTCGTTTGACACCCTGTTTTTTAGATAAGCGAGAGATATCTCTGTTTTGCTTATCTTTCCTACCTTCATAAATTTAAAAACAAGATGTTCGCTTTTAATTCTTCGCCTTATAAGGCTTGTGTTAACCCTTAACGGTTCTACAAGGCTTTCCCTAGTTCCTCTGATGTTTTGTTCGCTATAGCTTTCCGACACTCCCCTAAAATTATAGCCTTGGCAAGGAAAAACAAACGCAGTTGTTGACCCCTCTGCCATCACGACAAGACACCCCGTCATTATCGCAAATATAACATCATCGATTGTTTTCATCACAAAACTCCCCATCATTTCGGGGTTTTTATTTAATAGATAATCGATTAAACTGTCGCCACTATTAAACTTCCTATCCCTTGTCTCCATAATTTTGCGAATGAGTGTATCGTTAAAAAGCGTTAGATTAATCATCCCTTCACACCACATCATAACACAATCTATAGTTCCTATTCTTACCGGCTTTGCGTTAAGATCGGAGGATTGCTTGCAAAGTTTCATTATTAAATCGCTGTTTTTTTTGCACGATGTCGAAAGATTGTCGCTCATTTTTTTAACCTTTCCTTTCCTACATTTGAGAAAAATCCAATATCCTTTTAAAATATTATTGCGTTTTTCGGATAAAATAACCATTAGAAATTTAAAAAGGATGTTATTAATGCTAATCTTTTTTGTCAGAACTATCTTGGTCTACGTTCTAATTATATTTTCTATGCGCCTTATGGGAAAACGCCAACTAGGGGAACTTCAACCCAGCGAACTTGTGACAACTATTCTCGTTTCAAACCTCGCTTCGCTTCCGATTGAAAACCCCGAAATCCCTATAGCTATCTCGGTTCTTCCGATTTTTTTAATAATAAGCATCGAGATAGTCGTTTCTCTTTTCACAATTAAATCACATAGATTTGCAAAGCTCATTTCGGGTCGACATCTTGTTATCATTAAAAAAGGGGTTATAGACCAACGGCTTTTAAAAGAGCTTAGGATAAGTGTCGACGATCTTATGGAATCGTTACGAATGAGCGGTGTTCTAGATATTCGAGAAGTTGAACTCGCAATAATCGAAAGCACCGGCCAGATAAACGTGTTCACTAAAGAGGATATGCCAAAGGAAAAATTGTTTCTCCCAATAGTTATCGACGGCGCCATAAATAAAGCTTGCATGAATTTTCTTGATATCAAACCCGACTACATCGAAAAAATAATCAAAAAAAACAACACATCACTGGGTGATGTGCTGCTACTTGAATGCAACGAACTAAAAGAAATCCATATCGTTAAAAAGGAGCTTTCATGAACCGAGTCGCAATTTCTTTATCGTTAATAGCTATTATAATTGTTTTTATTGTTGCCTGTTCAATCTATGTTAATGTTTCGTTTAATGATTTTTATCAAAACCTTGAAAACGCTGTTGACCACGCTAAACAGCAACAACTTTTGCAAGCAGAAAAAGAATTCGATGAATATCTAAAAAAGCTTGAACAACATATCGGCATCTATTCCCTTATCGCTGGGTTCGATACCCTCAACAAAGTTTCCCACGATTCAATGATAGCGCAGTATCTGATAGATATTGAAAATGTTTCGGATTTTGTCACAAAAGGTTATGAAATAATGATTTCGCTAAACCATCTCAAAACCACATTTAACAGAGTTTTTTAAACATCTAAAACATAAACAAAACCACTATTAAAAAAGCGCCCACCAACAAAAGCATAGCGCCCACTATCTTGACGCTAAATATGAAAAAACTTTCGGGGTCTCTTTGTTTATCAATAAAAAGATATCTAAACATTTCATAAAACACATAGGGTTTAAAAAGCAAAAACGCTCCCACTGCCATCATTAAAACACCAAAAACTACCGCCACTTAATCGCTCCTCTTAGCATAATATATTCGTTAACATTCGTTTGCGCTGAAAATCAAATATGGTAACGCCCTCTCAGTCACTGCGTGACAGCTCTCCCAAAGGGAGAGCCTAGCCAAACTCGGCGTTTGATGAAAGCCAAACACCCACACAAAGCAAATTAATTCCCGAAGCGAAGCAGGCTCACATCCAACACCCACCAAACCAGCTTTTGCCAGTCACCAAGATCTCAAGCGGCAAAAGCGAGCGGATTCTTAGGGCGTGTGTCGCCCTAATTCGTTAAGGGGGGTTGTGGGGGGGTGTCGGGGGGAGTCACTGGGGGTTAGTCGAAAAACCCTCACACTCCCCCCGACATCAACAGATTCATGGCGTTTGCTGAGAGAAAAACGCCCTATTTTTTAGATTTTAAAAGCGTTTCAAGCTCCGACATAAATGTGTTGATATCCTTAAACTCTCTATAGACTGAAGCAAAACGAACATACGCAACTTCATCTATCTGTTTCAATTTTTCCATAGCAAGTTCTCCAACTATTTCGGAATGGATCTCTCGTTCCATAGAATTTTGAAGTTTCAATTCGATTTCGTCAACCGCTTTTTCGATAGTTTCGGTCGAAACATGGCGTTTTTCGCAAGCCCTCAAAAGCCCGTTCATAAGTTTTCCTTTGTCAAACTGTTCCCTCGAGCCATCTTTTTTTGCAATCATTATCGGAACCGTTTCGATAGCCTCATATGTAGTATATCGACCCACGCATTTTGTGCATTCTCTTCTTCTTCTTATCTTGGAATCGTCTTCAGTTGGGCGGCTGTCGATAACCTTTGTATCAATGTCTCCGCAAAAAGGGCATTTCATATTTTAAAAGTCTCCTAAATATTATTTAATAGTTTCTTTAATCGGTTATAAGAATTGATTATATCGCTATAGTCGTTATAACTATCTTGGTAAACCTCAATCAAAATCGACCCATCATATCCAATTGCTTTAAGTTTTTTGAAAAATTTAACAAAATCAAACTCTCCGTTAAGCGGAAGTTGGCAATCGTTTTGTTGCGAAAAATCGCTAACGTGAATATGCTTAATGTTTTCCCCCATAGTTTCAAAAACTTCAAAAGGATCATACCCCGAACGAACCGCTTGTTTAAGGTCTAGCGTAAAACCAATATTTTGTTTAAGCGTTTTTTTAATCTCTGCTATATATTTTTTCTCTCTGCTTTCACAACGAGAAACATTTTCCAAAAGAATCGAAACGCCGTATTCTCTGGCAGCTTGCTCGAGCTTATAAAGCCTGTCGCAAGCTTGTTCAACGGGAAGCCTTGTTCCGTAGTAGTCGCCATGGAACACGATATATTTTGCCCCGATAAACCTTGCTGTTTCAAAATACATTTTGTATTGGTCTATTCCGTCTTCAAACCTTCCGTTGTATTCCGAGAAAAAATATAGCGGCTCCATAGGGCAAGTAAACGGATGAATTGAACTAACCGTTATTCCGCCATCGGTGATTTTTTGTTTTATCAAATTAAGATAATCTTTTTTAAGTTCGCTATATGTATTAAAAAAAATCTCGATGTTTGAAACGTTGTTGTTCGCTAGAACGTCGATAGCTGTCTCTATTGTTTCGGGATAAAAACAAGCTGTTGAAATGCCTATGTTCAAAATTTTGTTCCTTTTTTTAGGCGGGGGAAAACAAACCGTCTTCCCCCGTTTATTAAATCGTTATTTTCAAATAATCAAAACTCAGTGTAGATTATTTATTTTCTAAAAGTTTTTCAATTGCCGCTATTTTAACCGCAACGCAGAACAGTTCGCAAGCGATTTTAAGTTCGTCTACCGGTGGGAACGATGGAGCAATTCTCAAGTTGCTGTTTTTGGGGTCATTTCCGTTTGGATAAGTCGCCCCCGATGGTGTCATAACAACGCCGGCTTGTTTGCAAAGTTCGCCAATCCTTTTCGCCGTTCCTTCCATTGCAAAAAAGCTCACGAAATAACCGCCTTTTGGGGTCACCCAACTTGCAATATCAAGAGGTTTAATCTCTTTTTCCAATATATCGAGAACCGCTTCGAATTTTGGCCTTAATATATCGGCGTGTTTTTTCATAAGATCCAAAACGCCCTGTCTGTCTTTAAGATAAAGCGTGTGTCTTAATTGATTAACCTTATCAAAACTTATCGTTGCAAACTTCATCGAGTTCATAAAATGCGCCATGTTTTCGTCGCTTGAAGCTACCGCCGATATGCCGGCTCCTGCTGCGGTTATCTTGCTTGTCGAGGCAAAAACAAAAGCTCTGTTTTTGTTGCCGGATTTTTCGCAAAGAGATATAATTTCGGGAATTTTTGGAACATCGCCATAAAGGCTATGGACTACATAGGCGTTATCCCACATAATTGTGAAATCCTCTGCCGCTGTTTTCATCGAAGCTAGGCGCTCAACCGTTTCTTTTGAATAGACGATTCCGTCCGGATTAGAATAAACGGGAACACACCAGATTCCTTTAATCGTGTCATCATTCGCAACTAGCCTTTCGACCTCGTCCATATCCGGCCCCGTTTCGGTCATCGGAACAACAATCGGCTCATAACCAAAATATCCGCTAACCGAAAAATGGCGATCATATCCCGGAGAAGGGCAAAGAATTTTAACGCTGTCTAGTTTGCCCCAAGGTTTTTGGCTTTGTTTCATCCCTTTAACAAACGCTATCGACATAACCTCAAACATCAAATTCAAGCTTGAGTTTCCGCCAATAAAGACGTTTTCGGGTTTTGTCTCGAGAATCTCAGCAAAAAGTTGTTTTGCGTCGGCGGTTCCGTCAAAGCCGCCATAGTTGCGGCTATCAAGACCCTTCATATCTTTAAATCTTCCGTTTAGGTCGATTTTATAAAGCTCGTCGCAAAGATCAAGTTGTTCGCTGCAAGGCTTTCCCCTCGACATATCAAGCGAAAGGTTTTTTGCTTTAAATCCTTCGTATTGTTTTTGTTGCTCCAAAAGCAACGCTTCAAGTTCCGCCTTTGACATAGTTTGATAACTTTTCATATATTCCTCCAAAAATATTATAGTCTGTATTTTTATACACCGTATCGTAGGGAACGCATTGTATGCGTTCCGCCATTTTTTGAATAAGCTACGACGATGTCGGATTTAGGCTTTCGTGTCGGAATGCATACAATGCATTCCCTACATGAGTATTCTGATTATTTCTATTTAGCGCAAAACCTAAGGCTTTAGAAATACTGCGGTTTTTGCGCCATCGGCGCAAAATGGCGAGCGAAAGCTCGACAAGCAGTATTTCCAATATCTTCACCTGCGGTGAAGATAATTTTATCTTCCAAGATTTATCCCAACCTTGTTTGCTACATCTATCATCTGGTCTTCGATAGGGACAAACTTTGTTTTTCCGGCAACATCCGCCAACGGATTCGCAACTACTTGTTGATTGTTCATCGCAACCGTCACTCCGAAAATCCCCTGTTCAACAAGATTTGCAGCATAAACGCCAAACCTTGTTGCCAAAACTCTGTCGTATGCCGAAGGGCTTCCGCCTCTTTGAACATGGCCCGGAATAACAACCCTTGTTTCAAATCCGGTTTCCCTTTGAAGGTCTCTTGCAATAGCTGTCGAGATGTTTGTGAATCCCGTTTCCTCGCGATACTGCGCTCTTTCTTTCTTTTTCATCTTGCTTTCTTCCAAGCTTAATGCGCCCTCCGCAACCGCAACTATCGAAAAAGAACTCTTTCTCGATGCTCGTTTCTCGATAGCAGAACTTATGCTGTCGATGCAATACGGTATTTCGGGGATTAATATTATATCTGCGCCGCCCGCAATTCCGGAATACAGCGTTAGCCAACCAACTTTGTTCCCCATAATCTCAACCACCATAACCCTTTTGTGGCTCGAAGCGGTTGTGTGTACCCTGTCGATGACGTCGGTTGCTATATCTACCGCCGTGTGAAATCCAAACGTCACATCGGTTCCAAAAATATCGTTGTCGATTGTTTTGGGAAGACCGATAACGTTTAACCCTTCAGATGCCAAAAGATTTGCGGTTTTATGTGTTCCGTTTCCGCCAAGCGTTAAAAGACAATCAAGTTTGTTCTTTTTGTATGTTTCTTTCATCTCTTTAACTTTGTCGACGTTGTCTTCTTCAACCACACGCATTAGTTTGTATGGAGTTCGACAGGTTCCGAGAATCGTTCCGCCCGTTGTTAATATTCCGGAAAAATCTCTACGCTTCATCTCTTTAACTTCGTTGTTAATCAGCCCATGATACCCATCAATAACCCCGACTATCTCGACATCTTCCATTCTTTCATACAGAGCTTTTGCAACGCCCCTTATTGTAGCGTTTAACCCCGGGCAATCGCCGCCGCTTGTTAAAATGCCAACACGCTTTTTCATAACCGTTTTGCTCCTTTTATTTTATTTTTGTTTAAATAGTTTTTTTTAATTTCTGTGTTTATATTATAATATCACGTTACAGCGTTTCAAACAAATAGTTTTATGAATATTTCTTTATTTTTTCATTAATAATTAGATATATCCCAACCAAAATGAGCATCCACCCCGGATTTTGTTGTACCAAAAGAATAGTTCCCAAAACAACAAACAAAAATGCAAACGTCATATTAATATGTTTTAACACCGTTTCGGCTTTTGAAACATCCGAAACTTTATAAAAAACTATCTCTCTTAATATATTTCCACCATCAAAATCTCCGCATGGCAACGAGTTAAACGCAATTAAAAAAGCATTTATTTGTATCATCTCGTTTAAATTCGGAAAAAGCAAAATCAACAAAACGATGCAACAAGCGTTTGCAACTATTCCGCCTGAAAATATTAAGACATTTTTATAAAACAAATTAATATCATTTTGTTTTATAATCTCGATTCGCCCAAACCTAAAGTTTATAGCTCTTGGCCTCATCTTGCAAACAGCCATCGCCAAAATATGCCCGATCTCATGGACTAAAATAAACACCGCAAACAAAGTTGTTTCGGTGTTTTTGTTTATTGTTAAAAAGAATAAAAAAGACAAGAACCATATCGAAAAACCAATTTTAATCCCATAAAATCTAAAATCTACCACACAGCTATTCCTAAAACTTGATTTATAACTTGGTTTGTTGTGTCACCAACTAGGCTTAAGATAAACAAAATATCTTGGTATAAACTAGGGAACAAAAACTTTATCACCAAATACTCCGCCAAAACAAACAACGCAAGTTTAATCTGAAGAAACTGTGTTTCAAAAAAATCTTTGGTCAATGAATTTCTATGTTTAACAAAAGGTTTATTCATAAACAATCTTTTCCTTAACGATATTTAAAGCTTCTACAACCTCTTTTTCAACCGTAATGTCAGGATTAAACAGCGAATCATATCGGAAAAACGCAACCCCTGCAAGGCCTTTTTGCTTGATTAGTTCTATCTGCCTTCCTATAACATCGTTGTATATCTTCCATTCGCTTTTCCCAATTCCGGCAAATTCATCCACTGTTCCTATCTTGTATCCCGCTATGCCAACAATTAGATCCTTTGTTTTAACGATGTTTTGCCATTCTTCCAATGTCTTTTCAAACGGCAACGCTTCGTTTTGAAAACCATAGTACAACTGAGGAACAAAATAATCTGCGTATTTTGCAACAGCTTGCATCTGTTCTATATCCAAATAATGCGTGTTATAGTTTCTTTCAATCGACCCATCTGGGCTTATACCAAACTCTATCGTTTGGTCAAACCTTTTTATGTCGCTATAAATTCTATCAATAATGCTTTGAATTCGCCCTCTTCTGAAATCGTCAACCGTTATCGAAGAACTGTTTTGGTCAAAAAATTTGCTGTCAAACTCAACATCGGTTGTCGGATAAAAATAATCGTCTATATGTATCCCGTCTACATTATAGTTTTGGATTATCTCGATAACAATTTCGGATAAGAGCTGTTCGCTTTTTTCGCTTGAAGGATTGATAAAAGGTCGGCCTTCATATTCTGTTATAATATCGCCATAGTTTATTTTAACCGAATTAATATATTCTGCTAGATTTTCGCTGTCCGACAATCTGAATGGATTTAACCATGCATGAGTTTTTATGTCGTTTTGTTTAAACTTATCAATGGCAATTTTAAAATAATCATCCTGGTTTGGCTTTACACTATACGTAGTTCCAAATGCCGAGGGAACAATTTTGGAGGTGTAGAGCGCTTCGCCAAATGCCCGAACATGAAAATAGACATCGGTAACCCCGATTGATTTTATGTTAAGGATTAATTCATCTAGGTTTTGTTCAAAATCCCTCCTCGACATATCCCCTAAAAGCGATTTGATATCAAGATAGCTCACCCACATTGCAACGATAAAATCATCTTTTTTTTCTACATTAAAAAACGTTTCCATAAATTCTTCTTCTCCTACAAAATCATTTTGTTCCGTTGTTTTATTTTGTTTAACAACTTGGTTATACAAACATCCGCTTAAAATAAAACACAAAAAAATCGCCGTTGTAATAAATATTCGTTTAAATAACATCTTGGCATAAATCCTTTTTTTATAATTTCTATGCCAAAACATATTTAATTTATTCGAAAGTTTGAAAAAAATTATTGACAAGCATACAGCCCTCAGTGTATACTGTGTATATCGAATATACACAGTATACACTGAGGTGATAACTTGAACATAATTATTTCAAACAGGGACAATCGCCCTATATATGAACAGATCTATGACAATATAAAGGGAGCTGTTATTTCGGGTGAACTTGAGGCCGGCGAGCTGCTCCCCTCTATTCGCAACCTTGCGAAAGATCTTAAGATAAGCGTTATAACAACAAAGCGTGCATATGATGAACTTGAGCGAGATGGGTTTATATATTCCGTCGCCGGCAAAGGATCTTATGTTGCGGAAAAAAACAATCAACTGGTTATTGAAGCGCAACTTCGGGAGATTGAATTCTACATTGAAAAGATAACGATACTTGCGAAAAACTGCAATCTTTCGGAACAGCAGTTGTTGGATATGTTTAAATACTAAGTTTTTTAGCAAACGATATATCCCCTATTTTAACTATAACCAAAAACATTCAAATTTCTTGCACAAAAAAGTTGATTTATCGATTTTTAAAAGGAAGGTAAACTATTATGAATGCAATATCTATTAATAAATTATCAAAAAGTTTTAACAATTTCAAGCTTTGTGACATATCTTTTTGTCTGCCAAAGGGATATATTTGTGGTCTCGTTGGCGAAAACGGCGCCGGAAAAACCACAACGATTAAGCTTATTCTTAACGCTCTTAAAGCGGATAGTGGCAAAATTTCGGTTCTTGGCACGCAAAACACCGATGTGAAATTTTCTGAGATTAAACAAGATATCGGGGTAGTCTTCGATCAAGCGTATTTCCCTCTCGTTTTAAATGCAAAAAACATCGACATTATTATGAAAGGAATCTATAGAAATTGGAGTTCATCTCTTTATTATTCCTATCTTAAACAGTTTAATCTTCCTTTAGACAAGCAGTTCAAGGATTTTTCAAAAGGTATGAAGATGAAACTTTCTATCGCTGTAGCGTTGTCACATGATGCAAAGCTTTTGATTCTAGATGAGGCAACAAGCGGGCTAGACCCCGTAGCTCGAGAGGAAATTTTAGACATTCTAGCCGAATTCACCCGTGATGAAAACAATTCGATTTTGTTTTCCTCCCATATCACCAGCGACCTTGAGAAGATATGCGATTATATCGTTTTCTTAAAAAACGGAAGCGTTGTTTTCCATGAACAAAAGGACTTGCTTTTTGAAAAATATTGTTTTCTAAAACTTTCCGAACAAGATGCTTCCGCTCTCTCCTCTCAGTCTGTCGTTGCAAAGAAAAAGCGATCCTACGGTTTTGATATTCTTGCAAAAAAACATCTGGTTCCAAAAAATTTTACATCAGAATATTTTACGCTTGAAGACATAATCTTGATGATGTCAAAAGATTTTTAACATTAAAAAAGCCGTTCTATTAAACCAAATCACAACATAAGTAAGGAATTATTATATTATGAAAGCTTTATTAATAAAGGATTTTCTGGTTATCTATCGACAACAACTTAAAATCTTTATCGTTTCCGCCGTCTTTCTTTCGTTTACTCTAAACCAAGTGTCTGCCGCTTTTATCCTCGCAATTGGTGCAATGATGCCGATATCCGCCGTTGCATACGATCAACAATCCAACTGGTATGACCTTTGCGGAGCGTTGCCGCTAACAGCTACAAAGATAGTGTTAAGCAAATATATCCTCGGCGCTATCTCGATTGGATTTTTCGCAACCACTATGGCTTTGTTGCATTTTATCGCAACCTCTATAGGTATTGCGCAAAATATCGACAACTTTTTCAACGTTGCGCTTTTAGGGGTTTTGTTAGCGGTTCTTGTCGTCTGTCTGTATCTCCCTTTTATAATTAAGTTCGGCTCCGAGAAAGGGCGTGTTTTAATATTTCTATTTATGGGAGGATTTGGCGTGTTGCTTGGAATGATACCCGAATTAAGACTTCCCTCAATATCGTTTGGACTTATCTTATTGTTTGCGGTTTTTGTTGTCCTATCAATCTTTCTATCGATTAAAATCTATAAACAAAAACATGGTTGATGTTTTAAAAAAACAAAAATTTCTACACTTGTTAATCTTCTAATTCCACCATTTATTACAAAGAGCCTGTGCGAAAAAATCGCACAGGCTTTTATCTGGATTTAAACTGTTGTTATATCGCCTTAATCTCACCTTTTGTTTTCTGTTGGCGGAACAACCATATTTTTATAATAAATTTTATACTGATTTTTTCCGCTGTTTTTTGCATGATACATCGCTTTGTCGGCAGCGTTGAAAAGCTCGATGTAGTCTGTTCCATCCTGCGGCGATACCGAAACGCCAACGCTTCCCGAAATCTCAACGCTTTTTCCGCCCTCGCCAACATAAGATTTTGATAAAATATCGCAGATAGCTCCAGCTTTTTTCTCGATTACTTTTCGGTCTATCGTTCCAATCATAAACACAATGAATTCATCTCCGCCAATTCTAGCGACAACATCATATGGTCTGAAAAGCTGCACAATCATCTTGCTAACATCCGATAAAACAAAATCGCCATACGAATGCCCAAATGTATCGTTTATCATCTTAAAATTATCAAGATCAAACATAAAGAACGAGCCTATACCGTTCAACGAAAGATGGGAATCAATTCTGGTTTGCGCTCCAAATTTGTTCAACGCTCCGGTTATCGAATCGGTTTCCGCTTTTCTTCTAAGGCTTAATTCTTTTTCCTTTTCACCTTGAATTTCGTCGATTGTTATAACAAGCTTTAAGTCCCCCGTCATGTTATCGGGATCGCTCGTTGCTTTAAGCCGATACCAAAGATGCTCGTCGTTTTTTTTGACCTCTGTTTCGCTGTCTCGGTCGTGTTTCATCCTTAAAGATCTAAATTCAAACGAAAAATCATTGTGTCCTTTTTCATGATCTTGAACAACTCTTTTTGGGTATATCTTTTCAATCTCGACAAAATCATCCGGATGAACATATTTTGATTTAATAACATCAAGCTGCTCGGTAAACGGAATTGTTTTGTCTACTTCGATCTCTTTTCCGTTAAACAAAAGCCTTAGCGGTTTATCCTTTGAACAGTTGATCTCACACACTATGTCGGCTAAATGGAAAAGTGCGTATTTAAAAACTCTGTCTTTAGTTATCTTGTCTTCAAGTTCTTTTGTTTTAAGCTTAAAATTATGAAGAATAATTATTCTAATCATCAACAACAACGTGAGATAGAATATCGACAAAAGCGTTACCGCCAACATTATCTGTTGTAGCGACACAATTGATTTGAGGTAGTTATAGAAAAAATAAGAGTTTGCGCCCATAAACAACGTTAAGGTAAGCGTTATAACAAAGATAAACGAAATGAATTCCCAATTTTCGCTTATAATCTGCATATGCTTTTTCGAAATAAACGTCATAAATAAAATAAGGGTGCATATATTTAAACCTATCGCCAAAACGGTTGTGAACCAAAGCATTGTGTGGTCATATAAGAACAAAACAGGTTCAAGGCCGTTTACCAGAGAAAAAGCGGAAACAACAACCGAACGCAAAACAAATAGATGCAACATCGTTCCTAAAACCATCGTTGCAATTCCAACAAACTTTGCCTTATACAAAATCAATGCTTCGATCAAAAAAACCGATATAGTCAGATAATAATGTCCGACCGTTATATCGACCGCTTCAATTATATAAAAACAAAAACCAATCGAATTTATTCCGCAAAATAACATTAATAATATTTTATGAAGTTTTCTTGTTTTCGCAATCTTTGAAGTTAGCCTAAATAGCAAAAATGAATATATAAAAACTATAATACCTGACAGTCCTAGCAAGACACTTTCAGTGATAACTATACACCTCTCTTTAACATAATATCTTTTTCAAAAAAGTCAATCCAATAATAGATGGATAACATTATTCCGAATATTTAAAAACTGATTATATCATATCATGTTTTCAACTAGGTGTCTATTTATGCGATAAAAGTTCAAAAAATATTGGTCAAAAATATACCAATTCCCTCATTTTCGCCGTTTTTTGGTAAAATATACCGCTAATCCTATCGCTGTAGCCACAGCTACTACCGCCAACACAGCCCAAATCGGGCTAAATGAAGAGGTAACAAAAATTGCGGTGGGGCCATCCGCCCCACCGATTATACCAATGCTTGCTGCGTTTTTAAACATACTATCAAAACATCTTTCTTTTTTATCTGACGTGATTTGTCGTGTTGAAATATTAATCAATCCAATCTTTTGTCCAAACAATTTTTTCATACATATCGGGATCTGTGTCCCCTTCGGTTGAAAAGCAAAGCACACGAGAGCCGGCGTCTAGCCCTAGCTTTTCTCTTAACTCTTTGTATTCCTCCATAAGCAGAATAGCGACAGCCGTTCCGGTTGGAACTGCGCCCGATTCTCCCGAGATAACCCTTTGGTCACCTTTGAGCGGAGCTGAAAGCACCCTCATTCCATACGCCGTCACCCAATCGGGAGCTGAAACAAAACAGGTTGTGTTGTCTTTAAGAATTTCAAAAGAAATGCTGTTTGGTTCTCCGCAAGCAAGACCCGCCATAATTGTTAGAAGATCTCCTTCAACAATTTCGGGGGAACCATCTCCTTTAACAGCGCTCTTGTAATGGCAATCAGCAACATCCGCTTCAACCACAATAACCTTCGGGCAGTTTTCTTTGTAGACGTTTGAAAAATAGCCCTGAACCGCTCCGGCAAAAGAACCTACTCCGGCTTGCACAAAAACATGGGTAGGTGGTTCGGATTTTTCGCAAAACTGTTCGTTTGCTTCGTGTGCGATAACGCCATATCCTTGCATAATCCAACTCGGGATATCCTCGTATCCGTCCCAAGCCGTGTCTTGAACAACAACCCCATTTTTGGATAGCGCCGCTTGTTCAACCGCTTTTCTTACGCAAACATCATAGTTGAAATCCTCTATTTGGGCAAAAGCACCCTCGGCTTTTATGTTGTTAAGACGTGTTTCACTTGTTCCTTTTGGCATAAAAACAAACGCTTTTTGGCGAAGTTTGTTTGCCGCCCAAGCCACTGCTCTGCCGTGGTTTCCGTCGGTCGCTGTATAAAAAGAGATCTCTCCGATTTTTTGTTTTGTTTCATCCGATATAACGGTGTTAAAGTCAAGCTTTGATATATCGGTTTCAACAAGCTTTGCTATATATTTCGCCATTGCGTATGCGCCGCCTAAAACTTTAAAGGAATTAAGGCTAAATCTGTATGATTCGTCTTTGACGAAAAAACTTGCTACATCTAGTTTTTTTGCTAGGTTCTCAAGATTTGCTAGCGGCGTGTAGCTATAGCCCGGCATACTTCTATGAAACTGCTGTGCTGTTTCGATGTTTTGTTGCGACATAATCTTAAGCCATTTCCCGTCCCCTTTCGGCATATTGTTAAAGCTATATTTTATCTCTTGCATCGTTGGAAAACTCCCCTTTTATTTTTCTTTTAATTTTAACCTTTTTTTCAAACATAATCAACAAAACTTTAAAATAAAGTTTTACAGACTGTCAAAAAACCTTTATTACAAATTCAGCCTTTATTTAAAATGCACAAATATAATGACTGGAATGTAGGTGGAGGGGATCTGTTTCTCCCGAAAAAAATAATAGAAAACAAGGTCTTTTACAACCAATCTCCACACCCAAGCTAATTAATTCCCGAAGCGAAGCACATTCCCACCCAAAACCCACCAATCCAGCTTTTGCCTGTCACCAAGATCTCAAGCGGCAAAAGCGAGCGGGTTCTTAGGGCGTGTGTCGCCCTAAGTCGTTAAGGGGGGTTGTGGGGGGTTGTTAGGGGGCGTCACTGGGGGTTAGTCGAAAAACCCCCTCACGCCCCCTAACATCGACAGATTCATGGCGTTTGATGGAAGCAAAAAACAAGGTAGGAGGAGGGGCTTCTCCTACCGAAAATCAGCACAAATGCCCTTAAACGGGACGATGTGGGCATCGCCCCCTACCAGTATTTTTATAATTTTGTGCAATATTTTTTAGGGTATACCTTTTTTGACACGCTGACAATTATCTCTGCTTGTGGGCTAAGATATTTGAACCCCCCCGGTTTCTCCATATAAATTCACCTACAATAAAACCAAAAAGAGGGGTATAATAGAAATAGAAAACATTAAAAATATAAACATTTTATTAACAGAAATTAATTTTTGTGGAAAAAATGCGCTAGATGTTGTATAATGTTTATGTTTTATATTATAGATCGACTTAAATTCCCGGAGGATTTTTTAATATGTCTTTGAAAGATAACCACGACCAAAACAAAAACAAAACCGTTCCTGATTCGGAGAACGGAAAAAATAATGTTGAAACCGCACCCGAAAAAATAAAAATAGGTGTTCAACCAACGCCGACGAAAGATACAGGCGTTGTTGAAAAAAAGCCTGCCGAAGATTCACCCCAACAGGCTAAAGATGAGAAAAAAGAAAAACCCACCACAGCAAAAACTGTGTTGGGGGTAACGCCGAGCAAGACACCCGATAGCGAAAAACCTTCGGGGGACGTTAAGGTTAAAACATTTGATGTTCCGGCAGAACCCGGAATGCCGGATTTCTCGCTCCCAAGAGATCTTAGGCGGTTGCCGGATATTATAACCAAACGAGATAAACGCCCAAGGGTTGGGAAAAAAATTGCGTTTTTCTTTCTTCAACTTTTTGTAGGGGTTCTCTGTCTTGCTGTTATAGCTTTGGGGGTTCTCGGAGTTGTTGTGTCTCTTTATCTGCATGAAGCAACTCAGGAAGATGACACACTGCTTGACCTTAACCAAATAAAATTAACCTACACAACGACGCTTGTTGCCCTCGACCCTTTAACGGAACAATATGAGCCGTATCAGCTTATATATGGTGAGGAAAACAGAAAATGGATCGAATATGAAGATATGTCAAGCACCCTCATTAACTCAATAGTTGCCTCGGAAGACCGTCGCTTTTGGACCCATAATGGGGTCGACTGGGGTCGAACTATCCTAGCAACTTTAAACCAATTTATCCCCGCCCTTGATATCTCTGAAACATCATTCGGAGCTTCAACCATTCACCAACAGCTAATAAAAAACCTGACCGGTGAAAACCAGGTAGATGGTTTTGAAGGATATCTCAGAAAGATGCGTGAGATATATCGTGCGTTTATGTTAAACAATGAGTTTTCAAAAGAACAGGTTCTTGAAGCATATCTTAACACGTTTAGGCTTTCGGGAACTATAGCCGGAATTGAATCGGCAGCCAACAACTATTTTGCAAAGACTACCGAAGAGCTCAC
This sequence comes from uncultured Faecalibacterium sp., assembly GCA_964370715.1. GTDB lineage: Bacteria > Bacillota > Clostridia > Oscillospirales > Ruminococcaceae > CAYJAY01. The sequence goes on from CAYJKJ010000003.1 coordinate 108,106, forward strand.
CGCTGCGGAATGCGCAGCGATTATCTGCATAACAAAATCTCCCAACACACTCGACCCATACACAAACCCCGAAAACAACCGAAGAGAAAGAGATATTGTTCTTTTCCAGATGCACGACTACGGTTATTTGACCGATGCGGAGTATGAAGCTGCCCAAAAAGAAAGCGACAACATGGAGTTTAACACCGAGCAATACTACTCTAGGCTCAACGAAACCTACACATTTTTCACCGACACCGTTATCCGTGAAGTTATAGCGGATTTCCAAACATATCTCGGTTTAACCTCGGCGCAAGCAAACGACCTTTTATACACCGGAGGCTTAACCATCTACACCACCATCGACCACGAGCTACAACAATATGTCGACGAATCGATGGAATACCCCGGAGGTCCTGTAACTTGGGAGGCTTCCGCAAGGAGCAGTTCCGAAGAAGCGGGCGCAACTCTTCAAGGAGCTTCGGTTATCCTCGACTTCAACGGCGAACTTAAAGCTGTTGGCGGAGCGTTGGGGGAAAAAGAAAAAAGCTTAACAACAAACTATGCTGTCGATGTTCCGAGAAAAACCGGTTCTTCGATGAAACCTATCGCAGCGTATGCTCCCGCTCTCGAAATAGGAGCAATAAGCTATGGCACTATGCTCCCCGATGCGCCAATACAGATCTATGAAGACAGCCAATGGCCGCAAAACTACTCTAATACTTTCGGTCAATATGGCAACACCGTTTCGCTTTCAACCGCAATAGCGGTTTCGCTGAACACAACGGCAGTCTATGCGCTAAACCTTATCGGCCCCGAATTTGCGTATGACTTTTTAACAACAAGGCTGGGAATAACAACGCTAGTAGGCGAAGGTCCCGTCAACGACAAAACTTTGTCGCTAGCCCTTGGTGGATTAACCTATGGAGTAAGCGTCTATGAAATGGCGGCGGCATATCTTCCGTTTGGAAACGGCGGCTACTACTACGAACCCCATAGCTATACAAAGATTGTCGACAACAAAGGAAACGTTATTCTTGACAAAACCTCGCTTATTCAACCTATTAAAGCAATGTCGGACAGCACTGCATACCAGATGAACCAACTGCTTCAAGATGTTATGCACGCCCCCGGAACGGGTGCTGCGGCTTCGTTCACGACCGATCTTCCGCTTGCCGGAAAATCCGGAACTTCGACAGGAACGCTTGCCGGTTCATACGACTATTGGTTTATCGGAATGACCCCATATTATTGTATGGCAACTTGGGAAGGATACGTCAACCCCGAAATGCCGCTTTCCTATTCAAGCCCTAGCTATTCAGGACCTCGTATGGCTTGGAAATATGTCATGAGCCGAGCTTCGGAGGATGCTGAATATCTCGACTTCCCCGAATCAGACGGAGTTGTTTCAAAATACACTTGTTCCGTGACGGGCGACCTTGCAAACAGCAGTTGTCCTCGTGTACTTTCCTATTTCGATGGAGATAATCTTCCCGATTATTGCCCGGTAAGCCATGCGGCGGCGGAGCCAACTCCATAAACTAAAAACTTAGTATAAAAAACCTTGTTTAACGTGATATTTTTTTTCATGTAACACAAGGTTTTTTTTTATAAATATACAAAAAAATGAAAAGTTATTGACAAAGATAAAAGTTTTATTTATATTAAGAGTATTGTCCCAAAAAGGAGGGCAAAAAACCCGGGGAATTCTCTTTAACTGTAGCCATGTTTTTTAAGCGTGGTGTAACAAACCTTTTTGCGGGGTCAAGGAGAAGGAACCGACCGTCACAAGGCGGAACAAAAATTATAAAGATACGCTGGAATGTGTATCGACCGCAAAGGGGTAGAAAATGAAAAACAATATTGTAGTGCGTCTTGACAACATTAGTGTTGCATTTGGTAAAGAAGAAATTCTTTCGGGTCTCAGTCTTGATATCCATGACAGAGAATTTGTAACGCTTTTGGGACCTTCAGGATGCGGAAAAACGACAACTCTGCGAGTTATTGGTGGGTTTTTATTTCCCGATAACGGTAGAGTTATTTTTGATGGCAAGAATATCACAACTCTTCCGCCATACAAAAGAGAGGTAAACACGGTATTCCAAAGATATGCGTTGTTCCCTCATTTGAACGTGTTTGACAACATCGCGTTCGGGCTTCGAGTGAACAAAGTTCCCGAAGACCAAATCAAAGACAAGGTCACCGAGATGATTGAACTTGTCAACCTTAAAGGTTTTGAACTCAGGCGAGTGAACAAGATGTCGGGCGGGCAACAACAACGTGTTGCAATTGCAAGAGCGCTTGTTAACCAACCGAGAGTTTTGCTTCTTGATGAACCTTTAGGGGCGCTTGACCTAAAGCTTAGAAAGGAAATGCAGGTCGAACTCAAACGTATTCAACAAAGCCTTAACATAACGTTTATCTACGTTACCCACGACCAAGAAGAAGCCTTGACAATGTCGGACACCGTTGTTGTTATGAACGACGGAATTATCCAACAAATAGGATCCCCGATGGATATCTACAACGAACCGGTCAACGCTTTTGTCGCCGACTTTATTGGGGAAAGCAACATATTAAACGGTGTTTTCCAAAAAGATAAGTTGGTTGAATTTGCCGGGGCAACATTTAAATGTGTCGACAAGGGTTTTGATAAAAAAGAATATGTTCAAATAGTTGTTCGTCCCGAAGACATCATGCTTGTTCCGGAATCAAAAGGAATGATAACCGGAATAGTTAAGAGCGTTGTGTTTAAAGGGGTCCACTACGAAATGATAGTGGAGCAAGGCAACTATCTTTGGAAAGTTCATTCGACATCGTTTGAGCAACCCGGAACCATTGTTGGCATGGATATTGGACCCGATGAAATCCATATCATGAAAAGAATGGAGGGCGAAACGATTGATCAAGTCTAAAGGCCTCGCAACTCCTTATATAATATGGATGGTTATATTCACCCTTGTCCCGTTGGGGCTTGTCGTGATGTATGCATTCACCGACAGCACAGGAGCGTTCACGTTCCAAAACCTTGCTGATATCGGAAAATACACCTCGGTTTTTTCTCGCTCGATTTGGCTAGCGGCAATAGCAACCGTTATATGTCTTGTTGTTGCGTTTCCGCTTTCGTATAAAATGTCGAGAATGCCGGAGGGCAGACAGACTATAATGCTTATGCTTATAATGCTCCCTATGTGGATGAACTTTCTTTTAAGAACCTATTCTTGGATGTCTATTCTTGAAAACAACGGTCTTTTAAACAGATTGTTCGAACTAATAGGTCTCGGACCCTTCAAAATGATTAACACACAAGGTGCGGTTATATTAGGTATGGTTTATAACTATCTTCCGTTTATGATTATGCCGCTCTATTCGATAATGACCAAGATAGATAATTCGGTTATCGAAGCTGCCCAAGATCTTGGGGCAAACAACAAAACCATCCTTTCAAAAATCCTTCTTCCGCTTTCGATGCCCGGAATTTCAAGCGGAATACTTATGGTTTTTGTTCCCTCTATTAGCACATTTATTATTTCGAGAATGCTCGGCGGTGGCGGAAACCTTTTGATTGGTGACCTTATCGAGATGCAGTTCCTAGGAAACGCATACAACCCTCATCTGGGATCGGCTTTAGCGTTGGTGCTAATGGTTTTGGTATTGCTATGTATGAGCATACTAGGCTCATCTGACAACGAAAGTGCGGAGGAGATGTATAAATGAGAAAAAAATCTTTGTCTTCTTCGATATATATGTATGTCGTTTTCGCCTTCTTGTATGCGCCGATCGCTGTGCTTATATTCTTTTCGTTCAACGAATCCAAAAGCAGAACTAATTTCACCGGCTTTACGCTAGATTGGTATAAAGAGCTTTTCCAAAACGAGATGATACTTCAATCTCTCATGGTCACCCTTATTGTAGCCGCCATTTCATCGGTTATATCGACGGTGCTTGGAACTGCCGCTTCTATCGGAATGAACAGCATGAAGCGAACCCCGAAAAATCTTCTTATGAACTTCACCCTTATTCCGATTATCAACCCCGAAATTGTAACCGGTGTATCTATTCTTTTGTTGTTCACCGTTTTAAGAGGAGCGTTTGCTGTGTTTGGCGCAAACTTTGAGCTTGGCATTGGCACGCTTATCCTTTCCCACGTTGTGTTCAGCGTTCCTTATGTTATTCTTTCGGTTAACCCTAAGCTTCGCCAACTCGACAAAAGCATCTATGATGCCGCTCTCGATCTCGGTTGCGACGAAAAACAAGCACTTTTCAAAGTTGTTGTTCCCGAAATTATGCCCGGAATACTAACAGGGTTTTTGATGGCGTTAACCTATTCTATCGACGACTTTGTCATCAGTTATTTCACCTCGGGAACGGCGCAAAACCTTTCGATAGCGATATTCTCGATGACAAGAAGAAAGGTTAGCCCCGAAATCAACGCCCTATCCGCAATTATTTTTGTTGTAGTTCTTTCTATTCTCTTGATTGTAAACTTTAAAGAGATTAGAAAAGAAAAAAAAGCATGAGGCGGAAAGGGGTAAATATGAAAAAAATATCATTATTAATTATTATGCTACTCGTTTTATCGGTAGCGTTATCCCCCGCTATGCTAGCTCTTGAACTGACTGCGAGCGACCAATACTACAAACAACTCGAAGGGCAAAACATAACGATAAACGTCTACAACTGGGGCGAATACATCTCGGATGGGTCGGATGATATGCTAGACGTTAACAAAGAGTTTGAGCAACTAACCGGAATAGATGTCCACTACACGACGTTTGCGAGCAACGAAGAGATGTATGCAAAGCTCAAAAGCGGCGGCGCACAATATGATATCTTGATACCTTCCGATTATATGATAGCTCGTATGATAAGGGAAGATATGGTAGAACCGCTTGATTTTGACAACATCCCAACATACGACCTTGTTTCCGATGTCTATAAAAATCTTTTGCATGACCCAACCAACGAATATTCCGTTCCGTATATGTGGGGCATAACAGGGCTTATCTACAACACGGCGATGATCGAAAACGACATTACCTCTTGGGCGGATCTTTGGGATCAAAATTATATCGGAAACATCTTGATGTTTTCAAACTCTAGAGACGCATTTGGCATAGCTCTTAGAACGCTTGGCTATTCGATGAACACCGAAGATTTCGAAGAAATCGAAGACGCCGCAGATCTTCTTAAAGAACAAAAATCATTGGTTCAAGCTTATGTTATGGATGAAATTTTCAACAAGATGGAGGGCGGCGAAGCGGCAATTGCGCCATACTACGCCGGCGACGCCATAACGATGATGGACGCAAACCCCGATCTTGCGTTTGTTTTCCCAAAAGAGGGCGGCAACTTTTTTGTCGATAGCTTTATTATACCTAAAGGGTCTCCCAATAAACTAGCGGCTGAGATGTATATAAACTTTATGACCGAGCCTAGAATTTCTGCCGAAAACGCAACCTATATCGGATATTCAACAACGGTGCCGGATGCACTTGAATATATGGAGCTAGACGACGTTACAAAAGCTATCTCGTATCCTCCCGACGAAATTATCGAAAACACCGAAATCTATAAAGCGCTCTCCGACGAAACGGGAATCTATGTCGATAGTCTTTGGACAGAGGTTTTAAGTTTTAACGAAAACCAAAATGTTTGGATAGGACCTGTGTTTCTGTTCGGTGCTTTAGCAGCCTCTATTATTATCTCTGTTTTAAGATCAAGAAAACGCAAAAAAGAGATGTATGAAGGCTAGAAACAAATTTTCAAAAAATCAACACTCACAAAAAGGAGCAGTCTTTTATCGACTGCCCCTTTTTCTTTTTGTATTTAACGCTTAAGCACCCCTATATCTAATTCGTTTTCTTGTCCTCAAGCAACCTGTTTAATAGCTTAAACTTGCTTTCGATGATGTTTTCCTTCTTTTCTATATTGTCTGTTGTTTCATCTTTTTTCTCATATATCTCTTTAACTTTAGCGCAGATATCCCTTGCGGCAAAAGCATTTATATACTTCTTTTGGTTTTCCATCATCTTAATTTGATATCTTTCATCGTTAACTATATATTCCGCTATAGTAGCGAGTTGAAACGGATCATCCTCACAGATAGACATACCAAATTTTTCGAAAAATTCTGCATTTTTATTTTCGCAACCGGGTATTGGTTTGCTATGAATAAGCGGCTTATTTTTTGCCGCCGCCTCGGTTGTTGTTAGCCCTCCGGGCTTGGTTATGATAATATCGCAAGCATCCATATAACTTGCAACTTTTTGAGTAAAACCTATCGTTAAAACTTTTTCGTTTTCCAAAAACATCTCGTCAATCTTGTTTTTTGCAGTTTTGTTGCTTCCGCAGATAACGATTATTTTGTAGTCACCTGTGCAGACATTGAAGAGCTGTTTAACCATCTCGCTGCTGCTGCCAAAACCCATGCTCCCCGACATGATAAGATATATCTTTGAATCAACAGGAAGCCCAAGCTCCTGCCTTGCTTGTTTCTTATCTTTTTTAACAGTGTATTTTTTGCCCACAGGGATTCCGGTTACATAGATTTTTTCTCTTGGAATTCCAAAACCGGAAAATTCCTCCGCTACTTGTTCATGCGGAACAAAATAGCCGTCTACATTTGTTTCATTCATAAACGGGTGCATCGTATAATCGGTTGCAACCAAAAAACATTTTGCTTTAAGGTTATAAAACGTCTTAAGATATGTCAACGTTAACGACGGGAAAAAATGGGTGCAAACAACTACATCGAAATCTTGGTTTATTATGTAGTTATAAAGATCATAACCAAATAGTGTATTTGCAAAGTAGACCGGCGACTTAACAAACGTTTTAAGCGAGCTAAGTTCCATCCCAACTTTATAGATAGTTCCAAACGCCCAAGCGTTTCCTTTTGTCGAGGTAAGATATGCTTTTTCGGTAAGTTTCGACGGAATATCCGAAACTAGGCCTAGCGCATCTTTAACTTCGGAATACACCCCAATATCAGAAAAATGTTCCGCAACCGCCCTTGCCGCCGTGTTATGTCCGCCCCCTAGGTTGCAGGTTAAAATTAATGCTCTCATCACTGTAACAATACCCCCTATACAAATCATTCGAGAACCGTTTTTAAACTTGATTAATCTCGTTTCATTTGTGATTATTTTAGTGTTTTTTAAACCCACTATTTAATTAAAGATTGTTTTTTATAAAGCGGCAGAAGTTTTTTATAGATTTTTTTAAACACCTTGTTTAGTATCTTGTTGTATTTTTGCGCTTCATTTTGGTCGGGCAAAAATTCATCCCTTACATGAACCATGCTTTTAACCGCCTGTTCATAACTATCAAAATATCCTTTAGATACAAACGCCACAATCGAACTGCCAAGCCCCGATGCTTCGTTTGTCTGTATTCTATATACCGGAAGGTTAAACATATTTGCGGTTATTTGGCATATTTCGCTACTTTGCGAACCGCCCCCCGACACAAACAACTTCTTAACTTTAATGTTTCCTCTTTTTTCAATAGCTTGCATACCCTCGATAAGAGCAAAATTAATGCCCTCGATAATCGAACGATAAAGATGTATTCTTGTGTGGACATCCGAAAAACCAATAACAGCGCCTTTCGCTTTTGGCATGGTTACGCCGGGCGAGAAATAAGGCTCCATGACAAGCCCATCGCAACCTGCCGGAATTTCCCTTAATCTTTCGTTTAATAGCTGTTCTGCCGAGATACCAAGCTGTTCGGCTTGTTCAACTTCATGTTTTGCAAACTCTCGTTTAAACCAGGTTATAAGCCAATAACCCCTATACACCATGACTTCGGGGTTATAATATCCTTTCATAACCGCCGGAAACGCCGGAACAAATCGAATAGGTTCAACATATTTTTTTGTCATACATTCAAGCGTTGCGGTTGTTCCAAAGCTAACCGACGCCGAATCCTCCGAGATGCAAGAAACCCCAAGCGTTTCGCAACCCTTGTCTGCTCCGGTAGCTATCAACTCTAGCCCTTCTTTGATACCGGTTAATTGGGAGGCTTTCTCGGTTATCGTTCCAACTATGTCGCCCGGTTCAATAACGTCACAGAGCTTTTCTTCCTCGACATCATAGATAACCCTTTTTATGTTGCCTTTTTTCATCCAACCTCTAACTTTGCTGTCGAACGGAATATGCCCAATTATGCCGGCGGAGCTATCCACCATATTCCCCGTTAATAGAAAATTAAGATATCCCGAAAGCATAAGGTATTTATATGTTTTTTGCCAAACTTCCGGTTCATTTTCTATTATCCAGTTGCAAACCGACACCTTTCGTTGCATATCAATAGTGTCTTTCATGCCGATAACAAGATATAACAAGTTAAGATAAAACGGAAGTTTTTCCTCCGCTTTCGCCTCTCTTTTGTCGAGCCAAACGATTATATCTCGAAGAGGAGTTCCTTCGTTATCAACACAAACACAGGTGTCCCGAACGGTAGTCACGGTGACCGCTATAATGTCGTCCCAAAGTTTCCCCGATTTTTCTTTGAGTTTCAAACTGCATTCACAAAGAACTTCGAAATAGTATTCTGCTTTTTGTTCCGCCCAATCGGGTTGTTTCGAAAAATACGGTTTTTCGTATTTATGCCCAACAACCTCCACTATGTCGCCCTTTGTGTTAACAAGCATAGCTCTAAGACTTTGCGTTCCAACATCGAACGTCAAAACCAATCCCATAAACTAACCCCTTTAAAATATTTATCATGTCCGCCTTGCGGCGGAGTTCTTGCAAAAATCCTTCGGATAATTTCTTTTTGATCAGCGCCACATTCTATCTGTTCCGCTATTTTAGATATGCTACGGCGATTTCGGAATGCATACAATGCATTCCCTACACAAAATATTCAAATTATTTATTTTTCACAAAATGGCGAGCGAAGTTCGACAAGTAGTGTTTCCAACATCTCCGCCCACAGGCGATTTTGCTATTATAATAATAACAAAACCATTCCAAAATAACAACTGATTTTTACAGGTGTATCGTTCACCGAAAAACAAAGCAATATAAAAAAGCCAATCGGAATACCCCTAAAATGCATTAAGAACCCGTGAATAGTCGTCGCTATCCACAAGCTCCTAAGCATCCAAAATCGGAGTGACAATATTAAGTTTATATTTTCATGCGAATCATTCGCCCAATATCGCTAGCTTAAAAACACTAAGGTTTTTAAGCTAGCTCAGAGGAAGATTATGAAAATTGAAGAAAAATCAAAAAAACTAAACTGTTTTTTAAAACTAAAGACCCAAGAACGTTTTAAAAGTGTCGATAACTTCGTTTGCTTGTTCCTTTGTTTCAAGTTCGCAGAAAATTCTTAAAAGCGGTTCTGTTCCCGAGAAACGAACAGCAATCCAACCGCCGTTTTTAAAGAACACTTTACAACCATCGTTATATGTAACCTTTTCGATCTCAAGCCCCAAATCGGGTAGCTTCTTATCGACCATCAACAGGTCGATAATCCCCTGCTTTCTGCTCCATTCAAACGAGAAATTTCCCTCTTCCATCTCGAGTTTGCCATATATATCCTCAATCTCTTGCCAAAGCATCGAGAGTTTTTTCCCGGTTACCGCTATCATCTCAACAAGAAGCGCCGCCGCATATATTCCGTCTTTTCCTTTTATATGCCCTTTAACCGTTAAACCGCCCGAGCTTTCGCCGCCTACTATAGCGTCATACTTGCTTATTCCGGCTGAAATATGCTTAAATCCTACCGGAACTTCGTGGCATGAAAAGCCGAAGCTTTTTGCAACCCTATCCAAAAGATGTGTCGTTGCGGTGTTGCGCACTGCATCGCCCTTTTGACCTTTGTATTTTAAAAGGTAGTAGTATATAAGCACCAAAATTTTGTTTGGATGAATAAATTTCGAGTTGTCGTCTATAACCCCTAGCCTGTCGGCGTCTCCGTCTGTCGCAATTCCAAGATCTATGTTGTTTTCTTCAACAAAGCTAACAAGCGCCGAAAGGGTTTTTTCTGTCGGGGTCGGCATCCTTCCGCCAAACAGCGCATCATGGCGCTCATGGATAATGTCAACCTCGCAACGAGCTGTCATAAGTATCGTTTGAAGAGCGGTTCTACTAACGCCAAACATTGGATCAAGCGCAATTTTAAGCCCCGCTTTTCTTATGCTTTCCATATCTATGAGTTCCATTATCCTGTCGATAAAGGAATTCATAGTGTCTATTAAAACTATGCTTCCTTGTTCGATACCTTTTGCATAATCAATCGATCTAATGTTGTTTACATCGACCTTTGCTATATATTTTTCGATATCTTCGGTTAAAAACTCATCAGCATCTCGCCCACCGCTTGAAAAAACTTTAACGCCGTTATAGATAGCGGGGTTGTGGCTTGCTGTGATAGCAACTCCGTATGCTGAATTTTTTTTATCTATCGTATACATAACAAGAGGTGTTGGGGATTGGCGGTTGATTATCTCGCATTTAATTCCATATCCGGCCACAACTTCGGCACACCATCTTGCGGCTTCAAGCGACATAAATCTCCTGTCGTACCCTATGATAAAACTTTTTTCTTGTTGATTTTCGTCGATAATTTTTTGCGAAATCGCCGACATCAAAATCTTCACATTTTGCTTTGTGAATTCATCGGCAATAATAGCTCGCCAACCACCTGTCCCGAATTTAATCATTTTTTAAACCTCTTTTTCTATTAGTCGCTTTTCGTTAAATCTGATATTTAATCCCAAAGTTTATCGGGATAATCCCCGTTTAAAACCATGGTGTCGATAGCGTTTTCAACGCTTTGTTTGTCCTCTTTATAGGTGACGCCATACCAAACATCGGATGTTTCGATAACGTTCACCGTCGCTTTTTTCTCATCTACAAGTTCCGACACAACGCTTGGAATAAAAAACTCCGCCCCCTCAGAAGCGCTGTTTTTTAAGAACTCGACAAATCTTTGTTCAAGCTGTTCAAATATAGCCGGAACAAATCCCCAAAGGTTCATCGAAACGGTTGTTAGACCCGAAATCTTTTCAAATGTCTCGCCGCCGTCTTCGCTGAACTTTGCGTCTTCGCCGTCCTTTTCAATATGGACCCTCTCAACAACCGATTTTAACTCGCCGTCTTTGATCTCGCATATTCCCCTAGCAACCTTTCCCTTTTCGGTGACGGTGTTGATAAGTTTATATCCAACCATAGAAAACGGCATAACCTCGCTGTCTGATTTGCAGTTCAACAGGAAGTTATATATGCTCTTATACCCGGAACCTCCATAGAAATCATCAGCATTTATAATAGCAAACGGTTGGTCGACAACATCTTTGCAACAAAGAATGGCGTGGCCTGTTCCCCAAGGTTTTTTTCTCTGTTTTGCTATACTTTCAAACTCTTTCGGAACAAAACTTTCTTTCGCTTGAAAGACATATAAAACCTCAATTTGTTTTTCAAACCTATCCCCAACAACCTCTTTAAACTCTTGTTCAAAGTCCGGGTTAATTATGAATACAACCTTTTTAAATCCGGCTTTAATAGCATCGTATATCGAATAGTCTATTATTATTTCGCCATTTTTATGAACGGGGTCTATCTGTTTAAGCCCCCCATATCGGCTACCCATTCCGGCGGCAAGCACAACAAGTGTCGGTTTATTCATGTTTGTTTATCCTGTCTCTTTCTTAAATACTAAAATATTAAGTGTATTTTTTTGCTATTGTTTCAACGATATTCTCGAGCGTTTCCCAATCTCTTTCCATATCGGATATGAGTTTAAGCTGGGTTCTTGTTCTATCAAGATTTTGCCCCTCTCGATGAACTTTGTAGTATATATCTCCGTTTAAATAGTCGGTCAAAAATCTTATTGCTTGTTCAAGCAGGATAACCTTTGCACCCATAACAAGCGTTTCAACCTCTTTTTTTGTAAGCGATTTTCCGGCACATTCCAAAAACCCTTCAACATACGCTGTGAAAAGATCTATGTCGAAATTGCATTTTTCTAAGTTTGGTTCATCTTCGTCGCAGTTGTTTGCGCCATATCTGATAGTGTCTCCGAAATCAAACGCTATAAACCCCGGCATAACGGTGTCGAGATCGATAACGCATATCCCCTTGTTGGTTGTTTTGTCCATCAAAACGTTGTTCAACTTGGTGTCGTTGTGGGTAACTCGTATCGGGATCTCACCTTGTTTTTGAAGATCAACAAAGAAATAAGCGTCTTTTTCTCGTGCTCTGATAAAAGCAATTTCCGCTTCAACCGACTTTGCAAGCTGTTTCTCATCCTTCTCAATAGCGTTGTTAAGTTGTTGCAACCGAGCCGGCGTGTTATGAAAATCGACTATCGTTTCATTTAAAGTATCGGCGGGATAATCCGAAAGATATTTAAAAAAATCCCCAAACGATTTACCGGAATTTTTGAATATCTCTTGTGAATCAACAACATCAAAGCTGTTTCCATCAACAAATTCATACGACCGCCATATCTTTCCGGAATTATCCGCTGTGCAGGTTTTTTTGTTTTTTGTTCTGATAAATTTCAAGGCACATTTAAGATTTTCGGAAGGTCCTATCGTTTCAAACTTTTTTTCGAGATGTTCAGTTATCCCAAAAATATTCTCCATAACCTCAAGAGGTTTTTTAAAAACAAAATCATTTATCCTTTGGAGAACATAGCGCTTTCCATTTTCGGTGTCAACAATATATGTGTTATTAATATGCCCATTTCCAAATGGCGAGACTTCAACTATTTCGCTTTCAAAATCAAATCTTCCCGCAATTTCAATTATATTGTTTCGCATAGAACCCCCTAAATCCCTGATATTTAAATATAAAATCTAGCCTTTAATTGCGCCGCCCGTTACGCCTTCTATTATTCTTTCGGACAAGAACAAATATAGGATAAATGTCGGTAGGAAAACAATGATAACCGAAGAGAACATCCCGGCCCAGTCCCCTGTATACTTCATCGAGTTAATCATTGAATATAACCCAACAGCAACGGGGCGAACGCTTTCTCCGCTCGCAAATATAAGCGACATAAAATATTCGTTCCAGATGTTAATAAAGTTAAAGATCGAAACGGTTATTATTCCGGGTTGCGCTAGCGGAAACATTATTTTCCAAAATGTACCCATCGGGGAGCAACCATCGATAGCCGCCGCTTCCTCAAATGTTCTTGAAAGGTTGGAGAAAAACGACAAAAGGAAGATAACGGTGAACGGAATGTTTATTCCAACAAACAGCAAAATCATCAACACCCTTGTTGTAAAATCCGTTTCGAGGAAGTTAAGGAAGGTTACTACGCTGAAAAGCGGTAGAATTATCATGACAACGGGAACGCCCATCGCCGCAACAAATCCTCTTTGTATAAAAAGGTTTGCAATAAACTTAAATCTCGAGAGAACGTATGCCGCCGGAGCGCATATAAATATTAGAATAACGCTCGAAATCGAAGCATATATCAACGAGTTTAACATAAACACGCTAACATTTTGAGATTTCCATGCCTTAACATAGTTTTCAAAATGTAGCCCTGTCGGGAATTTTAGCGCATCTCCGGCAAATATATCTTTTGTAGTCGAAAAACTAGCGGCAAAAACCCATCCGACCAACACAAACGTAAACAATACCCAAAGAATTAAAATAATGTATCCGGGGGCAAGTCTTAGTTCTTTTTTCCAATTGATTTTTTGTTTAAACATAACTTTAATCCTTTCTGTTAAATCTCGTAGTCGTCATCTTTAACGACTTTGTTGGTAATAACAAACACCAACACAACGAGTATACAAAGAACAACTCCAACGGCGGCGCCAATGCCGGCATTACGTTCCGTTATTGCGTTGCCCGAGCCGAATGTTTGAAGATACATATAAACCATCGGGGTTATGGTTTGGGTGTCTGCGGTTACGCTTGAAAACAGTTGCGACCAAACAAAGAACCCAACCGATGTTATCGTCCACATCGTTATGTTTGTTTTTAAAACGCCTCGTAGCAGTGGCCACGAAATATGATAAAACTGTCGTATCTTTCCGGCGCCGTCTATATGCGAAGCTTCAAAATAATCTTTCGGGATTTTTTCGATTCCGCTTGAAAAGATAAGCATATGGTATCCAACCATTCCGAAACAGTATGCTATCAAAAGCGCCCAAAATTTATATTGGGGGTCGGTCCATGCGATGTTTGCAAGGCTCTCCGCACCGATAGCTGTAAAGAATGTTTTAAAAAGTCCAAAGCGATTGTTAAAGACATATTGAAGCCACATAGTAGCAAGAGCAACAGCACTAATAACGTTTGGCATATATATAATTGCTCTGAAAATTCTTTTTCCTCTTATTCCGCTGTTTAGTATCGCGGCAAAAAGCAAAGATATTGTCATTACTCCTATGCCACCGATAAGCCAAATTCTGAATAGATTCCAAAGCGATTGAAGAAACAAACTTGTATTAATAAGCTTAACAAAGTTATCTAGACCGACAAAATCCCATGTAGCAACGGAACTTGTGACAGATTCAACATAAAAAAAGCTCATAATAAATGTTCTTATTATCGGATATATAAATATAACGCTAAACAAAACAAGTGCCGGGGTCAAAAACAACACTATCATCGACTTGCTCTTTTTCATACTCTTGTCCTCTCCACTTTAAATATTGCGGCGGCTTTCAACGCCGCCGCAATTTTTAACAGAATTAATATTTACTTAAATTAGTTGGAAGCAGCTTCCATTGCGTCTACAAATTCTTGAGCTGTCATCGTTCCGCCAACAAGTTTTGTGAAGTTTTCTTTGATAACCGGAGTCATGTCTGCGTTAGCTTCTATGTTTGCTGCCCAAACAAATCTTTCTTCAAAAGATTCAAGAACCGGTTTAACACCTGCAAGTTGTTGCGGCCATTCTGTGTTTGTTGTGTCTGCCGGAATACCAAGCGATTCTTGAGCAATGATGTTGTCATATTCGCCTTTTGTTAGGTATTCGATAAGCTCAAAAGCTTCCGGTGCAACTTGGCTGTCTTTGTTTATTGCAAAAGCTTGTCCGCCGAAGTTTGAAGCTTCTGTTCCATTAATTCCGCCTTCAACAGAAGGATAGCTAAAGCATCCCCAAAGGAATTCGTCGCCGGTTATGCTGCGAACTTCGTTGGGTAGCCATGAACCGTTGAGATACATTGCAACTTCGCCCAAAGCGAATTCGCCGTTTTGACCCGATGGCCAAACGTTTGAAGCTACGTTAGGTGAAAAATATCCAAGTGTTGCTAGTTCTTCATAAGCTTCAGCCATTTGAAGAACTGCGGGGTTTTCAGCCCATTCGCCGTTGTTAACTATATCGCCAACGCCTTCATCTCCAACCATACGAGCAAGATAGAACCCGGGAAGAGTTGTCATGTATGCATCGTCTGTTGTTAGAGGAATGTAGCCTGCTGCTTTGATTTTTTCGCAAGCTGCAAGGAATTCATCCCAAGTCATCGGAACGCCTTCAACACCAGCTTCGTCAAAGATAGCTTGGTTGTAGAAAAATGCGAAAACAGATGGTTGATAAGGAATAGATCTTAGATTTCCGTCCGGGCTAACGTCACGGCAAGCTTGAATTAATGCTGTCATTGCGGTGTCTTCATATCCGCTATCAGCAACGAATTGTTCAAGATCCATGATATAGTCGCCCCAAGTTCCGTTAACACGGTCGATATCTTCATCGAAGAGATCAATTACTTGTCCGGC
The DNA here is from genome assembly GCA_964370715.1 of uncultured Faecalibacterium sp. Taxonomy (GTDB): domain Bacteria; phylum Bacillota; class Clostridia; order Oscillospirales; family Ruminococcaceae; genus CAYJAY01. The sequence goes on from CAYJKJ010000003.1 coordinate 123,774, forward strand.
GTCAAGAGCAGGCTCTAGACCTTCACGTTGACCTGTACGGCCTTTGAATTCAACTTCAACATTTACGCCTGTATCTGCCATGTAAGCATCAACAGCTTGTTGAATAGCGATAGCTTGGGGTTCTGTCGAATCCCACATCGACCAATAGACTATTGTTTTTGCATCATCAGCGGGTGCAGTGTCATCTCCGCCTTCTTGAGCAGGTGCGCCACAAGCTGTTAGCAACATTGCTAGAACGATAAGTAGCGACACGATAGATAAAAATCTTTTAGTTTTCATTACCTTTTTTTCCTCCAAAATTTTGTGTATGTTATAATCAACAAAAATATATTAGTTTCGTCGACTATTCTGTTTAATATTATCTCCGAAAATTACCCAATTGTATAGCAATATTTTGTTTTAAAATAGTAATATCTTTCAATAGAAGTTATAATATGCTATAATGTCCGAAAGGAGGGCTGAAATGAGTATATCGTTTGACTTTCAAAAAATGGAACAACTTTTGTCTAATTTCTACAATTTGAGCGGAATTAGATACTCGCTAGCCGACACAGAGAACAATCTACTTTGTTTTTCAAGCGATTTTTCATCGTTTTGTAAACACATGAACAACTTTAAAGTAGGACACGAGCGTTGCAAAAAATGTGATGCAGATGCAATTTCCAAAGCTTGTGGTTCTAATGAAAAGTATTATACATATCGTTGCCACGCCGGGCTTCTTGAAACTATCTTGCCGATAAGGTCGCAGGGCGAAGTTATCGCTTTTATCTTTTTCGGGCAGATGCGATATGCCGACCCAACGGGAGAGCAATGGGAAAACACAAAAGCTCTTTTAAGTTGGCACAAAGACCCCGAACAGCTTAAGCCGCATTTCGACAGCTTGATGGAGATTGATGAAAAGCTTATTAATTCCTGTGCCGAGGTTTTGTTTGCTTGTTCTTCATATATCTGCCTTGAAGGTATTATTTCGTCGACAAAGCTTACCGATCTTCAACTGTTAACCAACTATATCGACAAGAATTTCAACAACGATCTAACGCTTGAAGTTTTGTCGAAAGAGCTTTCGATGAGCAAGACAAAACTTTGTTCCCTCGCCTCCTCTCGCAACACGACGGTTATCTCGATGATTTCGGATAAACAGATGTCGGTCGCAAAATCTTTGCTAGTAAGCACCAGCCACAGTATTTCGGAGATTTCGGAACTTTGCGGAATAAAAGACTACAACTATTTCACCAAGATTTTCAAAAAAAAGGTCGGCTACACCCCGTCGCAATATCGAAAGATTTTTTCCAAATGATTTAAACCCCATCAAGCAAAAATATATAAACAAACGGTAAAAGGGTCTAGGACGAAAAATCGTCCTAGACCCTTTGCAAAAATTTTTATCTTTTTTAAAAGCATATATCCAGCTTCCGGAATTATCGATTAAATAATATAACCTACAATATTATTCATCGATTTTTTCAAGCGAAGCTTGGAAATGGCGAAGAATGGGCGGTTCCCAAGTGATTTTATATCCACGTTTGATGTCTTTAGCACGTTTGCTGACCGCTATTATAGCATCTGCCATAACATCGAAATGAGCTTGCGTGTATACACGGCGCGGAATTGCAAGACGAGTGAACTCAAAATCAGCTTTGAGTTGTTCTTTGGTGTCGGGATCGTTTCCGAGCATATAAGAACCGATATCGCAAGTACGAATGCCGGCTTCTTTGTAAAGTTCAATAGCAAGAACTTGACCGGGGAATTCGTTATACGGAAGATGCGAGAACATTTTTTTCGCATCAACGAAAACACCATGTCCGCCAACAGGCGATTGGTATGCGATGCCTTCATCGTCTAGTCTTGCAGCGAGGTATTCCATCTGGCCTATTCTATATGCCAAATAGTCATCATCGATACCCTCATAAAGACCTACTGCCAAAGCTTCAAGTTCACGTCCCGAAAGACCACCATAGGTGTAGAAACCTTCGAAGCAGATGCAGTTAGCTTTAATTTTAAGGATAAGGGGAGATTCGCCGTCTTTAACGCCGATCATGCCGCCCATGTTAACGATGGTGTCTTTTTTAGCAGACATTGTGAACATATCGGCATAGCTGAACATCTCTGTTATAATCTCTTTGATCGATTTATCTGCATAGCCTGGTTCATCACGTTTGATGAAATATGCGTTTTCAGCATAGCGAGCAGCATCGATATCTAAAGTTATGCCATATTTTTTACATATAGCGGCAACATCCTTCATGTTTTGCATCGAAACGGGTTGGCCGCCAGCCGAGTTGTTGGTTATTGTCATAACGACAAGCCCAACTTTTTCTGCGCCATGTTCATTGATTAATTTTTCTAGTTTTTCAACATCCATGTTGCCTTTGAACTTTGAGCGAGCAGAAGGATCTTTCGCCTCTTCTACAACACAGTCGATAGCACGAGCGCCGGCAATTTCAACGTGGGCTCTCGTCGTGTCGAAAAACATATTGCTTATCGCAACTTTTCCTTCCGAAAGGAATGTCGGGAACAAAACTTGTTCTGCCGCTCTTCCTTGGTGGACAGGTTGATGGTATCCATATCCGAAGATATCTTTGCAAGCATCCATTAAACGGAAATAGCTCCTAGCGCCTGCATATGATTCGTCTGCTTGCATCATAGCCGACCATTGGTCTTGGCTTTGAGCGTTGGTTCCCGAATCGGTTAAAAGATCGATGTAGCAATCTTCCGCACGGAGGTTAAAAAGATTGTATTTTGCATCCTTAATCTTTTGTTCACGCTGTTCCCTAGTCAGCATTTTAAGGGGTTCAACCATCTTAATTCTAAATGGTTCCGGGACATACTTGATAGCCATAACAAATACCTCTTTAAAATAATATTTTTTTAAATACCCCGGTCATCAAGTGTTTAACCACACCAAACTAGCGGACAGTATTGTTACACAAATTCAAGGTGGAAAAAAAGTTTATTAGCCGATAAATGCAATAGTTTCGATCTCAACCAAAGCAGCTTTCGGAAGTTCTTTAACCGCAAAAGCAGATCTTGCCGGATAGTTTCCTTCTTTGAAGTTTTGCGCATAAACTGCATTCATAGCCGCAAAGTTAGACATATCGCTTAGGAAAACGGTTGATTTAACAACGTTGTCTAGCGAGCTTCCGGCTTGTTCTAGGATAGCTTTGATGTTTTTAAAAACTTGTTCTGTTTGTTCTGTTATTCCGCCGGCTACTAGTTCCCCCGTCGCAGGGTCCATTGGAACTTGACCCGAAATAAAAAGCATATCGTTAACACGAACTGCTTGAGAATAAGGCCCGATTGCTCCGGGTGCTTTATCAGTTGAAATGATTTGTTTCATAAATAAAAAAACCTTCCTTTAATATATTATAATAATCGTGATATTAAATATAACACCGCTTCTCCTTTTTGTCAAAAGAAAAATGCGATTTTGACATTTTGTTGAATTTACACATCTATTTTCGTGCATTTTTATAACAATCTAGTGATAAAAAAATAAAATATTAATAAATTTTAAAAAACTATGGAAAGATATATTTTGTAGTGTTATAATATTGAATGTAATTTTAAAGTAAAAAGGTTTTTTTATGGAATATTTAAATGCCATAGCATCGAATACAGTGTTGCTAAGCGCTGTTGCCGGTTGGTTTGTAGCGCAAGTATTAAAGTTTTTTATTCATTTTTATCTAACTCAAAAATGGAGCCTAGAGCGCCTCATTGGCCCCGGCGGTATGCCAAGTTCCCACGCTGCAACAGTCTGTGCGCTGTGCGTTTCAAGCGGAAGAGTTTTTTCGATAGCCTCGTTTGAATTTGCCGTTGCGTTTATTCTTGCAATAATCGTTATGCATGATGCAAGAGGGGTTCGATTGGAAACGGGAAAACAAGCAAAGATTTTAAACGAGATTATAGACAAAGTCTTTAAAGGCGACCATCCTTCCTTCCCCGACACAGAGCTTAAAGAACTTGTTGGTCACACGAATTTTCAAGTTTTAGTAGGCGGAGTTATCGGAATAATCGTGGGTGCATTTTTCTAAACAACTAGACTTAAAAACGGCTTTAGCGAAATTTCTTTCGTCAAAGCCGTTTTTTTATTTTCACAACAACCCAGTCAAGATTAAAAAACAGCAAAATATAAAACATCTTTCCTGTTAACCCTTGAGTTTTTGAAAGTTCTAAAAGATATTTTTTGCTGTCTAAACAGGCTTTAAGCTTTTTTAACAGCACAACTTTTTGTTTTTCAGTTAAATCCCCTTTAGCAACTTCTGTCATAAGCCTTGCTAAAAGATGGTTCTTTTCGTTTAACGAAATGTTTCCGCTTTTATTAACCCTGTCTATAATCTTGTTGGCACATCTTTCCTTTTCTTGCGGTTGGTTATCTCCGTTTATGCAAAAATTCATATGATTAACGGCGCTTCTAACAAGCTCTCTTCCTACAACAGCCCCTCGTCTTTTGTGTTTTATTGCAAGTAGTTTTATCTCGCTAAACAACAGATCCTGTTGCAACAACTTGTTGAAGCTGAATCTATTCGACATCGAGTCTTGTCTTGTAATACGGTAGTGGTAGCCGGCATAGTTTGAAAGCGTCTTTATGCTATTTGCAAGGCTTAAAAACCGCAAGTTCAGTTCGAGATCTTCGCCAACCGTAATGTCAATGTTAGCGTTTTCAAAGCTTTTTTTTAAAAGCTCGACTTTATATATCTTTCCCCAACGCCCATTCGCAAACACGTCGTGGTAATTTTCGGTTTGTTCAAAATAAGGAAACAGTATATCGTGTTCAATCTCCTGTTTGTTATAAACTTTAGTTTCGTTTAAAAAAATCTCCTTCGCTTTATCCTCGTATTGCTCAATATAACCCGAAGATACACAATCAACTTTATGTTTAGTTATCTCGTTATAAAGCGTTTCAACTAAGTTTAGTTTAACATAATCATCGCTATCGACAAACACAACATATTCGCTTTTAGCTACGTTTATTCCGGTCAACACAGCGGCTCTTAGACCTTTGTTTTGCTCGTGTTCAACGATTACAATGCGGTTATCCTTTAAAGCAAATTGTTTTGCTATCTCGATGCTTTTATCGTTGCCTTTGTCGTCGATTAATATAATTTCGATATCCGAAAATGTTTGGGCTATAACGGAATTTAAACAGCATTCTATATAGTTTTCAACCATATGCACCGGCAACACAACCGAAACTTTTGGCATATCTTTTGTTCTCCTTTTAAACGAATTAACAGCTATTTTTTATCTTTAAATTTTTTCAACCAAAGAACCAGTTGGAATATAAAAACGCCGGAACAAATAAAATTGTTTGCTATTAGAACGAGCGCAATTTTAATAGGCAACACCGATTGTTTTGCTTGCTGTTTTAAAATATCTTTGTCTTTAATTTTCTCCATTATTTTTTTTGCGCAAAGAACTTTGTCGCTAAAGTTGTTTTTGGCGTTAAGATATATATAAAGTTGTTGTTCGGGAAAGTTATCTCGTTCAAATCCAATAGCCTTTCCCTCTCGACCTTGCCGTTTTGCTATGCTTTTAAGTTCATCAATATAAATATCATTTTGCAAAAGTCTTTTGTAGTTATAAAGCTTTGTCATCGCTCCAAAGTTGTCGCCTCTATAGCAATATGACGCATAATCCGCCTCTACCGCTACAGCGCTACAAAGCGAGATATATCGAATGTTAAGTTCCCCATCCTCACCCATAATAAGGTTTTGGTTCGCACCTTTTATCGCTTCCCTCAAAAGCTTCGTTTTATATATCTTGCCCCAACGGCTGTTTTGTATATTATGAATTAAATATTCTTCTTTTTCAAAAAAAGGTTCAAGTATCTCTTGCTCAATCTCGGGTTTTGTGTACACCCTCGTGTCGCCCAACTTAACGTGTTTATGAAAATCCCCAACGCAATAATAGAACCCAACTATCCCAAGGTCTGCCTTTGTTGTTTCCAACATATTATAAAGCGTTTCGATATGCCCATTCTTTAACCAATCATCGCTATCCACAAAAACTACGTAATCTGCGGCCGCAGCCGCAAGCCCTGTGAACACAGCGGCTCGAAGGCCTTTGTTTTCGCTGTGGTTAATAATAGCTATTCTTTGGTCGTTGTTAGCAAACTGTGTTGCTATTTCAAGCGATCTATCGGGGCTTTTGTCGTTCACCAGTATAATCTCGATGTCGCTAAACGTCTGCGAAACTATCGAGTTTAAGCATTGTTCGAGATACTGTTCAACGTTATACATCGGAACCACAACCGAAACTTTTGGCATTAACTTTTCTCCTTACTGAGCAAGATTTATAATTAATGATTCAAGACCCAACGCTACAGCATAATACGAAATTTTTCCTTTAAAACTTTCGTTTTTTGCAAATTCAAAAAGATAGTTCTTGTCGTTAAGCTTTGATTTTAACTGTCTAATAATCTTGATTTTTTCTTTTTTGGGTAGTTCCCCAACTATACAAGGATAGATTAACATCGCAGTCAATCGATCCTTTTGGGCGTTTGTTATCTTGTTAGTCTCATACACCCTGGCGATAACTTTGTTTGCGCAAAAAAGTTTTTCTGAAATATCCGTATTCTCATTAAGATAACGTTTAAGGCGGTTTGCAGAATTAAATATAACCTCTGTTCCAAGCGCTTTTGCCGGCCTTTTTTGTTCAAGAGCTATCTCGTCGATAACTCTATAAAAATGATCATCCCGCTCTAGCCTTACTTTGTCGAACTTATGGGAAATTGCGCCCTCTCGTATGCTTCGATAGCAGTAGCCATCACAGTTTGGTATAGTTTTAACGCTACTGCAAGCCGAAAGAAACCTAATATTAAGCTCGATATCTTCGCCGGAACTAACGTTTAAATCGCAGTTTTTTGCTACTTGTTGCAATAACTTTGTTTTATATATCTTTCCCCAACGGCTGTTCCCAAACGTCTTGTCTATCGATTCGGTTTGCTCAAAAAACGGGGTCAATATCTCTGATTCAATCGATTGTTTGTCATAAATTTTTTCTTTATCAAACATCTTTTTGGTGTATTGTTCGCCTACATAATCTCGATATCCCGCCGAAGCGCAATCGACATCATGTTTCGTTATAGCCTCAACAAGCTGTTCAACAAAATCATCTAGAATAAAATCATCGCTATCCACAAACGTTACATAATCCGAAGTGACGTATGAAAGCCCCAAAAGCCAAGCGCCCCTAAGCCCTATATTTTGTTCAAGCGTTATAACTTTTATTCTTTTGTCGTCTTGTGCGAACCGTTGAAGCATCAAAGGACATCCATCTTTTCCGCCGTTGTCGATAGCTATAACTTCGATATCGCTAAAACTTTGGTTTTGGATAGAACAAAGGCATTGTTCAAGATATTGTTCAACATTATAAACCGGCACAACAATCGAAACTTTTGACATAATACTTTCCTTTTTTTAAAGCGCTTTAATTAACACTGCTATTTTTTCAAACCGGAGATAAAAACAAGCGGGTTTATCATCCCAAGATAGATAAGAGTATATGAGATTTTTCCCATAATCGGTTGCGTTTTCGACAGTTCTAAAAGACATTTTTTATCGCTTAAAAGTTGTTTTAGCTTTTTTATTTCGATGATTTTTTGTCGGTTTGGAATGTCGCTATTAATATAATGAAACATAAACGAAGTGTATAGATCGTCTTTTTGTTTTGGCGTTATTATATCGGTGTTTTCAACTCTCTCTACAACGGTGTCGCAAAACGCAAGCTTATCTTGAAGCGAAATGTTAGAGCTAAGATAGATAAAAATCTCTTGTATCGAATTTTCTATCATAACGTCGTGTGAGATAGTTTCGAGTATCGTTTTAACACATCGCATCTTTTCTTGATACTCGGTGTTTGCGTTGAGAAAGTTATAAAGATGTCGATAAGGGTTGCAAGCTCCAAGCGCTTTGCCGGGTCTTGCATACTGTTTTGCTAGTTTTTTTATCTCGCCCGAGGTATGTTCATGCGCCAAAAAACGCTTCATTGTGTATAGATTGGTCATCGAATTATCTCGGTCTATTCTGTAGAAATATCCGGCATAATCCGAGATAGTAAAGATGCTATCACAAAGCAAAAGAAACCTTAGATTTAATTCAAGGTCTTCCCCCATCGAAACCGAAAGATCCGCTCCCAAGAAAGCTTTTTTCAAAATATCGGTTCGATATATTTTCCCAACACGACTATTTCCAAATTCATCATGAAAATTTTCGGTTTTTTCGAAATACTGCGTTAATATCTCTTGGTCGATCTCTTGTTTTGAATATCTCCTTGTCGATTTAAGAAAAGAATGTGTCGTTAGTTCCCCAATCTTTTCAACAAAACCCGACGACACACAATCGACCTTTTGTTTTATCATAACATTATACAGTGTTTCAACATAATCGGGCAACACATAATCATCGCTATCGACAAACATAACATATTCCCCAACCGAAGCTTCAACCCCGGTTAGAACTGCGCAACGCAATCCCTTGTTTTCGCTATGGGCAACAATTTTTATCCTTTTATCTTTTTGTGCATATTCTTGGCATATTTCGATACTTTTGTCTTGCCCTTTATCGTCTACTAACACAACCTCGATTTCGTCAAGCGTTTGGCAAACCATCGAATCAAGGCAGTCTTTTATATATCTTTCTACGTTATATACCGGTATAACAACCGAAACTTTAGCCATCTTCAAACCTTTCTTTCTACCAAACTACGCTTTAATTCGAAGTAGTTTTATGAGAACTGTCTCTAGATTAAGATATATCAAAACGCAAGAAACTTTGCCTTTAAACGATTGCCCTTTTGCAAATTCCATAATATATTTTTTGCTCGAAAGTTTTTGTTTAAGGCTTTTCGAAAGTTCAAGTTTCTTTGGAACTTTAAAGCCGCTCTCGATAACTTTAAAGAGATATGATGTATAATACCAATCTTTTTGCGATTTTGAAACCAACGTCGTCTTGTCTATTCTTTCGACAACCTTTTGAAAAAGTCTTAGCTTGTCTTGCTGTTTAATATTTGAACAAAGATATAAAAACAATTCATGCACAGAGTTTTCTATAACCGAAAGTTCTGAAACTCTATCAAGAATATTGTCTACACAATACATCTTTTCTTCATAGTTTGCGGTAGAATTTAAAAAATGCGGAAGTTGCCAATAGGTTCTTTTTATCCTGTCGTTTTGCGGAAGATATTCAAGGCTTGAGGCTCTCCCCTCTCTGCCCTGTTGTTTTGCAAGCTCTTTAATCGTCGTTAAAAAAAGCTGTTCTTGATTAAATCTTTTTAAACCAAAATTATTCATCATCGAACCATCACGATCGATTCTATAGCAATATCCCGAATAATCCGAAACGGTTTTCACGCTTTCAGAGAGCGAAAGAAACCGAATAATCAGCTCGATATCCTCCCCCATTGCAAGTTTTTCGTTGCATTGTTTTGCCGCTTGTTTTAGGATATCGGCTTTGAAAATCTTGCCGCATCTACTGTGGCCAAACACATCGTTGAACGTTTCGGTTTGTTCAAAAAAAGGCTCCAAAATATCTTTTTCAATGTCTTTTTTCGAAAAAAGCCTTGTTTGTTCGAGAGATATTTTCCCCTTTGTTTTTCCCTCATAAGTATCAAGCCCTGTCGAAATGCCGTCTACTTTAGCTCCTGTTATCTCTCGATACAGCGTTTCAACATAGTCGCTCTCTAACCAATCATCGCTATCTGCAAACAAAATAAATTCCGATGTGGAGTTGGCGATACCCGACATAACAGCGCCGTTTGTCCCTATATTTTTTTCGTGGTGTACAACCTTTATCCTTTTGTCCTTTTCGGAAAAACGATCACAAATCAAAGGGCAGTTATCGGGGCTTTTATCATCAACCAAAACTATTTCAATGTCTGAGAACGTTTGATTTAAAATTGAGTTTAAGCATTGTTCGATATATTTTTCAACATTATAAACCGGAACTACAACTGATACTTTCGCCATTCTTTTCCCTTCTTTTTTTTGCTTAGATATATGTTTAGCTATACTTTTTTATGCAAAAAAATCAACAATTCTTCAAGCCCAATATATACCAACAAACAGGAAACCTTTCCAAAAAACGGCTGATTTTTCGCAAATTTCAATATATTAGATCTATCATCCAACCTTTGTTTAATCTCTTTTAATCTATCCTTTTTAAACCTATCGCTAAGTCTACTTTTAATAACACAAAATAAAATTTCTATAAAACAACTATCCTTTTGTTTTTGTGTCAACAATTTCGTTTTGGTTATTCTCTCTAAGACGTTGTTTAAAAAATTTATTTTCTCGTTTTGGTCGAGCGCCGAATTTAATATTAACATCATCTCATGAGAGCAATTTTCTAAAAGTTGTTGTTCCGAAACGGTCGAAAGCATAGCGTTTATAAATTCTATCTTTCCTATTGTTGAAGAAGCGCTTTTTAAACATTTTTCTATTTCATGAAACATATGTGTCGTGTCGTTTTGCTTGCTAATGCGTGAGATATCTCTGCCGCAAGATTTGCCAAATTTTTCGAGTTCCGAAATCATCAACATATTTTGCGCAAAAAAATTGCCGTTATATCGATTGGTAGTTGAACCTTCTCGCTCGCATCTATAATAGTATCCAACATAGCCTGATAATGTTGCAACGCTCTCGCATATTGTTAAAAACCTTATATTTGAGTCAAGGTCTTCTCCCATATATAGCTTTGGGTTTATCCCTTGAGCGGCTTTTTGAAGAATATCTCTCTTATAAATTTTCCCCCAGCGGCTTCCGCCAAACGTCTTGCTTATCGTTTCGATATCTCTGTAAAAAGGTTCAAGGAGTTCTTGTTCGATCTCTTGTTTTGAAAAAACTTTTTCAATCGTTCTTAAAACCGGGTTTTGTCGATCTTCAAAATGCTCTGTATATCCAACCGACACACAATCTGTGTTTGTCTTAATAATTGTATTGTAAAGCGTTTCAACTAGATCCTCTTTTGCCCAATCGTCGCTATCAATAAACACAACAAATTTACTCGTTACATTTTTTAAGCCTGTAAGAACAGCGGATCTTAATCCTTTGTTTTCGCTATGATGAACAACCTTAATTCTCCCGTCTTTTTTTGCATAATTCTCACAGATCACGGGGCATCTGTCGGGGCTTTTGTCATCTATTAGTATTATCTCGATATCGGAAAATGTTTGATTTATAACGCTGTCAAGACACTGTTCAAGATATTTTTCAACGCCATAAACCGGAATTACAATCGAAACTTTCGCCATACTACACCTTTCTTTATTGCTAGATAATATCTTCTATTTTTTCATCAAATCAACAAGCATTGCCAAAAACTTTTCACACCCTAGATATACCATGATACAAGACAGTTTACCCATTAATGGTTGGTGTTTTGAAAACTCTAATAAATATGATTTCTCGCTTAATTGTTTCTTCATTTCTTTTGCTTCATTAACCCTCAAATCTAATGGCATTGAACTTTCAAGAAAACGAAAGATATACGAAGCATAATAGAAATTTTTCTGTTGTATCTTTAAAAAATCGGAGGACTTCAATCTGTCAACCACAAAGCCCCACGCCTTTTGTTTGTTTGAAATCTCCATATTAGCGTTTAAATAAAGTTGCAGTTCATGCGGAGAATTTTCTAACTGTTTATATATATTAGTGTTTTTATAATAGCTTTTTAAGTGAACCATTTTTTCATCAAAAGGTATATCGGATTTCATAATCATTTCATACTGCCAAAAAAGATATTTAATCTCTTCGTCGTCTTTAATCCATCCCATTAGGAAAGCTTTTGCCGGCCTACCTTTGGATTTTGCAAACGCTTTCATCTCGGACACCACAAGCTCCCTTTGTTGAACAAAAACAAGGTTTCGCTGGCTCGACATAGAAGTCGCAACCCCTTTGCGGTAAAAATAACCCGAATAATCCGACAAAGATTTAACGCTTTCGCATATCGACAAAAATCTAAGATTTAAATCGAGGTCTTCATAGTTTGTAACTTTGAAATTGCAGTTTTCGAAAGCCTGCTTTAAAAGCGCTGTTTTGTATATCTTTGAACAACGTATTACCCCAAAGCTTTTGTCAAAACTTTCAGATTGTTCGTAAAACGGAGTTAAAATTTCCTGTTCGATCTGTTGTTTTGTAAACTCTCTTGTTGTTTTTAGCAACACATCTCGCTGATGTCCATCTTGAACCAGCGTAAAACCGGAGGAAACGCAGTCGACACCGCTTGTTTCTATCTCGTTGTAGAGCGTTTCGACAAAGTTTTGCTTAACCCAATCATCGCTGTCGACAAACATTGTATATCCGCTCGTTGCAACATTAACGCCGGAAAACTCAGCGGCTCTTAAACCTTTGTTTTGCTCATGATGGATAACCTTAACCCTCTTATCCTTTTTTGCGTATATCTCGCAGATTTCGGGGCATCTGTCGGGGCTTCTATCATCAATTAATATTATCTCGATATCGGAAAATGTTTGATTTAACACCGAGTCGACACTTTGTTCAAGATACTGTTCAACGCCGTATACCGGCATAACAACCGAAACTTTCGCCATATCGTTTCCTTCATAAAATTAGTATAGTTTTTATAGCTGTTTCAAAACCGCAAGAAGCTTTATCAATATTTTTTCCAATCTTAAATATATCAAAAAGCAAGCCAGTTTGCCCATTAAAGGTTGCTCTTTTGCAAAATTCAAGATATATTTTTTCTCGCTTAATTTTTCCTTAATCTCCCCCGCTAGCCGAAGCTTTAATTCGGCAGGAATACCACTTTCGAGAACACGAAACATAAACGAAACATAGTAATAATTCCTTTGTTGTTCGTTTATCAAAATTGCGTTTTCTATTTTCAAAAGCAAGTTATTAACCAGTATAAGTTTTTGTTCGTTCTCTATTTGTGCGCTTAAGTATAAATACATCTCATGCGAACAACTCAATATTGAAGGCATATATAATATTGTCTTTAGCATTCTATTGGTTGTTTTTAACTTATCGTCCCAAGCAAGTTCCCCATTAAGCACGACAAATATATCGTGTAGCGTGGGGTATGCCGAATTGTTTATCGCATCAACAACTTTTTGCCCATCTCGGTTTTGATGTTTTGCCATATTCTTAATTTCAGAAATATATAGCTCGTCTTGGTTAATTCTTCTTTCGTCATAACTATTTGTTATCGACGTTTCGTTGTCTGTGCGGTAGAAATAACCTGTGTTTGCCGATATCTTTAAAACGCTGTCACAAAGCGATAAAAAATTAATGTTTAGTTCAACATCTTCCCCCATGCTAAGTTTTGGGTTGCATCGTTTTGCCGCCTTTTTTATAATTTCGGTTTTATATATTTTTGCCCACCTAGGATTACCAATTATGTTATTAAGAGAAACTGTTTCATAAAAAAATTTTTCGAGTATCTTCGTTTCGATATCTTGCTTACTGTATAACTTTTTTTGTGTTTCTTTTGATTGTTGAGCGCTACAATCGCCATTCGAAACGAAAACAACACAATCAACTTTATTTTGATATATTTCATTAAAATATGTTTCAACAAAGTTTTTCGAAACATAATCATCGCTATCGATAAACATTATAAACTCAGCTGTAGCCGTGTTAATTCCGGTCATAACCGCACCGTTTGTCCCCTTGTTCTCCTCATGGTGAACAACCGTTATACGCTTATCGTTTTTTGCGTATCTCTCGCAGATTTCGGGGCAACTGTCGGGGCTTTTGTCGTCTACTAATATTATCTCGATGTCGGAAAATGTTTGATTTATAACCGAATCGAGACACTCTTCTATATACTTTTCAACTTTATAAACCGGTATAACTATCGATACTTTCGCCATTCTTTATTTCCTTTTTATTTCGTTTAGCGTTACAAACAGTCTTTCTAAACCAAAGTATACTAACAAGCAGGAGATTTTCCCCATAAACGATTGCTCTTTTGCAAATTCTAGCAGATACCTCTTGTTTGAAAGCTTCGATTTAAGTCGTTTTGCTTGTTGAATACGTTGATTAATTGGCAAACTGCTTTTCAAAATTTTTATTATAAAAGAGCAGTAATAGTTATCTTTATTTTCTATACTAATTGAATTGTCAATGCGTTCGGTTGCCTTTATTAAAAGCCTCAACTTGTCGGCATCTTCTAACTTTGCATTTAAATAGACCTCTATTTCATAAAGTGAATATAAAGCAAGTTCTTGCTCATCATGTCCCTCTAACACTAGGTCTATATATTCAAGCTTTCCTTCGCTTGAAATATCGCTCGAAAGACATTCGCTAATTTGATAAAACTTATAATAATGCATATGCATTTCGTCGACAAAACGACCCGTTCTCGATTGCTCATTCGCTAGCTTTCTAAGTTCTTTTATCAAAAGGTCGTTTTGAGATATTCTCGTTTTGTTAAAGCTGTTTGTAATCGATTGTTCCCTATCTCTTCGGTAGCAATAACCAACATAGCTATCCAACAGCAGCGCAGAGCTGCAAATGCTAAAAAACCTTAGGTTTAATTCAAGGTCCTCACGCATACTAAGCTTTTTGTTTGAACCGACTGTCGCTTGTTTCAATAGATCAGTTTTGTAAATTTTCCCACATCTATTGTTGTTAATCGTTTCATTAAGTTCAATTCCGTTTTCAAAAAAAGGTTCTAGAACCTTTTTTTCAAGTTGTTCTTGATTAAAAAACCCACCTTTTTTAAGAGGCATTTCTTTTATGCTGTCTTTAAAACATTCGATAAACCCTGTCGACACACAGTCTACATCGTTTTGAACTATAGCTTGATACAGCGTTTCAACAAAATCAAGCTTTACCCAATCATCGCTATCAACAAACGTTACATATTCGCTTTTAACTGCCTCAAGCCCTGTGTATACCGATGCTCTTAACCCCCCGTTTTGTTGATGGTTTAAAACTACAACTCTTTTATCTTTGTTTTTGAAAGATTCCAATATCTCCAAACTGTTGTCGGGGCTGTTATCGTTCACCGCAATTATTTCGATATCGAGAAACGTTTGAGAAACAAGCGAATCAAGACACTGTTCAAGATAATTCTCAACATTATATACCGGAACCACAATCGAAACTTTCGGTTTGTTTTGTGTCATTTTTTCGCTCCCCTCTCTTTTAATGCGGTTTGTTATTTCATAACATCTATCAGTTTTAAAAGCAAACTTTCTAAATTATAATAAACTAAATAGCAAGATATTTTTTCTTTAATTGATTTATTTTTCAAAAAATTCAATATCGCTTTATTATCACTTAACTTTAATTTTAGTTTTTTTATTTCAGAAAGCTTTATGTCGTTTGAAACATCGCTTGAAGCCAAACACAACATCATGTTTATATATAGGCTATCTTTTTGTTCAGTTGTTAAAATCTTGGTATTATTAATGTTTTCAACCGTCAACTGGATAAGTTCTGTTTTTTGTTCGTCTTGAACGTTTGCGGATAAAAAAATAAGCTGTTGCTCTATTGAACTATCGATTAATAAATCCTGATCCACCGTTTCAAGCGCTCTTTTGACAAACTGTTTTTTAAGCGAAAAATCCACGTTGTTTTTAAGGCAAATGCTCATTTCATGGAAGTTGAAAAGCTTATGTCTTTTTGCTATTGCCGCCCCTTTTCTCCCGCCGTCTTTTGCTAGTTTATATAACTTTTTCGTAAAAATCTCGTTTTGTTCCAACCTGTTTAGGCTGAACACATTTGAAATACTGTCGTCTCTATCCATCCTGTAGAAATATCCTATATAATCCCCTAAAACTTCAACGCTTGAACAAAGAGAAAGAAAAATCAAGTTTGTTTCAAGGTCTTCCGCCATACTAATATTAGGGTCGCTTAGAGCGGCTGCTTTTTTTAATAGCGGAGTTTTATATATCTTTCCCCAACGATGGTTTCCGAATATATCCCACAAGTTTCCTGTCGCTTCAAAAAATGGTTGAAGCAGTTCTAACTCTATAATTTCTTTTGTATAAACTTTTCCGGGGCTTTTATAAAACGTCAACGTTTTATCTTTGAATATCTCGGTGTGTCCCGACGAAACGCAATCGACCTCGCTCTTTATTATCGCTTGATACAAAACTTCGACATAGTCTTTTGCAACATAGTCGTCGCTATCACAAAACATTACAAAGTCAGTTGACACAACCGAAAGTCCTTTTTGAACCGCACCTTTAAGACCTATGTTTTTTTCAAGCCTAATTAGTTTAATTCTTTTATCTATTTGTGCAAAATTTCGGCAGATCTCAGGGCATCTGTCTTCGCCGCCGTTATCGATAATAATAATTTCTATATCAAAAAAAGATTGGTTAACTATTGAATTAAGACATTGTTCAAGATACGGCTCAACTTTATAAACCGGAACCACAACCGAAACTTTTGCCATACCTTTCCCTCCTTTTATTTAGTTTCTCTGTTTATTTTTCAAAACTTCAACAAGCCGTATAACCACACCTTCAAAACCGAGATATATTAATATATACGAAACTTTTCCTTTAAAAGATTGGGTTTTCGCTAGATTCAATATGCTTTTTTTATTTGAAAATTTATGTCTTATCTCTCTTATTAACTTAATTTTCATGTTGTTTGAAATATTTCCGTCAATAAGCATCGAGATAATCATATTAAAATTATAATCTTTTATGCTAGCTTGTTGTTGTTCTAATATGTTCACAGCACCCATAATCATTTGATATTTTTGCTTATCATCTATTTTAGCTTCTAAGTAAACGTATATCTCATCAGCTAAATGTTCAATTCGTTCTTGTATAGTAGCCAGCTTAAACAATCTATTGGATATTTCAACTTTTTCATCAAAATTCAAATCTGACAAAAAAGCACCTGTCAATAGATGTATCACACCCTTAAACCTGTAGTTTCCACATACATATTGATTAGAAAACGCCTTCGCTTCACGTCCCTGCTTATGTGCAAATTTTACTATTTCAGAAAGCTTCAATTCTTCTTGTTCAACTATTTTCATGTCAAAACGCCGAGTGGTAGAACCGGTGTTGTCTCTTCTGTAGTTATAGCCTTGATAATCTCTTAACGTCTTAACACTTTCACAGAAATGAAGAACACGAAGATTTAATTCGGTGTCTTCACCCATTAGAAGTTGCGGATTTAAATCTCGAACTACCTCTAAAAGCAGTTTTGTTTTATATATTTTTGAAACGCGGCTGTTTCCGAAAACATCATGATAATATCCATTAATCTCGTAAAAAGGAATAAGAATTTCTTCTTCTATTTCAGTTTTATTAAAACATCTAGTTGTTTCTAATAAAAAATGAAACTCAACTTCACCGTCGACCATAGTTTTCCAACCCGAAGACACGCAATCCGCTTTGCTTTCGATGATTTCGTTGTAATGCACTTCGACATAATCGGGTTCGACCCAGTCATCGCTATCGCAAAACATTATAAATTCTCCGGTTGTAGCACCAACTCCCGACATCACAGCTCCGTTAGTGCCTATGTTTAATTCATGTTTAATCAAAACTATCCGTTCATCATCTCTTGCATATCGTTCGCAAATTTCAACGCTATTATCAGAACTTTTATCATCTATTAAAATTATTTCTATGTCGGAAAACGTTTGACCTACTAGAGAATCAAGGCAGGTTTTTAAATATTTTTCAACATTATAAACCGGAACTATAACCGAAACTTTCGCCATTATCCTTTTTTCTCCTTTTGTTTTTTCCTTATTTCTTTTTCAAAACTTCAACAAGCCGTATAACCACGCCTTCAAAACCGAGATATATTAATATATACGAAACTTTTCCTTTAAAAGGTTGGTTTTTCGAAAAATCTAAAATATATCTTTTATCTTTAATCATCGATTTAAGCTGTCTAACCGTTTGTATCTTTTGGGTTGTTTCTAGTTCACTTTCGATACAAAAATGCATAAGCATCGCTATATGTCGCTTACGTTCGTCTTCAAGAGCTTTTCCCTGTCGCCCATTTTGTTTAGCTGTTTTTTCAAGCTCGTCCATCATCCCAATCGTTTTAGCAACAAGTTTTTCACCGAAGCTTTTTGTAGCAGAGCTTTCGTTATATCTATAAAAATAATTCAGTTCATTTTGCATAACTACCGCTTTTTTGCTAATCGCCAACGCTTCGAGATTAAGAAAAAGATCCTCCCCCATAGCGATGTCGGGCGACAACTTATGTGTTATCTTTTTTAAAATCTCTGATTTATATATCTTGTTCCATCGGCAGTTGTCAAATGGGGCTATCGATGCATTTTGCTCGAAAAATGGTTGAAGTATCTTTTTTTCGATATCTTGCTCAAATACCTGTTCTGTTTTTGAAAAAAACGTTCTTCTAGTCTCGGTTTTAGACACCTCGCTAAAACCACATTGAACTATATCGGCATCATGTTGTTTCGCTTTGTTATAAAGCGTTTCAAACATCGTCTCGCTAACGTAATCATCGCTATCTACAAACCCGATATATTCCCCCGTCGCTTTTTTTATACCATCGATAACGGCGGCGGCAACTCCTTGGTTTTGCTTGTTGATAACAACTATTCTTTGGTCGCTGTTTGCTAGCTCTTCGCAGATGTCAAAAGCTCCGTTTGGGCTTCCGTCGTTAACCAATATAACCTCAATTTCACAAAGCGTTCCCGTTAAAACCGATTGAACGCATTGTTTAACAAACTGTTCTGTTTTGTATATCGGTATAACAACCGAAACTTTTGGCTTTTGTCGTTGCATAAAAATTATCCTATTCGCCTTTAAAAAATCTTTCGCTCATTATGTCAACCGCATTGTCGGTAGTGTGTTCATAAAATGTTTTTTCAACCGTTTTATAACTCTCGTTTTTCCCTTTGTTCTCTAATATGAAATCGACCGCTTGTTTAACCGTCTTCTCTGTAACTTTATCTTTTTCATAGATCGTTTTGGAAAGCGAATACTTTTCAAAATACAAAAGCGACGGATCGTCGTCTATCTTGCAAAAGTTCAATATAGGTTTTCCCGAAGAGATGTATTCCAAAATCTTGCTCGTTAGTTGGTTGTTGATCTCGTTTCCGATGTTTAGCAAAATATCGGCACCGTTCATGTATGCATACGCAGTGTCTAGCGGAACGCTTCCCGTCAACACCAATCTATCCCCAAAAACTTTTTTATAGCTATCAAAAAATCCTTTTGGGAAATTGTCGTAGCCCCCACCAACAAACGTAAGCTTTATATTTTCGTCTTTAATCTCTTTAAATAAATCAAGCAAAAAATCCGGTCTTCTTATGTTCCAATATAGATTGCCGACAAAAACGCAGTTGATATCTTGTTTTTGTTGATGCGCCCTGACTGGCGGTTGGTCGTTTTGAACTACTCCCGGAAGCGGAACGACCCTTATTTTTCCCTTAAATCTCTCGAACGGTTCTCCCTCATAATCCTCGATCATCGGGATAGAAATAAATATATCATCAAGATTTTCATATAGCTTTGTTTCGATCGCTATATCTTTTTTTGAGTTAAAATATCTACTCTTGGTGTATGGGTCGCAAAGATAAGCCGCTTTTTTTGCCGAAATCTTCGCCTCGCTTAACGCAAACCCTGCTTCAAAAGGAGCGCTTGCCGCAACGACATAATCATAATTGTTTTTGCCGCAAAGCCGCTCGATCTCCTGTTTAAGCATCGCCGTTTCGGGGGATTTTTTCAACACAAGAAATCTAAATGCATCGATAGCAAGCGTTGGTTTTAAAAGCATTTTTAAAATAATCTGTAATCTACTATCTCCTTTGTTTAACCCCTCCGATATAAACTTATACATATCTGCTTGGTTTTTGCAATATGCGTTATAAAGCGTTGTTCCGTCGGTCGTTGCTTTTTCGCTTTGTTCGTCATACAAAAGATCCAGTATGTCGCAACTATGCCCTCTTTTGGAAAACTCGCTCGCAACCCTTCTTAGAAGCGTTGCCGTTGCGGCATTTACCCCTGCGCTTGCGCTGTCGATAACAAAAAGAAACTTCATATCCCACCTGTTTAAAAAATTTATAACGTTACACGATTGTTTTCAGTCTCAACGCTTTTAATCTTCTTTACTGAATCCAAAAAAATCTTTCAACCTTAAATCACATTTTCGGTTGACTAAAAAACCAGTCAAGGTAATCCGCTAGCCCTTGTTCAAGTTGAACGGTTGGCGAAAAATCGAGTTCGACCTTTGCTTTATCGATGTTAGCTTTGCAATGCAAAACATCGGCAGGGCGTTTTTCGAGATATTCTATCTCAACTTGTTTTTTGCTCATCTCGTTCATCATGTTCGCTAGGGTGTTAATCGTTATGCTGTCCCCCGAACCCACGTTATAAACCCCGCTTTTTTGAGCTTTTGCAGCCAAAAGATTTGCTTTTGCAACATCTATAACGTTTAGAAAATCCCTTGTTTGAAGCCCGTCGCCATATATACCTATCTTTTGATTTTCCATAATACGTTTCGCAAATATCGGGATAACGTTTCCGTATAGGTCGAAGCGTTGGTTTAACCCATAGACGTTAAAATATCTCAAACAAACCCCAACTATATCATAAATTCCGGCATACGCCAGTATCATCTTTTCCGCCGAAAGCTTTGAAACTCCATATGGGCTATCTGCGTTTTGGGGGTGGTCTTCGTCGATTGTCGGGGTTATGAGTTCTCCGAATATCGCCGCCGAAGAGGAATAGACAATCTTTTTTACCCCTTGTTTTCTCATACCCTCCAAGATGTTAACCGTTCCGATTAAATTAACCTCGCTATCCAATGCCGGTTCATCAAGAGATTTTTGGCGCCCAACCGATGCCGCAAGATGGAAAACAACATCAACACCTTCAAGCGCTTTTTCAACAGCTTGTTTGTCGGTTATATCCCCTTTGATAAATTCAATATTAAGTCCGTTTAAATTTTCGAGATATCCTGAAGAAAGGTTGTCGATAATCGTTACACTGTCGCCTTGTTCGATAAGTTGTTTTGTTATGTTTGAACCGATAAAACCGGCTCCACCCGTCACTAATGCTTTCATTTATTTAATTCCTTTTCATTTGTTTATCTTTTAAAAAACATAGACCAAGCTATTTTAAACGTTGTTTTAAGCCCTTTTGTTTTAAGCGCATACATTCCGTTGGTAAAAAGATCGTTGATCTTAACAAAAGGATTTTTCCTAAGATTTTTTGCGTCGGCACAGATTTTGTTGTATTCCTGCGACAGCGCTATAACATCTTGTTTTGAAAATGTCATATCGGATTGGAACTGCGATATTTGTTGTTTGAACTGCTCGCTATTAGAGTTAATAGCGGTTTCGATTAATCGTTTCCATCTTTCGGTTATGCTATTATGCGAAAACTTTTCCGCCGTTGCAATTGAATTTTTCCGAAACTCTTCCATCGTTTTGTTATCGGTCAATAGTTTAACGGCGTTTTGAGCGATACCCTCGACATCTGTTCTGTCGTTAATATATCCGTTTTCGCCGTCTTTGATTATATCATCAAGCCCCGCTATTCTCGCTATTATAGATGGAACTGCATGGGCATGAGCTTCAAGCAACACCATCGGAAACCCCTCTGATTCGGATGTTAGCAAAAACAAATCCGCCGTTTCGTAGTATTGCTTAACGTCTTTTGTTTTTTCTATCTTTATAACCGACCGTTCCGATATGCCGTGTTTTTTTAACATTTCGTTAATGCTTTCGGTTTTCCCCGTCTGTTTAATCTCAATCTTTTGATCAAAATTCTCTGCGCCAACAAGGGTAAGAGTAGCTTCGGGAACGGATTGCAAAACCTTTGCGAAAACCTCAATTATAACATCTATTCGTTTAATCGGGCTGCAAAGCCTTCCGATAGCGGCGATGTTTTTGCCAAACGGTTTTTGTTGCAGTTGCTCCGTCGAAAGCGGTTCAAACGTCGCCATATTTGGCATAATTATTCCGTTGTCGTTAAAGCATCTATATGCCTTTTCGCTAAACGTTGTTAAAAACGACACCGCCATAACATCTTTTAAATCATTAAGGCGATCAATCCCATAGTTGTAATAGGGGTTGTCAAAAGGATAAAAATAATATTCATGGTTCATAACAACAACTTTGATATCTTCTTTTATCATTCTTTTATACCACGACAACAACGGCGGAGCTATTCCGCTTTGTCCCAAAACAAGCTTTATGTTGTTTTGTTTTATATAATCAATCAAAAATTGTTCGGGATCTTTTTTGTCGGCAACCGAAAAAATCTCGACTTCGTCCGACAGATAAAACCCCGGATTTCCGATTTCAAATAAAACAGCAATAGAAACCGAATAGTCCTTTACAAGCTCGTTGCTTATGTTGCAAAGAACCTTTTCAACCCCTCCGGTTATCCATGAAATATTTATAATTAAGATAGAAGGCTTTTGTTTCATATAGTTTTTCGTTTCTTTTCATTAAGATGTAATTATTATAAAATAAAATTATAACCTTTATAGCTTTATTATTATACAGCAATTTGTTTGCATTTACAACTTTAACAACAATTATTCTAGAACAAACTATGAACCACACATGAACAAATTTTGTATTCGTTCATAACTATTTCGCTACAAATACAACAATCGATATCTCAGTATACCAAAATTAGGCAAAACTTACAAATGTTAGAAATATGTACAAAACCAACATCGATTTATGGTATAATACCTACAACAACATTTTTTTCTGTTGATAAATCAAAAATTAATATCTAGCTGTTTTTCGAGGTTAATAAATAAATTAAATGATTTCTCAAAACTTAACAAAACCCAAGCTTTCAAAGCCTAAGCTTACAAAACCAAAATCGTTTTCTCGATTTGGTTTGCGAGGCGCTTTATCAGTTATCTCGATAGTTTTAACCGCCGGGATAGTCGCCATTTCTTTATATGGCTATTTCGCCGGTTGGTTCAACTCGATTTCCGACCTTCAAGAGTTTATCTCATCGTTCGGAATGTTTGCGCCTGTGCTGTTTATATTTTCTCAGGTTATCCAAGTTGTTGTTCCCGTTATTCCAAACCCTGTTTTGTGCGTTACCGGCGTTGCGATGTTTGGCCCTGTTTTCGGTTTTATATACAACTACATCGGTATATGCATAGGCTCGATGGTGTCGTTTTATATCGCAAGGCTAGCGGGTCCTAAAATTTTGCCAAAACTTTTTTCAGAAAAATTAATCTACCGCTATTCTAGCTGGGTAACCAAGAAAAACAACGTTCTTTTGCCGTTGCTTGCGGTCGCTATCTCGCTTCCGATTATGCCGGATGATTTTATCTGTTATCTTGCCGGAACAACCAAAATTAAAGCAAAACATTTTACATTTATAATCCTTTTTGGCAGAACGATAACGATTTCATTATACAGCATCTTCTTCCATTATTTCTACAATCAGCTAACACTTAACATCTAAGGAGGCCCCTTTTTTAATGCAAGAATTCTACAACGCCATAGGCGATCTTCTCAACAATCAATTTGTCCAAGATTTTAAAGATATGGATCAACACAACGAACAAAACAACCTTTTCGATCATCTCGTCTACACATCTTATATTAGCTATGTTGTTTGCAAACGCTTAAAGCTAGATGCTGTTTCCGCCGCAAGAGGCGCTTTGCTACATGATTTCAGATTTAAGCATAGCAAAGACGACATAAATCAACTAAAATGGTTTTTTGTACATAGCAGTTATTCACATCACCACGCAACAAACCTTTTCAACCTCTCCCCTCTCGAACAGGATATAGTTAAAAAACATATGTGGCCGATGACACCGCATCTTTGCCCGAGATATCTTGAATCTTTTGTTGTGTCGTTCGCCGATAAATACTGTGCAGCGGTTGAGATGTTGGGGCTCTTTAGCAAAACAAAGGTTGCTAAATCAAAGCTAGTTGCTAAATATGCATAACAACTAAACGTTACAAAATAAGCATATCAACTCAAAATCAGTTGATATGCTTATTTTTTTGACAAAAACCATTGACAATCTCGATTTTTAATCTTGACTTTTTCACCATTTTCATGTATAATCACTCATTGTAAAGCAAAACAACTTTACATATCAAGCAGCGTTTGGAGTGATATTATGCCGAAAGAGATGGAGTTTTCCTTTTTAATCGATGTGTATGCCCCAATGCTAACCGAAAAACAACGAGAGGTTATCGAGCTTTATTATTATGAAGACCTATCGCTAGCGGAAATAGCCGCTATTAGCGAAATTTCAAGACAGGGAGTTCGAGATTCAATCAAAAGAGCGGAAGCTATAATTTTAAATCTTGAACAAAACCTTCGTTTTGGGGAATATATAAAAAACGTTGGGAAAAGCGTTGAAAAATCCCTTGCATCAGTTAGAGATATAGAAAGCCTTAACAACAATCTTTTTCATTCTCATGATGTTAATAATGCTATTAAAAAAATAGATAAAACTCTTAATAAACTATTACCTTAACTATATAAACTATACTCGAAATTTATAAAGAAAGAAGATATTAAATTGGCTTTTGAAGGTTTAACATCAAGATTAAACGGAATATTCGGCAAGCTTAAACAACGTGGAAAGCTAGACGAAGGCGACATTAGGCTTGTTATGCGAGAGGTTCGCATGGCGCTTCTTGAAGCCGACGTCAACTATAAAGTGGCGAAAGATTTTGCCGACAGCGTTTCGCAAAAATCTTTGGGCAAAGAGGTTCTCGAAAGCTTGACCCCTGCCCAACAGGTTATAAAAATAGTCAACAACGAGCTAACCGAGCTTATGGGTTCGGGAAGTTCCGAAATAAAGCTTAACTCAAAAGGCTCTACCGTAATCATGATGTGTGGGCTTCAAGGCTCCGGTAAAACAACCCACGCCGCAAAGCTTGCTAAATTTTATCGTGACAAAGGAAGGCGCCCAATACTCATAGCTTGCGACGTGTATCGTCCGGCGGCTATCGACCAGCTCAAGATTGTCGGCGAGGCTGCGGGAGCGGTTGTCCATGAAGAGGGGCAAGGCGACCCCGTCAAGATAGTTAAAAACGGAATAAAATATGCAAAAGACTATGGTCACGATATCGTTATCGTCGACACCGCCGGTCGTCTCCATATCGACGAAGTTCTAATGGAGGAACTAAAAAAGGTTAAAGCCGCCGCCGGCGTTGATGAAACGCTTTTGGTTGTAGACTCGATGACGGGTCAAGATGCCGTAAACGTTGCGGAAAGCTTCAACAAAGAAATAGGTATCGACGGCGTTATCATAACCAAGCTCGATGGCGACACGAGGGGCGGTGCGGCTCTTTCGGTTCTCGCCGTAACCGGCAAACCGATTAAATTCGCAGGTATCGGCGAAAAGATAGAGGATCTCGAGATTTTCCACCCCGAAAGAATGTCTTCAAGAATTCTTGGAATGGGGGATATGTTGACCCTTATTGAAAAAGCCGAACAAAATTTCGATGAAAAAAAAGCCCAAGAAATGACCGAAAAGATGAAAAAGGGCTTTGATATGAACGATCTTTTAGATCAATTTGCCCAACTTAAAAACATGGGATCTTTGAAACAGGTTATGGCTATGATGCCGGGCGGCGCAAAAATCCCCGAAGAAGCGCTTGATGAAAACAAGTTTAAACAAACCGAAGCCATCATTCTTTCGATGACACAAAAAGAAAGATCTCGCCCCGACATTATCAACCCTTCGAGAAAGCGAAGAATAGCGGCAGGAAGCGGCATGAGGGTCGAGGATGTCAACCGGCTTCTTAAACAGTTTGAACAAACAAACAAGATGCTTAAAAAGATGAACCGCAAAGACAAACGCGGTCGTGCCGGTTTTGACATGGGCGGCCTTGGTGGTTTTGGCGGATCCGGTGGCGGTTTTGGCTTCTAGCAAACCCTTTAAAGCATAATTTCAATTCTTATCATAAATATCACCATGCTTCTTTTAGACACAAATTCTTGTTAACTTTCGCATGGTTGGTTCATATCCACTTGATTGGTGGTTATGTTTAGCTTTTATCAAACTTTCCGTTAACACGGTTTTTTGAATAATAAAATTAATATATGGAGGACACACAAAATGGTAAAAATCAGACTACGCAGATTGGGCGCAAAAAAAGCTCCTTTCTATCGCATCGTTGTTGCAGACGGTCGCTTTCCCCGTGACGGACGTTTCATAGAGGAACTCGGATACTATGATCCAACAAAAAATCCTGCTATCGTTAAAATCGATGCCGAAAAAGCAAAACATTGGATGGCAAATGGTGCTCAACCAACCGACACTGTTAAAGCGCTTTTAAAGAAAAACGGCGTTATATAATCCGCCAGTTAACCACGAAAGGATAGAACATTAACTATGGAGCAACTTTTGTTAATATTGGCGAAAGGTCTTGTTGAAGACAAAGAAGCAGTTAAAGTGACCGCAGACGAACCAAACGAAGAAGGCATAATCGTTTTTCACCTCTCGGTAGGCGAAGACGATATGGGCAGAGTTATCGGCAAGCAAGGTCGCATAGCAAAGGCTATAAGGGTTGTTATGCGTGCGGCAGCGGTTAGAGAAGGAAAGAAAATTTCGGTTGAAATAGGATAACACAATCAAACAGATCGCCGATGCAGTTTTTGCGTCGGCGATTAAAAAAGCTTAAAAATAATCTTCAAATCTTTGAACTTAAGTTTTTGATTTGAAGGGAAAATATGGACGAAAATATGAAACAGTTTTTAGAAGGCGCAAAAGTTGTAACGGTTCATGGAATTAAGGGCGAGCTTCGGCTCTATCCCCTTTGCGACAGCCCCGACTTTTTATGTCGTTTTAAAACGCTTTATCTAGACAAAGACGGAAAGACCGCTATCAAGCCCTCCTCTTTACGTGTCCACAAAAATGTTGTGGTCGCAAAGATCGAAGGGTATGACACTATTGATCAAAGCCGACAGTTTATAGGAAAGATTTTTTATATAAACCGTGATGACATAAAGCTTCCAAAAGGACAATATTTCATCGACGACTTAATCGGGCTTCACGTCATAAACGCCGACACATCCGAATCGATAGGAATAGTCGACGATGTAACAAACGGCTCGGCGCATGATATATACCATATAAAGCTTCAAAGCGGTGATATAAGAATGATACCGGCGGTCAAAGAATTTATAAAAGAAACTAACCTTGAAAAAGGCGAAATAACCATTAAACCAATAGCGGGGCTTTTAACGGATGAGGATTGATATTCTAACGCTTTTTCCCGATATGATAAATGCATATATCGGAGAAAGCATAATTAAACGAGCTATCGAAAAGGGCAAGATAGAGATATTTGCCCACAATATAAGAGACTATACCCTTAACAAACAAAAGCAGGTAGACGATGCTCCGTATGGCGGAGGGCATGGGATGATAATGAACGCCCAGCCTATACATGATTGCTTTAAGGCGGTCGAAGCGTTAACAACAACAAGACCACACGTTTTGTTTATGACTCCAACGGGTAGCGTTATCGATCAACAAAAGATAAACCAACTTGCAAAGCTTGAAAACATCGCTATTGTTTGCGGACATTATGAAGGGGTCGACCAACGGGTTATCGATGAGATTGTCGATGAACAACTTTCGCTGGGCGATTTTGTCATAACGGGGGGTGAACTTGCGGCGCTTGTCGTTGCAGACGCCGTCTCGAGGCAGTGCGAAGGGGTGCTGTCGGAAACCGCCGGGGTAGAAAAAGAAAGCCACTACAACGGGCTTCTTGAGCATCCTCAATATACTCGCCCCGAGATTTGGAACGAAAGATCCGTTCCAAAAGTTTTGCTTTCGGGACACCATGCCAACATCGAAAAATGGAAACACGAGATGTCGCTTGAAATAACCAAACAAAAACGCCCCGATATGTATGAGCGTTATATAAAGGAAACAGAAAAAAAGGAGAAAAAGAAAAAATGATAGGAACAACGATAAATGCGTTGGCGATTATTGCGGGTGGAGCTTTGGGGCTTTTAGTTAAAAGGTTTATCCCAAAAGAGATTGAACAGCCGCTCTTTAAGGTTCAAGGGCTTTCGGTCATACTTATAGCGCTTATGGGCTTTTTAAAGATCACGCTAACGGTGGTAGACGGCAGCCTTGCAACAAGCGGAGAACTGCTACTTATAATCAGCTTAATCATAGGCGTTATAATCGGAGAACTTTTAAAGATCGACGATAAACTTAACAAAGGCGCAAAAAAAATAGAAGGCATTTTGAAGATAGAGGGTTTCAGCGAAGGCTTTGTGTCCTCTGCTCTTGTTTTTGCAATCGGAGCTTTGGCGATCCTAGGACCTATGGACGAGGTTTTGCGTGGAGACATGACGCTTCTTTTGGTTAAATCTATAATCGACGGAATTATGGCGCTTCTTCTTGCCGCAACGTTAGGCTTTGGGGTAATCGCTTCCGCCGTTCCCGTCTTCATCGTTCAAGGAGCGGTTGCGCTGTTCGCCGGAGTTATGGTGGATGTTCCGATGTCGGCGATTAACGAGGTCTGCATGGTGGGCTATGCCATCGTTATGTGTATCGGTTTAAACTTTTCGCTCGACTTTAAATTCAAAACTGCCAACGTTCTCCCCGCCCTTATTATTCCAATTATGTACAATTTGTTGAAAACTTTTTTTGTATAGTGTGAAAGTTGCACAGAAACTATGGGTAAAAAATTGCTGAAACTTAGTTATATTACAAAAAATAAATAATTAACGTTTTTTTAATTGATTTTATCATATTAATATATTATTATTATTACAGGCATATAAATGCTATAAGTTGTAATTTTGTATTTTTTGAAGAAGGAGGCAGTGAAGATGTTTGTAAAAGATGTACTAGTTGAAAACAAAGTCGGTCTTCATGCTCGTCCGGCAACATTCTTTATCCAGAAAGCAAATGAATATAAATCATCCATCTGGGTTGAAAAAGAAGAACGCCGTGTTAATGCTAAGAGTCTTCTTGGTGTTCTCTCGCTCGGAATAGTAGGTGGAACATCAATTCGTATAATTGCCGATGGTTCAGACGAACAGCAAGCGGTTGAAGGTCTTGTCAAGCTTATAAGCTCGGGATTTAACGAATAGTGCTAATTATTTATAATTAGTATGAGGCGATAGCATTGCCGCTCATTTAACGTGGGCGGTTTTTTTCTATCTATTATTATTTGTTTGGAGAAAGCATTTGTCAGATATATTAAACAAACTACGAGAAAAAGCAAACGCTCTTCCTCTTAAACCCGGCGTTTATATTATGCATAGCAAGTCGGGAGAGATTATCTATGTCGGAAAAGCAAAGCAACTTAAAAACAGGGTTTCAAGCTATTTCAGGGTTGGCGCAATGCATGACCTTAAAACAACGAGACTGGTGTCTAATATATTTGATTTCGAGTTCATAGTAACCGACAGTGAATTTGAAGCGTTGATGCTGGAATGTTCTCTTATCAAACAACACAACCCAAAATATAACATTCTCTTAAAAGACGACAAAGGGTTTTCTTATATAAAGATAACAAACGAACCATATCCAAAGATAACGACAGAGTTTCAAAAAAAAGATGATGGCGCTCGGTATATCGGGCCTTTTATAAACGCTTTTGTCTTAAAGCAACTGGTCGAAACTGCAACGATAGCTTTTTCGATACCCACCTGCAAAAAAGTTTTCCCAAAAGATATCGGCAAAACAAGAGCTTGTTTAAATGCGCATATAGGGCGCTGTTCGGCGGTGTGTGAGGGGAAAGTTTCAAACGAACAGTATCTTAAAAACATCGAAAACGCCGTCGAACTTATAACCAAAGGAACAAAAGAGATAGTTGCAAAGCTAACCGAGGATATGTTTGCCCATAGCGAAAACCTTGAATTCGAAAAAGCCGCAAAAATAAGAGACACCATCAATTCCATCAAAAAAATCGAACAAAAACAAAAGGTTGTTCGAAGCAACGAAAAAGATGAATTTGATCTTTTTGCGTTTGCCGGCAACGAATCGGCAGTTGCGGTTTCGGTGCTAAGATTTTCTGAAGGCAGGCTAATCGGCAAAGACGAAGCGATATTCTATGACACGCCGGATATATCGGCGGCTCGAGATGAATTTTTGACGCATTATTATATCGATCGTTCAATACCGAAAAAAATCTATTGTGACAGCGATTTTGAATCAAGAGAGGTTTTGGAAAAGCTTTTATCGGAAAAGTCCGAAAGAAATATTTCAATTTTAATACCGCAAAAGGGCGAAAACAAACAGCTTATCTTGATGGCATACACCAACGCCGCCGAGCTTATCAAGATAGAGTTTGGGCGAAAGACAAAAACCGAAGCGAAGCTAGCCGAGCTTTCAAACCTGCTTGGCAAAAAAGAGATGCTAAAACGCATTGAATGTTATGATATCTCAAACTACGGCGACAGCGCTGTTGCCGGCATGACGGTGTTTATTAACGGAATACCCCGAAAAAACGAATACCGCAGATTTATAATTAAAACCGTCGACGGGGTCGACGATTATGCCTCTATGGCGGAAGTTTTGTCGAGAAGAACCGCTCGTTTTGCTATTCAAAGCCCCGGGTTTTCGATTAAACCCGACGTTATATTTCTAGACGGCGGAAAGGGTCATCTTTCGGTCATCTCGGAAGCGTTGAAAAACACCCAGTTTAAAGATGTTCCGCTTTTTGGTTTAGTTAAAGACAACAAACATCGAACAAGAGGAATCGTTTCGCTTATGGGTGAGATTGAAGTTTCGATGCATAAAGGGGCTTTTAATTTAATTACTGCTATACAAAACGAAACACATAACTATACCGTTGAATACCAGCGAAAACGCCATAGCAAGTTGACCCTTAAATCGGTGCTAACCGAGATAGAGGGTATCGGCGAAACGAGGGCAAAGCTTTTGATGAAAGCTTTTAAAACAACCGAAGCGCTTTCAAAAGCTACTGTTGAACAGCTTGTCGAGGTTAAAGGCATGAACAAAGTTTCTGCAAACGCTGTCTACAACTTCTTTAACACTTGACAATATCGTTATATTATTTAATAATTATATAAACACAAAAAATTAAAATGCTAGCTACAACCACAAACAAAGTGGCTACAAACGGAACCATGACGTTTTTCATGGGAATTTATGTGTGAAAGGTGCATGGTTATAATATGAGAATTATTACGGGGCAAGCAAAAGGAAAGCAGATTAGAACGCTTGAGGGGAACGATGTTCGCCCAACCTCCGAAAAAGTCAAAGAAGCGATATTTTCGATTATCCATTTCAGCCTTCCGGGCGCAAAAGTGCTAGACGTTTTTGCAGGTTCGGGACAGTTGGGGCTTGAGGCATTAAGCCGAGGAGCAAAAAACGTTGTGTTTGTCGACAACTCTCAAAAAAGTTGTTCCGTTATTTCGGAAAATATAAAATCAGTAGGTCTTCCCGGTTGCTTTGTCTATCATGACGATGCATTTCGATTTTTAAGAAGAACGCCCGATATGTTTGATATCGTTTTAATCGACCCACCCTATTCTCTTGATCTTGCAAGAAAAGCTGTTGTTCTCGCTTGTGAAAAACTTTGTGACGACGGGTATATAATTGCTAAAACCGAAAAGGGTTGCAAGATGCCGGGCGATATCGAAAACTGTCGTCTAGCCAAAACATATAAACATGGGCAAACTGAGCTTTGGTTATACAGAAAGGATCAAGAGA
The DNA here is from genome assembly GCA_964370715.1 of uncultured Faecalibacterium sp. Taxonomy (GTDB): domain Bacteria; phylum Bacillota; class Clostridia; order Oscillospirales; family Ruminococcaceae; genus CAYJAY01. The sequence continues at coordinate 155,350 of CAYJKJ010000003.1, forward strand.
TATGCGACTAGCAATTTGTCCCGGCAGTTTTGATCCTATAACAAAAGGGCATCTAAACGTCATAGAGCGTGCTTCCAAACTGTTTGACAGAATTATCGTTGTCATAATGGTTAACCCCGATAAACGTTCAACGTTTACCGACCAACAAAGAGTTTCGTTTATTGAAAAATCTACAAAACATCTCGATAATGTCGAGGTTGATCTCTCGCATGGGCTTGTGGTTGATTATGCAAAACTTAAAAACGCCTGCTCGATTGTTAGAGGTTTAAGGGCGCTCACCGACTTTGAATATGAATTTCAAATGTCGCTTATAAATAAAAAACTTAATCCCGAAGTTGAAACTGTGTTTTTAAACACAAGCGAAGAATATATGTATCTTAGTTCAAGCATGGTTAAGCAGATATCCTCGTTTGGCGGAGATATATCGGATTTTGTTCCAACCGTTATCCTAGAAGATATAACCGAAACATTAAAAAGGAGAGATTGAAAATGGCTATAGACAGATACCTTGACAAGATAGACGATATCCTCGAAGAAGCGTGGGACCTTCCGTTTACCGGCGGAAAAAGAATGATCGACATCGACAAAGTCCGTGATGCTGTTGATGATATAAGGATGCACATTCCGCAAGAGATTAAAGATGCAAAAGCTATCGTTGCCGATCGTGAAGAGATCATCAAAGCCGCAAGAAGCGAAGCGGATATGCTTGCAAAAAAAGCCGAAGACAAAGCAAGGCTAATGATATCGCATGAAGCGGTGCTTAAAACCGCTCAAGAACAAGCGAAAGAGCTTTTAACCGAAGCTCGAGCTAAAAGCAAAGAGACCGAAAAAGCAACTATCGAATACTGCGAAACCCTTTTGAAGAAATGCGAAGAAACGATAGCATCAACGCTAGCCCAGGTTAAAGAAACAAGGGCTGAACTCAGAAAAAAAACAACCAAGAAAAAATAGACGATACAATTAATTAAGGAGCCAGAAAAAATATGTCCGGGCATTCCAAATGGAACAACATAAAAAGAAGAAAAGAAAAAACAGATAGCCAAAAAGCAAAGATATTCACAAAGATGGCAAGAGAGATCATCGTTGCGGTCAAAGAAGGCGGGCAAGACCCCTCGACCAACGGAAAGTTAAGGGATATAATTTCAAAAGCAAAATCGCAAAATGTTCCAAACGAAAACATCGAGCGAGTTATAAAAAAAGCTTCTGCGGAGGATAAAACCGACTATTATTCGATTATGTATGAAGGTTATGGGCCTTCGGGGGTTGCCGTTATAGTTCTAGCGTTGACCGACAACCGAAACCGAACGGCGGCAGATGTTCGGCATTATTTCGATAAGTTTGGCGGAAACCTTGGAACAACGGGTTGCGTTTCGTTTATGTTTGCCCAAAAAGGAATCATCATAACCGATATCACAGGCAAAGACCCCGACAAGGTTTTGGAGGATTGTTTTGAAGCAGGCGCTGTCGACATCGATTTCGACGGGGATATCGCCGAAGTTTTCACCGACCCCACTGAACTTTCGGCGGTTCGAGAAAAGTTTTCCGAAATGGGTTATAGTTTTCTATCTGCTGATGTTGAATATGTTCCTTCAAATTATGTTAAACTTGAAGGGGAAGAAAACCTTAAAAAGATGAGAATTCTGCTTGAACATCTTGAGGATAACGACGATATCCAAAACGTTTGGCACAATCTCGAAAACGAACAAGATTTATAGAACCAACGTTAATAGAACGTTTTAACAAAAACGAGAAGGCTGTTGCCCTCTCGTTTTATTTCGTCTCTTCCCTTTTCTCAAAATCGTCTCTTTCAAAATCAAACAAGAACATACCACCCAAAACTACAAAAAATACGGCGCAAACTGCCGAAGCCACGACTATCGCTCCCCCATAGGGTTCTGTTAAAAACTGCGCAATATGAAACAGAGGATAGACCCCGAAAAACCGCATATTATCGACACCATACAGAGCAAGCAGAGGCGGAACACAGTATAAAATCAAGTTAACAGCAACCACCGTCAGTGTCCTTTTGGTAAACGTCTGTAGGAAAAAAGCCGTCATAGCTATTAATGCCCCTGCCGCCAAGCGAACAACAAGCGTTGCAAGCGACAACGAAAAAAACGTCAATACATTCGGCATCTCAAAAAACATCCTAAGGCTTTTTATCGGAGCGAAAAACGCCAACAACCCATAGTCTCGAACCACTTGAATATAGGAGGGCGCTAGCGTCGCAATAGTTATTATCACCACGATGACAGCGGATATTATAATCTTGTTTTTCTTAACCCTAAACTTTCCGAGTGGCGTTGTTTTCAAAATCCGCTCCATACCGCTCTGACGTTCCAGCGAAAAAACACCCGAAACGCAAAGCGAAATTAACAACGCCGAAACAACGGTTTGGGTTAATGTGGTTTGATTATCATATAGATCAAACAAGATCATATATCCAGCCGGATTAACAAACTGTGCGCCGTCGTTTTCAAGGATATACGGAATCTCTTCGTGTATAATCCCTTCAAACGCATCTCTGCGGCTGTATAGCGAATAGTTTCCGGATTTATACATTAAGTATTCATTCTCTGTAATCTGCTCGCTTTGATACATCTTATCCATGCTGTACGACTCGTTAAATTCTTCGCTTTGTTCGGTTAGCCAAAGATATTTTTCGTTTGTATATCTCCCCGAAAGCGGTTCGATATAATGGCGATAGTATATCTCTGTTGGGGTTATATAGCTCTCGCTCGTTACCCCTTGATATATGTTATATCCAACATACCCCACTAAAATTAGTATTACGCCGTTTGTCAACACAAGCTTAAACAGTTCTTCCCTTAAAATTGATGTATGTTTTTGGTATTTAAATCGTTTTCTCGAGGTAACTTTTGCCGGGGATATATAACTTTTTGTGAAATAGATTAAAAATGCACCGGTTAAAACAATCAAAAATATCAACGCACTAATCAAAACAACTTTAATCATCTCGATAGGTTTGTCGAACCAATAGAGATTGCGATAGCTTCCAAGCCATTCATTAACCTCGAGAAAGCCCACGAAGTTTGCATGGCGCAATACACCATAGGTGCTTAACGGCTCTATATACACCCTAATAGCCAGTTGCAAACCGAGGACGGCAAACGAAGCAACAAGGCCGAATACAAGCTTTTTTGTGCATAGTATGACAAACATTATGAAAATACCCAGCACCACCGAAACAAACCATTTTGCGCCGATAAAGATAATCAGATATTCAAAAACAGATATATCCATCGTTGAGCGGAACAAAAACGGCAACGACTGCACCGAGCGAGAAAGATTTCCCAATCCAAACGCTATTTCGCAAAACAAAAGGTTTGTTCCGTATAGCCCAACTAGCACGAAAAAAAGCGATACACAAAGCGCCCCAACCTTTGCGGCGGCGGTTTTAAGCCGCCCTTTTGGCGTGGTTCTTATATAATAAAGCATTCCGCTTTCTCTCTCGCTGCTTATTATCTGCCCTGCTATCAATATCATAAACAGCAATATAAAAACATCGGTATACAAAAAGTCTATAGCGGTGAACACGCCTTTTTGCGGAAAATAATCTATCTCAATCTCTCGTGTTAACAATTGTTGATAGGCTTCAACTGTCTTTTGAGTGTTAAGCGAACTAAACGTTTGCTCCTCGTCGGTTGTTTGGAATATCGAAATTTGGCTAAAGATATCTGCTTGTTCCGTTGTCGAGTTTAAAAACCCCTCGTAGTCGTAGACCGTGTTTAGTTCCGATTGTATTTCGGAAAAAAACAGATATTCTTGTGAAATGCTTTCGGTGTAAAGATTATATCGTTTAAAATTATATATATCACCATACTCTTGTTCAAATTCTAAAAACTCATCTGTCTTAAAAGGAATCCCATCAAGAAGAAACCGTTCCATATACATAAGCGCATAGAACATCTCGACATTTTGGTCGAGAAACTGTTTTTTCTCGTCAAGGCTTAACCCCTCGATATCCTTTGTCAAGGCTCTGTAGCTTCCCGACGAAGCAACTGTAGAGCGCACATCGCTGTTTGTCCATATTAAAAAGAGGTTGGCGAATATAACGACAACCATAATATAGACAAGAGTGCCTTTGTCAAAAAGTTTTTTTAATTCAAAGCCTACTAATCTCATAACTCGGTTTGCTCCCCGAAAATATTAAGATAGACCGCCTCGAGGTTTTGACCTTTGGCATATTTTTCAACCAAATCCGTTGGAGAGGCTTTGTCAAAAATTTTGCCCTGTTTAAGAATTAGTATCTCGTTTGCAACGTCTTCGACATCCGAAACAACGTGGGTTGCAACAATAACAGCACACTGTTTTGATATCTCTTTAAGAGTGTGGCGAAGGCTAACCCTTTCTTTTGGGTCAAGCCCTGCCGTTGGTTCGTCCATAACCAAAAGCTTTGGCGAACCGATAAGAGATGCCGCAGCGAGCAACCTTTGTTTCATCCCTCCCGAATACGCTGAGAGTTTTTTATCAAGCTCACCCGTAAGGTTAACGTAGCTCGCAACTCGTTCGGCTTCGCCTAGCGCTTCGCTTTTTGCAATCTCTTTGAGTGCTGCGATGTATAAAAGAAACCTTCGGCCCGTGTAGTTGTCATAAAGCGTTTGCTGTTGGGGCATAAACCCCAACACTCGACGATATTTAATACCCAGTTCGGTTGTCGATTTTCCGTTCCACAAAACCGTTCCGTCGTCCGCCTCAAGCGTTCCGACTATTATGTTCATAAGCGTGCTTTTGCCCGCTCCGTTAGGTCCTAGCAGCCCATAAAGCCCCGGAGCGAGCGAAAACGAAACGCTGTCTAGCGCTTTGATAGGCTTTTTTTCGGCTTTCCACAAAAGCCCTGTTTTTTTGTAGTAGGTCTTGCTAAGGGAAATTATCTCGAGTTTGTCGGTGTTTGTCATACAAGTTACCTTTTTTAATGTTTAAATTAAATCTTCAATTATCCTGTAGTTTTCTATGTTGTTGTAGTAGTCGTCTTTGTCGATAAGGGCATATTCAAGCCTTGGAAAATTAAAAGTATGCGAGACGCCCTCTCGGTTGATAAGCGTGAATGTTGCGTTGTCATCCTTCCCCACGATAACTAGATATTCATCGTTTGTTTGAGCCATTATCCAAATATCTTGATCGGAATATTGTTTTTTTTCGTAAGGCTCTAACTCTACAACCTCGTTTGTTTCGATGTTAATAACAGATTTATGTATCGTGTCCTCTGACATGACAAGTTGTTTGACGTCTCCTGTGTCGGGGTTAACTTGATCTTCGACCGATGCAATCACAGAGGTCATATAATTCCACTGAACTGTGTTTTCAAAGAAATTTGAAAGAGTTATAGGCGATGTATCTTTTGCGGGGATATCGGCTATCTCTTTTTTCTCTCCCGTTTTAAGGTCGACAACGATAAGTTTTCCTGTCTCTTCCCCCGTTATAGCATAGCCGAAATAATGGTTATCTTTAATATATCCGTTATGGGTTGTCCAATCATACAGATTTTTTAAAGTTTTGTCGTTAATCGAAAAACCATAAGTTAATGTACCGCTAGTTTCGCCGTTTGGCATCTCGTATAATATATCCAGCCTGTCTTCAAAGGCAAAGCTCTGTTTGGAATTTCGGCTGTCGTTTATACAGATAATATCATCAAACACCGAAACTATATGTTGCCCTTGTTCTAGTTCTAAAAGTTTCTCCGCTTCCCCCGTTTGTATGTTTATCTTTCTCAATTCATATGTTGGGCCTTTTGTCGCATCTTGATAAATATATGTGGTTATATATAAATTTTCTCTGTCGGCAATTATGTTATCCAAAGATAAGCTTTCGTTAGCTTTAAATTCATATATCTCGGTTCGATTTGAGCCGTCAAGATCCATTTTGTATATCTTTGCCAGCTGGTCATCATCGGTTACCGGTTGTCCCATTCTGCCGTCGTTTATAACAAACAAAGCGGTTTCGTCGGAATTTGTTGCAATCGTTAATAAACCTGTATGTGTTATAAAACTTGTGCAGCTTTCGTTGTTGTGGGAACAGCCGGGAACGGAACAAAGGAACGTTTTTATGCCTGTCGCATAGTCTATATACGTTATATTCGAGGTGTAAAAATCATGTGGCGTGTTTTGATAGTCATACATTTCGAAGTGCCACTGTATTGTATCATAGTAGCCGTGTTGAGTTTCGCCCTGCGTAATCATTTTAAGCCCTGTATTTTCGGGTTGTTCAAAGGCTTGAACTACCGTTTCGGGGTTCTCGGTAGTTTCTTTTTGGGGAGCTTCAGAACACCCAACCAAAAGCGAGAGGGTTAAAACTAAAACCAATAGAAATAAAACTTGCTTCCTCATTTTGCTGTCCTCCGTATTTTGTTTTTTTTAATACTGCTATATCAAATCCTCTATTATTCTGTAGTTTGGTATGCTGTTGTAATAGTCGTCTTTGTCGATTAAAGCGTAAACCGGTCTTGAATATGGATAGGTATGAGCAACACCGGCTCTGTCATATATAGTTTTAGTTGAGTTAAATAACACATTGGATATTACCAAAAAACCATTTTCAGTTTCAGACAATATCCCAACATTCCCGTCATTAAAAGTTCCCTCGTTATACCTTAAAGTCAACTCTTTAACTTGTCCTGTTTTTATATTAATTGCATACATTAAAAGTTTGTGCTTAACAATTTCATCTCCAATATCGTTAAAAACAGGTTCGTTGTTTTCGGCATATTCTTGGTCTATTGCCGTATACGATAATATAACATTTTCATCATAGTAATCTGACAAAAATATAGCCGCTTCAGTATTTGCCGGAACATTTTCAATAACTTTTTGTTCGCCTGTTCTTAAATCATGAACTATTAAATTCCCAAACTCATCGCTTGTTCTTACAATTGCAAAAAAATAATTATCGTCTATCATTCCAAGTCTTACAGGCCAATCAAATATTTTTGTTTTTGTATTATCTGTAAGCGAATATGCATAAGTTGTATATCCTACTACCCCTTCAGGCAACGGATTATGCGTCGACCCTTGATGATAATCGTATGCTCTTGACAAGTCATTCATCTTTGATATGTCTGTTATTATAATTGTATCGTCAAAAGCGGAATATATCATCTCTTGTATTGGCATTTCCAACAAAGTTTCCGCTTCCCCTGTTTCAATATTTATTTTTCTTAGCTCTTTAATTGTTTCATTGGAAGATTTTGTGATATGTACCGTAATATAAAGATGTTGTTCATCGGCGATTATAGAATCGGGTGTAAAAGTATTAAAACTTTCGTTAGCCGGTAGTTTGTATATTTCTTTTCGATTTGAACCATCCATATCCATACGATATATTCTTGCTAGATCCTCATCCCCCAAAGCTTCACCGTCCATAGCGCCAAGAGCTAGTACAAAAAGATATGTTTCGGAATGGTTTGGAAAAATCTCAATTCCTCTCGGATACCTAATAAAGCTTGTACAGCTTTCATTGTTATGTAGACATCCCGGAACGGAGCAAAGATAGGTAAGAACCCCGGAAGCATAGTCGATATATGTTATATTTGAATTATGCATATATATAGATTCCGATTCACCCTCATACATTTCGTTCATCCATCGTAAAGCATGATAATAACCATGTTCAGTTTTACCTGATTTGTGAGTACTTAAATAAATCGAGTTAGGATTACGCCCAACCACACTAACTTGTGTTTCCGAAACAGCAGGTTGTTCTGTAATGCCAGGGGCTTGCTCCGTTTCTGAATAATGAGTTTTAATGGAACTGTCGTGGCATCCCGTAAAAAGACTAGTGAATAGAAACAAAAATATTAAATAAACTATTTTTATCATAATTATGACCATGCGCCTTTCTTACACAAAATTTTATGAAATGTGGCATGGTCTCTCCATACCCGCTTCGCTTATGGTTGTATTTGTTTTTTAACTTTTAAACTTCTTATAATGGCAATAGCGAAACAAAAGTTTAACTATTGCCATATTAGTTAATTAATTTCCTGCAAACCACATTGATAAATTCCAATTAGTTGGTGCTGTCCAATATAATTGAGAACCATTATGTAATCCGTAAGTAGCTGTTAAATATTTGTTTGTATAGTGAGGTAACGACATAGTATCTGCCAGACCTCCACTAGTTATATTTGTTCTTATAAGGTAATCTCCATGTGTATTATGAGCATTATTAGTAGCAATATCATATACAGTGCATTTCCCCGTTGCTTGATTGTAATTTAGAGATACATCAGTATTAGATGTTGATCTTATTATAAAATAACCACCACTTGGAACATGATTCCACAACTGTGTGTTGCTACCACTCGATTGCCATATAGTGACATTTTGACCGCTTTGTGCTGTAGCACCCCAAGTGTAAACATTTAAAACTTGTCCTGAATTACTTGAACTTGCAATAGTATAGTTACTGCTTGCCGAAGCCATTGGCACAAATATAGAAGCCATCAACACACAAATAATTAAAACCGACAACAACTTTTTTGACAAAAATTTCTTTTTCATTTTTTAATCTCCTTATTTTTTAAATTTTATTTACAGTATGCTAATTTTTATTAGCCCATCGGACCCACCTCTTCTATATAAAATAATCCAAAAAAATCCCGACTTTAAAAACATTGCGTTTTCATAGTCGAGATTTTTTTAAGCTCCAATCTCGACAGAATACGAGAACGTGCTTTGGCACTTTTCCGCATCGTCAACATTTGCAAAAAAGAAACGTTAATGATTACACCCTAGATTAAGTCATTCACTTAAAATCCAGTTCACCAAATGCAATTCATTAATGAGTAAAAGTATCGTGTTAGGGTTGCTTTAGATTATTTGCAAACTTTTGCAATAGCACTGATATTCCGGTTAAAAAAAAACCAAGACATATTGAAAAAGCAAAACTCCTAAGGTTTACTAACAATAATAGTGAAATAACAATTATCTCAATAATCAAATTTATTATAGTTTTTTTACGATAATATTTCCATTCTACTTCTTCAATCGACCTACATTTAGTCGACATAGGGGAAAACTTTAACAAGATCGGAGTAGTAATTAGCAGTAAAACAATACTCATTATTTTAGATATTTCGCTTGGTGTAAATCTAATAATTAACAAGGCAAATACAATAACAATTATTGAAGATATGTAACAATTAACTACTTTTTCGCAATGGTATCCACCTGCATATCTTCGAATAAATGAAAACGCAATAAAAAACAACAAACTTTCAAAAACAATGCCTAAAACAAATCCCAAAACTAAGGTTATAATTATACTCAAAACTTGTTCTAAAGCTGTGGTTAACCCAAAGACAAGTATTTCTTTATCTTTTTGCGTTTCAGTTAAAGAAGTTGCTAATACGTCTGCAACTTCATCTATAAACTTAGTTAACATTAAAATTTACGAAGCTTTTTTGCGGAGTCTGGTAATTTTCTGTCATAGAAAAAAATAGAACACATGGTGCTTGCAGATGTAGCTGTTACATACAAAGCAACGGCAGAAATAACATGACCATACTTAAGAATAAATTTTTTCATTTGGACAATTCTCCTTTGTTTAAAAATATTATATTGGTAGTGTACTATTATTTGCCCAAAAAATTTAAGTTTAAGGATAGAATGTATGAAAAAAAGGACAGAATGTAAGATTTTCTGTCGTTGAAGCAAAAAAACTTTTATCATAGTAGTCCTACGATAAAAGTTTTTTAATGTTGTTATTTGCTATTTCGGGATTTCATCAAACAAAATTATATCTATTACAAATATATTATTTGTAGTGTGTATACTAAAATACCCGTTTTTTTCCTCAACTATTTTTTTTATACTCTTTAAACCAATTCCATGATTCAATTTATCTTTTTTATTGGTAATAGGAATTCCCTCAAAAAATTTCAATTTATTGTTAAAAGGATTTCTTGCTTTTATACACAAATTTCCGTTATCATCTATAATTAATAGTGAAAGTTTTTTATCCTTTTCATTATAACAATTTTCTGTATTAAAATTAGTTACCGCATTATCTATTATATTACCTAAAATAACGTATAGAACATTTTCATCAAAGTCAGCGTTCTCCGACACATTAATTTTTATATCTATCATTATTCCTTGTTGTTCTATAGGTTGAAGTTTATAATTTAACAATAAATTCAGTTTTTGATTTCTTGTATATTCTCGTAGGTCTTCTGATAAACTTTTTCCAATAATTAAATCTATCTTTTGCTCGATTTCTTTAAGAGCTTTTTCGTTTTTTTCTTGTGTTTTGGCTTTAATATACAGCAAATCATATTTCAAGTTGTGTTTAACTGTTCTAACTTTTTGAAATGAAGATTTAACTTCTTCTTCAATATTAAAATAAAATTCTTTTTGTGCCTTAAGGAGCAAATTTTCAAGTTTCAAATTTTCAGAATATTTAAGTTTATCAAATAGATAAAAGAAGAAAACATTTATAAACACCAAAAGTATTAATGATAGTAAAATCGCATAATCAATAAAATGCGTATTAAACACCATTTCAAAAAACATATAGATTATAGATATGCTTATTCCGGGAATAATGCAAGCTTTCAAAAAATCGAAAGAGCTTTTCTTTTCATTAAAATATTCTTTTCTTTTTGACAACTGCAACAGTTTAACAATAATTAAAGCGATTAAACTAGTGCTTGCAGTCCCTATCATATTTAACGTTTCGTTTCTGGATAATAGCAAATCTCTTCCCCATATTTGTATAAATATAATTACAACAAAAAGTTCAAGTATATTTTTAAATACAGTCCATGTAAGTGCCATCAACAAGCAGTTTTTAATATTACACTTAAAAATCAATGATATGACTATAACGGTTGTGCCATGTATTAAAATAATTATTAACGAATCAAGTGTTGCAACATATGTAAATATACTTAAAACAATGTAAAACGCATAAATTAAAAATACAATTTTTTTGTTTATATTTTCATTCCTTGAAAAAAACGTATACAAAGCACTGTATAGAGTATAAAGTGACAAAATACTAATAGCAGCATAGTATATGACTTGCAAATAATTTATTATCAATATATCCACCTCTTCTCAATAAAATTTAAATACCTTTCTTGCGTATCAGATTTATATTTTTCACCAATATTGAATATCTCCCCATTTTTTTCAAAAATTATTTTTTTTGATTTAACTGAAATAAAATTCATGTTAAATATATATGTGCGTGACGGCAAAATAAAAATATTCAAATCTTTAATTCTTTCCCATAACGCCGAAAGTGTATCGTAATATCTAAGTTCATTTCTTGTAGTGTGAATTATTATTTCGTTCCTACTACTTTCAAAATATATTATTTCGCTTAATGGAATACTTTTAAGAAAACCATTTTTGTTAAATGTAAAAAACACCGACTTTTCACTTGAAACAATTTTCAATGCTTTTTTTAAAAGTGCTTCAAATGTTTCTGTTTTTATTGGTTTATCAATAAATCCAATTGTTCTTATATCGAAAAGTTCTCTTATCCGATCATCAGTACAAGAAACAAATATGATTAAACTGCTTTCGCCGAAAGTTCTAATAGTTGTCGCTGTTTCTATTCCATCAATCCCATTCATAACAATATCAAGTAAAATCACATCAAAAAATTCATTTTTAATTTTTGCAATCAACTCTTCACCGCTTGAAAAACATTTAATTGTAAAATCAACTTCCCATTTTATTTGTATCTCTGTCAAAATATTTTTTATTATTTCTCTTTCTTGAGATAAATCATCACAAATTGCGATTTTGAGCATTTTCAAATCCTCCATTTTGTATAATATTGTCTAAATTATATCACAAGTACGAGAGGATTTCAGCTTACTAAATTTTTAAGAATACAAAATAATTAATCAAATTAAGAATGATAGATTTAAAACAGCCTATCTTGTAACCAATAATATCAGATTAAATCTAATATATCAACACTAAACATATAATTATATCGGATAATATTTTCGCTGATTTCGTGTACAATTATACATAGAGGTGGGAACATGAAATCTAAAAAAGCGTTTGGAGAGAGGCTGTCAAAACTAAGGCTGAAAAAAGCTATTTCCGCAAGATTGATGAGCGAATATATCGGCAAATCAGAGGGGTATATAAACAATATTGAAAACGGAAACAATTTTCCGTCTATGGAAGCATTTATGGATATTTGTGATTGCCTAAACATATCCCCCAAAGACTTTTTTGACTGCACATCCGAAAATCCGGAAAAGCTAAAATGTCTATTGGAAGATTTGCAATTACTAAGCGATGAACAAGCGGTTCACGTTTCGGCAATTATTAAAGATATCGTTAAACCTGCAAAATAAACGATTTGTATTCAAAAAGCAAATCGGTTTTTTATTGAGGGTTTGTATTTTCAATAATCCTCTATAAGTTTTGTAGCAAGCAGGGCAAGGTTGTACAAAACCTTGCTCGCTTGTTGGTGGAACGCCCCCAAACCCCCTTGAAAAACGGTAATTAATTACCGTGCTACACACCCTTTCGGGTGCTAATATCACACAGGAACATCAACGTTGTTCCTGTGTTTTTTCGTTTTGCTTTTGGTCATGGTGTTCGCCCAAAAGACGGTCGATATTAGCCTTTGCAATTTGAATATCCTGTATCTGTTTTCTCGCCGTTTGATACTCAGTATAAAGAGTTTTCTTGCGAGAAAGAAGTTCTGAAAACTCCTGTTGAAGTTCCTTTTTTGTCGGTAGCTTTTTTCTGTCAAGCTGATTAAAAGCCTCCTTTGCCGCTTTGTGTAAAACTATCTCGGAGCGATTCTCTTCAAAGAACTTTTTGGAATACCCCGCCTTGCGATAAGCTACATAAACCTCACGAGTTTTGGCGTAGTTGTAGATATGGCTTTGCAAAACTTTAACCTCAGCAATGCGCTTTTCAGCGTTCTTTATTCTATCATTAAGACTGTTAAAATTAGCGGTGACCTCTGCCGTCTTTTGTTCTAAATCCGCATAGTCAATCAAGTTATGTTCACGCA